>CAYLMO010000084.1:0-20966 GCA_964384605.1 uncultured Bradymonadales bacterium | reverse complement strand
CTCACACTCCGCCTTCTCCCACAACACCTGCCGAGTCCTCGCCTCCCGCCGGCTCTCTGTCTTGCGCCCGCTACTCCACGTCACCACCGTCGAGTCATCCGACTCGGTCAAGTAGCCACACTCCTCCGCCGAAGCACACGGCACCGGCAACGCCGCTTTCTTCGGGCACTTCCTGACCGACTCGGCCGACCAGCCCTCCGCCTGCGTCTTGATCGAGAACTTGTCGCGCCGCTCCGAAAACGTCAGGCGCGACTCCCGCGTTCCCCCAGTGACGTCGCCCGAAACCTGATAAGACGTCGAAGCGACCATGTTCCATCCCGACTTCTCCAGCTCCCAAATCTCGCGCTTGCCGATCGTGTCATCGTAGCCGACCGAGCCACGAAACACCTGAAACTCCGCGTCCAAGACCATCCGTTTGTCGCACGTGTAGAGGCGCGCGATGTGGCCGACTCCAGTCGCCCGTGCCGACGCGATCGGCACGTGCAGCACTTCCTTCTTCCGCTTTCCGTACAGGTGCACGCCGTCGGCCCGCAGCTCCATGCGACGAACACTCCTCCACGGCCCCGTCAGCTTGGTCGGCTTCGGCGAAACGATCTCGCCGCTGTCTTCGCCATCGTCGTAGAGCTCGGCGACTGCGGCCTCCTGGCAGCTCTCCGTGCGCGCCTCGAGCAAGCCCTGAAACACCTCCGTAGTCGACGCGAATTCGTCGACGCGCGTCGGCCGCGCGCACGTCGCGCCACGCGGCAAAACCCACAGCGCGGCGTCGGACCCCTCGAGCCTTATCCCCACTCGGCCCGCGTCGTCCTCGAATACGAACCATGCGCTCTCACGCATCTCGATCGCACCTTCCTCGGCGCGGCTCGGTTCGCCCTCGAACAGGTGCTCGAGCACCGGGTCGCTGTCGCAGGTCGTCTGCAGGTCGTCGGGGTCCACCACGAAGAACGGCACGTTGGTCTGGCCGAGATAGAACTCCCACAGCTCGCCGCGTTTCATGCGTCCGGCGAGCTTCGAGGTCAGAATCTGTGCGGCTGCTTTGGTCGACGCTTCGGGCGGAGGTCCCGCGTCGCCAGCATCCCAATCATCCGCGTCCAGCTCGCCGCCATCCGCCAGCGCGCCAGCATCGGTGGGCTTCACACCCGCATCAGACGGGCCTCGCGGTGCGGTGCTCGTGTTTGTCTTCGTCGCCGATGTGCTCGACGTAGGCGCATTGCGAGGTTCTGGAGGACGCTCCTTCTCGCACGCACTCCCCGCAATGAGCGCGGCGAGCACGAAGGTCTGGGATTTGCGAACGAGCATGACAAGAGGCTGCATCCTCGGCGGCGCGTGCGCAAGGACGCGCGACCCTTCGGCCCATGATCCCTCGAGCTGGTCCACAGACATCGATTCGCGTGAGTGAGTGAAGCGAACCGATGGAGTACTCTACTCGGGAGGATGTCCCGTTTAGCGTCCGCGACCACAGAGGCGATTCGTTGCGAAAACACCCGAGACAAGTCGAGCGGCATCCTCGGTGGGCGCTTGTTCCCTTGGCGATCTTGCTGTTCGGTTGCGTCCCGTACTGCGAGCTCGGCGGAGGCCAAACCGATGGCTCGGTCACGGTTGATGGCGACGACGGCCTGCGGGTCTTGGCCAAGGCGAAGGGGGCGCAGACCAAGGCGCGGCTCGAGTTCGAGCGCAAGACCTCGAAGCGCTCGCGCGGCCACGAGGTCTCGTACGTCTTCTCGAAGACCCACATCACGCAGGAACTTCGACTCGTCATCAACGAAGGCGGCGACGGCTCGACCTTCGTCGTGTCGGAGCACGACGCGGCGAGCGGCTTTGAGTCCCATGAGCTTGGAGTGACACCGGACGGGAAGGTCGTCGGTTACAAGCTCGGCGATAAGCCATGGCGGTTCGTCCACGTGCTTACCACCGACCTCGCCGTGCATGGACCAACGGAGATGGAACGCCTGAATTGGCGCGAGGTTCCGGACGTTTCTCGAGACGGTTTCCGGGCCGTATTCAACGCCCAGAACCTGCGGTTGGACGGCACGCACAGCTTCGACAAACAGCTCCCGATGCTCGAGTGGATGCGGGACGAACGCGGTCAAGTCGGCCTCGCTGAAACGCTGTTCGATCTGCTGCCCGACGACCACCACAACTGGCACGAGCACACCGTTTTGCTCGACGAAGACGGCTGGTCGCATCTGCGAAAACTGATCCGTGCCGAGCTCTCGGCGAGCGAGCCCGGGCCTCAGGTGTTTGCAGCGGCGGTGGAGGTTGGCGCGATCGACCTCGAAGACGCCAACCCTGAACTCGTGGCCCGAGGGGTCGTGTCGCTCGTTGCTCACAAGGACACCGTCGCCAACTCGGGGACGGACCTGGCCGAGTATCTACGGGTGCATGCGAGGCACGACCCCGCCGGCGCTGGGAGGGTCGGCTGCGAGGTGTTGGGGCTCAGAAGCGAGCTCGCGCCCAACGGGCTCCCCTACGCGATGGACTATGGTCGACCACTCGCGCTGGTCGCGCTGGCGTCGGTGGCGAATGCCGGGCACGACTGCGCGGCGTTGAAGGCCAGGGAGACCGACCCGTGCTCGGCTTGTGATAGCGGGCCTTGCACCCCAGAGGTGCTCGACGAAGCCGTTGCAAAGGCTCTGGGCACACGAATTCCGAAGCCGGAGATGGGCAAGACACCCAAGAACCCCGAGCTTGCAGCCCGACTCGCCGTAGCGGCACGGGGGGAAGAGCCGGTCTGCCCTTAGACGTTCAAACAGAAGGAGCCGCCGGCTGAGAAGGCCGGCGGCTCCGAGATGGATCCATCGAGGTCAGTCGCACCCTTCCGAGAGTTTCGTTGGGCCGTCTGGCGCAGGGTAGTTGGTGGACTGAGGAGCATTTCCTCCGTCTCCGCCACTACCGACCGTCCGTTCGCTGCCAGCTTCCCCGGAGTAGGTCCCTTCGGAGCAGAAGACCACGAAGCTTGGGCCACCTGCGCCACCGCCTCCGGGGCCTCCAGCGCCGCCGTCGGCACCTCGGCCGCCGTCTGCGGAGGTCCAGGGGAGCGTCGTCGAGGTGCCGGTGGGGTGGTAGATCGTCGACGAGGTGCCATATCCTCCTCGCCCTCCGCTGCCTCCAGCCGCACCGTGGAAGCCGTCTTCGCCATCGCCGCCGCGGCCTGCAAAGAGCTCCGAGGTGGCGTCGGCCGTCACGTTGGAATTGACCGTGAGTAGCGCGATGGAGGCGCCACCAGCCTTCCCGCCGAGTCCGGGTTGACCGCCGCATCCTCCGGCGCCCCCGCCACCGCCACCGGTGCCCTTCTTGTAGGTTCCGTCGCCGGTGTACTCATGAAGCGCGCCGCCGCCGCCGCCGCCGCCTCCGCCAGCTTGACCGGCGTCGCCGGAGCGTCCGTTTGCAGAAGCAGCGGGGGCCCAGAAATCCATCAAGATTTGCGACGCGAAGACGCCGTGGGCGCCCTTTGCACCGTCAGCGCCGCGGTCGCCGATTCCGCCGTCGAACCCGCCCGGGACGGTCGAATTGCCGGGGGAGCCGGCAGCTCCTCCACCTGAAGAGAAGGTGCCGCGGGTCGGTTGGGAACCGAGCTCTCCACCCCAACCTCCAGAACCGCCGTCGGCGGCGAGGCAGCGCGGATTCAGGCCGGCAGCACCTGGGCTTCCGTCGGTCGGGGCGTTGCCGCCGGCCGCACCGTTTGAGCCTGGGGTCGCGACGAAGTTTCGCGACGGCGGCGCCGTTGCATCGCCGGCTCGCACTTTGGTGTCGACCAGACGGACTTCTTCGGCGTCATGTGCCCAGATAGCAACGTTGCTCGAGGCCGCTTCGGAATCGGTGGTTAGTGAGGCATCGGCGGTCTCGATGTCGAGGTGTGCGAGAACGACTTGGCCTTGAACGTCGGCGATCTCGAGGCCGATTGTGGGTGTGGAGCCCGGGATGATGCCCGTCGACGGCGTGGCAACGCGGATGAGCGAGCGGCTCGTTGGCTGGTATGCGAACGAGGTCGTGTAGCCTCCGATGATGTGGACTCGCCGATCGATGGTGATGCGTTCGCCGGGGGTCGGCATCGGCGAGGAGTAGAGGATGATGTCGTCGTCGCTGGCGGCCTGAATGGCGGCGTTGAGCGACTGGTATGGGGAGTCGGCTGAACCGTCGCCGGACTGCGACGCGGAGGTGCTGACGTGGTGCACGCGCGTCGCGCATTCGGCAGGCTCGATGACGAGGGCTTCGGGGATCGGAGGCATGGCGCAATCGCCGTCGCCGGTGGCGCCGTCGGCGCAAGATGTCTGGCCCAGGCCGCAAGTGCCGCAGGACTCGATCTGGACTTCGCCGTCGAGGCACTCGCACCCGACGGTGCACTCGATGGTGCCGCCACAGCCGTCGTCGACCGAGCCGCACGCCGTGGCGGGGCATTCGGTCGCAGGCTCGCACGTCTCCACGTTTGCGGAGGGGTCGACTGGCGTGTCGGGTGTGGTGCTGTTGGCATCCGTGTTGTTGGAGTCCGTGTTGTTGGAGGTTGGTGGTGAATCGCCCGAGTTCTGGACGTCGGCGGCGACGACTGGTGTTCCGAGGTCGTCACCGCATCCGACGGCAGCTGCGCTCAGGCAGACGACCGTGAGAAGTTGGGTGAGTGCTTTCAATCGAACTTTCATTTGTTCTCCTTCGTGAGGGGTTCACGAAGGGTTTTCGGCCGTTGGTCCCGATCGTTGCGAAAAAAGTCGAAAAAAGTTCGGACGGACGCGCCGTGAGGATGGAACTTGACGGTGTGGATCTCGGTTCTTATGTTCTCGGGCATCACGAGTGGTTTTTTCCGCTTCGCCTTGATTTTGAAGGGCTTGAGGCGGTTCGCGCACTGGCTGGAAAGGTCCGGTTTCTGGAAAACGACATGGGGGTGCGGAATTCCGTTGACCCCCCCAGATTCGGCCCTAAAATCCGCCGCCTGCCCTGCGATAAGTCGCAGATTTGAGACCACCCGAGATCCAACCAACGAAGGAACTCTATTGTCACCACTCCGTGGCCGTGCGGGCCACTCCGCTGCGCAGCGCGCAGCATCCACAGCAAAGGCAAGGCGTTGAATACAACTTTTGGTCGTCATCTCGTCGTGGAATACCACGGTTGTGACCCTGCTGTTCTGGACGATGCAGAACTCCTCCGAGAAGTGATGGAGGCTGCCGCGCTCAACGCGAACGCAACCATCGTTCAAACTGTTGTTCACCGCTTCACCCCCCAAGGTGCAAGTGTTGTCGTGGTTGTCGAGGAATCCCACCTCAGCATCCACACTTGGCCGGAAGTCGGCTACGCCGCTGTAGATTTCTACACGTGCGGCGAGTGCGATCCGATCTTGGCGCACGAGGTCCTCTCGGAGCGTCTGCGAGCCGAAGAATCCGAAATCGTTGTCCTTCACCGCGGTCTGCAGACCGAGGCGACCTCCGTTATGCAGGTCGAGAAGCGCATCGAACGTACGGAAGATTTTGAAGCTAAAGTAGCTGGGAGGGCTTCGTAATGAACGCGATCGTCCACAAGAACTACTTCGTGTGCGCTGGCTCCGCCGACGCCAAAATGCCACTCAACGCTTTTGACCACGCGCTCCTCGATGCCGGCATCGGCGACGTGAACCTGGTCCGCCTCAGCTCGATCCTCCCGCCCTCGTGCGAAAAGGTCGAGCCGTTCCAGCTGCCCTACGGCGCGCTGGTTCCGGTGGCCTACGCCGACATGGTCTCGAGCAACCCCGGCGAATGGGTCGCCGCCGCCGTCGCAATCGCGATTCCGGTCGACCCAACCCTGCCGGGCCTCATCATGGAACACCACGGTGTCGGTCGCCTCGACGAAATCGAAGCAACCGTCCGCGAAATGGCTGTCACCGGCTTCAACCACCGAAATCGCGAAATCCGCGAGATCGTGAGCATCGGTGCGGAGCATCAAGTCGAACAGCATGGCGCGGCATTCGCCGGCGTCGTCCTCTGGACCAAGTGAGGTAGCGACATGGGACTTTGGTACGACGAAGTTTACGAAGGTGACATCCGACTCGGTCTCAAGACCGTCCGCACGCTGTGGACTGGTGAGTCGGAGTTCCAAAAAATCGCGATCATCGAGACCGAGCGCTTCGGCAAAGCACTCCTCCTCGACGACGCATGGATGACCGCTGAAGGCGAAGAGAAGACCTACCACGAGATGATCGTGCACCCGGCCATGGCCACGGCGCGCGACCCTCGACGGGTCCTCATCATCGGCGGCGGCGACGGCGGCACCGCGCGCGAAGTGCTTCGGCACCCAGGCGTGGAACACGTCGACATGGTCGAAATCGACGGTGTCCTCATCGAAGCGTGCAAAGAGCACCTTCCCGAGATCGGCACGGCGTGGAACGACCCGCGTCTGAACGTGGTCGTGAGCGATGGCCTCGACTACCTCAAGCGCTACGACGGCCCGCAGTACGACGTCATCCTCGTCGACGGTTGCGACCCGGTCGGCCCCGCGGTCGTCCTGTTTGAAGAGCCGTTCTACCAGGACGCAAAGCGCTGCCTGGCTGACGGCGGCGTGTTTGTCACGCAGTCGCAAGACCCACACCTGTCGCACGATGTGCACGTTCAGGTCGTGAACCGACTGCGCGATGTCTTCGGCAAAGCACACCCGTACTACGCCGGTGTGATGCTCTACCCGGGCAACACGTGGAGCTGGACCTGGGCGACGGCGAGTAATCTCGACCATCTCGCACCAAATCTGGACCGCGTGGCTCTGGCTGAAGAGACCGCCGAATACTACAACCGTGATATCCATACCGGTGCGTTCGCCGTACCGAACTTCGTGCGAAAGGCGCTCCTGTAGGGACCCGCACTATTACGGTTGATAGACGCCCTCGGTCGCTGCAGTGACCGAGGGCACTTTTTTTCTTTCCGAGCACCATCATGTTTGAACTTCCCGTTTCCGCCCGATTCATCGCCGCCGCCGGCGAGTTCTCCGCTGGTGACCGTGTCATCTTTGGGGCACCGTATGACTGTACCGCTTCGTACCGTCCCGGTACCCGATTTGGGCCCGATGCCATCCGCGCGGCAAGCGACGGTCTCGAGACCTACTCGCCACGCCTCGATGCCGACCTCGAAGACCTCGCGTTCGCCGACATCGGCAACATTCCAGCGTCGTTTGGAGCAGCCGCATCGGCGCTCGAAATGGTGCAGGCCGCGACCGCGGAAATCCTCGCTGGCGGCGGGTTCCCGGTGATGCTGGGCGGGGAGCATTCCCTCACGCCAGCAGCCGTTCGTGCCGTGATTGCACACCACGGCCCGGTCACGGTGCTCCAGCTCGACGCGCACGCAGACCTGCGCGAGGACTACCTGGGTGATCCGAACTCGCACGCCTGCGCGATGCGCCGCTGCCTCGATGCTGGCGCCGAGCTCATCCAAGTCGGGATTCGGTCGGGCCCGCGCGACGAGTGGCGATACATTCGTGAGCACAGGACCCTATTCGAACTCGATGCTCTCACCACGCGCCTCGAGGCCGTCGATCAACCCGTCTACGTCACTGTGGACATCGACGCGTTCGACCCCTCATTGGTGGGCGGCACAGGTACCCCCGAGCCCGGCGGCATCTTCTGGAGCGATTTCCAACGCTTCGTCGACTCGATCCGTTCGGCAAATGTGAACCTCGTCGGCTTCGACGTCATGGAGCTCGCCCCCCAACTCGACCCCACCGGCGTCTCCAACATCGTCGCCGCCAAGGTCGTTCGCGAACTTCTCCTCACCTAACCCTGGGTATTTTGGCGAGCGAATTGATTTGTGTGTTTTTGTTTGTCTCGCGACAGGGCGGAGCCTTGGGTGAGCAAGCAAACGAGCACAACCTTTGCCAAGATCTCGCCCGTTGGGAGTTGATTCGAAGCGGTTTTTCGTTGCGAGGCCAGCGATTGCGCAGAGCGGCGCCTGCGAACCTAGACGGTTCGTGCAAGGCAATCAGACTACATTTGGACTGCTAGATGGAGGGTGGCGGAGTCCACGGTGGCTCTAGCTGCCACACTGGCGGGTCTGGTTTCGACTTCACGTCCACATTTAGCACGCGTCGCCACCAGTAAGTTCCTGGCGGAAATGCCACTCGGGTCTTTTTGCTCCTGAGAAACTCGCGCGCCTCACGGTGTTGGTCCCAAAAGTCATTTCGCTCTTTGTAGAACGCCTTTCGAAGGGCCGGTTTTGTCGTGTTTACCCCAGGGTTGTGGGTGCGAGTTCGACCTTTTCGGGAGGTGGTGCGGGTTTTTCGTGAGCGGATGATACCGCCGCGGGTTCGAGTCAGGAGTCTGCGGGTCGATTTTTCGGAGTTGGCTCGGGGAGAGCGCACCCGAGCTTCGTATTCGTCGAGTCGGGTCCGAAACTCTTTTTGGTACTCTTCGGGGTCCAGGTGCTTGAAAGGTCGTGGAATCGACAGCTGCAGGCTGATGCGCTCGACGTCGAAGAGGGAATCATCGGTGCGAATCGCGTCGATGAGTCTGTTTCGCACGAACCACACGGGTTCGGTCACGTTTTCCGGCTGCAGGCAAAGCCCAGGATACTCGGAGGACTTTTCGTAGAACCCGTCCTTCACCGGGTTCGCGGTGTCGTACACCAAGTCCCACCAAATCTGCTCGGCATCGAGGGAAGGGCGCTGATCGGTGCGTTCTCTCGGGTTCATCACCGAACCGTGTTCCCACCCCTGCGCCTGGTGAATCCGGAACAGGTAGTAGTGGAGGTCCGTCAAGAAGTCGGAGAAACGCGGACATTCGTCCGCGCAGCTTTTCGCGAGTTCCGCGATTTGGCCCATGTCGAGGTGGTGGTGCGTCAGCCAAAAACACACCGCGTAGAGCTCGATTCCGTGCTTCGCGGCGCACCAGGCGACCAGGTAGCCCTGTGCATTCACCCACTCTTCGGTCACGGGGTGAATCAGGCGATTCTCGTTGCTCGTCCGATTCACACGATAGTTCGGAAACTCAGGATTCAGGTACATCGGCTTCATGCCGACCTCCGGCAAAACACTCAAGGACGCAGGCATTCCGCGTCCTTGGGGTTTTCGGCCGTTCATCGAAATCGTTGCGAAAATAGTCCGATGTAACTGAATTTGTTGCTCTTTTGGTTTCCTGGGGGCTCCTCGATTACACTTTGTGCCCGTCAACAGCTGCGACAAATCTACTCAACAGAGCGTTGGCGTGCGGGCTTGGCTCGTGCATCGCCTCTGCCGCCAGCCAGGCTTCTTCCTCGGACATGGGGCGGTCGGCGTAGTTCACGAGGTATCGCACGTACCGCGTCATGTTGGCCTCTTTGTCGAGCTCCGGATGGAACTGGGTCGCCCACGCGGCTCGTCCGGGAACCCGGACGGCCTGCAGCGCACACCGTTCGGTGCCGGCCAACAGTTGCACGCCCTCGGGAAGCCGTATCGCGCTATCGTTGTGCCCGAACTGTGCATTGAACCTCGCCGGCAAATGCCCAAACAGCGGGTCATCCGCTCCTGCTGCCGTGAGCGTCACCTCGAACGTGCCAACTTCGGCCATCGTCGGCTCGGACCTCAACTCACCGCCCAATGCCTGGACGAGGGCTTGGAACCCGAAGCACGAGCCGAAGAACGGCACGTCTCGCTCGACAGCTCCTGCCACGAAATCGAGCATTGGTCGGTGCCATGTAAAGCCCGATTTCACCACCGAATACTCGCCGCTTCCGCCGACCATGACGGCGTCGAAGCCCGTCACGTCCGGCCAATCGCCTGGCGGCAAAACCGCCATGTTCAGAGGCATGAAGCGCTCGCGCGGCAGCCCGACCACCGTCACGAAACATTCCAGCTCGTGTTCGAGCATCGGGTCGCCCGCATCTCGGGCCTGAAGCAGCAGGATTCGGTTCATGTGGATAGGTTCGCCGAGGGGAGGGATCCCCGCAACGCCAATCGTCAGGCGCCGGCGCGCTCGACGGGGAACGTCTCTCGCTGCCCGTCTTGCCCTCGGCACAAGAGGCCGTCGCCATCGTACGTTACGCGGCCCACTTCGAACTCCGGTCGAAGCTCTCGCCGAAGACCATTCTCGTAGATCACGTGAACTTCACCAGATGCGACGGAGAAGGCAACGAATCCCGGCCCGATCGCGACCGAAGTCGCTTTAGCGTTTCCGACGTCGACAAACTGCGGCTCGGACCAATCGGCGCGTTGATAGAAGGGAACGCCATCCTCGAGCCAGACTTCGTCAGTCGGCGAATCTGCTCTCTCCTGCGTCTTCGCAGCCAACGGGCTCGACCCGCCCTTGGATCCCAAGATCGCAGTCTGAGCGCCGGTCGAGTTGGTCCGATCCAGCCTCGGTTCGCTGTGATCGAGAATCTCCGAGTACCCGGTAACCTCGCCAATCGCCTCAGCCAACGTCGTCGCGTCCGGCAATCGGCGAATGGGTTCTCGCTCCAGGCATCCCTCGATGATTTTGCAAAACGCAGCGGGATACGGCGTGTCGTAGTACGCCGACAGGTCGGGCCGCTCCCAATCCGAGTGCCGCCGCAACGAGTCGAAGACCGAGTCGGACTCGAATGGAGCGGCTCCCGTGATCGCTTCGTATCCAATCGCTCCGAGCGAAAAGATGTCGGTCAGCACCGTGACGTTCTCACCGGTAACCTGCTCCGGGCTCGCATATGCCGGGCTGCCGATGAACCCATTCGTCGTGGATGGTGCCTCGGAATAGTGCGTGATTCCGAAGTCGATCATGTACGCGTGCGGCTCGTTGGGCATCGGCCAGGTGACCAGAATGTTCGATGGCTTGATGTCGCGATGGATCAGTCCGGTGTCGTGCACACAGCTCAGCGCCGACGCGATCTGACGCAGAATCAGCATCACCGACGCCGGTTCCAGCGAGGCCAATTGCCGTGAGAGCGGACGGCTCCTCACGTAGTCCATCACGATAGCCAGCTGGTTCGGACCGACCGTGAAGCTGTCGACCAACCCCACGATGTGCGGATGGTGAAACTCGGCCAGCGCGACGACCTCCTGATGGGCCCGGGCTCGTCGTTCCTCGGAATCTGGACCGTAGAGGCCGATGAGTTTCAGCGCGAAATCTCGCGCCAAACCATCACGTCGAGCGCGGTATACGGCGCCCATCGACCCCTCTCCGAGCTTTTCGAAGAGTCGATAGTCGCCCACTCGCCTTGGGTCGTCGCTGGATGCGGGGGGAGACTCCATTCTAATTACTTCTGTATCAGTAGATTGCACGTTCAATGTGAATTAGTGCACGAATGGACACCGTTTCAAGGTGTAGACTTCGCTCCCCGCCTTCGAGCATTGGCCATCATCACTGGGCAGTGTATAACCCCCAAACTTGATTGTGGATGGCTAAGGACGGGTCAGACATGGCCAAAAAGACTCGAGAACAACGCCGGGAAGATCGCCGCGACTCGCTGAAACAAGCGGCGATCGAGGTCTTCTCTACGCACGGCTACCACGCCGCGAAAGTCTCGCAGATTGTCGAGCAGGTCGGCGTCGCCCAGGGCACTTTCTATCTCTACTACGAGTCGAAAGAGCAGATCTTTGGCGAGCTTCTCGCCGACTTCCTGCAGACCGTCGTCGGCGCTGTTTCCGACTGGGAGCCGGCCACACTCGATAGCCAGCAAGTGCTGCGCTCCGAACTCCATCGCGTCGGCATGCGCCTCACCGAGGTTCTCCTCGAGAACCGCGGCCTCGCCGCCATCTTCTTCCGAGAAGGCCTCGCCGTAAGCCAAGAGTTCGACGAGATGATCGAAGAGTTCTACGCCACGCTGGCCGCGCTCATGACCAACTTCAACAAGGTCCTCCACGAGCGCGGAATCATCCCCAGCATGAACTTCGAAATGCTCGCCTACATGACGATCGGCTCCGTCGAGCGCATCATCATGGAGTACATCGTCACCGGCTCACTCGCGCACCTCGAGCCCAAAGAAATCGTCGACCACCTCATCGCTGGTTACATCACCGGCGTGCAGGAGCCCGTCCCAACGTCGACCTGAAGTAAGGGTTCCTATGTCGGACCTCCGTGTGGTCTTGTGCAATTGCTCGCCTGACGAAGCGCCGAAGCTGGCGCGAATACTGGTCGAGGAGCGCCTCGCAGCCTGTGTGAACGTCCTGCCTTCCGTACAATCCCACTACATGTGGAACGGCGAGCTCTGCGAGGAGACCGAGGCGACGCTTCTCATCAAGACCACATCGAGTGCGTATCCCGAGCTCGAGTCTAGACTGCGCGAAATCCACTCGTACGACCTGCCTGAAATCATCGCCCTCGAGCCCGCAGCTGTCCTCGCAGACTACGCGGAGTGGGTTCGACAGGAGACCGCATGAGATCCCCAGAAGACGCGCAATCCACCCGTCGAAACCCCGCAGCCGGCCGCGGGGCCACCTACATCGTGCACCTCGACGCCGCCTCGTGGCCGTTGCGCGAACTGGTAGGCGGGAAAGCCCACGGACTCCGGCAGCTCCAGCAGCACGGCTTCGTCATTCCGCCCGGCTTCGTAGTCACGACCGAAGCATTCGACGCCGTGGTAGAAGACGCCGCCGAACTCGCCACCGACGTCGCCTCGCTCTCGGCCCAGATTCGTTCCGCAGACCTCCCCGAGATGCTCGTTCGCGAGGTCACCGAAGCCCTCTCGCACACCGAAGGACCCTGGGCCGTCCGCTCTTCCGCCACCGTCGAAGACGGCGCCGATGTCGCATGGGCGGGTCAGGGCCACACCGAGCTTCACTGCGCCGATGCCGATGCCGTACTTCGCGCAATCCAGGAGATCTGGGCGCACCACTTCACCCCCGACGCGCTCAGCCACCTCGCCCGACAACCCGTCGATGCGCTGCCCCCAAAAATGGCGGTCGTCGTGCAGCAGATGGTCGAGCCCGAATCCGCCGGCGTCGTCTTCACCCGCAACCCCATCGGCTCCAACAACGAGGCCGTCATTTCGGTCGCCGAAGGTCTTGGAACCACGGTCGTCGACGGCGAGGCCTGCGACACCTACTACGTCGAGAAACCGTCCGGGTACCTGCTCCGCCAAGAGCTCGCGGGCGCCAAACCTGTCCTCTCGAACGAAGACCGCACGCGCCTCACCCAGATCGCAGTTCGCGCCGAACGCGCCTTCGGCCGCCCGATGGATGTCGAATGGACCCTCGTCGCTGGCGACTTCGTGCTCGTCCAAGCGCGCCCCATCACGTCCGCCTACGACCCCGATGCGGCGTCCGAAGCCTGGACCAATGCCAACGTAGGCGAGGCGTTGCCAGGAGTCGGTACGCCGCTGACGTGGAGCATCATTCGCGGCTTCTCGCGGCGCGGCTTCACAATGGCCTTCGGCGCACTCGGCCTCGACGTGCCCGTCGATTACGACCTCGTCGGCTCGTTTCGCGGGCGCGTCTACCTGAACCTGTCGCAGTTCATGTCGGTCGCGAGCTCGATCCCGGTGCTCGCGCCAGAAACGCTGTACGCGATGGCAGGCGGTGGTGGAGTGGACCTCGTCCGAGACATCTACGAATCGCGCTCGTCTTCGGCCTTCCTCGCCAACCTGCCCATCACGATCCCCAAGATCGCAATCTCGCAGGCGGCGCTGCCCGCGATGGCCCCCGCCTGGGACGCCTACGTTCGCCGCCGTCGCGACGACTTCTTCGAGCGAGACTTCACGCGCCGCAACCACGCCGGACTTCGCGAAGAGCTCGATGCAGTCGACCAACTCTTCGATCGCAACGGGCTCATCATGCTCGCGTGCTCGTCGAACTTCCTCATGAGTTACGCGGTCACGCGCGAGTTCCTTCGTAGCTGGGGAACGCCAGAAGCCATCGCGCGCGAGCCAGAGCTGCTCGGGGGAATCGACGTTTCGTCGAGCGAACCGGGCCTTCGTATGGTCGAACTCGCGCAGATTGCGCGCCGGTCCATTCGGCTTCGCCGATTGCTCCTCGAGACACCTCCGGTCGACTTGCTTCGCACGCTCCGCCTCGAGTCGGACCACGAAGATGTCGCGCTCTTCCTCGAGGAGTTCGACGCCTTCATTGCCGAATATGGGCACCGCGCACCGCGCGAGGCCGAGCTCGAGACCCCGCGTTGGCGAGAAGACGCGTCATTCGTGTTCGAGATCATTCGAGGATTTCTCGAGGCGCGCCATCTACCGAGCCCGCGGGAACGAGCGCGAGAGCGCGAAGCCGCGAAAGGCCGCATGCGCGGACTCATCGAGAGCTCGTTCATCCCCGGCGTTCGCGGAGCTTTCCTCGCCGTGCTCAAGTTCACGCGCGACAACGCACGCCGCCGCGAGATGCTCCGCGCCCGAGTCGTCGACACCCTCTCGATGTACCGAGCCGTCTTCCTCGAGTGCGGCAACCGGATGGCGCAGACGAACGTCATCGCGCAGCCTTCGGACGTCTTCTATCTGACGTACGACGAAGTGCGCGCCTGGCTCGACGACGTTCGCGCCGGGCGAGGCTACCGGTTGCGCGTCATCGCCCGCCGGGCGGTCGTGGAGGCCTTCCGGTCGCAGCCGAACCCGCCCGACGTCTTTGTTCTGCGTGGCTCCGAGATGATTTCGGAGATCGATAGCTCAGGTACACCGGGAGAGTTGCCCGACGGGAACTACACCGAGATTGCCGGCCTCGCGGCGAGCCCCGGTCGAGTCACCGGTCGCGCCCGCGTCATCCTCGATCCGGAGACCGATGCCAAAGTCGAGCCGGGTGAGATTCTCGTAGTGCCGTATGCCGACATCGGCTGGACGCCCCTCTTCCTCAATGCTTCCGCGGTGGTGATGGCACTGGGAGGCCCGCTCTCGCACGCGTCGATCGTGGCCAGAGAGTACGGATTGCCCGCTGTCGTGAGTGCGCGAGGCGTGCTCGAGCACGTCTCGACGGGCGATGTTGTGACGGTGGATGGGGCGCGCGGATTGGTGTTCGCCCGCGGCCCGGAGAAGCTCGTCGACGAGGACTAGCCGTCCCAGCCGGTCGCTTCGGCGGCCGCGTTCAGGTCGGCGACCATCTGCTGCAGTCGCGAGGTTGCGACGTCCAGCGCTTTGGCTTGTGCTTCGGCCTCAGTCAGGTGCCCGAGCGGGTGATACTTGAGCCCCAATTCGCTGCACACCAGCAGCCAATGATACCCGTCGTCGTTCTTCTCGAACGCGCGAAGCACCAGGGTGATCGAACCCGCTTCCAACTTCATCGCGCGCTGCGACTTGTCGGTATCGACATCTGCCCATGAACTTTCTTCGCTCAAGCCCATTATGCACTCCTACATGAGCGTGTTTGTTCTACTGCTGCTCAGTTTAATTTATCTGCGGAACAGGGTCACACATCGTCAAAAATTTGTCGTCATGAAAACTGATGGCGCCCCGAGTTTCGTATTCCGATAGTGTGCTCAGCATCGTCGAGTGGCTGGACGGTCGATGGACCCCGTGCTAACCACCGGCAGAATGACGGCGCGCGGCGCGCCAAGGAGCAATTGATGGATGCTGATATTCAGGTCGAACCGGAGCACTACGCCTCCCTGAATTACGACCGCAAAGAACGATTCCTGAGCTACTGGCACCAGATTTCGGAGGTTGTGGAGCGCAACCCCGACGACCTACTCGAGGTCGGAATTGGTAACGGTTTCGTACATCGATACCTGCGTAATTTCGGGCTCGAAGTGCACACGCTCGACTTCGACGAGCGCCTCGGCCCCGACACCGTCGGTTCCGTTCTGGAGCTCCCGTTCGAAGACAACCAGTTCGACATGGCGTGCTGCTTCGAATCGCTCGAGCACCTGCCGTGGGACGACTTCTCGACCGCCGTCCGTGAGCTCACGCGCGTCGCACGCCGCTGGGTGCTCCTGAGCCTCCCCGACGTGACGCCCTACATGCGCACCGAGTTCGAGGTCAGCCGAAAGAACCTCGTGAAGATTATCACCGACCTCCCCAACCCGAACCCCGACGAACACGAGTGGGACGGCCAGCACTACTGGGAGCTCGGCGCCAAAGGTTTCCCTGTCGGCCGTATCATCGCCGCGATGGAGGCCGAAGGACTCAAGGTCGAGAACAACTTCCGCATCTTCGAGAACCCGTACCACCGGTTCCTGAGCGCCCGCATCGTCTGACGCCACACACGCCCTGGCGACTAAGCGATGGCCGAATCGAAGTACAAGGAGAGGT
Source organism: uncultured Bradymonadales bacterium (assembly GCA_964384605.1). Lineage (GTDB taxonomy): Bacteria > Myxococcota_A > Bradymonadia > Bradymonadales > Bradymonadaceae > CAYLMO01. Next base: position 4,899 of record CAYLMO010000084.1, on the reverse strand, counting down.
TGGTTTCCGGGTCCGTTTGGATCTCGATCAGTGAGGCAATCACCGCGATTGCCCAGCTCGCCAGCTCCATTGTGGCCGCGAGGGTGCTCGCGCCCCACGAGATCGGCCTCATGGGCATCGTGCTCCTCACGATCGCCGTTCTCGAATCACTCAGCAAAACCGGCTTCGACCAGGCGCTTATCCAGTCGGATGACGACGTCGAACCGTACCTCAACGTGGCCTGGACCTGGCACGTTTTGCGCGGCTTCTCCCTCGCCGCCCTCATCGCGATCGCCGCACCGTTCGTAGCCGACTTCTACGACGAGCCGCTGGTGAAGTGGCTCATCTGGGTGTCGGCGGCCAAGATCGTCTTGGACGGTCTGCAGAACATCGGCGTCATCTATTTCAATCGCGACCTCGACTTCAAGACCGTCTGTCTGGTCAACGGCCTCAAGGCCACGGCTCATGCGGGCGTGGCGATCCCCGCGATCGTCTACTTCGAGAACGTCTGGGGACTCGTCGTCGGGCTCGTGGCCTCAGCGCTCGTCGGCATGATCGTCACCTACATCGTTCAGCCGTTCCGGCCGAAGCTCGAGTGGGACATCGAGAAGCTCAAGACCCTCGTTGGCTACGGCCGTTGGATCACGGGCCTCACGATCATCCTCTTCGTCATCACGCAGGGCGACGACATCTTCGTGAGTAAGTACCTCGGACCGGCGGCGCTGGCGTTCTATCAGCTCGCCTACTCCCTCTCGAACCTCCCGGCGACCAAGATCACACACGTGATTTCGCAGGTCAGCTTTGCGACTTACGCGCGGGTGAAGGGTGAGCCAGAGGCGCTCCGAGCCGCATTCCACGGGGTGATGCGAACGACGGTACTGTTGAGCGGGCCGCTCGGCGTCGCGATCTGGATGGTCACACCGGGCATCGTCGAGCACGTCATCGGCGACAAGTGGGCGCCGGTGATTCCGCTTGTGCGAATCCTCGTCGTGTCGGCCTTCATCCGGTCGGTCGCGGCCCTCGGTGGCGCGCTGTTCCGCGCCTGCGAACGCCCCGACCTCGACTTCAAGATGAACCTCCCGCGCTTCGTCGCGGTGGTCACCCTCATCTACCCATTCACGGCCAAGTGGGGTCTCGAGGGCGCAAGCTACGTGGTGCTCATCGCGATCGCGACCACGATGCCGGTCTTCTTCTACGGCGTTCACAAGCTTGTCGGCATGAACTTCGTCGCCATCCTCAAGGCGAACCTGCTCGCGCTGGTGAGCTCGTCGATTCTGCTCGGCTGTTTCTATCTGGTCGAGTTCGCGACGGCGCCGCTGCCCGGCCTCGCGCAGTTCATCGTCTACGCGCTCGGGTCGGTCGTGGCCTGGTTGGGGCTGATGTGGGTGCTGGGTCGCTTCACGTCGCTCGACCTGTTCGGCGACATCGCGCGGCTTCGCTCGAAGAGCTAGTCACCACCGGTGACGAGCCATCGCAGAATTTCCCATTCCTTCCGGGTGCGGACGAGCGTCTCGACGGCGGCGTAAGTTGCGCGTCCTTCTTCTCCTTCGAACGACCAAGCGGCGCGAGCGGCGGTGACGGCCGGCGTCGCCAGCTTCCACGCCGCTTCCAGGCCTCTCGTGACTCGCTTCGTCGCTCCGAGTTCTCCCCGCAGTTCCTGTCGCTCGAGGTCGCCTTTGGTGGTCCGGACGGTCTTCCGCATGAGCGCGTCGACCTGGTCGCGCGTCGGGTGCTTCACGACCGCATCGTCGCAGTAGATCACGGCATGTCCGTGATCGTGCACTCGTTCACCGAACTCTCGATCGCCCCCGGAGCGGAGGGTCTCGTGGAACGGCCCAACCTCCTCGACGATCGCGCGCGTCGTGAACGCGTTTGCGGTCGCCCCGAAGTGCAGGTCGTTGGCGTAGTGCTCCTGCGGAAAACCCCGCTGGAGCTCCCAAATCTCGGCGGCGGTCAGCCGAGCGGGATTGCGAGGCACCAGCTCGATACGCCCCGCAACCAACCCGGCGCCCGACTCTTCGAGCGCGGCGATTCCGGCCGAGAGCCAGCTTCGAGCCGGCAAACAGTCAGCATCCGTGAACGCCAGATACTCGCCATTCGCGACCTGGAGGGCTGCGTTCCGAGCGGCGTACGAACCGTTGCGTGGCTCGCAAACCCAGTGAATCTGAGGCTCGCGTTGTCGCTCCACCGGCTGCAGCTCTTCGTCTGGCGTGCCGTTGTCGGCCACGATGATCTCGTACGGGCCCTCGTAGTCCTGCGCCACCAGGCAGTCCAACGTGAGCCGCAGCCGGTCGTAGTCACGAAACACGGGTACGATTACCGAGACCTTCATCGTTCGCGCTCCTCGACCAGCTGCAAAATCCGCTCGATGCGCGATGACCACGAGTTCTGGCGAGCGAGTTCGATGCGGGCGTCGCGCTGCTCGTCGTCGTCGCTGTCGAGCGCGCGACCGCAGGCTTCGACGAACTCGTCCGCGTCCGTCGCCACCTCGACCGCGCCCCAGAATTGCTCGAGGGCCGGCAGATTCGAGATCACGACAGGCGTGCCGGTCGCCAGGAACTCAAAGAATTTGATCGGGAAGACCGACTCGGTGTGCTCGTTGATGCAGTACGGGATCACGGCGACGTCGAAGCGCTTGAGGTACTTCGGCAGGTCGCCGTACTCGCGGTGCCCCAACAAGTGGAGGTTCTCCTGAGCTTCGAGCTCCTCCAGGTCCGGCGCGGAGTTTCCGACCGGGCCGATCACCACTACGTCGACGTCGGTTCGGGCGCGAGCGAGCGCCAGAAGCCACTCGGTGTTGAGCTTGTAGTCGCTCACCGCGCCCACGAACCCAATCACCGGACGGTCGAACTGAGCGAGGTCGTCGGCGACTGGAGTGGAGTCGTCGCGGGCGGTCGCGAAGTGGTCGTAGTCGCCGACGTTGTGCACCAAGAACGTGTTGTCAGGGTTGTAGTCGCGCTTGAGCTCGAGCAGAGCGGGCGCGGTGCAGGTCACAAGATCGGCCTTGCGGCACAGCCTCTCCTCGCGCTCTTCGAGCCACTCCGGATTGTCGCGATAGGCCGGAAACGACGGGTAGTTGTCGACGCAGTCGTACATCAAGAGCGACTTCGGGATCTTGTCGACCGCGTCGCCGTAGCCGGGGTGGTAGACCCACACGATGGCATCGTCGATGCCTTCCTTGCGCAGGTACCGTGCGACTGCCGCGGCCTTCACTTCGTAGAGCGCCTTGTCGCGTGGCCACGTCCCGAGCGGAAACAAACCGGCCGGGAGGGGCGTGAGACTATCAAAAAGATAGAGGTTGTCCTGGCGATGTACGATCGGGCTGGTGAACGACTCGACCAGCGTCGCGTCGTCCTTGCCGAGCTGTTGCGCGCGGTGGGTCAGAAACAGCGCGAGCGGGCGCAGACCATACTCCACGTAGATCACGCGGTGGGTCTTCGCCAGGCGGCTCATGATGTGCTGTTTGTTGGTCCACATCCCGTCGTCCCAACGCTGCGACGACAGGCAAACTATTGTGCGCACGGATCACCTCCACAGGGTGCGGAGGTTGGCTTATCACGCGGCCGTTGGGCAGACCAGAGAGCAGACGGGCGCCGGTCGCCCGACGCCCGTCTTTCGATCCGAGCCTTCTACTGGACGTCTTCGACGCAGCGAACCGAGTGCGCGTACGAAGCGCCCCGCACGCCGTAGTCCACGGTGGTCGTGTCATTTGCGTACGTGACGGTGAAGTAGTCGAGGCCGTCCATCGTCGGCGTGCCGGCCAGCCAAAGTGCGGCGCGGTTCTCGGCCAGCTCGGGCGCGATGAACGACGTGCAGAACTCGAACTCACCTTCGACGATGCACTCGCCCAGGCTCTCAACCTGTGGTTCGCGCCCGTCGTCCAGCGGGAAGAACGCGGCAAGTTGAGCGTCCGAAAGCGTAGTTTCGAGCTCCTCTACCTGCGTTTGCGTCGGCAACACCCAACCAGTCGGGCAGATCGCAACTTCGCGCGCCGCCAGGTTTTCGACGTCCGGGTCGTACCACTGATACAGCTCCCAACCCGTGTAGTAGGCGTTGGTCTGGCAGCCGTCGCGCGGGCACAGCTTGTCGATGCGTCGGTCGTCGACCGAGTCATCCTCCAGCGGATTGCCGTAGACCAGATTGGCGTCGAGCCAGCAGGTCGTTCCAACCTGTACGGTCCCGAGCGTTTGGCCGTCGGTTTCGACCGACGGGTCGCCTGCGCATGGGTCGAGCCCCAGCGCGACGGTGTCGAACGCCCAGACGGGACCGACCACTTCGTCTGCGGTGCCAGCGCGAGAAGTGACGCGCCAAACGTACGACGAATCGGCCGTGACGCCTGCATCTGCAGTGTCGAGCATCGTCTGGTTGAGCATGACGGTCGCGACGACGGCCAGCGAGCCTTCGTCTGCACCGAACTCGACCGCATACGGAGGTCCTCCGCCGGTCCACGCCAGCACGATGTCCGCCGCGTCGGACGGCACGACCGCACCTTCGCCAGGTCGAACAACCGCCACCGGATCGTCGTTGTTGCCGGTGGTCGCGTTGTTCGTGGTCGCGTTGTTCGTGGTCGCGTTGTTCGTGGTCGCGTTGTTCGTCGTCGCGTTGTTCGACGTCGCGTTGTTGGTGGTCGCGTTGTTCGTCGTCGCGTTGTTGGACGACGTGTTGTTCGCATCGTCGTCACCGCAAGCGACCGCCAGCGTGCTCACCAAGATTAAGATCAGGCCAAAATTGCGCATTTCATCCTCGGGTAAGAATCATGTGCGGCACTGTAGGTGTCGCGGCGGTCGGATTCCACCCCCGATTGTTCGAAACCGGGCCGCGTCAAAGTCCACGTCGCAGAAACACGACCGAGGGTCTCCGGACCGCCTCCGATTCATCTCTCCGATCTTTGATTGATATCGCGCTCGGTAATCCGATGGT
>CAYLMO010000083.1:0-21006 GCA_964384605.1 uncultured Bradymonadales bacterium | reverse complement strand
TTCGCGAAGGTGGCCGTACCGTCGGCGCTGGCGTTGTGACCTCGATCGACGAGTAACCAAGACTCGTCGGACGGACACGAATGAATCCAAACAACTCCCGCCCCGATTACACGGGGCGGGAGCTGTCTTGATCTCACGGATTCACTCCGCTATCGTCCGGCGCCCGCACTAAACGCCGAGATTTCGGCGAGGTGCAATAGGGGTATAGCTCAGTTGGTAGAGCATCGGATTCCAAATCCGACGGTCGGGGGTTCGAGTCCCTCTGCCCCTGCTGATGATGAAGCGCCGCTGGCGCTGTGTGTTTGGATGGAATTATGGAAGTCTCACGCTACGTCGGATTCACCTATCTTACGGGCTTCGTTCTTCTCTTTCTTACGATGGAGAAGCTCGTGGGCTCGATCTGGGAATACGCCGAGACGCTCCCCAACTACGCGATTGCGGGCGACGCAATCACGTTGACTACCGTGCTCGCCGTGCTGATCTCAGCCGGCGTCATGTATTGGGCATACATGCGCGAGGACTACCGCACCTACATCGCGGAAGTCGTCATCGAGCTCCAGAAAGTGACTTGGCCGACGCTCGACGAAACCAAGCGAGCGACCATCGTCGTCATCGCTTTCTCGATCGCGCTCAGCGCTTTCCTGTTCGTCTCGGACCGTGTCTGGAGATACGCAACCGACCTACTCCTTCTTTCTGACAAGACCTGAGGTAGACCATGGCTGACGAGAAACAATGGTACATCGTCCAGACCTACTCGGGTTACGAGAACAAGGCGAAGGTTGCGCTCGAAGAGCGCATCTCGTCGGCGGGCGCCGAGCGCTACTTCGACGAAATCTTCATCCCTACCGAGACGGTGGTCGAGAACCGCAACGGCAAGCGCCGTGAGGTCAAAAAGAAGTTCTACAACGGCTACATCTTCGTGAAGATGGAGATCAACGACCAGACTTGGCACATCGTCAAGTCGGCACCCAAAGTCGTCGGCTTCGTCGGAAACGAAAAGACTCCGACGCCCGTGCCCGAGTCGGAAGTCAAAAAGATCACCCAGAAGATCGAAGAAGGATCGCTGCAGACCAAGCCGGCGTTCCAATTCTCGCAGGGCGACAAGGTCAAGATCGTCGAGGGCAACTTCAAAGACTTCACCGGCACGGTCGAAGAAGTCGACGAAGAGAAAGAACGCCTCAAGGTCTACGTCGAAATTTTCGGACGTCCGACCTCGGTCGAGTTCGACTTCAATCAGGTCGACGCAGCCGAAGAAGCTTGAATGTTTTGTAACACCCGGCATCGCGCACTTTGCGCATGCCGGTTTTTTGATGGCTCGAATGGATGGGACGCGGCAATACGTGTCGCGCCAATGGAATGAATCTCCCAGGGCTCTTGGCCAATTCGCCAGTGAGCACCATCGAGACAACTTGCAGGAGTCGACACCGCAACACGCCATGCTGCGAGTGCGACGCCTGAACTGCAAACCCGCAAATCTCATGCGGGAAGGAGTGAAGACATGGCCAAGAAAGTAGTTGGTCAAATCAAGCTGCAGGTTCCTGCAGGAGCGGCGAACCCGTCGCCACCTGTCGGTCCGGCACTCGGCCAGCACGGCGTGAACATCATGGAATTCTGCAAGGCGTTCAACGCCAAGACGCAGGACCAGCCCGGGATGATCATCCCGGTGATTATCACCGTCTACGCTGACCGTTCGTTCACCTTCATCACCAAGACCCCTCCCGCGTCGATCCTCATCAAGAAGGAACTCGGCATCAAGAGTGGTTCGGGCGTGCCTAACCGACAGAAGGTTGGAACGCTGACTTGGGAACAGGTCGAGAAGATCGCAGCCATCAAGCTGCCCGACCTCAACACCGATGACATCACGATGGCCGCACGCATCGTCGCTGGCACCTGCCAGTCGATGGGCGTCAACGTGAAGGGGGCGAAGTAATGCCAAAGCACGGAAAGAAATACCGCGACGCGCTTGCGCGCATCGATCGTGAAACGAGCTACGACTTCACGCAGGGTGTGAACCTTGCCAAGTCGGTGGCAACCGCAAAGTTCGACGAGTCCGTCGACGCGGCGTTCAACCTCAACGTCAACCCTCGCCACGCTGAAGAGATGGTCCGTGGCTCGGTCGTGCTCCCGCACGGTACGGGCAAGGACACTCGCGTTGCCGTTTTCGCCAAGGGCGAGAAGGCCACCGAAGCTGAAGAAGCTGGCGCAGACATCGTCGGTGCCGAGGACCTCGTCGCGAAAGTGACCGAAGGATTCCTCGACTTCGACGTGACGGTCGCAACGCCCGACATGATGGGCCAGGTTGGCCGCATCGGTCGTGTCCTTGGACCACGTGGTCTCATGCCGAACCCGAAGACGGGCACGGTGACCATGGACGTCGCAAAGATCGTCAAGGAGCTCAAGGCTGGTCGTGTGGAATTCCGCGTCGACAAGTCCGGAATCATCCACATCCCAATCGGAAAAGCATCCTTCTCGCCTGAGAAGCTCGAAGAGAACCTTCGCGCGATCACCGAGATGCTTGCTCGTCTGAAGCCGGCTTCGGCGAAGGCACCGTACTTCCGTACGATCACCATCAGCCCATCGATGGGACCGGGCGTGAAGCTCGATACCTCGGTCGCTACTGGCTATCTCTGAGGTCGGATCTTGGGTCGAGCGGGTTTTTTGCCCGCTCGGCTTGACCTCACTGGCGGAAGTCATTATCACTCCGCCTCCCGCAGGCAACTGCCTGTACGAAACGAACTCTTAGCGGAGCATTCCTTAGACGGAACGCACGTTTTGAACATACCGACCACGCGTCAGAGAAGTTGGGTGGAGCTTTGCTCCTTAATTCCCCGCGGAGACGCCGCAAGTCACCTCGCCCTCACAGGCGTATGACCGCCAGCTACATGCTGGAGCGGCTTCTCGGACTACCCTCGCTGACGCACTCGTCGCGAGGGTTTTCTCGTTCCGGGCGGTCATCAATGAATGGATTACGACACCGGCCTCAGGATTACTGAGGCCACCGACCAAGGAGTCGTCTGTGAATCGAACACAAAAGGAGCAAATGGTCGCGCAGCTCCGTGAAGACCTCACGAACGCCAAGTCGGTCATTTTGACCAGCTACCAGGGCATTCCGGTCAACACGATCAATGAGCTTCGCGCCAAGTTCCGCGCCCAATCGGTCGAGTACCACACGGTCAAAAACACGCTTGCGCGTCGTGCGATCGAAGGTACCGACAAAGAAGCGATCACCGATCTGCTCAAAGGCCCGATTGCGTTGGCTTACAGCCTCGAAGACGCAATCAGCCCGGCAAAGGTGGTCAAAGAATTCAACAAAGAGAACGACAAGTTCGAGGTGCGTGGTGGCATCCTCGAAGGTGAGCTTCTCGACGAAGCGGGCGTGACCCGACTCGCCGAACTGCCCACCAAGGACGAGCTTCGCGTTTCGCTTCTCCAGCTCTTCGCTGCAGGGCCGACGCAACTCCTCCGCACCTTCACCGCTGGCCCTTCGGAATTCCTTCGGGTCTTCGAAGCCAAGCGTATGGCCGAGGAAGGTTAATCCCCCTCACTACAACTTTCGAAACACGAAACTTCGGTCGGTACCTAAACCAACTTTTTGAACCGCCGACCGGAACCATAAGGAGATAGAAAATGGCAGATGTTACCAAAGAACAGGTCGTCGACTTCCTCAGCGAACTCAACATCATGGACCTCATGGCTCTGAAGAACGAGCTCGAGGAGAAGTGGGGCGTTGACGCATCGGCAGCTGTCGCAGCTGTCCCAATGGCTGCTGCTGGCGGCGGTGCTGCTGCAGCTGAAGAGCAGACCGAATTCGACGTCGTTCTCGCAAGCTTCGGCGAGAAGAAGATCCAGGTCATCAAGGCAGTCCGCGAGATCACCGGTCTCGGCCTCAAAGACGCGAAAGAGCTTGTTGAAGGAGCTCCGAAGGCGATCAAAGAAGGCGTTGAGAAGGACGAAGCCGAGAAGGTCAAGGCTCAGCTCGAAGAAGCCGGCGCAACCGTCGAGCTCAAGTAATCGAGCGCAGGTCGCATGACCTGCAACGATTTTAGAAAAGAGAGGCCCGCGACAATGTCGCGGGCCTCTCTTTTTGTGTGAAAGACGTCGTCTAGAATCGCCAGCCGACGGCCGCCGAGACCAATGGTCCTGCGGCGAAGCCATTGTCTTCGTAGAACAGGGCGCCTAGGCGAACTCGAGCCATGAGTCCGCCCGGTGCCGTCACCATGTAGCCCACCAGTGCGTCCGCGGTTCCGCCCACCCGTTCGCCTCCAGAACGTAGATTCAGCGGCTCGTCGGCGATGTTTACGCGCAAACGGCCTGAGAACGTCACCCAGTCGTAGAGCGCGCCCTGACCCACGTTGAGGTGGTATGTCGCTCCAATGCCGCCCAGAAGATTGAAGACGACGATTCCCACCGAGGCATCGATCGAGAGGGTCGACGTCGGGTGCCAACCGAGCTCCGCATGAAGAACCTCAGGCACCCCGATGCCGACGGCAACATGCACGACCGGATCATCTTGGGCGTTCGAAAGCGACTCGCTCGTCGTCGGCTCCGCGGCCTGAAGGGCCAGCGGAGTGGCCAAGACTATCGCGGCGACGAGTTGAGGTAGTAGCTTCATGGGTGGTCTCCGAAGTGCCGCAGAACGAAAGCGTTTGCGAACACATTGTCAGGATCATACTTCGCGCGAACTCCGCGAAATTCCTCGAACTTCGGGTAGACGGAGGCAAGGTAGCTTCGATCTGCGGCGAAATCCTTGCCCCAGTGGGGTCGAGCGCCAAGCGGATAGACGATGTCTTCGACACCGGCCATGAACCTTGGCGCGTCACGGTTGTCCGTCGTGTACGCGCCGAACTGGCAGGAGTCTCGGCCGTGGGAACCGCTCAACCACAGGTTGTCGGCCTTCACGAATCGAACCTCGTTGATGAATGACACGGCCATTCGGTCGCGAGTCACGAAGTCGTGAACGTCTCGCATGACGTCGACCGTGTTCTCGATCGGAACTCCGTATTCGTTTTCGAGATGAACAGGTGGCATCGCGAGCGTGAGCAATCGGTCCCAGCGGTCGACTCGCGCGCCTTCGCCGAAGTACGCTTTTCCGATGATTCGATTCACGAGGGGAACCATTCCTGGGACCTTGTTTCCTGCCCGCAGAACGGCATCGAACACGTGGTCATTCACCAGCTCGTCGATGCGGTCGGCGGTTGCACTGCGCGGTCTCGCCGGCTCAGGAGTCGTCGTGTAGACGAACACCTGCACGACTCCGGTGTATGGGAGCCACCAGAACTTCACGCGTTCACTGCGATGGATGAGCTCATCCGCGCGCTCGAGGGCTTCTCCGAACGGAATGGCGAACGTCTCCTCGCGAATGTTGTAGTGCGGAACCACATCGAGCGTGATCGATGTGAGAACCCCGAGCATACCCAACGAAAGCGCGGCGGCATCGAATTCATCGTCGCCACGGGCGAGCCGTCGGACTTCGCCTGTGCCGTCGACGAGTTCGAGCGCGGCGATCTGAGTCGCGAGGTTGCCGAACTGAACGCCGGTTCCATGCGTGCCTGTCGACGTCGCTCCCGCGAGGCTCTGCTCCGTCACCGACCCGACGTTTGCCAGGGCGTATCCCTGCTCGCGCAGGGCCGGAATGAGGTCCTTGAGACGAACGCCGGCTCCAACGGTGACCTGGTCTTTGGACGCGTCGACCGGACCGATCTGGTTGATGTGATCGATGTTCATCATGCAGTCGGCCGAGGCCGCCACGGCACTCCACGAGTGCCCGGCGCCAACCACTCGCAGATGACCAGAGCGCGCCCGCACCGCATTCACCTCGTCGACGACCTCATCGACAGAGCGCGGTTGAACGAAGTGACCCGGCCGCGAAGTCACATTGCGGCCCCAGTTCACAAAGGCCCTCGGTTTCGACATACCGATGTCCCGTGAATCGTAGAAGTATTGATTGGAACGTTGCTGGTTCACCCTATCGCGAATCGATCATACGGTCAGCACGCGCGTGAACTAGACCCCCAGCAAGGCACTTTTCCTATGCGACTCATCTTCCATGGCGGCGCCGGCCGCGGATTCAAAGACGACGGACGAAAAGGCGATGTTCGCGAGAGCCTGAGACGTATCGGCGTGAGTATGTGGTGGATGCTGGAAGCCGGTGCGTCCGCTCGCGAAGTGGTTGCCGAGGGAGTACGTCAGCTCGAAGACGACACGAACTTCAACGCGGGCACCGGCTCCGTTTTGCAGGCCGACGGCCAAGTCCGTATGTCGGCCTCGATCATGAACGGCCCCGCTCAATCGTTCAGTGGTGTCATCAACGTGCAGCGCGTGCGCAATCCCATCGTGCTCGCCGAGGCCCTTCAGGGCGAGCGTGACCGTGTCCTCAATGGGTTTGGGGCCGAGGCGCTCGCGCGCGAAATGGGGCTCCCTGAGTGGGACCCACTTGTCGAGAGGCGTCTCTTGGAGTGGATCGAGGAGCGTCGAGGGAACTTCGACATCGAGCACGCTGGCCTCGTCGCGGAGCCCGAGCACGAGCCGGGTACCGGTACCGTGGGTGTCGTTGCGCTCGACGCGAAAGGAAACATCTGCGCTGGCACTTCTACCGGCGGCCGAGGCTTCGAACGTGTCGGCCGTGTGAGCGATTCTGCGACCCCTGCGGGCAACTACGCAAATGCCGTCGCGGGCGTCAGCTGCACTGGCATCGGCGAGGACATCCTCGATGAAGCGCTCGCCAGTCGCATCGTCATTCGCGCGACAGACGGAATGACTCTCGAGGCCGCGATGCAGAAATCGATGGCTGAGGCCGAGACGAGAAGCCGGAGATTCGGCGCAATCTCTCTGGCCGCCGATGGCTCGGTCGTTTGGGGCAAGACGACTGAGTTGCTCCTCGCCGCCTATCACGATGGAGAACAGATTCGTGATACCCTCGACGAGACTGAACTTCCCAAAGTGAAACTCTGCCGATGAGGCACGAAATGAATCGAATCCTCGTTTGGATTGTCGCGCTCTTGGTGTTGAGCGCATGCGAACCTGTCGATGTCGAGGGCGGGAGCACGGCGGCAACGACCACGAGCGCTGCGGCGCTGCCGCCCGTGGTGGAGCAGGTTTTGGTGGCGAAGTCCGACATCGAGGCGGGCGCCGAGGTGACCGACGAGCTCGTGGTGACGCGTGAGATTGAGAAGAAGTACGTAACCGCCGATATGCTCCTGGCAGCGGAGCGCGGAAACGTGATTGGTCGCGCGGTCGAGCACGCGATCCCCGCAGGGGGATTGCTGCACGACCGCGACTTCATCGGGACCGAGCCTGCGAGAGATGCCGCTCCAAAACTCGAGCCGGTCATCCTCGCCGAAGAGGCCGCGCCCAAGAGAGAGGTGCCGGGCAAGGCGATGGCGGCTCTCCTCGCCAAAGGGAAAGAGGCGTACGTCGGTACGCTCACGATTCAGCCGGGCGCAGGTGTGCCCCAGCACAAGGACCCCACCGAAGAGTATCTCTACGTTTTGACCGGAGGCGGAACGATCACGATCGAAGGAACGTCGACGGACTTGCGCCCTGGCATGAGTGTCTTCATGCCTGCCGACGCCGAGGTCTCGTTCCAGAATGGTGATGAGGTTACGAAGGTCGTGCAGGTATTCGGCGGTCCCGGGCCATCGTCGAAGTACGACGCTTGGCAAGAGGTTGCCCCGGACGCGGAGTAGCCCCGGCGAGAACGAGACCTAGCGGAATTGGACGACGAACGGGCAGTGGTCCGAGACCTGCGAACGCCAGGTCGGGCACGTCGCACCCGGGTCGCAGCCGATCTTCGCGCAGTCGCCCCCTTTCTCGACGGCTCGCGGACGGCGCGTCGTGAACGCGTGGTCGAGAGCGCCAGCGATGCACCGGCCTTCGCCGCGGTAGTAGTGCGAACACTCCAGGATACTCGTTGCCCACGAGAGTGACGTCGCTCTCGCAAACCCTTCGAGCGCAGCACGGTCGTCGCCACCGACGGCGTTGAAGTCTCCCAATACCACCACGCTGTCGCCACGTTCTTGAATCTTGGCGACAATCTTCGAGAGCGCTTCGAGTTGCTTGCGACGCATATCGGCGTCTTTTTTGCCGGCTTTCAGGTGCACGTTTACGAGCGTGACCGGCACACCGTCGATGGTGACCTGCGCTTCGTAGGCGGGCCGTCCACCCGCATGAATGTTCACAGAGCGATGCGTCTTGGTCTTCTCGATCGTGACTCGGCTCGAGTCGTAGAGGTACCCGACGCAGACCGAGTTGCAGCGCGCCGCATTGCGGACACGCCAGTTTTCACCCATCCGCGCGTACACGTCTTTTCGGAGCGCGTGGACGTCGCCAATCTCCTGCAGGGCGATGATGGGGGCGTCGAGTTCGACGATTGCGTCAAAGAGTCGGTCGGGCTCGTACGTGCGCTTCGGGTACTGGTTCACGTTGAACGATGCGACCCGCGAGGAGTTGCCAAGTCGTTCACACGTGTGAATCCCGATCGCGAAGATCAGGAAAGCCAGCGAAAGAATGAATGCAACATGATGCTTACGTACGATCATCGAACGGTTCCTCGTCAGTCCTGTCCACAAGGGTAGCGGCGCGCGATCGCGTCCTCAAGAACGAGCCCAAATTCATACCTCTTCGCGAGACGCAGCGCGCCGAGACGCGCGCCGGTGCACGATGCTCTCGCTCGTAAACACCGCCAGCGCGACCCAGATCAGAACAAATCCGATCAGTCTCTCGAGCGAGAACGGTTCGTCGTAGAGAAACACTCCCAGCAGGAACTGAATCGTTGGCGCGAGATACTGAAGAATCCCAATTGCCGTGAGGGTGAGGCGCCGCACGCCGGCGGCGAAGAAGACCAAGGGCAGGGCGGTCGCGACACCGCTGAATACGAGCATCGCGTCGGTCGTGAGCCCCGCGTGCAGAAACGATGCGCTCCCATCGACCTGCAAGTAGAGGAGGTAGCCGACCGCTGGCAAAAACAGCGCAGCTGTTTCGACCGTCAGCCCCTCGACGGCTCCAAGCTGTGCCTTCTTCTTGAGCAAGCCATAGGTCGCAAAGGAGACGGCGAGGACCAACGCAATCCAAGGCGGTTGGCCGTAGCCGAACGTGAGGTAGAGCACGCCGCACGCGGCCAATCCAATCGCAGCCCATTGTACGACTCGTGGACGCTCGCCCAACAACAGCGCGCCGAACACAACGTTGAACAGCGGATTGATGAAGTAGCCGAGGCTCGTCTCGACGACGAAGCCCGCGTTGACTGCCCAGATGTAGACACCCCAATTGAGCGCCAGGAGGGCCGCCGCCGACGAATAGATCAGGAGGGTGCGCCAATCGCGCAGGACAGGTCGTATCCACGCCCAGTTCTGGCGAAACGCGAGCAACAGGAGCACGAACCCGAGGGACCACACCATGCGATGGGCCAAGATCTCCAGCGAGGAGACGTGCTGGAGAAACTTCCAGTAGACCGGAAAAAAGCCCCAGATGACGTAAGCGCCGAGACCAAACAATAGTCCGCTTTGAGTTTGATCGGGCTTCACGTTACTCCTCGAATCCGACGGCACACTCGCTACACACATCGGGTCTGCTCGTCCACACTGAACGGGACGTACTCCCAAAGGCGGTTCGATGACTCGGCCAACCAAAATTGAAGACTATCGCGCACTGCAGGAGTCCATCTTTGGCGAGGGCCGACGCTGGATTCTCGCGATGGACGTTCTGCAAGGCGCAACTGGGCTGATCGAAGGACTTCGCAACCGCGGCGCAGGTGAATGCCTCGCGATCGCTGCATCCGACGGCACGGGACCCAAGCCCGAACCGGAGTGGGGGCCCGAGCCGATCGTTCTTGGCGTCGAAGCCGAGACGATGATGGAGGGGATCTGGAAAGCGCAGAACGCTCTCGCGAACCTGGACGACGAAGTCGTGGCGCGAATCGACGAGTTCGATCCAGAGGGTGAAGTACGCGTGATCGGCACGATCTTCGACGACGGTGCGGACGTCGGTGGGCGCCGCAAGTTTGGGCGAAGACTCCCGGAATGGCGCGCCCTCGAAGACAAGACGACCGTAGATGCGCTCTGGGACGAAGTAGGTGTCCTGCGCGCGCCGAGCACCGTCGTGCCAGTCGAACTCGAGGCCCTCGCCGAAGCGACGGCACGACTCGATCAGGGCAACGGTGTTGTCTGGGCGGGCGACACGAAGTCTGGCTTCCACGGTGGCGCCGAATTCACACGATGGATCCGCTCGAACGACGACCAGGTCGAGGTGTACGACCGGTTCTCCAAATTTTGCGACACCGTCCGCGTCATGCCGTTTTTGGAGGGCATTCCCTGCAGCATCCATGGGATCGTGTTCCCGGACTTCGTCATCGCGGGGCGCCCCTGCGAGATGCTGGTGCTGCGCCAACCTTCTTCATCGACGTTTCGCTACGCCACCGCCTCGACGTTTTGGGATCCACCGGTCGAAGAGCGAGACAAGATGCGCGAACTCGCGAAGACGGTCGGAGCGCACCTGCGCGCCACCGTCGATTTCCGCGGCGCGTTCACGATCGACGGCGTGATGACCAAGAACGGGTTCATTCCGACCGAGCTCAACCCGCGGTTTGGCGGCGCGCTCGGGTCGATCGTCCTCGGGATGGGATTGGGACTTCTCTACATCGACCTCGCGCTGATGGAGGGATTGGAGGTCGATTGGAATCCGGAACATCTCGAATCGATGATCTTGGAACACGCGGACAACAATCGGTCCGGACGCTCGAACACCATCGTGAGTGTGCCCTCCGAGGAGTCTTCGAAGCACGGACTTCGGCGAGTCGAAGACCAGCTCGAATGGTGCGAGGACGAGAGCGAAGAGGCGATCGTCTCGATCGTCCGCGGGCCGGCAACCGCCGGGACGTACTTGGGGATTCGTTACAATCGCGACCACGTCGAAACGGGCGTTTCGACGGCACCGCTCACGGCAGAAGTGCTCGCATTCCTGAACGAAGAGTGGGAACTCGGCCTGCCCGAGCTCGAAGCGGCGAAAGACGTTACTCGCCGACCTTGATGGAGCTTCCGACCTCGGGACCGTTCGAACCTTCGGGGTCGAAGTTCAAAGAAGCCGAGTTCACGCAGTAGCGCTCACCTGTCGGCTCTGGACCGTCGGGGAAGACGTGGCCGAGGTGTGCGTCGCAGTTGCTGCAGACGATCTCGACGCGTCGCATGCCGTACGAGTTGTCGACGCGACGCTCGATGTTCGCGTTGTCGAGCTCGGTGAAGAAGCTCGGCCAGCCACAGCCCGAATCGAACTTCATGTCGGACGTGAACAGCTCGATGCCGCAGCACACACAGACGTAGGTGCCATCGGCCTTGTGATCCCAGTACTTGCCGGTAAATGCGCGCTCGGTGCCCGCCTTGCGAGTCACCACGAACTGCTCGTCGTCCAGCCGATCACGCCACTCTGATTCGCTCAATTTCTTCCAGTCGCTCATCTTCTCCTCCTGTCTCGAATCAAGAGAACGATGCCTCTCGGCTCAGCTTTGTTTCATCAACTCAGTGGCGACGGGCATTCCCAGGCGAAGAGGCTCTCGCGAACTCGCAGCAGTTGGCCAGCGACCGAGATGGCGATCTCTTCGGGGGTGTTGCTGGTCATCTCGAGGCCGATCGGCGCATACAGCTCGTCGGCGACCGAGCCCGCACCCGCTTCGCGCAGCGCGGCCTTGATTCGGGCGATCTTCGCGGCGCTCCCCATCACTCCCTTGAAGGGCGAGTCGACATCTTTCAGCCCGAGCAGCGCCCGGATATCGGAGGGCATGTCTGCCGTCATCACGATGAAGTGTGTGAGCTCGGGAAACTCCACGTGCTCCCCAATCTCGACATAGTCGGGCACCGTGATGATCCGGTCGGCCGTGACCTTTCGTAGCGTGAAGACGTCGGGTCGAGTTTCAAAGACGGTGACGCAGTACCCAAGCGCTGTGAGCGTGCGCGACAGCGCAACGCCGCAGTGACCGCCTCCGGCGATGGCGACGCGCCGATGGTTGATCGCGTGCTCGAAATACGTGTCGCCTTCGAGCCCCAGCGGAGCGCGCTGACCGACTTCTGCCTCGCGAATCTCGGGCACCCCGTCGCTAATGACGAGCTCGACCTCTCCCGCGTCTCTCGCGTTGGCGAACTCGGTGTAAACTTTCGCGTGTTCGGGCTTGGCTACGAAGTAGGCGACGGTTTGCCGCCCTGCGCAGATGAGTCCTGACTTGGTGCCCTCAGCATCTTCGCGGTGGTGCAGGGTCTCGACATTTCGCATCGAGTTGCCGTCGAACGCCGCCGCCGCGCGTTCGACGAAGCTGGCCTCCATCGCGCCGCCGCCGATCGTGCCGACCTGTCGACCGTTGGGGCGAATGAACATCTTCGCGCCCCGCGTGCCGGGGGAGTGGCGCGTGTGGTCTCCGACGATCGCGACGAATGCCGGTTCGCCGCGAGACAAGTGGTCGCCAAGCTGTTCCCAGAAGCTCATTCGCCCTCGGGGCGAGGTGCCGCGTGGAGCCGTTCGGTGACTCGCTGTCGCGTCGGTTCCTCGGGCGCACGGAGCGTGTGTCCGTGCAGGTCGAGCAAGACCTTCTCGGGCGTCGCAGGTGCAGTGAATGGGTAGTCGCGCGGCGCATACGCCCGCATGGCGTCACGAATGGCGAAGTAGGCGCCGATCCCGTACATCAGCGGCGGTTCACCGACTGCCTTCGACCCCTGTGGACCCGTCGGATTATCGGTCTCGAGCCACTCGACCTGAATCTCCGGCGCCGAGTAGACGTCTGGCGCCTTGTAGGTCGACAGCGCAAACGACAGCAGCCGGCCATCCTCGCCGTACGCCAGTTCCTCGAGCGTCATCCAGCCGATGCCCTGGGCCAAACCGCCCTCGATCTGGCCGAGGTCGACCACGGGGTTGAGGGTCCGACCGAGGTTGTGCACGAGCTTCACTCGGTCCACGTCGTACGTGCCGCGCAGGCAGTCGACCGTTACTTCGGTCACCGACGTTCCGTACACGTGGTACGCGAAAGGTCGCCCCTTCTCGGCCTGTGCGTCGAAGTGGATATCGGGTGTCGCGTAGAACCCATGCGCCGAGAGGTCGACTCGGTTGAGGTAGCAGTGCATCACCGCGTCTTCCCACGTCCAACCGGTCGGCTGACCAGCGGACAACAGATCGCCGTCGCGGAATCGAAGCGTGGCCGGGTTTCGCTGTAGCTCCTTGCCCACGCACTCGAAGATGCGCGCGAGCAATTGCTCACAGGCATCGATGGTCGCGTTGCCGTTCAGGTCGGTGGTCGCACTCGCCGCGCTGGGCGACATGTTCGCAACGCGCGTCGTGTTCGTGCTCTCGACACGAACTCGCTCGAGGTCGATCCCCAGTGCGCGACCCGCGATTGTCGCAAGGTTTGTGGTCAGCCCCTGCCCCATCTCGATCCCGCCGTTCGACAGGCTGATGCTGCCGTCGGTGTAGATATGGACCAGCGCCGATGCCTGATTCAGGTGGGTTTTGGTGAAGGAGATTCCGAACACTACCGGCATGACCGCGAGGCCTTTCTTCTTCGTCGAGCTATTGGCGTTGTACTCGTCGATCTCGGCTCGCCAGCCGTCGAGGTCGAACTTCTCCTCGGCCATCGCCCACGTCTCGGGAGCCTTGTCCTCTTCTGCCGCCTGACCGTAGGGGAACTCGTCGCCCTTCTTCAGCAGGTTCTGTCTTTGAAGCTTCGATGCCGGTACGCCCAGCTTCTCTGCCGCCGCCGCGATGGCAGCCTCGACGACAAACATCGCCTGCGGCCCGCCGAACCCACGAAACGCGGTATGCGGATGCAGATTCGTCTTGCAGCACGCGGCATACACGCGAGCGTTCGGGAAGAAGTACGAATTCGTGCCGTGAAATAGCGAGCGCTCCAATACCGCCGTCGACAGGTCCGCCGCGGCGCCGGAGTTCTGATAGAGCTTGGCGTCCCACGCGACGAACGTGCCGTCGTGCTTCAGCCCGAGCTTGAAGTCCGCTTTGTAAGGGTGCCGCTTGCCCGTCATCACCAGGTCGTCCACTCGGTCGAGGACGAGCTCGACCGGCCGCTCCGTGAGCACCGCGCCGAGCGCGGCGAGGACTCCCCAGTAGGTCGCCTGGTCCTCTTTGCCGCCGAACCCGCCTCCCAGACGGCGAACGTCGACCTCGACGTTGTGCTCGGGCACGCCGAGCACACGCGCGACCGATTTCTGCACTGCATAGGGCGACTGCGTCGAACTCGTCACCGTCACACGTCCACCCTCTTGTGGGATGGCCCGTGCGCGGTTCGTCTCGAGATAGAGGTGCTCCTGGCCGGCGATGTCGCACTCACCTTCGACGATGATGTCGCAATCGGCCCAGGCCGCGTCGACATCGCCCATCTCGAACGTTCGCGGCTTCGAGATGAAGTGGCCTTTCGCGTGTGCGACGCGCGGGTCGACGATCACCGGAAGTTCGTCGATCTCGATCTCGATGAGGCTACGCGCCGCGCGCGCCGCCTCGGCCGTCTTCGCGATGATGAGCGCGATCGGTTGGCCGATGTACTGCACCAACGAGTCGGCGAGCGACTGCTCGTCCAGGAAAATCGCGCCCATCTCGTTGCTACCGGGCACGTCTTTCGCGGTTACGACCATCACGACTTCAGGGTGTTCGAGCGCACGTGTGTAGTCGATCGATTGGATGGTCCCGTGCGCTTTCGGCGATCCGTACACGGCGGCATGAAGCATTCCGTGCGGGGCCGCGACGTCGTCGACGTACTCCGACTCACCGCGGACATGAAGCGGGGCTTCGATATGTTTTGGATGCTTACCCATGAGCTACCTCCGTGTTGCTCGAGAGGATGTCCTGGGCCGTGATCTGGCCGAAGAGCTCGGTGAAGTGCGCGATGATCAGCTGGTTCACGAGCAGGCGTTTATACTCGGCAGAGCCCCGTACATCGCTGATCGGACTGACCTCGGCCTGAGCGATCGGCAACGCCGCCCGTATCGACTCGGCGGTCAGCGGCTTTCCTGCAAGGAAGCCGGCAGTTCGACGGAGCAGCAGCGGTGTCGCCGCCACGCCGCCCATCGAAATGTAGGCGGAAATGATCGTGCCGTCGCGCGCCTCGATTCGAGCGCCCGAGCACACGCTCGCGATATCGAGCGCCTTTCGCTTGGAGACCTTCTCGAAGTTCACGTGGGTATCGGCCGTCGCTTTCGGCAGCACGATCTCTGTCACCAACTCACGCGGGCGTTTGTCGAGCTTCTTGTAGCCGAGGAAGAAGTCCCGCAGCGCCACTTCGCGCTCTTCGTCGTCCTCGCTCAATACGAGCGTCGCTCCGAGCGCCAACAGAAGGTTGGTCATGTCGCCGATGGGCGAGGCGTTCACGATGTTGCCGCCGAGCGTTGCTCGATTGCGAATGTGGAGCGATGCAATCAGCCACAAGAATTCGTCCATGCGCGGGATGAGTTCGCGCACCTGTTGGTCCTCTGCGAATTCGGTGAAGGTTGTCAGCGCGCCGATCCGCAAGGTGCTCTCGTCGCCGCGAATCCCCTTCATCTCCGGGTGGTGGTTCAGAATCGAGACCTTGGCGTTGGCGATTTGGTCGCCTCGCTGCACGTACAGGTCGGTGCCACCGGCGACAAAGAACTCCGCGTCGACTCCGTTTGGTATCGGCTTCGAGAGCTCGGCGAGTCGCGCCGGCATTTCGGCGAAGTAGCCCGGCACGAGCTCATGTTCGACCAGAGCCGCCATCCGGTCGTCGGCTCCCCACACCTCGGAGTAACGACCATCGGGCCCGAGGTCCTCCAAAATGCTCTCGCCCGCACGATTGATGGAGTTGTATCCGGTGCATCGACAGAGGTTTCCGCTGATGGCTCGTTTGAAGCCGTCCATCGTAGGGGCGTCTTCGTCGGCCATCAGGTACCAGGTCATCGAAACGATGAATCCGGGCGTGCAGTAGCCACACTGGCTACCGCCGAATCGGACCATCGCGTCCTGCACGAGGCTGAGGCGTTTTTTGAAGTTCAGGCCTTCGATCGTGACCACGTGCTTGCCGTGCATCTCGCCGAGCGGAACCAGACACGACGTGACCGGTTCGTAGCGAACCCGTTCGCCGTCGAGGTGCCCGACTAGAATCGTGCACGCCCCGCAGTCGCCTTCTTTGCAGCCTTCTTTGGTGCCGGTCAGTCGACCGTGTCTTACGAAATCGAGGACCAGTCGGCCGGGAGCTTCGTCAGTCTCGACCAGCTCATCGTTGAGCCAAAAACGCGTCGTTTCCACGCGGTACTCCATCTATGTGATTTGATGCTGAGAGCCTATCGGCGCGCGGTGGCGCGGGCAAGGTCCATCAGGCTTCTGCTTCGCGCCCGACGTTCGCCCACATCCAGCCGATGTAGGGGGCAAAGATCGCGAACGCCACGAACATGAACGCGTACTGATAGCCCGGATATGCCACCGCCAGGACCGCGGCAACTCCGATGAGAACCGAAGCCTTGGTCACACGTAGATCGGTGATGGTTCCCAGAAAAAACGCGATCGCAGTGTACATCACGAACTCCATCGCGGTCGTGATGTATGCGTGAAGATCGAGTGCCCACCCGAGCACTCGTATCGAGGCCACGGCGACGATTCCGCCCATGAAGAACAGGAGCAGCCGTCGATTGAACTCGGTGGTGAAGAAGATGCCACGGAAGTAGATGAGCAGGGCGATCGGGATTGCAAACGTGGGGATTAGGCTCGGGAGATAGTTCGGATCGACTTCGTCGAGCGGCACGCCCCAGCGGCTCCAAGCCTTGAATCCGGCGATGGAGCACCAAATGAGGGAGGCCCCGAGCGCGATGATGAAGCGCGCCCGATAGCCAGTGAGTTGGTCTCGCCGGCTTCGTAGCTCTTCGAGTTCGGCACGCTCTCGTTCCTTGCGGGACCGCGCTTCGTCGAGCGCAGGCTGAAGTGCTGCACGCTCTTCCTCGGGGAGCAGTCGAAGCGACCGCTCGGCCTCTTTCAAGTCCTCGTGTTCGAGCGAAAGGTTGAAGGTCAGCTGCGCCAACTCATTGCGAGCGGCAGCGGCTTCGGTGTTCCCTTCCCACCCCTCGAGAGCTCGTCGAAGGGCGAAGCGCGTTTCCGTGAGCAACTCCTGATCGAGGTCCTCGCCCCCTTCCACCGCGGCCTTCAGGTCATCGACGCCTGCTTGTGCGATCCGAGCGAGCGCTCGAGATTCGCGGTGGTTCAGGTAGTCGCGAATGGCGTCTTGGAACTCTTCCACCGACTGGAACCGGTCGGCAGGGTTGGGCGAGACGGCCTTTGCAGTGATGTCGGCGAGTTCCGGGTCGACGAGCCCTTCGGCGATCTGGAGCCCGGAGAATTCGTGGGCGATCTTGACCGTGTCCATCGGCGTGTGGCCGTCGTGGAGCCGTCGGCCTGTAATCACGCGGTGGAGCGTCGCGCCGAGCAAGAACACGTCGGTACGCACGTCGACCGCGGACGTGTCGGGGTCGGCCATCTCGGGGGCCATATACGACGGTGTCCCTCGAATCGATCCCGATTGGAGGGAGTCTCCCGAAGCAATACGCGTCGCGATGCCCCAATCGGCCAGGTAGACCTCGCCGAACGAACCGAGCATGACGTTGCCAGGCTTGATGTCGAGGTGCACCACGCCCGACGCGTGCGCGAACCGAACGGCGTGGCAGAGCTGCAGCAGAACCCGCAGGTGGTAATCGAGATCAGCAACCTCGGCAGCGGGAGCCAGACTGGGGTTGGCGAGCACATCTGCCCAGGTGACGCCTTCGACCCGCTTCATGACGATGACGGGCGAGCCGTCGGCGGCGTCGCGCCCGACGAGGTGAACGGGCACCACATTGGGGTGTTCCACGATCCCCATCATCAGGGCTTCGTGGAGGAGCTCTGAGGCGTCGCGGTTTTTCGAGCGGACCTTCTTTACGGCGACATCTCGCTTGAGCGCGTTCTGGCGCGCGAGCGAAACCACACCGACCCCGCCTTCGCCGAGCACGCGTCCGAGCGCGAGGTCGACCGCAGTATCGTCGGAGCTACCAAGCCGGAGGATTGGCAGATCGGTCAGCGGCGGACGGTCCTCGAGTGATCCGCGCAGAGTCGAGCTGGAGTCGCGCGCGTTCTGGTAGAGCCCCCCGCTGCCGAACATCCCGCGGAGCTTCGTGGTGAGGTCCTCGTCGGACATCCCATCGCCTTTGGTGAGCATTCTCCTTAAGTGTATCGCGTGGACCGCGCACAGCAAACTGTCGTCGCGCTGGATACTCGCACCATCTATCCTCGGTCGCTGTACCCTCGGCCACACCATCAGGAGACAAAATGTCGAACAAAGACGTCGTGTTGCAGGGGGCCTCGCTCAAAGCCGCCGTCAAAGCAGCAGAGACACCGATCACCGGAGAGCTCGTGAAGCGAAATCTCGTCGCGCAGCTCGGAATCGACCTGTTGGCCGACGTGGACCTGCGGGGCTACGGATCACCTCCAACAGCCGCATTGCCGCATCATCCGAGGCCCATGCATCAGACCGAGAGGGCAGACGATGAATGATCGCAGGAGCGCCAAGCAGCTGGTCGAGGCGTACGAAGAGGGGACGGTGTCGCCGGTGGACGTCGCGATTGCGGCGCTGGAATGCGCCGAGGAATCCGATCGAGGTCCCCGACCGTTGGGAGCCTTCGTCGATCTTCGTCGAGAGCCCGTGCTCGAGCTCGCCGAACAGTCGGCGGAGCGTTGGAAGAGTGGGTCGCCGCTTGGACCACTCGACGGGGTTCCGGTCGCGATCAAAGACGAATTCGACATGGTCGGGTTTCACACTCGAGCCGGAACCCGGTTCCTCGGCAAAGAACCCGCGACCGAGGACTCGACCGTGGTGGCTCGACTTCGAGCCGCAGGCGCCGTGCTGTTCGGTAAGACCAGCATGACCGAGATTGGGCTCGGCGGCACCGGGATGAACCCGGCGAGCAAAACGCCTCGAAACCCGTGGGACCTCGACCGCCTGACAGGCGGAAGCTCGTCGGGCTCCGCCGCGGCGGTGGCGGCTGGAATCGTGCCGGTAGCGCTCGGAAGCGATGCGGGCGGTTCGATTCGAATGCCGGCGGCGATCTGTGGAGTCTACGGGTTGAAGCCCACCTACGGGCGGATTCCGACCGCAGGAGGCGCGCTATTGTCGTGGACGCTCGACCATCTCGGTCCATTGGGCGGTACGCTCGACGATGTCGAGCGATTTTATCACGCGGTCGTGGGACCGTGTTCTGACGAGGCCGAGAGTCAGTTTCAGCCTCTACCGGAGCCACCGACTTCACACACGCCAAACATCGCCGAGTTGCGGTTTGCCTGGTGCCCTGCGTTCGCCGACGACGCCGATGAGGATGTTCGGGAGTGCTTTCATGCTTCACTCGATGCCCTGCGGTCGGCAGGGGCAACGGTCGAGGCCGTTTCGATCGACGAGGTCGAATCGATCCAGCGTGTCGGCTATCTGACGATTTCGGCCGAAGGGGCCGCCTCGCAGCGCGATTCGCTGCGCGAACATCGAGCCGAGTACAATCTCGACACCCGGCTCGTCATCGCCGTGGCCGAGCGTTTTTCGGCGGTCGACTATCTGCACGCGCAGCGGATCCGAGAGGTCATTCGGCGTTCGTTCGGCTCCATTCTCGCTCGTTTTGATGCCCTGCTTCACCCGACCTTGGCCTGTACCGCCCCACCGATCCCGAAGGCCGCATTTGGCGATGGGGTCGTGGATACGGCGCTGAACTCGAAGGTCTCGCGCTACACGTTCGCCGGAACACTCACCGGCTTGCCTGGCCTGTCTGTGCCGTGTGGCGCCCCCGCCGGGCTGCCGGTCGGCTTGCATCTGACCACGCCGGCGTGGAGCGAGAATCGGCTCTTCGAGATCGCCCGGGCGGTGGACCAAGAAATCCCCGATATCGGCGTCCCAGAAGGTTGTTTCGACCTTCTGAAATAGCCAAATTCTCGGCCGAAGCGGCTATTGCCGCATGTCGCCGCTAATGCTAGGGATACGGCTCGCTCGGACCTTCTGTTTTTTTGCCAGGTTCGTCGGTCCTTCGAGCGAGACTACGAACCATTCCGGGGCCCTCGTTCGGGCTCGATGTTTTTAGGCCACCTCATGGAAGCCACCCCAATTCTCGCCGTACTTCTGGTTGTCGTTGCCATCGCGGCAATCTGGTTCTTCATCGATGCGAAGCGCGCTTCCGAGCGCCATCTCGACGCATTGGAGGAACTCGACAAGCTCAAGAGCAAGAAGTCGACCTCGACGAAGTCGTCCGAAAGCAAGTCGACGTCGAAGGAGTCGGCCTCGAACGAAGCGGTCGAGCAGGATCTGCACGACGCCAAGGAAGAGGTCAAAAAGCTCAAACAGCAACTCTACGACCTCAAGCAGAACAACAAGTCGCTCCGCGAAGAGACCGAGAAGGCCGAGAATCAGCCAACGGTCGCCGACTCGGACGTCGTGTTCGACCTTCGCCAAGAGATTGGCGAGCTGAAGGCCGAAGTTGCGGAGTGGAAGGACAAGGCGAAAGAGGCGGCGAAGTCGGCGCCCAAGCGCGAGAAAGTGGTCGAAGTCGAGGTCCCGAAGGCAAAGGACGGCGACGCGGACGCAGCGGAGATCGAGTCGGCCTACAAAGACAAGATCTCGAAGCTCGAATCGAAGCACCGCGACGAGATCCGCGAGCTGGAGAAGAAACTCAAGGGCAACTCGCGAAACGTGGACAAGCAGCGCCGCCGCGCCGACAACAACGACAAGGCGTACAAGATCACGCAGCGCCAGCTCGACGCTACGCAAGAGCGCGTCGCTTATCTCGAAGACCTCCTGAAAAAGGCGAACTTCGCGATCGACAACGTGACGGCATCTCCGGCCGAAGAGGCTGCGAAACCGGCCAAGGAAGAAGCGCCAGCGCCTGAGCCTGAGCCAGCTCCGGAGCCCGCGCAGGTCGAGCTTCCGGTCGCAGAGGAGCCCGCAGCAGAAGCTTCGGCCGAAGTTGAAGCCGAAGCCCCCGCAGCAGAAGAGGCTCCGGAAGCAGAAGCAGCTCC
>CAYLMO010000082.1:0-21320 GCA_964384605.1 uncultured Bradymonadales bacterium | reverse complement strand
AGGACCTCCGCTTGGCTTGCACGCTCATTGCGCGTAGAAGAAGTGCCCCAAATGACTGCTACGAAAGGGCGTTCCCATGTCGGAATCGAATTGGCGAGTACACAAATTCGGAGGGACCTCGGTCGCGAACGCGGAGAGGTACCGGAACGCGGCGAAGATCATTGCCGACCAATCTCCAGCGCGCGCAGGAGTTGTCGTCTCGGCCATGGCCGGCGTCACCAACGCCCTGATTCGCCTTGTCGACCTCGCCACCGCTCGCGACGCTTCATACCTCAACGAACTTCGTGAACTCCGGCGCAAAGAACTCGAGGCCGTCGGCGACCTCGTCGGCGAGGACGGCAGCGAGCTCGTCACCAAGATTCAGAAGGACTTCGACGACATCGAAGACGTGCTCCGCGCCCTGTGGCTCCTCCGCACGTCCCCAAGCCACGCCGTCGACCTCATATCTGGCTACGGCGAGCTGTGGTCGGCTCAGGTGCTTGCGGCCTACCTGGAGTCCATTGGCGTCAACGCAACCTGGCTCGACGCACGCCTCGTCCTCCACGTCACTCCTCCCGAAGCCGGCACATCTTCCTCACCATTCGTCGACTGGACCGCCTCACAAGCCGCCCTCGACGCCTGGCTCGACGAACGCGACCACGACGTCGTCGTCATCACCGGTTTCATCGCCAGCGACCCTGAAGGCATCCCGACCACCCTCGGCCGAAACGGCTCCGACTACTCCGCCAGCATCTTCGGTTCGCTCCTCGACGCCGACCGCATCAACATCTGGACCGACGTCGACGGCGTGATGTCCGCCAACCCCAAGCTCGTACCCGACGCGGTCGTCCTCGACGCGCTCAGCTATCACGAGGCCATGGAACTCGCGTACTTCGGCGCCAAGGTTATTCACCCGAGCACCATGGCCCCGGCGGTCGACCGGTCGATCCCCATCTACATCAAGAACACGTTCCGCCCCGAAGTTCCCGGCACGCGCATCCACGTCGACACCTCCGACGCCTACCCCGTCAAGGGATTCGCGACGGTCGGCGACATCGCGCTCGTGAACGTCGAAGGCACCTCGATGATCGGCGTTCCCGGCATCGCACACCGCCTCTTCGGCGCCCTCCGCGAAGCCGGCGTCTCGGTCATCATGATCTCGCAGGGGTCATCCGAGCACTCCATCTGTTTTGCCATTCCCGCAGCCCAGGCCGACACCGCTCGCAACGCCGTTGAACAAGCATTCTTCGCCGAACGCCACCACGGCCAGATCCAGACGATCGACGTCGCCGCCGACTGCACCATCCTCGCAGCCGTCGGCGACCACATGGAGGGCATCCCGGGCCTCGCCGCCAGCTTCTTTGGCGCACTGGGCAAAGCCCGCGTCAACATTCGCGCAATCGCCCAGGGAAGCTCCGAGCGAAACATCTCGGTCGTCGTTGCCACCAAAGACGCCTCCCGCGCACTTCGCGCCGTCCACTCCGGTTTCTACCTCTCCGACCAGACCCTCTCCATCGGCCTCCTCGGCCCCGGCGTCGTCGGCTCCACCTTCCTCGACCAAGTTCAGGAACAACTCGAACGGCTCCGAAACGACCGGCACGTCGACCTCCGCGTTCGCGCCATTGCCACGCAGTCCAAATTGCTTCGCGACGACCGTGCAGTAGATCTCCGGACCTGGCGCGATGACCTCTCCGCCGCCGAACCTCAAGACCTTCAGGCGTTCGTCGACCACGTCGACACCGACTCACTGCCCCACGCCGTCATCATCGACTGCACGTCCTCGGCCGACGTCGCCGCCAACTACGCCGACTGGCTCTCACGCGGCATCCACGTCATCACGCCCAACAAGAAGGCAGCCTCGGGCGATATCGCCACCGTCCGCAAACTCCGCGAAATCACTCGACGATCCCACGCCCACTTCCTCTACGAGACCAACGTCGGCGCCGGCCTGCCCATCCTCCAAACCGCCCGCGACCTCGTGGAAACTGGCGACCAAGTCCAGCGCGTCGAGGGCATCTTCTCCGGCACCCTGAGCTTCCTCTTCAACGTGTGGGACGGCTCCACACCGTTCTCCGACGTCGTCAAAGACGCCAAACAGAAGGGCTACACCGAACCCGACCCCCGCGACGACCTCTCCGGAATGGATGTCGCCCGAAAGCTCGTCATCCTCGCACGCGAGGTCGGCTTCGAACTCTCTCTCGAAGACGTCGTCGTCGAGTCACTCGTCCCAGCGGAGCTCGAGAAACGGTCGATCGAAGAGTTCCTCGCAGGTCTCCCGTCTATCGACGACAGCATGTCCAAACGCCTCGCCGCCGCCAAAGAGAATGGCGACGTCCTGCGCTACGTCGGCAGCGTCGACCCCAACGGAAACGCCCGGGTCGCCCTCGAGCCGTACCCCGCCACGCACCCCTTCGCGCGCATCCAACTGACCGACAACATCGTGCAATTCACGACCGCCCGGTACAGCCAGAACCCCCTCGTGGTGCAAGGCCCGGGCGCCGGTCCGGAAGTCACCGCTGGCGGTGTGTTCGCCGACTTGCTCCGCCTCGCGTCTTACCTGGGCGCAACCTCCTGAACCCCAAAGCAAAAGGTCCGTATCGGCTCGACTCCACCGATACGGACCCCTCGCGTTGAACTGCCTCGACTACGCCAACCCTTCCGGCGGGTCGTCGCTGTCGCCGTCAGCTCGGTTGAAAATCCACACTGCACCGATACTCGCGACGAACACGCCGACGAGCGAACAAAATACGATCGTTTGGCCCATGAGCCTCTCCTTTTCGTGAGGCCGGTCCGGCCTCATCTAGTTGTCGTTCTGTTGATTTGAGGTCAATCAGATCGACGGAGGAGAGTTCTTCGGTGCGACGGCAAGGATGTCCCTCGCCGATGCCTGAGCTTGCGGCTTCGAGACACGCCGATTCTGCCGTTCGGCGAGGCTTCCAGCACCCCAATCCGGCAGCGCGGCAGGTCCACCAGACGAGGACTCCTCGCCGCTCGGCTCGTTGCCGAGCACATCGACGACCTCCACATCCGGCGCGTTCCACGACGAAGAAACTTCCGGAGCTTCTACGCTCGCCGGCGTTTCCACCACCTCGGGCGGAAGGCTTCCAACCGCAAAGACGAGCATCCACAACGCCACGATCGAGCCGAGGAGGGCCTCCACTCGATACTGTGCGCTTCGCTGGTCCATGGGTTCCATCATGTCGTGCTGCACAATTGGTGCTCCGCCAAATAATCGGCGCAAACGCGTCCGGCGCAAGGACAACTTCCGCAAAATTCGTACTGCCGACATCCAATCATCTCCGTGAGCCGCAGGCCTCGCGATACCCCTCCGATCGTGGCACTATCCCGCGAACCAACACCGAAGCAGCGTCTCGAGATGACACACAGCGCCACCGCATTCGCCCCCGCCACCGTCGGCAACGCCGCCGTCGGGTTCGACATCCTCGGATTCGCCGTCGACACGATCGGCGACCGCGTCACCGCCACACGTGGCGCTCCCGGAGTTCGCATCGTCGCCATCGAAGGCACCGACGCCGACCTCCCCCTCGATGCCTCCAAGAACAGCGCCACCGCCGGAGTCGTGCGGCTATGCGCCGAGCTCGAGCTCGACTTCGGGTTTGATATCACCATCCACAAAGCCATCCCCATCGGCAGCGGACTCGGCGGCTCGGCCTCTTCAGCCGTCGCCGGAATCGTCGCCGCCAACGCGCTCCTCGACGAGCCGCTCTCGAACCGCAGGCTCCTCTCCTACGCCCTCGACGGCGAAGCGGTCGCCAGTGGCGCCCCACACGGCGACAACGCCGCACCGTCCCTCTTCGGCGGCCTAACCCTCGTCCGCGGACACGGTTCCGAAATCGACGTCGTAGAAGTCCCGACCCCCGCCGGTCTCTGGTGCGCCATCGTCCACCCTGACGTCGTCGTCGAGACCCGTGCCGCACGCGAAATCCTCCCGGCAAACATCCCGCTCGCCACCTCCGTCGCACAGTCAGGCCTCCTCGCGAGCTTCCTCGCCGGTTGCTACACCGGCGACGTCGAGCGGGTAGGGCGCTCCTGCCGCGATCTGCTCGTGGAGCCGTTCCGCTCTCAGCTCGTACCTGGCTTCTCCGACGCGCGCCGCGCTGCAATGGACGCCGGCGCCCTCTCGTTCAGCCTCAGTGGTTCCGGCCCCACCGTCTTCAGCCTCGCCGACTCCGAAGCCTCCGCCGACCGCGTTCGGGACGCGATCAAGACCGCCTTCGACGCACACGACCTCGAAACGCACGCCTGGACCAGCCCGCTCCCCGCCGCTGGCGCCAGAATCGTGGACTAGCGTGGGCTAGAATCGCGGGACATCCCTCGCGATCGGTGGTAACCATCTCCTTTCGATTCCGCCTGACGAAACGCGCCCCATGAAGTTCCGCAGCACTCGAAACGCTTCGCCCGAAGTCTCGCTCGCCGACGCCATCGTCCAAGGCCTCGCTCCCGACGGCGGGCTCTACGTCCCCGTCGAGTTCCCGCACTTGCGCCCAGCGCCCGGCCCCCGAACCCACCGCGAAGTGGCCCGCGAGTTTCTCGCTCCGTTCTTCGCCGCCGACCCGGTCCTCGGCCCCGAGCTCGACGCCATCGTCGACGAAGCCTTCAACTTCCCGCTGCCATTGGTCGACATCGCCGCCGACACCGCGGTCCTCGAGCTGTTCCACGGCCCGTCGGCAGCTTTCAAAGACTTCGGCGCACGATTCCTCGCCCAAACCATGCCCCGCGCACTCGCGGCCCGCGGCGAAGAGGCCACTATCCTCGTCGCGACATCAGGCGACACGGGAGGCGCGGTTGCCGCAGCATTCCACGGCGTCGAAGGCGTCGACGTCGTCGTCCTCTACCCGCGCGGTCGCGTCTCGGAACGCCAAGAGCACCACCTCACCTGCTGGGACGACAACGTCACTACATTCGCCGTCGCCGGCGACTTCGATGACACTCAGGCCATCGTAAAAGCAGCCTTCAACAACCCCGAGATGCGCGCCAAGTTCAGCCTCACGAGCGCCAACTCCATCAATATCGGTCGGCTACTCCCGCAGGCCACCTACTACGCGTGGGCAAGCCTCGAGTGGCAGGCGCGACACGGCGGGGTGCCGCCCACATTCGTCGTCCCCACCGGCAATGTCGGCAACGCCCTCGCCGCAGTATGGGCCCGCACCGTCGGCTACCCGGTCGGCCCGGTCGTGTTCGCCACAAACGGCAACCGCACGGTCGTCGACTTCCTCGACACCGGCGACTGGCAGCCCCGAGCCACCACGCCTACCCTCGCCAACGCCATGGACGTCGGGAACCCCAGCAACATGGAACGAATCCGCGACCAGTTCGACGGCGTCGATGCCATTCGCGAGGCCATCTCGGCCCACTCGGTCGACGACGAGACCATCAAGGTCGAAATCGCCCGCGGTCCCGAACGCTGGAATCAAGTCTGGTGCCCGCACACCGCGTGCGCCGCCTACGTCCGCGAGCAGTTCGTCGAAGGCCCCGCGATCATCGTCGCGACCGCCCACCCGGCAAAGTTCGAGACCGTCGTCGAGCCTCTCGTCGGCCACCAAATCCCAGTGCCGGAAAATCTCGCTCGACTTCTCGCACTCCCGTCGGTCATCGACGAGATTGAACCGCGCCCCGAGGCGCTCGCCGAGCGACTGTCAGCCCGCTGAAACATTGCACCGCACGAACCGAGAGAATTTCCAGCCCCGAAAGGAAGCGAATATTGAGTTGGTTCGTCTACATGCTGCGCTGCGCCGACGATACGCTCTACACCGGCGTGACCACTGACGTGGACCGTCGCCTGCACCAGCACAACAACACCAAGGCCGGCGCCGCCTACACCAAAGCTCGTCGACCCGTCGCCCTCGAGTTCCGCCACGAGGTCGAATCCAAGAGCGCCGCCCTCAAAGTCGAGTACGCCATCAAGCAGCTCACGCGCGCTCAAAAGCTCGAGCTCGCAAGCGGCCTCCTCCCCATCGAATCTGTCGCGTCCGACCTCTAGCTCAAACGAAGAGCAGGGCGCCCAAACACAGCCCCCAACCCACCACGTTCAGCAAAAACGGCCAGTCCCGAAGCATCAAATCCGTCGGGCTGTCGGGCGAATCGTGCTGCACCAGCTGATAGAATCTCACGATCCCGAAGATCGTGAACGGAATCGTCAGCGGCAGCCACTCGCTATCAAACGGAGTCGCCGTGCGCCGAAGCGGCTGATCAGGCAGCGACGCCGTGAGCGTGTAAACCGTATAGCAGGCAATCGTCGCGCCCGCCGTGTACAGGAACGCGAAGTCCAGATGCTCCGACTTGTACTTCTCGAGCACCTTTCGGACCTTCGTCGCCTGCCCAGACTTCACCAGCGCCAACTCGTGAGCCCGCTTGCCCAGGCCCAGATAGAGCGCCAGCAGGAACGTGCAGCCGAACAACCACTCCGAGATGTAGACCTCGATCGCAAACGCGCCTGCCACCACACGCAGCACGAAGCCGGTCGCGATGATCGCAACGTCCACAAAAGCCACGTGCTTCAGCTTCGACGAGTACGCCAGGTTCATCACGAGGTACCCGGCGAGCACGGCCCCGAGCAGCGGCTGAATCAGAACGCCCACGCCCACGGACCCCACCGCGAGCAATACTGCCGCGACAATCGCCATGTTGATTGGGAGCTGACCGCTCGCGATCGGCCGATTCTTCTTCACCGGGTGGTTGCGGTCTTTCTCGACGTCGAAGATGTCGTTGAACAGGTACACCGACCCCGCCGACAGCGAGAACAGCAACGCCGCGACGAACGCCAAACCCAGCAATACCGGGTCGGTGAACGACATCGAGAAGAACAACGGCGCCAGCACGAAGATGTTCTTCACCCACTGATGCGGGCGAAGACTCTTCACCACACCCATCAGGGCTCCACCCTTCTTCTCGTCGACCGTCGCGCTCGATTCAGACATCAAAAAGTCGCTCAACCTCAAGGAACGTCAGGACCATACGTTATAGCGCCTTTCCTCGCACATCGTTAAAATTTCCGGTACAAGGCGCACGAATCTGCAACCTGCCACACGCCGCAAACATCACCTCGATACGCAGCGACGGCAGGCCGCGAACAGATTGGATGATTTGGTGGAAGCCTACGCAACATTCGAAGTAGCCATCCTGGCCGCCTATTTTGGCGTCCTCTTCATGCTCTCGTTCTACGGGTCGCATCGATACATGATGGTCTACCTCTACCGCCGACACGCCAGCGGTGGCGACCCCGAACCCGCACGAACGTTCGGCGAGGACGACCTCCCCGTCGTCACGATTCAGCTCCCACTCTTCAACGAACGATACGTCTGCGAGCGCCTCATCGACGCCGTCGCCGACTTCGACTACCCCCGCGACCGCCTCGAAATCCAAGTCCTCGACGACTCGACCGACGATACCACCGAGATCGCGCAAGCCGCCGTCGACCGCTGGGCCGAGACCGGCCTCGACATCAAACTCATCCACCGCATCGACCGCACCGGCTACAAAGCTGGCGCTCTCGAAGAAGGCCTCGCCGTCGCCCGCGGCGAGTTCGTCGCAGTTTTCGACGCCGATTTCGTTCCGGAACCAGACTTCCTGCGACGCTCCATCGACCATTTCACCGACAGCGAAGTCGGCATGGTCCAAGCCCGCTGGGACCATATCAACCGCGAGTACTCGCTGCTCACACGCGCACAGGCCGTGCTCCTCGACGGCCACTTCGTCATCGAGCACACCGCCCGAAATCGCTCCGGCCGCTTCTTCAACTTCAACGGAACTGCCGGAATCTGGCGCCGCTCGACCATCGCCGACGCAGGTGGATGGGAGCACGACACGCTCACCGAAGACCTCGATCTGAGCTACCGCGCGCAGCTCGAAGGCTGGAAGTTCGTCTTCCTGCGCGACCTCACCGCGCCGAGCGAACTCCCCGTCTCGATGAACGCATTCAAGTCGCAGCAACACCGCTGGGCGAAGGGCTCCATCCAGACTGCCATCAAGCTCCTCCCCCGCGTATTTGCTAGCGATCAGCCCTGGCGCGTGAAGTCCGAAGCCTTCTACCACATGACCGCGAACCTCGCGTACCTGCTGCTCGTGGTCCTCGCCGTCCTGATGCCGATTGCGACGTTCATCCGCCTCACTCAAGGTTGGTGGGTCACCCTCATGGTCGACCTCCCCATCTTCATGGGAGCCACCTTCTCGATCGTCTACTTCTACTGGGTCAGCCAGCGCGAAGTCGGTCGCTCGTGGGGCGAGACGATCCGGCTCATCCCCGCGGTCCTCGGCATCGGCATCGGCATCTCGGTCAACAACGCCAAAGCCTGCCTCGAGGCCATCGCCGGCCACGAAACGCCGTTCGTCCGCACCCCCAAGTACGCCATCATGAAGCACGGCGAATCGTGGGCCTCGA
The DNA here is from genome assembly GCA_964384605.1 of uncultured Bradymonadales bacterium. Lineage (GTDB taxonomy): Bacteria > Myxococcota_A > Bradymonadia > Bradymonadales > Bradymonadaceae > CAYLMO01. The sequence goes on along the minus strand of CAYLMO010000082.1, from coordinate 12,943 downwards.
AGCTGTACATCAAGCGCGGCTCCTTGCTGCCGTTGGTCGAGCTCGGCCTCGGCGTCTGGTTCACCGCGGCCATCGCGCTGGTCTTGTTCAGCGCCGTCCACAGCTTCTACTCGCTCCCGTTCCTCATGTTGTTCCAGTTCGGCTTCTTCTATGTCGCCGCGCTGAGCATCTATCAGTCGCTTCAGCCCCGATTCCAGCGACGCTGACGGCGACATGCCTCTACTCGTAGCCGCGGTTTTGCTCGTCGTCGGAGGCGCTCTCACCGCGTGGGGGCTGCCCGAGCTCGGGCCGCAGTACGTGCTCTATGGGTACGCCGCGCTCTTCCTCCCCTACGCAATCACGCTTTGGTGGCTCCGCGACGGCCCGTATTCGCACCACGCGCTGCCCGCCCGCGCGACCTTCATCATCATCGCGGTCGCCGCCGTCGTCGCTCGAATCGCCGTGCTACCAGCCTACCCGCTGCTGTCAGACGACCTCTTCCGCTACGTCTGGGAGGGGCGCGTCGTCGCTGCCGGCTACAACCCGTTCGTGCTCGCGCCCGACGCCGCCGAGCTCGCCTCGCTCCGCGACGAGACGATCTGGCCGTTCATCAACCATCGCGAGATCCCGACCATCTACCCGCCGGTCTCGCAGGCTTTCTTTGCGCTCAACGCGCTATTTGGCGGCGGACTCACGCTCATGAAGGCGCTCTTGGTCGCATTCGAGGCCGCGATGGTTGCCCTCGTTTGGCGCGCTACCCGCGACCACATCGCGCCCTTCAAGCTCCTCCTCGCCTTCGGAATCTACGCGCTCAATCCGTTGGTCATCCTCGAAGTTGCATGGTCTGGCCACCTCGACGTCATCGCTTGGGGTTCGCTCGTCGCGGGCCTCGTCGTCTGGCAGTCCGACCCCGAGCTGCGCGCCAAGACGCTGATCGCCGCGGGAGTTCTCGTCGGCGTGAGCATCTCCGCCAAGCTGCTCGGCGTTCTCGCCCTCCCATTCCTGGTGACCGGCCGTTTTGCTGGCGAGTCGGGTTGGCTCCCACGCGCGTTGCCGAAGCGCCTGGCCACCGTGGCCATCGCCTTGGTCGTCGTCGCTGCCTCCTACCTTCCGTTTGCAGACGCGGGCGGCAAGTTGTTCGCGGGTTTCGGAACCTACGCAGCCACGTGGCGCAGCAACGAAGGTGGCTACCGAGCGGTCGCGGGGCTCACCCAATGGGGGCTCGACACGTTCGCCTCGGACCAAGACCGCGCCACCCCTGGCGATGCCGACACCGATGCAGTGTTTCGGATGACGCAGTGGAACGACCACTTCATGGAGCGCGGCTGGACCAAGCAGTGGCAGGGGCAGACCCTCCCAAACACCTCGTTCACCTCCTACTCCATCGCCCAGACCACCGCGAAAGCGCTCGCCGCCTTCCTCTGCGGGTTGGTCCTCCTCTGGCTCCTCCTGGGCCGATGGCAGCCGCTCGCGGCAACCGGAGCGCTCCTCCTGACGCTCTACGCCTTCGCCCCGACGGTGCACCCCTGGTACGTCGCGTGGCTCGTGCCGTTCGCGGCACTTCGACCTCGACCCGCCCCAATCGCGTTCAGCGCGCTCGTCCTGGTCGGCTATGGCGCCTGGCTCTCGATGGCGCGCGGCGGACCGTGGGCAATCGAATGGTGGGCAGTGAGCATCGAGTACGGCCTCGTCGCCGCGATTCTGCTCCTTCCCAACAAAAGTGCGGTGATCGTTGAGGATTTGGATACGTTCCAACCTTGAATCCGCCGCATCCAAGCTTACGATCATAAACGGAAGCAGCGACCGGACCGATGAGGATCATGGCACGGTTCGTCGCGCTGCGAGGGTTCTTCAGAGCGGATGACCACTTTTGATGAAACCTTGTTGCTTAGAATGCTTCTAATTTGTGATGCGAGATTGGAAGCGTGTCTCTCGATCTCGTATCCTCATTCAGAGCGCCCACGAAGAGGCTATGAAGCCTGGCGCAAGGAGGACCGGTCATGCTGAGGCTGAACGATTTCAACCGGTCGACGGACAACGAAGCGCTGGCAAACTTTGAGAAGACGGCAATCGTCTATCTCGATGAGTTGTACGCCACCGCGCTCCGATACACGAAGAACGAGAAGGACGCTGAGGATTTGGTCCAAGAGACCTATCTGAAGGCCTTCACCAACTTCCATCGGTTCGAGGAAGGTACCAACTGCCGCGCCTGGCTGTTCACGATTCTCACGAACACCTTCATCAACCGGTTCCGCCGGAAGAAGAAGGAACGCGAGATTTTGAACGCCGACGACCTTCGCCCCATTCGACAGAACTTCCACAACGTCGAGAAAGCCGAGTTCTATCAGGACCCGGAGAAAGGTGCGCTGCACCGAACGTTCTCGACCGACATCCGCCATGCGCTGGAACAACTCCCCGAGGAGTTCCGAATGGTGGTGATTTTGGCCGACCTGAACGACTTCTCCTACAAGGAGATTGCTCACATCCTCGGATGTCCGGTCGGTACAGTCATGTCGCGGCTCTTCCGCGGCCGCAAGATGATGCGCAAACACCTCGTCGAGGTCGCTTACGACCGTGGCATCATCCGCAACAAAGAGCCGTTCCTCAACGACGAGACCAACCGCACCCGACGCTCCGTTCGCACCCAGAAGCTCGCCGAACGACACGTCCGAGAAAGCGACACCCGAAAGGCGTCGTAACACCGCCTCACCTCCACAATCTTCGCATTCTCCCCTCGCCCCATAGCGGCGGGGGGAGACCGCGATTCTCACCCAATTGATTGACGCTCCTCGCGCCTAACTGCTAGTTGTGGAGGGCCTACCGTAAACTGTGTCGTAGCGGTGATATGTCTCCCCAGGAACAAACCCGAATCCTAGTCGTCGACGACGAAGACTCGATCCGAGAAGTCCTCACCGACTTTCTCGAGATGGAGGGCTACCACGTCGACTCCGTTTCGAACGGTGAGAGAGCCGTCGAAGCGCTCGAGGAACGGGAGCCGTACCACGCGGTTTTGCTCGACATGAAGATGCCCGGCATGGACGGCCTCGAGCTGCTCGATCATATCTCGAGCCTCGCGCCGCACGCATGCGCCATCATGATGACCGGCTACGGCACCGTCGAGACGGCCATCAGCGCCATGAAGAAGGGCGCATACGACTACATCCTCAAGCCATTCAAAGTGCAGGAAGTCATTCGCCTGCTCGAGCGTGGCCTCGAGAAGAAGCGGCTCGAAGCCGAGAACATTCAGCTTCGAGACTCGGTTCGCCTCTTCGAACTTTCCGAACAAATCGCCAGCCTGCTCGAGCTCGGCAAGATCTACGACGTCCTCATCGACACCGCTCGTGACGAGGTCGACGCCGACGGCGTGGCCCTCTGGACACTCCGCAATGAAGGCTGGTCCATCGACCGCTCGTGGATGCGTTCCGCGCTCGAGACTGGGCACGCGGAGATCATGGACGCCGTCGACCTCGCGGCCCTCCAAGCTCACGTCGGCACCAACGAGTCGATGATCTTCCACGGCGACGACGCACGCGACCTCGTCGGTCTCGCCGCCGGTGAGTTGTTCTCGATCCTCGCCATCCCGCTCCGGTCGAAGGGCGAGCTGCTCGGATTCTTCATCGCCTACGCGTTCGGCAAGAAAGCGTCGTTCCTCGAAGGCAAGCGCAAGATGCTCTCGGTCCTCTGCGACCGCGCCAGCGCCGCTCTCGAGAACGCTCGGCTGTATGACGACCTCAAACGCACGTTCAAGCAAACCATCGTCGCGTTCGCGAACCTGCTCGAAGACAAAGACCCCTACACGCGCGGCCACTCCGAGCGCGTGAGCAAGTACGCGGTGATGATCGCCGAGGGGCTCGAGATGACCGAAGACGAAGTGCAGAAGGTCGCCGACGGCGCGCTGATGCACGACATCGGCAAGCTCGGCATTCGCTACGAAGACCTGAACAAATCCGAGCCGCTCACGCAGGCCGAGTACGAGATGTTCAAGAGCCACACCACGCGTGGAAAGTGGATTCTGGAACCCATCGAGTTCCTGCACGACCTCATCCCGGCCGTGTATCACCACCACGAACGGTGGGACGGCAAGGGCTACCCGGTCGGACTCGCCGGCCTGGACATCCCGCTGCACGCACGAATCCTCGCCATCGCCGACACCTACGACGCGATGACCTCGCACCGCGCCTACCGCCGCGCACTCCCACACGACGTCGCCGTGCAAGAACTCGAGACGTTCGCCGGCAAGCAGTTCGACCCCGATTTGGTCGAAGTCTTCGTCCGTGAGATTTCACGCGACCGCCGCTCGCAGAAGGCCAAGGCCGCCCGCTGGAAGGCGCTCAAGCAGTCTTCGCAGAAAGACGCTTTGGCCGAATAGCTAGTCGACCCGCACCAACCCGACATCAAACTGCTGCTTTGCCGGATCGACATCGATCGTCAGGTAGTGCCGGTCGACACCGTCGAGGCGCTCTGGAATCGCGCCGCCTCCTCCCGTGATGTAGCTCGGCACGCCGGCCGACTCATACGCATAGAAGCTGTGGACGTGGCCGTAGATTGCCAGATCCACGTCAGCCCGCCCAAGGTCGCCCGAGAACGCCGCAGCTTCTTCTCGACTCGCCCACGCGCCATTCCGAGTTCCATGAGGGTCGAACGGCGCGATGTGCATCACGACGACATGCGGTTGATCCTGCCCGTCGATCAGCCAGCCCTGCAGCAGGTCCCACGCCCTCGCCGAAAGCGTCGCGCCGGCTGAGTCGAGCATCGTGAAACGCACTCCGCGATGCTCGAAGGAGTAGTTTACGCGCCCGAAAATGTCCTGGAAGGTATGCTCTCCGTTGCCCAACTCATGATTGCCGAGCGTCGCGTAGATCGGGAAGGGGAGGGTCTCCATCTCTTTCTGGAACCGCAGCAACTCGTCGACTGCGCCTTGCTCGGTGAGGTCGCCCGAAAAGGTCACGAACTCGATCGAGTCGTCCTGCGCCATGCGCGAGTAGATGTCCTGCACCGAGTCGATCTTGTCCTGTACGTCTGCGAGCGCCGCAAAGCGCCAAGGGCTTGGGCCCACTGACGGAGCGGAAAGGAGCGCGTTGAGCTTCCCACCCGGCGATTCGAGCCGGACCGTTTTGCGCGTGACCAACCCCTCCGGGACGATTTCGACCGCGACTTCGGCGCCCGTCTCGTCGAACACCTGCCAGCGCGCTTTGGCGAGGGTGTTTCGAGCGGTGAGCTCGTGCGTGCCGGCTGGAAGTTCCAGCGTGACCTCCAGTCGAGGCGCTTGCGACCAGAGCTCGGTTCGCGCTTCTGAAAACGAGCGGACACTCGCGAGCCCGTCGGCGACGACGATCGTTGCATCGCCCGACTCTGCCTTGCCGATCGTCTCGTCGTAGTCTGCGCGTGCATCACCCACGTCGAGGCAACTCGTGGCCCCCACGGCGACCAGCAGACCGACAAGCGTCCATCGCAGCATCCACCTCATCGGGTACCTCCAAACTGTCGCTCGATTCCGGTCCGAAGCACCCACGCCGAACCGATCTCGGTGCCTGCAAAGAAGCCCCAACCACCCCACACATGCTGCCGCCAGCTTGCCCCGAAGTGGCCGGCGTTCCCGCTGCCGAGCCCGTTGGCCTTGAATCCCGCGGCGGGGCCGTCGTGCCGGTGGTCGTAGTAGAGCAGCGCTTCACCCCACCCGGTGGCCGAGGCCCCGAGGTCGATGCCGAAGCCCATCCGGCTCAAGAGCAGAGTCGAGAAGATGTTTGGCAGGTCGTCGTAGGCGATCGTCTGAAGCGCGACACCCGCGCCGCCGATGACGAATGCGCCGCGTAGTGACGGCGCGAATCGCCGCAGATCCCAGCGATTCGACCAGTAGAGATCGACCGTGTGCGTCTCGAACTGACCGCGGTCGAAGTCGCGGTAGTCGTAGCCGACGACGAGGTCTGAGAACGTGCCGTCGCTCGACCGCTTGTCGGGCCGCGGTCCGGAGAGCCTCAGCCGCAGGTCTGTGCCGACCTCCGATTCACCGCTCGTGACGACCGTTGCCGCGTCGAAGTCGAGGCCAAATCGCCCGGTTCGGTACGAAAGTCCGACGGTCGCAGCGTGCGCTCGATCAACGAATACGGGCGAATCCACGTACCGATAACCGCCGCGATATCCAATCCAGGCTTGGCGCGTAAGGGGCTTTCCGAATCCTTCCTCGGGCGCGACGACGCCGTACAGATCGGCCAGCCAACTGCCCCAGAACAAACCGACGCCGTAGATCGCGATCAGCGCTCCCGGCGGCGTGAAACGCGGGTCCGCGCCCGTCACGCCCAAGATGGCAATCCCGCCGACTGCCATCACCATTCCGGTCAGCTGCGTGAGCATGAGCTTGTAGCCGGTGGAGTGGTCGCCCGCGATCCAGTGCCCGCTCCCGTGCAGCATCAAGCCCGGCACTACTGCGCCAGCGGTGCCCCAAATGTTCGGCTTTTCGAATGGAACAGGTTCTTCCGAGGTCTTCACGACCGGATCGGAGAACTCGGGCTTCAGCGGTTCTTCAGCAACCGCCGTCGAGCCCCACATCATCAGCATCAAAACAAGCGCACAAAATCTCATGCTCATTCGATGCGAGCTTCCGCGGGTCGGTTCCCCACTTCAGCTTGGAATTAGAGATCGTTCACCGAGATTACGACCGAATCCTCTGCCGACCATCCGGCACGCACCAGGCCCGAGTCGAACGGCAGAATAAAGAACCCGTCCGCCGCGAGATATCCCGCGCCGATCTGCTGCAGATTAGCTTCTGGCGCCCGCGCGACGACTTCAAACGACCCGAACCCTTCCAGGAAGGTCTCGAAGTGAGGGTGCTCTGCCCGCGAAACCACGCGCTGCAGCTGACCATCGACCCAGTATTCGACCTCGGTCACACCCGATGGAACGATCGTTCGAACCTGCCAAAACTCACCCGCAGCTTCCGCCTGCGTCTCCATCGGAATCGCCCAGGGAAATGCCTCTAGCGAGCGCGTGCTCGGGCAGTACGGCGGTTCCGCGAAACCATTGGCCGGCGACGACCGTAGCGCTCCCTCGGTTTGCGGGCCGTACAGTCCGTCTTCGTCGATCGGATTCTCGGGGAAGTTCAGATTGTAGAGCTGTTGAAACGCCAGCACCGACAGGTTCCGGACGTCTTTGCCGCCGGCACCGTTGAAATAGAAGTGCCAAGGCTCGCCCGATACGTTGTCGATGAACGAATTCGCCCGCATGCGCGAAGCCCACGTTCCAGAGCTGCCAATGTCGACCGCCAGCCCGCCGTTGTGATTCGAACGCCCTGGCGAAGCGGCGAGGTTCGCGTTGCACAATCCGAGTTGATACCAGCGGTAGAGCAAGTACTGCTGCGGGATCGTGCGCGTCGCCGAGTTGACCGGAATGGTGCCAGCGTAGTTCACAGACGTCGTCACGAACGCATCGGTCGCTGGCCCCTGCATGAATGGAAACACAGACCCGCCGTAGCTGATGTCCGGCGCGCCCGCGAACGACTTCATGATGCCCGGATCGAGGCAGTTCATCTGCTCGATGAGCTGCGTCGAAAGGCCCTTCACCGACGACGTCGAACACGATTCCGACACCTGCGTACCTACCGATGGACCCGACTGCGGGACGTTCATCGTAGGCGGCATGTAGGGAGCGGGCATGTCAGCCATTTCGCCCATGTCTGCTGGCTCACCAGCGTCGGAACCGGGCGTGCCGGCATCCGTCTCGGTGATCGGCGGCGGCGTGAATACACCCCCGTCATCCACCGAACTGTCGGGCTCTTGCCCGCCAGCATCAGCTACGGACTCGGTTCCATCCACGTCGAGAGAGCCGCCGCCGCAGCCAAAGAGCAGGGCGAAGGCGAACAGTATCGGTAGGTGTCGGCACATGTAGGATAATGTAGTTACTTTTTGTGCCGCTGCCAAATCCGCGGTGTCGAACGGCTCAGTAGGTCTTGCCGTTGAACTTCCGAACGTCGGTGATCTCTTGCTTGGACGGGTCAGCAGTCGTGTCGCGATCGACATACGTCAGATTCTTCCACGCGCGTCCGTCGATCGTCGTCGTCGCTTTGCCTACCCGCCATTCCTGAGCGTAGTCGTGGTACAGCACCGCAAAGCGCCCGTCAGCGCAACCAGCGTAGACGCCGAATATGCAGTCGCCCCAGTTGCCACAGTCACGGTGGTTCACAATGAGGTCCGTTGCGTCGTCGCCGTTGAGGTCGCCGCGCCAGTGAACTCGCCCGGGTTGACCTTCGCCATCGGGGTTGGGCACGCGCTCATAGAGAGGTTCTTCCGCATTTGGGTCTTTGACCTCCAGCGAAACGACCTCGAGTGCGTTGGAACAATCCCAGAAATCTCCGTCCGCCTCGCTCGAGGCGGGGGTCGTCGTGTTCACCGACGTTTCCGAATCGGCCGAAGTCTGGGCCGAAGTATGGGCTCCCTCCGGTGAAACCTCAGCACTCTGAGCGGGTTCGGCAGTCTGGGTCGACTGAGGTTCCGACGTGGCGCAGGAAGCTACTGTCAGCGCGAGCACAAAGAGCGAGAACATTTTCATGGCGTATCCGTGAACACGAGTCTTGAATTGCAGGCACCATTATCACAAGCGGGCAGCGCAGGTAATGGTGGAGGCCGACCAATGCCCCTCTCGCTGGCCTCAGGTCACCCTTGCTCGCGCGCGAGAGGTGCGCGATAGTCCCGCGTTCACTTCGCACACGCCTCACAGGACCGACTGATGGGCTCTCGACCCCACACTACCGGTTTTTTCGCGCTCCTCGTTGCGCTCGTACCGTTCACCGCCGCCGCCCAAGAGGGCACGGTCTCCGACACGGTCGCGCCAGCCGGGCTCGAAACCTTCGACGACGATCAGACGCTCGACGCGCGCTACTGGTTCTGGGGTGAAGCTCGCGACACCCCGAGCTTCTCGCCGAACGGCTCGCAGACCGACACCGGCCTGTACCAGCGCTTGAACCTCGACCTCGACGTCACGTTCGGGTCGCTCGGCGCTCGGCTCGACGTCGACGCAGTCACCGGCCGACTGACCGGCGACCCGCTCGTCGCCGAAGAAGACGAGACCCCGGAAGAGATCGCGAACGGCGCACGGCCCCGCGGCGAGGCGTTCGGCGACGCCGAGAACATCCTCGACCCGCGCAACGCCTACCTCCGCTATCGCTCGCCCATCGGCGAATTGAGGCTCGGACTTCAGACCAGCGATTTCGGGCTCGGACTCGTCGCCAACGACGGCGAACCCGACGACTGGAATCTCTTCAGCCAGCCGTACGGCGGCGACCGGGCATTCCGCGCGCTCTTCGCGACCAAGCCACTCGCGCCGTTCGCGATGAACCACACGCTCAACAATATCTACCTGGTCGTCGGCGGTGACGTCGTCTACCGCGACGACAACGCCGCCTACATCAACGGCGACCGCGCCACCCAGTTCATCACGTCGCTCTTCTACAGCGGCATGAACCCGAACAATCCGCGCGAGTCGACGCTCCTCGGCGCGTATTTCGCGGCCCGCTCGCAGACCGACGACGACGGCGACGAGCTCGACGTCATGGCATTCGACCTTTCCGGTCGGCAGCGCTGGTATGTCGGCGACGGTGCATGGCACCTCAACATTGGCGCAGAGGCCGCCGTCATCACCGGTGAGACCACGCGCGCCTACAGCTTCAGTGGCGAGCCCAAAACCGACATCCTCGGCGTGGGTGCAGCGGCCGAAGCTTCGGCCCGCTGGATTCCGATGCAGCTCGGCTTCGACCTGCTCGCGGGCTTCGCTCAAGGCGACGCCAACTCCGACGACGACACGCTCTACCGGTTCCGGTTCGACCCGAACTACAAAGTCGGCATGATCCTCTTCGATCACTACCTTCCGGCCGTCACGCGCGAGTCATACATCCGCGCGACGAACCCGGAGCAGTCGGGTCTGCCGCCGAAGGGGATCGAAGGCTTCATCGCCGATGGCGCGGTCGAGAACGCAATCTATCTGCATCCGCGCGTCTACTTCGGCGACCCCGAAGGCTTCTTGACCGGCATCGGATTCCTCTGGGCCGTGGCCGACGAACCAGTCGCCGACCCGTTCGCGACGTTCGAAGCGGGTGGCGAGCGTATCGGAATCAACGGTTCCGACGCTTCGACCGATCTTGGCTTCGAGGTCGACGTTGCCGCGCGCTACCGCTGGCCGATCTGGGAACAGCTGCGCCTCGAAGTGAAGGCCGAATACGCCGTGTTCTTCCCGGGCGAAGCGTTTGACGACGTCAGCGGAGCCCCGGCGAACGCGCAAAACCTCCTCCGAGGCCGCGTCGGCATCCTCTGGTAATGCAGCTCGACAAACATCCCAACTCGCGGCTCGACTACGGGGTTTTCGCGCTCCTGGCGCTTCTCTACCTCGCGGTGTTGCTTGTCACGACGGACATCGGATTTCCGCGTGACGAGTCGTTCTACTTCCACGCGGCGTACCAGTACGTCGGGTGGTTCGAGGAACTCTGGGCCAACCTCGGCAGCGGCAATCTGGGCGCGAGCTTCACCCAGGCCGGCGTCGACAAGCACTGGAGCTACAACCCTGAGCACCCCGTCTTGATGAAGGGGAGCTTTGCGGTGAGCTGGAAGGTGTTTCACGACATCTTGGGGTGGATGCAGCCGTCGACCGCCATGCGCTTTCCCGCGATGGTTCTGGGGGCACTGACGGTCGCGTTCACCTATCTGATCACCAAGCCGATTGGCGGTCGGGTGGCCGGCCTGGTGGCGGCCTGCTGCATCGCGCTACAGCCGCGCTTCTTCTATCACGCGCACCTCGCCTGCTTTGACGTTCCAGTCACCTTCATGTGGCTCGCGACGGTCTACGCCTACTGGCGAAGCTACGACTCGAAGCGTTGGCTCATCGGGGCCGGCGTGCTGTTTGGGCTGGCGCTGTCGACCAAGCTGAATGCGTTCTTCCTGCCGATCGTGCTCGGCGGACACTGGGCTCTCGTGCACGCCCCAAGGGTCCTCGCGTGGTGGAAAAAGCGCGGCGAGGCCGACCGGCCCGAGCTGCCGTTGCCGTGGGTGTTCGTCTCGATGGGCATCATCGGACCGATCCTCTTCCTCGCGCTTTGGCCGAGGCACTGGTTCGACACGTTCGCGCGCATCGAGTGGTACATGACGTTCCACCTCAAGCACGTGCACTACTTCGTCTACTACTTCGGCGAGAACATTCAGCAGCCGCCGCACACGTGGACGTTCCCCTGGGTCATGACGCTCGTGACCGTTCCCGCGACCATCCTCCTGGCCTCGGCGTTTGGTGCGTGGTCCCTCAAGCCGTCGCGTGTGCGCGAGGTCTTCGACGACCAGAAGGGCACGCTGCTCCTCCTCTGCATCAACCTGCTCTTCCCAATTGCGCTCATCAGCCAGCCGAACACGCCCATCTTCGGTGGAACGAAGCACTGGATGCCGGCCATGCCCTTCTTGGCCTGCTTCGCCGGTCTCGGAGTGGCGTATGTGCTCGAGAAGGCGAAGGAGTGGCGCGATTCGCCCGCGGTTCGGGGTGCGTTTGCAGCTGCAGTGGCGGTCGGTGTGATCGGTCCTGCGCTCTATGGGACGGTCGAGAATCATCCGTTCGGGACGAGCTACTACAACGAACTGATCGGCTCGTACCGTGGCGCGGCCGACGCCCGAATGATGCGCCAATTCTGGGGCTACACGTCGCGTCAGGCGCTCCCGTGGCTGAACGAGAATGCGCCCCAAGGGTCGCGCATCGACATCCACAACACGACCACCTACGCGTGGCAGATGTATCGACGCGAAGGCCTTGTGCGCGAGGATCTGCGCCCTGCCGGACAATTCGGAGCTGGGTACCTGATGCACCATCACCAGAAGGCTTTCGTCTTCCGGATCGTCGACTCGTGGGAGAACCTCGGGACACGTGCACCGTCGCATGTCGTCGACATCGACGGCGTGCCGGTCATGTCCGTCTACGAACGCGCAGACGTGCGCAAGAGGCGGCTTCAGCAGGGCTCTTCCGAAGGAAAATGACGCGCTGGGTTGACTTTACGACGCACTGCATCATATTCCTGCCGCAATTGACTTCGTTGACCCTTCCCGAAAGGACCACAACATGGCTGCCAGTAAGAAGAAAGTCGTCGAATCGTTCACTCAGGTCTCCGGTATCGGACCTTCCTACGCCGAACAGCTCTACGACGAATTCGGTCTGCGCAGCATCGAAGACCTCGTGGCGGCCGGCGAAAAGGGCGAGCTCCAGAAGCTCCGCGGCGTCGGCGCCGCAAAAGAGAAAGACATCGTGAAGGCCGCCAAAGCCCTCGCGACCCCAGCCAAGCCGGCCAAGACCCCCGAGAAGAAGGCCGATTCGGCGAAGAAGGGCGGTTCGACCAAGAAGGGCGGCTCCAAGAAGGGCGGCTCCAAAAAGTCGGAGTCCAAGGCCGACGACAAGAAAGCCACCGCGTCGAAGTCCGGCTCGAAGAAAGCCGCAACCCCCGAAGCGAAAGCCAAGAAGGAAGCTCCAAAAAAGGCCGAAACGCCCAAGAAGGAAGCTCCCAAGAAGGCCGACGCTCCAAAAAAGGAGGAGCCGACCAAAGAGCCGCCGAAGCGCAACCGCGCATCGGACTTCGAGGACCGCGCAAAGGCCTCCAAGAGCTCGCCGGGAAAGCGCCCGACCATTCCGGGGCTGCTCTTCAAGATCGGCAAGAAGCTCGTGTCGCGTCTTCTCAGCTAGTCCGATTCTACCGCACGCTGCGCTGCGCAGTGTGCGGGCACGACGGCCTCAAACCCTCGCCGGGCGCACTTCGCTGCCCGGTGTGCGCACGGGACTATGTGGTCATCCACGGAGTGCCCGATCTGGCGCCTCCTGAATCGGGTTCGCACAACCTCACCCAAAGACTGATGGAAACGCGGTTTTACGCGCACTTCTACGAGGAAGTGATGCGTCCGCGACTCACCTCGACCGTCACACGTCGAACGCTCGAGCAAGAGTACGAGCTGTCGACGGA
>CAYLMO010000081.1:0-21468 GCA_964384605.1 uncultured Bradymonadales bacterium | reverse complement strand
TCAAGCTGAAGCGGCGGGTTGGGCGATCGGCACCAGCTTTTCGCGCAGATAGTCGTGCCACTCGGCGCCTAGCGGCAGCTCCATATCGACGGCAATCCGTCGCCGGTTCGCGACTTTTTCCTCGCCAGTCCGCGGGTCGACGCCGACTTTCTCGTAGTCCTCCCAGAACAGCGCGATTCCCCGTTTTTGCCACGAAGGGCAGTCGTTGAAGTTGATGCCGCGCTCAAACAGTAGCTCGTTCTTGTCGGACACGGACGCGCCGATGAGTCGCTTGCCTGCCTTGCGCGCGCTCACGCCATCGATGTCGCGCAGCGCCCAGTAGGCGTGTGCGCTCAGTGCGTTGCGGTGAGCGTCGAGACTTCGCCAGCTGAAGTACTCGACGGCATCGTCTACGGAGACCAGCTGGAGCAGTCGAGCGTCCATCACCGCTACACTGCCGAGCTCCAGCGACAGCGCCGCGCTGGCTTCGCCGGCGAGCACGGTAAGCGTCTTGTCGATTCGCCCGCCGAAGGTCTCATCGCCGGCATCGATCGCCAACGAGATCTCATCGGACTGGGTGTACGCGAAGACGACGCGAAAGCCGCACTCCATCAGATGCTGGGTCGCGGCGACCATCGCGTCGCGGAAACGCTCGTCGAACGGTCGCTCCAGCTCGATCAGTTCCTTGGTTAGTCGCGTGAATCCGCGGCCGTCGAGGCGCACGACGGGGAGGGCGCCAGGAAGTCGAACACGTTGCTCGACCGCTTCGATCGCCCGAAATTTCTCGCCAATCTCAAGTTCCATCATCCGTCCATGGCTGCACCGAGAACTCGCCGTCCTCGATTCGGACGTAGTACAGCGCGTCGAATCCCTCGTCGTATTCCGGTTGCTCGAGCTTGCCGGCAATTCCCCGCAGCGCTTCATCCGGTACGCGGGCGCTCCCTTCGCGCGTCATGTTGCGCGCACTAGACTCGGAAATGACTGACCGAAAGTAGTACCCAATGACCTGAAAGCCGGCGTCCTTTGCGGGCCCGACGTACCGGGCGCGATCGCCTCGGGACGGATTCGTGTTGTCTACCACGAAGGACTGTTTCGCCTCGAGACATGCATCCACCAGGAGTCTTTCCCGATGACGGGTGCGGAGCATGTCGAGGTTGATTCGAATATGGCTGTCTACGAACCGGGCCTTGAAGAAGGTCGACTTTCCGGTCGCCGGAATCCCGATGAACAAGACTGCTTCCACTCTCACCCTCCGTTGTAGGTGGTCGCTCAACCTAGGTGATGTCAGCGAGGTCTCGCCAGTCGTTCGGGAGCAAACGCGCTCAGATTGGACCGTGTATCCTTGAGGAATGAATTTCTTGTCGGTGGCTCTCGTTAATCTACTCGTAAGTTGATTAGTGCTTCCGACCGCACAACAGGAAGTGGTAGGTTCCAGTTTGTTGGTAATGGTTTTGAAATGGAGAAACCCATGTTTTGTCGCTTGATTTCATTGACGCTCATTCCGCTGTTGCTGTCGTGCAGTACACCGACGACCCCTGAGTCCACGGAGAACCGTGCGATTGCGGAGTCTCCGGAGCCAGAGTCAACTCCTGCGGCGGCGGGCGCCCCTGAGCCCGAGAATTCGCTCCATCACGTCGTGGTCGATTTGTCGGTTCCCGGGAGTCCGACTTTTCGAGCGTGCGACGGGTACGACTCGGGTTCGTCCGCACCACTGAAAGCTTCGCCGGAGCTGATCGAGACCCTGATCGGTCATGCTGACCACGCCGAGACGGCGTCTCGAGACTACCTGCCTGTCGTGCTGAAGGGGCGTTTGATGGGCGATAGCCTTGTCGCTTCGACTTGGATGGCATCCGATTACCCGTGCGAACGTCCGTTCGGAGAGGGCGGTTGGAGTGCGTTCGGCGACGAGCCGTTCTGGGCGTTCAACTTCGACGGTGAGAACGGGACGTGGGTGATGCCGGAAGGCTGGGGGCCGGATGGTAAGGGCGAGTCGATGAAGCTGGAACTGGTCTCTCAGCCTGATGATCTCACGGGTTCGGCATTGACGTGGACGTGGAAGGGGCCGCAGGGGAAGACATGGACCGTAGAGTTCAAGGAAGAAGCGTGTCACGACGGAATGGGCTCCGGAATCTACACCCACCGCGTGGAAGTGTCGCACCCTCGGCTTTCTTACTCTGGATGCGGCGTCCGCCAGTGGTGACGAGCGTTCTTCGAAAGCCTAGTCTTTCTCGGTGAAGCCGACCTGTGTGAACATCCCCACAAGCTTCGCGCGACCATCTTCGTCGGCACTCATCACGCGCAGCATCGCTTGCTCCGAGCGTTCATTGCTCGACGGAAAATGCGTCGCTTCGACTGGCCCGTACGGCACGGACCAGATCTCGACGTACTCCCCGAGCCAATCACCGCGCTTGAAGCGTCGCGTAACAAGCGAGTCTGGGAACTCGACGGGATCGAAATCTCCGAGCAGCTCCAGAACATCGCCCACTCGTTCGTGCGGTCCCAACATCTCAGCGTAGGAAAACTCGAAGTACGCTAGATAGTCGACCGTATGTTGCCACTGAAACTCCGCGAACCGCATGTTCATGGGCTCCCATTCCTCGCCAAAGTCGCACTGCCAGAACACTTCGGGGTCGTCGCCGGAATTGCCCTTGAACGACCAGCCGCCGACCCCCTGATTTTCGATCATGAACTGAACCAAATCAGGGTCGTTTTCGAAATTGAACTCATCATCTTCGTGCAGCTCGCCCAAGTATTGCAGCTCTTCTTGGGCGTGGGGAATGCTGTAGCGCTTACGAAAGTCGCCGCTGTCGGCGATGAGGTACCATTCGCGCACCGAGGCTCCGAAGCTCATCCCGCGGCGTTCTTCGGCGGCTTTGAACGCTTCTGCGCGCGAAGGATCATAGTCCAAGCTCCAGCGCGTGAGCTCGAGGACGGCCTGGTGATAGCGCAATTCATCGACCCTCATGGCAATTCCGTCGGCGTCCGAGGGAGTGTGTAGGTGCCTTGCGCCACGGCAGATGGCTTCGTCGGGTCGTCCACATACACCCGGATGGTCCCGACCACCTGAGAGCGTCCCAGTCGCTCGAGGTCTGCACGCGCGAAGAGCTGGTCGCCAATCGCCGGACGAAGGTAGCGAATCGACAACTCACTCGTGACCGCCATAGGTTCGACACGGTCGAGGGCCCCCGACACCAAGAACCAGAGCGCACAATCTGCGAGGGCAAACTGCGCCGGTCCGGAGATCATGTTTCCGGGTCGATAGTCTCCGGGCTGCGGGTCGAGGGCCGCGATGGCGTGTGTCGCGCTGACTTCGGTGCAGCGCAGATGCTCCTGCGGCCAAAGCTGGGCGAGCATCTCGTGGAGGTCGTCAGGGCGGATCATCTGGTGAACTCGCGAAGGGGGGCCAGAACGCGAGCGATTGTCGCCTGGATCGCGCTCTTCTTCTAGATTGGAATCTACGGCCTCCTTTTCAGCGGGATCGGCGTCGCGGTGCTCTGATTCGCCCTCGCCTCCGCACAATGGAATGCACCCGCGTTCAGTGGGTGCGTGAGGGACAGATCTCGTTTGTCGACGACAAAGACGTCTGCTCGAGGCGCAACTCGAAGGGGCCGGAATACTGCTCGGAGCCGCAGCGGCGGTCGTTTTCTCGATACCACTTTTTTCTCATCGCCCCGGTTGCGTGCGCTTGCGCTGCAACCCTACGCTGAACGATAGTCCGGCCGGGTCCCACAGGACATAGGAGGGGGGATGGAGCTGTCTATGATTCTATTGAGCATCGCGCTCTTCGTTGGCATTTTCTTCTCGTTGGCCGCTCAGGGGGTGTTCCGACGCACACCTACGCTCGGAGGTGTCGACGAGGACGCAGAGGTGAAACCAGCCTTCGACGGCGGCGCGAGATTTGCCGACCTCTCGAAGGAAAGGATCGCCGAGATTCAGCCGTTTATCGACCGGGCTGGAATTCTGTCGTTCGGCGAGCGTACGCCTGGTAGAGGGGAAGGCAACGATCCGATTTTCACGTTCGAAATCTACGTGCTCGACTCAAACGGAGCGACGCATACCGTCGCCGTGGTCGAAGGGCACGACCAAGCGGCCCAGATCGCCAGGAAAGTCGCAGCTCGGTTCGACGTCCCGCTCGATGACCCCGACTATGTGACGGCTGGAAGGTAGTCCTTAGCAGCCCATGCCGCCGCTCACCGTCACGGCATGAACTCTCGGGTGCTTCGACGGGAACGATCTCACGGCGTCTCTATCGGGCTGCGGGGAAGTGTGTAGGTTCCTTGCGCGACCGCAGTCGGTTCTGCCGCGTCCTCGACGTCGATTCGAATGCTGCCAACGACCCGCGCAGATGCTCCTGCGGCCAAAGCTGGGCGAGCATCTCGTGGAGGTCGTCAGGGCGGATCATCTGGTGAACTCGCGAAGGGGTGCGTGCCACTTGCTTGGTGCTACAATCAATCGCGAACCAAGACAATTGCCGGCCCCGGGCGACTGCGGTCGGTCACATCACTCGCCCATCAGTCGAGGGGTCCCATGGAAACACTCATCTTCATGGCGGCGGCCGCCGTGTTCACGGTCGGTGCCATCATCATGGCTCTTCGCCAGAGCATGATGCAGGCGCGGTACGAGAGCCTGTTGGCGCCAGAAGACCAGACCGCGGCCTTCGAAGGTTCCGTGCGATTCGAGGACCTGACGCCAGAACGCGTACGGGAGATTCGGTCAGCGGTCGACCGGGTGGGTGTGGTCGCAATCAACGAGCAAGACCCGAACCGACAGGGCAAGAATGCGGAGTGGTTGAAGTTCGAAGTCTATCTGCTCGACGCGAACGGCGTGTTCCACGAGGTGAAGAAGCTGACTCATGAGGGCCCTGCGGCTCGCATGGCGCTCGACGTCGCAGAACGCTTCGGCGCGCCGCTCGATGATCCCGATGGCATCACGCTCGGGCGCTAGTGCACCGGACGCGAGAATTCTCGGTATCCCTCAACCGTTGCAACAATGATTGCGTGGTCCGCATCCGCTTACTAGGATGCGCCCGCGCGCCCGGATTTCCGTGCACGCGGGCCCCCTCGACCACTGGAGCTCGAGCATGTCTGTAAGCTTCAAAGAAGCCTATTCGTCCGACGAACCCGTAGAGTTGAAGCATCACGTGAGGTTTGTGACCGCCGCGTCGCTCTTCGACGGGCACGACGCCGCCATCAACGTGATGCGCCGCATCCTCCAGCGCAGCGGTGCCGAGGTCATCCACCTCGGGCACAACCGCTCCGTGAAGGAGATCGTCGACGCCGCAATTGAAGAAGACGCGCAGGGAGTGGCCATCTCGTCCTATCAGGGCGGCCACATGGAGTTCTTCAAGTACATGCGCGACCTCCTCGACGAGCGCGGCGCCAAGCACATCAAGATCTATGGCGGCGGCGGGGGCGTGATTGTCCCGGCTGAGATTCGCGAGCTCGAGGCGTACGGCATCTCGAAAATCTTCAGCCCCGACGACGGCCGGCAGTACGGCCTGCAGGGCATGATCAACATGATGCTCGACCAAACCGACTTCGACACGACCGCCGACGTTCAAGCACCGTCCGTCGACGAAATCGCGGCCCGAGATGCCGGTGCAATCGCCCGCGCCATCTCGTTCGCCGAGCTTGGGCGTGTGGCCGAAATCGAGCTCCCCAATCGCGACACGCGCGCACCAGTGCTCGGCATCACAGGCACTGGCGGGGCCGGCAAATCGTCGCTCACCGACGAGTTCGTTCGACGATTCCTGCTCGACTACCCCGACAAGTCGATCGCCATTCTGTGCGTCGACCCGACCCGTCGCCGCGGCGGCGGTGCGCTCCTGGGCGACCGCATCCGGATGAACTCCATCACCAACGACCGCTGCTACATGCGCTCCCTCGCCACGCGCGACGCGAAGGGCGAGCTGTCTGCGGCAATCGACGAAGCTGTCGCAGTGGTTCAAGCCGCCGGTTACGATCTCGTACTGGTCGAAACCTCGGGCATCGGGCAGGGCGACGCGGACATCATCGACCACTGCGATATCCCTATCTACGTGATGACCAGCGAGTTCGGAGCGCACTCGCAGCTCGAGAAGATCGACATGCTCGACTTCGCCGAATTCGCGGTCCTCAACAAGTTCGAGAAGGGGGGCTCCGAGGACGCACTCCGAGCGATTCGCAAGCAATTCCGGCGGAACAAGGCGATCGCCTACGACACCCCGGACGAAGAACTCCGGGTGTTCGGCACCATCGCAAGCCAGTTCAACGACGACGGTGTGACCGCGTTCTTCCACGCGGTGATGGAGAAGGTCGGCTTCTCGATCGAGGACTCACGTTTCAGCCACAACGGTCCCGTCAGTACGGCTCGCCAGACCATCATCCCCGAAGAGCGTGTGCGCTACCTGGCGGACATCGCGCGAACCTGCCGTGAGTATCGTGAGACCGCTGTGGAGCAGGCCGAGATTGCTTCCGCGCTCTACAAGCTCGAGGGCGTCGGCGAGATTCTCGGCGAACTTTCGCCGGAGCTCGTCGAGAAGAAGCGTGAACTCGAAGAGCAGCTCTCACCGTCGAATCGAAAGCTCATCGAAGGGTGGGGCGACCTGAAGAGCCGCTACGCCTCGGAGATCTATACCCAGGTGGTCCGCGGCAAGGAGATTCCGGTCGAGGCTCAAGTCACGAGCTTCTCGGGCACGACTTTCCCGAAAGTGGCACTTCCACGCCACCGCGACTGGGGCGACGTTCTTCAGTGGCAGCTGCTCGAGAACACGCCCGGCCGATTCCCGTTCACCGCGGGAGTCTTCGAGTTCAAGCGCGAGGGTGAGCTTCCGAAGCGTATGTTTGCCGGGGAAGGCACACCGGACCGCACCAACACGCGGTTCCACTATCTGTCGAAAGACGAGCGCGCGAAGCGCCTCTCGACGGCGTTCGACTCGGTCACGCTCTACGGCGAGGACCCGCATGAACGCCCGGACATCTACGGAAAGGTCGGCAACTCAGGCGTCTCCGTGTGTACGCTCGACGACATGAAGCGCCTCTACGCGGGCTTCGACCTCTGCTCGAAGTACACGTCGGTGTCGAAGACCATTAACGGCCCCGCGCCCATCATCCTCGCAATGTTCCTCAATGCCGCGGTCGACCAGCAGGTCGAGGCGTGGGTTCAGGAGAACGGCCGAGAGCCCAACGCTGAGGAGTGGCAATCCATTCGGGACGAGACGCTCAAGGTGGTCCGTGGCACGGTTCAAGCCGACATCCTGAAGGAGGACCAGGCTCAGAACACGTGCATCTTCTCGACCGATTTCGCCCTCAAGATGATGGGCGACATTCAGGAGTACTTCGTCGAGAAGAAGGTGCGAAACTACTACTCGGTGAGCATCAGCGGCTATCACATCGCTGAGGCCGGGGCGAACCCCATCACGCAGACGGCGTTCACCCTCGCGAATGGCTTCACGTTCGTGGAGTACTACCTCGCCCGCGGGATGGAGATCGACACTTTCGCGCCCAACCTGAGCTTCTTCTTCAGCAACGGGATGGACCCGGAATACGCGGTCTTGGGCCGTGTTGCCCGCCGCATCTGGTCGGTCGCGATGCGTGAGCGCTACGGCGCCAACGAGCGGTCGCAAAAGCTCAAGTATCACATTCAGACTTCGGGCCGGTCGCTGCACGCGCAGGAGATCGACTTCAACGATATCCGCACCACTCTTCAGGCGTTGCTGGCGCTCTACGATAACTGCAACTCGTTGCACACGAATGCCTACGACGAGGCCATCACGACGCCCACTGAGGAGTCTGTGCGCCGCGCGATGGCGATTCAGCTCATCATCGCGAAGGAGTTCGGCGTCGCGAAGAACGAGAACCCGATCCAGGGATCGTTCATCATCGACGAGTTGACCGACCTGGTCGAAGAGGCCGTCTTGAGCGAATTCGAGTCGATCTCGCAGCGCGGAGGTGTTCTCGGTGCAATGGAGACGCAGTATCAGCGCTCCAAGATTCAGGACGAATCGATCCAGTACGAACTGAAGAAGCACAAAGGCGACATCCCCATCATCGGGGTGAACACATTCCTCGCGCCGGATGGCGCGGGGAAGACGCCCGAGAACATCGAACTCATTCGTTCGACGACCGAAGAGAAGCAGACCCAGCTCACGCACCTGCGTGAGTTCCAAGATGCGCATTCCGACACTTCGGCGGAGGCGCTGGAACGACTGCGTCAAGTCGCGCTCGACGGAGAGAACATCTTCGCCGAGCTCATGAACACGGTGCGCCACGCGAGTCTCGGCCAGATCACCAACACCCTCTACGAAGTCGGCGGTCAGTACCGTCGCGCGATGTGAACCGATTCCTCCTCGCAATCGCCTTCACGCTCGCTGCGGCATGCAACGATCGTGGGGATCGGCAGGATGTCCTCATCTACACGCCGCCCGCGGAGGACGCGGGCGTCGATGCGGAGGTCGAACCGGCGCCGCCAAAGGGTCCGCCCTGTGATGGTCGAAACGGTTCGTCGTGTCGATCGCCTCGCGCCTACGGGGTTTGCATCGACGGCGAGTGCCAGCGAATTGCGTGCGAATCGGCGTACGTCGACTGCGATGGCGATGAGGTCAATGGATGTGAGACGCGGGCCGACGTTGGCGACGCTTGTGGCGCATGCGGTGTGACATGCGACGAAGGCGACGCGTGCCAGTTCGGCGAGCTCGGGTTCACGTGTTCTTCCGAAGTGGTTTGCGAGCTACCACTCTTCGACGTCGACCTGTCGCTAGGCAACGGATGTGAATGGGAATCGGGCTGGGGCGACGGATTCGTCTCTCCGGAGAACCCGATACGAGTCCACTCGTTGTTCCACCGAGGAGGGGCGCCATTCGTCCTCGCGACCCGGGACGACGCCGCACTGCTCGCGACTCTCCCCGACCTCGTGGAGACCGACCTGGGCCCCGCGTCGGGCGACCCTCAAGACGTGGTGTTCGACGAGGACGAACTTCTCATTGTTTGGGAGGGCGCGGTTCAGACCACTCGATTTGAGCGTTCGGGCAGCCGAGACACGCTCGTTTGCGCACAGCCGAACGAGCTTCGCTCCGTCGCGCGAAACAACGCTCGCAGGCTCGTGGGGTTCGAGAGCGGAGTGGTCAGCTGGGAGAATGAAGACTTCTGCGACGACTGCACGATCGTTGGCCGCTATTTCGAGAGGGAAGACTACCTGGCGGCATTCTGGCCGGGTCAGCCGTTTGGCTTCAGCCCGGACGAGGTCGCGAGCTGCACCCCTTGCTCGATCGACCCTGAGACGGGTGAGCGAACGCAGGACGCGAAGTGCGATCCGCAATCGTGCCGCCCAAACGGAGAGCCGGTTGGTTGTGACGCCTGCGATCCCTCCGGATGCCCCGAACTGAACGTCGTGAAACTACTCGCGTCGCCGTCGAGCACGACTGTATACGTCGTCACGACCCGAGGGGTTCTCGCGATGTCGTTCACGGCAGTGTTTGAGCCACTCTGGCGTTTGGAACGCACCTGGGACCCAGAACAGGCCGCCGGACTCTCGTTTCTCGACGCAACGCTCTCGAGGGTCGGCGACCGAGACCAGCTCACATTGCTCGACAACGCCGGGAGAATCATGACGATCGATGTCGTAGATGACCAACCGGTGCCCACTTCGGATGTGTTGGTCGGAGAAGGGCAGCGGCTGCATCAGTTCGGCCCGGTTCGGCTCGTGACCGGGGCGACCGACCTTCTCTTCTTAGGAGAGCAGCAGCGATCAGCAGCCATCGCACGTATCGGTGTATCCGATGGTCCGACGATCTCTGGCTTGTCCCACCTCGCCTCGACCTCGACCGAGACGGGCTTCCTGTCGCTCTACGAGGCACCGGGCGTCTACTTTCTGCGGACGTTCGAGCGTTGATTTACTTCGCCGTCAGCCATCTCTCGAGCCTGGCACCGTAAACTCTCGGGGCTTCGCGAAGTGCGTCGAGATTCTCGCTGCCGGTGAGTACGTGTGCCACTTGCAGCGCCCGAATCGTCGTCTTTCCAAACGACATCGCCTTTTCGATTCCGCCATCGTGGGCGGCTCGCAGCCACGGAAGCGCCATCCCGGCGAGGTCGGCGCCGAGGGCGATTGCGCGCGCGGCGTCGAGTCCAGAGCGCAGACCGCCGCTTCCGATGACCTTCAGCCCCTGTCGTTTCGCAAAGACGATCGAAGGCGCTGTCGGTACTCCCCAATCCCAGAAGAGGTCGCCGACTTCGCGTTCTTCGGCGGGTGTTCGTAGCGTCTCCACACCGATCCAGGTGGTCCCGCCGGCTCCGGAGGTATCCACCCATTCGACTCCCGCTTGCTTCACCCGTTCGAGGGCGCGTGGCGACAGGCCGCACCCCGTCTCCTTCGCGATGACCGGGACTCCGAGGTCGGCCGCGAGACGGCTGAGAGCATCGACCACCCCGCGAAAGTCCCGGTCTCCCTCGGGCTGGATGAGTTCTTGGCCTGGGTTCAAGTGCACGCAGAGCGCGTCTGCGTCGATGATGTCGACCAGCTCGCGCACCTCCGAAACAGACATCTCGGCGGCCTGCACCCCGCCGATGTTGCCGAGCAGAACGATATCGGGCGCGACATCCCGAACCTGATAGGTGTCGGCGAGCGAAGGGTCTTTCAAGATGGCGCGTTGACTGCCGACACCGAATGCGAGCCCTAGCTCTTGCGCAACTGTGGCGAGGTCGTGGTTGATCTTGCGGGCCTGTTCCGCGCCGCCCGTCATGCCGGTGATGAGCAATGGAGCCGCGAGTCTCTTCCCGAATACGGTCGAGCTGAGGTCGACTTGATCGACGGCGAGCTCGGGCAGCGCATCGTGGAGCAGCTCGACATCTTCAAGGAGCGTGCTTTTGCCGCGCGATTCGACCTCGTCCTCGGCGCACAACTCGATATGGTCGACTTTTCGTGAAGAGATTTGGCTCATTTTGGTCTTCCTTGGGAGGGATGGCCCTTCGTTGGGATGCGGCCCGGAATCGGCGGATGCATTCGGCGTCAATCAGCGCATACGCGGGTCGTGCCCCGTCGGTGACGAAACTTGCTCCCCGACCGCTCGATGGCAAGCCCGTCGTTGACCCTCGCGCAGCACACGGCCTATACTCGCCGGGAAGTTACGCCCCACAGAATCTTCGCTGGCAGTACGCGACATGAAACCGCTGTTGTTCGGCAAATACTGCCTCCTCGAGCGCATTAGCGTCGGCGGAATGGCCGAGGTCTTTCGAGCGAAGCCGTTCGACGCGCCCGGGTTCCAGGGCTACCTCGCCCTCAAGCGCATTCTCCCGCACCTCGCGGAAGACGAAGAATTCATCAAGATGTTCGTCGACGAGGCGAAGCTGACCGTTCAGCTTTCGCACCCGAACATCGTTCGAATCTTCGAGCTCGGGCAGTTCCAGTCGTCCTACTACATCTTGATGGAGTACATCAGCGGCAAGGACGTGCTGAACATCCAGAAGACCGTGCGCAAGCGCCGAGAGATCTTCGGCGTGCGGACCGCCTGCCAGGTCGCCGCCAACGTCGCCTCTGGTCTTCATCACGCGCACTTCATGACCGATCACCTCGGTCAGCCGCTCAACATCATTCACCGCGACATCTCGCCGCAGAACATTCTGGTCGATTTCTTCGGCAACGTGAAAGTCATCGACTTCGGGATTGCCAAAGCCGCCGTTCAGAGCACGCGAACTCAAGTGGGCGTGTTGAAGGGCAAGATGGGCTACATGTCGCCCGAACAGGTCAGCGGCGGGAAGCTCGACCACCGAAGCGACATCTTCGCCATCGGCACGGTGCTCTGGGAGCTTGTTACGAACCGCCGCCTCTTCAACGGCGACAACGAGTTCGAGACGATGAACCTCGTCAAAGAGGCCGTCGTCGAGGCGCCATCCGTCCACAACCCGGACATTCCGCCCGAGGTTGACCGAATCATCCTGAAGTCGCTCGCCGCCGACCGCGAGGAACGCTACGCGTCGGCCGGAGAGATGGCGCAGGACCTCGAAGCCTGGCTCGCTTCGGTCAACTACAACAAACAGGAACTCAGCAACTGGATGTGTGAAGTCTACGCCGACGACCTCGCCGAAGAGCGAACGAAGCGGGAGGACTTCGACACCATTCAGACTGCCGACGACGTGCGCCGCATCATCGCGGAAGCCGCCGAGAAGAAACCGGAGGCCACCGCCGGCCAGAGCGCCTCGGTCAATGAAGAGAAGACCGAGATCTGGGACGCGTCGATCTTGCCGGACGAGAATGAGGATCTGGCAGCGTTCGCTGCGCAACACACCATGATTCAGGCCGGTGGCTTCGATGCCTCCGCGTACGCCCAGCAAGGGGCCGGCGGGCCGCTCGCCACGCCGCAGGTAGACCCGTCGCTCAGCGGCCAGTATCAGCAACAACAGCCATACCCGCCTCATCAAGGGCAGCAGGTTGCGACGTTCCAGAACGTCGGAACCGACCCTGGACGAAAGAAGTCTGGCGGAGGAGGCCTCGGTGCCCTCAAATGGATCTTCATCACCATCGTGGTGCTGATTGTGGGGCTTGCCGGAACCATCGGGGCGCTCATCGTGCTCGATGGGGGGCTGGGAGACATCAACGGTGGGACGGCCGAGACGACTCCGGCTGCTCCTGGCACCATCGTCGTTTCAGTGGTGCCGCCGAGCGGTATCGAGATCAAGATCGACGGAAAGCCCGTGGCCGACGCTAGCCCGCACACAGCGCCCGAATTGCCCGTCGGGCCGCACGTGGTGGAGGTCAGCGCCGAGGGCTTCAAGCCGTTTCAGCGGACGATCGAAGTCGGCGACGGTGCGCTGGTTCCCGTGGAAGTGAAACTCGAGCCATCAACGCCAGCCGAGGGCAAACTCACCCTCACGATCGCAGAACTGGAGAAGAAGGCAGAGAAGTCGTTGCAGCTCTTCCTCGACGGCGCTCCTGTCGAGCGGGCCGCTGGAGAAGCCGGATGGACACTCCCGGCTGGAACTCACTTGGTCGAAGCAACCGCCGACGACCACCGACCTTTTTCGGCGTTCGTCGAGTTGGACCGTGACGGCGAAGAATCTGTCGAGGTGAACATGCTTCCCCAAGTGGTGAAGCTTAAGTTCCCGGAAGGCGCCAAGGTGAAAGTCGACGGCAAACGACAGCGCGACCTCGAGGTCGAGCTCGACCCGACGAAAGTGCACGAACTCGACATTTCAGGCTCGATCGACTGGAAAGGCCACATCGGCTTCCCAGACGTGGCGATGGGGACGTTCGATCCCGAGAAAGTAGAGCAGGGCGCGGTCGAAGACGACTTCGGTTGGTTGACCGTTTCCACGGGGAAAGACTGGTGGTCGGTCATGGTGGACGGGAACGACACCGGCCTCATCACGCCGCTCAAGGGCGACAACAAGATCCCGGTGCGCGCCGGCAAGCGCACAATCACGCTACGGCGCGGCTTCGCGAAGCGAGATATTCCGGTGGATGTGCGGGAACGCGAGACCGTGGTCGTGCGTCAGAAGCTAGAGTTCGTCTTCGATTCGGAAGACGGCAGCTAGCGATATCGCCCGACCTTAGACGTCGTCTGCGTCGACGCCGTGTTTCTTCATCAACTTGCGGAAGTACTTCCGGTCGATGTCGGCCTCACGGGCGGCCTGGCTGATATTGCCGCCGTGCCTCGTGAGCAGATCGAGGATGTAGTCACGCTCGAAGCTCGTGATCCATTCCTCTTTTGCTTCTTTGAAGGGGAGCTCCGTCAGAGCCGCCTTGTCTGGAATGTCGAGCTCGATGCCAGCCTCGGTGATCTGTGCGCCCGAATCTGCCGACGGAGGCTCTGCGCCAGTGATGTACGCAGGCAGATCGTCGACCGTCATCATGTCGGTCTCGGCGAACGAACACGCGCGCTCGACGACGTTCACGAGCTCGCGAACGTTTCCGGGCCAGGAGTATCGTTCGAGCGCGGCCATCGCGTCCGGAGCAATGTCCCGGATGATCGGTTGCCCGTGCTCGTCCTCGTTGAAGTCTTGAGACAAGAAGTGTCGCACGAGCAGAGGAATGTCCTCCTTGCGGTCGCGCAAGGCGGGCAACTCGATGCGTACTACACTAAGTCGGTAGAAGAGGTCCTCGCGGAAACGACCGTCGGCAACCTCTTGGGCGAGGTCTCGGTTCGTCGCGGCGATGACGCGTACGTTCACAGGAATCGCCTTGTTCGACCCTACGCGACGAACCTCGCGCTGCTCGAGCACCCGCAACAATTTCGGCTGCAGGTCGAGCGCGAGCTCGCCCAACTCGTCGAGGAAAATCGACCCACCCTGAGCCATCTCGAACAGACCCTTGCGAGTCATGATCGCTCCGGTGAACGAGCCTTTCTCGTGCCCGAAGAGCTCCGATTCGATGAGGTTCTCTGGAACCGCGCCGCAGTCGAACACGATGAGGTCACGTTTCTTCCGCTCGCTCATCTGGTGGATCGTGCGTGCGACCACCTCTTTTCCAGTTCCGGTTTCTCCCTCGATGATCACGGTCGCGCTGGTCGGCGCGATCTTCTCGAGGATGCCGAAGATCTCTCGCATCTTGAGCGAGCGACCGACAATCTCGCCGAAGCGCTCCGATTCGCTGGGAGTGACTTGGACTTCTTCGTCGATGGAGCTGAACTTGATCTGAGTGTTTCCCACGCTCATGACGAGGCCAGGTTCGAGATAGGCCTGTCTAATCTGAACCCCGTTGATGAACGTGCCGTTCGTCGATTCGAGATCGACGAGCACATACCGGTCGTTCTCTTGCACGATACGGCAGTGGTTTCGGCTCACAGTGTCGTCTTCGAGGACGACATCGTTGTCTTCGAGGGTGCCGAGCGTGATGACGGCTTGGTCGAACATCAATTCTCGCTCGAACGGCGAGCCGGGCTGCACGAGAAGGCGAGCTTTGCGCAGATGGAGCGTCTGAGGACGCCCATCCACGTAGGCGATTTTCGTAGGTTGAACCTTGTCGTAGACGGACATGATCCCTTCACCAAAGAGGCAAACTCGAACCCGAGACTTCGCGCCGTTGTGGCGCAGCCTCGACGTGCTACAATGTCCTACGTCGGAGCACGCTCGAACCTGGTGAATTCCTCACCATCGTGAGGGCCTCGTCGGCGCGAAAACAGCGCGTGCAGTACACTTTCAGCGGTCGGTTGCGATGATAGGAGCGGGTCAAAAGTTTGGCAAGTACACCCTCCTCGAGCGGATAGCGGAAGGGGGGATGGCCGAGATTTACAAGGCCTCCGCCATCGGGAATGACGGACGGGAACACGTCGTCGCGCTCAAACGCCTCCACCGGGCGTTTTGCGAGGACCAAGAACTCACCGCCATGTTGGTGGATGAAGCTCGCATCGCGGTGCAGCTACATCACCCCCATATCGCTCAGGTTTTCGACCTCGGGTCGATTGATATGCAGCACTTTCTGGTCATGGAGTTCGTGGCCGGTCACGACCTGCATCAACTACTTCGATTCGCACGCCAAAAGCGGGTCTACCTCCCCATTCCGGCGATCATCCTGACGCTGATTCACGTCGCCGATGCGCTCCAATATGCGCACACTCGACACGATGCCGACGGCCGCGCGCTTCTCATCGTTCACCGCGACGTCTCGCCGCAGAACATCATGATTTCCACGCGGGGAGAGGTGAAACTCGTCGACTTCGGTATCGCTAAGGCGAAGAACCGGGCGCAGGTCACCCAGCACGGAATCATCAAGGGCAAGTACTACTACATGGCGCCCGAACAGGCGCACGGACACCACGTCGATGGGCGCACCGATATTTATGCGCTCGGCATGGTCCTCTACGAGGGATTGACCGGTCGTTCGCCGTTCGAGGAGGTGCCCGAGGTCGAACTTCTCAAACACGTCCGACAGTCGTCTTTCCCACCGCCTTCGTACTATCGGCCCGACCTCGATCCCGAGCTCGACGCCATCGTCGAGCGCATGACGCAGCGCGATCCGAACCTCCGTTATCAGTCGATGGCCGAAGTCCGCGCAGCCCTCGCCGATTTCGGCACTCGAAAGCTTCAACCGTTCGGCCCCGTAGAACTCGCGCGCGCCGCAGAAGAACTTTCGGAGATCCGCCCGACGGTCGAGTACGACATCCTGCAGCCGAATGCCTTTGCGCCTTCGGAGAGCAGCATGATCTTCAACGTCGAATCCGGACTCCTCGAGCTGCATTCGAGCGAGTTCGAACTGGTCGAAGAAGAAGCAAATGCGCTCTTCGAGTCGAACCCGTTCGGAGGCGCCGACCCGACGGTCGTGTACGCTGACGACCCGCCATACCAGGGCTACGGAGCCATGGCGGACCAGTCGTTTCACGATGACCCAAACTTCTCGGCGGGACTCGCATTCGACCCGAGGCAGCAACAGCAGCCGTCCCAACCATCACCGCAGCCTCAGTACGGTCACGCGCAAGGGCAGGGCGGCGGCCAACCGCAGCCCAACCCATACGGGCAGCCACAGGGGCCCTCGGCAGGTTACGGCGGATCTCCTGCGGGTCCTTCACACGCGATGGCGCCGGCTCATTCCTACTCCCCTGACGTCGAACCGACGAGGGCGATGGACAAACCGGGCGCACCAGATTTCAATGCCGGCCGCCCCAAAAAGGCGACGCCGCCGCCCAAATCGCTCGCCGAGAAACTCAGTGAGCCACCGGCGATTTACGGTCTGATCGGAGTCGCTGTCATCCTCCTGGGCGCACTCGCCGCAATCGTGATGAGCCAGGACGGCGAAACCGAACAGGCGGCTGCAGCCGAGCCACCTCCATCAGCCACGACTGCCACCGCCGAAACGACCCCGCCGGTCGACGATTCGATCGTCAAGTTTGCGGTTGGCTCGACCCCGCCGAACGCCAAGATCTTCATCGACGGGGAAGACCAGGGTACGACACCGAAGCTCATCGAGTTCGAGCGCGGGTCGAAGCATGAGGTGGTGATCAAGCGTGCCGGCTACGCCACCTTCACACGCACCGTCGAAGTTGGCACCGACCCGGACGAATTACTCGTTGAGCTCGAACTCGCGAGCGGCATCCTGAAGATTCAGTCTTACCCGCCCGGAGCGATCGTCTCCATTGGCGGCCGCGAGATCGGCAAGACAAACCTGACCGAATCGGGCCTCCCGCTCGACCAGAAGCTCACCGTCGTAGCGCAGCTCGACGACAAGAAGATGGAGAAGGAAGTCGTCTGGAATCCGGCCGAGGAGCCGATTCAGGAGCTCATGTTCGAATTCGAGGAGCCGCCGGCGGTCGATGAGGCTGTTGCAGTCCAAGAGGAAGCCCCTGCGCCGGTGCGACGCCGTGCCCCGCGCCGTACCACCCAGCGCAAGACCACCACGACGGAGAAGAAGTCGGGTGGTAATCTGAACGTTTGGGGTGAGGCCGCCAAAGAGGAGCCTGCGGGCGGCCTCGACGTCTGGGGCGGCAAAAAGAAGAAGACCGAGACCGAAGAGAAGAAAGAGCCGGCCGGAGGGCTCGACGTCTGGGGCGGAAGCTAGCCCCTACACGTCACCGAATCACCGGCTGCTCGAACGGCATCATCATCGGTTCCGCGCCCACCCGAAGCAGGGGAAGCAGCAGTGCGCGCTCGAGCTCTGCGAGGAGCGCGCCAATCAGCCCGTCGGTTGGGTTCGCGACGACCGGCTCCGGCTTCCAACCGAATCGCGCTGCCGCCTCAGTTACCTCCGAATCAGTGACGCCGCCGATGAACGACTCCTCGGGGTAGACACTGAAATCGCTCGCGCCCGCCTCGAGTCCTGCCTTCTGCTCTGCGAGCCGAATGGCCGTGAGCAACCCACCTTCGACATCGACCAGTTTGTTCTCGCGCGCTGCCTTACCGGTCCACACGCGACCGCGCGCAACCGTGTCGATCTCATCCGCGCTCAACGGCCGAGTTGCTGCCATCTGCGTCAGGAAGAGTTGATAGAGGTACGAGATACTGCGCCCGACGCTCTCCAGCTCTTTCTCGGTCCATGGCTCGTAGAAATCGTCGTAGCGAACCGAGGTTCCTCGTTCGAGTGATTCGATGGAGATGCCCAGGCGAGACGCCAGCTTCTTGAAGTTGAACTTGCCCGAAAAGACCCCGATCGAGCCGGTCACCGTGGTAGGCGTTGCCACGATCGTGTCCGCTCCTGCCGCCACGTAGTAGCCGCCACTCGCCGCGGAGTTGCCCATTGAGGCGATGACCGGCTTGCGAGCCGCGGCTCGGCGCAGAGCGCGATAGATGACGTCTGAGGCGTAGGCGCTGCCGCCGCCGCTGTCGATGCGGACGACGATCGCCTTCACGTTCGGGTTCTTTGTGAGGCTTTCCAGCAGCGGCTCGAGTCGCGACGACTCAGCCGCGATTCCGCCAGTGAGCGGGTTCGCGCCATCGAGCTGGACAATGAGGCCTTCGACGACGACGACCGCAATCTCCGGTCGGTCGCGCCAGTACGCTTCGAGCGTTCGTGGGCGCTTGTATCCCTTGGAGAACGAGACCCGGCGCCCGATCATGTCTTCAAAGGCTTGGTCGAGCTCGTCGCCGTACACGATTCGGTCGACGAACTTCTTCTCCAGAGCTTCGTCGGGAAGAATCGCTCCCGATTCCAGCAATCCTTCGACCACATTGCGCTCGAGGCCGCGCCCCTTCGAAATGCCGTCCACAACTTCATTGTAGAAGTCGTCGAGGTAGGCCTCGCGCTGTTCACGAGCGGCATCGGACGGGGTATCGCGCACGGTCAGCTCAGGTGCGCTCTTGTAGTCGCCGATTCGCACGAACTGAGCTTCTACTCCAGCCTTTCGCAATGCGCCGGCCGCCGTGATGAACTGCGTGCGGAGGCCGCCTGGCTGGAACGCATTGGTCGGTGAGATCCAGATCTCGTCGGCGGCGCTACCAATGTAATAGTCCCGAAGGGTGCCCTGAGGGATGAACGCGACGGACTGTTTTCCGTTGTCACGAAGGCGTTGGATCGCCTGACGAAGTTCCCAGGCCTGCGCGTATCCGACGGGCGTCCCGCCGAGTCGAATCAGAACGCCACTCACCGCTTCGTCGGTCGCCATCGCCTCGAAATCAGTGACGATCTCCGAGAACGCAGTCGATGACGCGGTGAAGAGACCCGATTGTTTCGTCTCCGTGATGGAGACGGCCAAGTTGTACGACACCCAACCTTGCGAGCCCTCGAGGAGCGAGCGCTTCTTCGGCGCGGACGATGCCCATACATAACCGCCTACCGAGGCCCAGCCTGGCGTGTCTCCCGTACGTCGATCGAAGTTTGTACCGAATTCGAATCCGGTGCTGCCGAGACTGAGTTCAGTGCCAACTACGAGCGTATCGAAGGTGCCGCTCGCGCTGTCTGTTTCATCGACCACGCCGAATTCCGCGTGCGCGAAGAACCGGAGGCCACCGAAGGGCTCCACCGCGAGACGCGTGAGAATGTCGACATCGGACGCACCGACGTAGCTGCGAGAACCAGTGTCGAAGAGGATCCGTCCATCCCAAAACCGGAGGCCAGCGGTGGCTTCGTACTCGGCAGGAAGGGCGGTGCCTTCATACAGGAAGGGGCGATTGATATCGCGTCCATTGAATCCCAACGCGATATGCTCACCCAGACGGAGCTGTGCGCCGAACTGCACCGATGAAAGCTCATCGAATCGCTGGTCGTCGGCGCTCTGGAACGAGTGGAACGCGAGGCCCAGGTTCAGGCGCGCGACACGTCCAAACGGTAAGCCTGCAGCCACCCCGGTCGAGAACTTCGTGAAGTCTTGGCGGGTCGAGCCGAGCTCTGGGACTTTGAGGCGCTGCGCGGAGAATCCAACGCCGAAGACTCCGATCCCGGCGCCGATGTAGCCGCCGTAGCCTTCAGGAGTAACGCCGTCTTGGGATTGCGTCGGTGCGACGTACCCAAACCCGAGCTCCAACTCGCGCATCGATGCGAGGCCCGCAGGGTTCGTATCGATCGCGGTGGCCCGCTCCGTCGTTGCAACCGAACGGTCGGGAATTCGAAGTCCCCCGCTCGGAGTCTGTGCAAACGCAGGAGCGGCGAAGAACAGCGTCAGAAACGCTGCGACACAAGCACTTTGCCAATTCATGGCGGGCTCGTTGGGTGTAGGAGAGGTTTAGTTGAAGTCGGCGTCGGCGCCCTGAGGCTTCTTCTCTGGGGTCGGTGCCGAACCCGCAGGCGTCTGCGGTGGGGCAGGAGCTCCGGCACCGCCTTGCAGCGCCTTGATTCGCTCGAACATCGACTTGAACTCCGACTCGGTCATCCGAGTGGAGATGTCGACCCGCTTCGCGTTCTGAGTCACTTTGAGATTCGCGAGCAGTGGTCCAGCCCCGAGAGCCTGGACCATCGGCGATTGTGCCGACTCGTTCTTGAGCGCTTTGAGCTGATCGGCCATTTGCTTCGCTCCGGCCTTGTCTTTGGACTCGGACTTGAAGTTGACCATCATCCGGCCGGCAATATCGAGGTCCATCGCGAAGTTCTCGACGGGCGCCGCTGGCATTCCGCCTGAAGGAGAGGGCGACTCGGTTGTCGCCATCCAGATCCCGGCGCTGGTCTTGATCCGCTTGAGCACACTGTTCATTGCTTTGTCCGAGGCGATCGACGCCTTCGGATCGTCGAGCGCCTTCCAGGTCGCAGACTCATAAGGCTCGCTTGCTGCGACCAGCACCATCGTCTTGTCATCCACGAACGTGAACTTGAAGGACCCGGTGTCCCAGATCGTACGCTCTCCGCGCTTGGTCTCGGTGAGCTTTCCGTACTTGCTCTTGGCGGTCGCAACGGCCTTCTTCATATCGAGCTTGCCGTTCACCAAGAGTGCGACGTCCTGTTTTGGAACGGGCTGCCCTGGCTGGGACGGGACGGTCGCGGTCGGTGTTGCCACCATCATCGCTTGGACATCTTTCTCGATATCGACGAAGCCGGACTG
The DNA here is from genome assembly GCA_964384605.1 of uncultured Bradymonadales bacterium. Classification (GTDB taxonomy): domain Bacteria; phylum Myxococcota_A; class Bradymonadia; order Bradymonadales; family Bradymonadaceae; genus CAYLMO01. Next base: position 626 of record CAYLMO010000081.1, on the reverse strand, counting down.
CAAGACGAACCCAAGCACGTCTTGATTGGCCGGCTGCTTGCGGATGAAGTCGAGCATGTCCTGAAAGAGGAACGAGCTGCGTACGGCGGGGACGTTGACCGCCATCAATACCTTCGCGGACTTTGGCGCGTGCTTGCGAAGCGCGTCCGAAGGTGAGGCAGCAGTTGCCGGTGCTGCGAAGAGCAGCGTCGCGGCGAGAAACAGAAAGGGTAGGATGCGTTGCACGACAGTCTCCGATTTCATCATGGTCGTCGGGGGAACTCTAGGAGCGACCGCAAGGGGTGTAAAGCGCTCGTTGTGAGGTGCTCGTGAGGTTCAACCTAAATGGGAGGCAAAACCCTTCCGAGATCCTCGACGATCTTCGGAGCAAAAAAATCCTCAATTGGTGTTGACACTGTCGAGCAGCGACCCTATTGTCCGCCGCCCGCTGGGACGGAAAACGTTTCCGGTGGGAACGGCCTCAAGGCGGCTCGGATCCTCGATGAGCGAGATGAGCAAAAAAGGGTTGACGCCCTTTGAAACACGCACTAGGGTCGTCGGCCCGCTTCGACAAGAGGCGGACTGGAAGACGGTCTTTGACAAGTGAAGAGGAACCTAGTTGAGGCGGGATGCCTCGAGCGTCAAAT
>CAYLMO010000080.1:0-21524 GCA_964384605.1 uncultured Bradymonadales bacterium | reverse complement strand
ACATGGTGGGACGTTTGACGATCGAGGAGTTGCGGGCTGAAGCGCAGGCTGCGCTGGGCGAAAAATTCGACCTCGTCGCGTTCCACGACGAGGTCCATCGGTACGGAGCGGTGCCGCTCACGCTTCTACGAAGCCACATTCGGGCGTGGATCGATCGACAAGTCGAGTAGTGCCTACTCGGAGTCGGTGTTCAGCTCGGCTTTGTCGATCTTCGTGTCGCCGAGGCTCGGCGGAGCGAGTTGTTTGAACGACTTCGTCGGGTTGAGCTTGGTGGGATTGTCCAGTGCACCTGAAAGAGGCACGGAGCTATTCTCGGCCTTGTCGACGGCGTAGACCTGAAACTTGGTCGACGGCAGTCCGGTCGCGACTTTCTCGTTGATTCCGGCAGGGATGAGGCCGATGAGCTTGGGCCGCATGACTTCGGTGTCGAGCGTGGTCGGAATCTTCACGACACGGTAGGTGGCGACGCCGCTGGGATCTTCTGGTTCGGGCCACTTGAGCGTGACTTCGAATTCACCGTTCTCGGACGGTTCGGCCGTCGGGTCGACCTTGTGAACCTGCAGCAGTGATCCCACGGGCCAGGTCGGTCCTTCGAGGTCCTTGGCCTCCCACTTGGCTGAGAGTGGTGCCGTTTCGTTGCCTTTTGCATCGATGGCGACGACCGAGATTTCGTGGGGATTTCCGACCGACACGTCCATCGCTTTCCAGTTTCGAGCGTCGGCACCAGCTTCGACGGCGGGCGTCCCATCGACCGAGACGGTGTAGGTAACGATGCCCTTGTCGTCCTTTGCCTCGGGCCACTCGGCGACGATTGCGTCTTCGTCGAGGCTGAGCGTGAGCTCGGCGCCTTCGGGCCACGCCGGAGGAGATGCGTCTTCACAGCCAAAGGTTGGGAGGCAGATGAGCAGTGCGGGGATTACTAGCTTGGTCTTCATATCCATCGGTCTCGAATCGGTTCGCGATTGCGGCTCGCGACTATAGGGATGCGGGTGCGACGTTGCAACGCGTGGCTTCCGGTGATGTTTCGCAATTCGTTCGATGGTACAAACTGGACGGTGGATTCGTTTGGAAAGCGAGCTGGTCGGAGAAGACGATGAAGTTGGTTTTGTTGATGGTAGTGATGGCGCTCGCCGCGTGTGGCGACACGGCTCCGAAGAGCAGCGGCGGGCCGTTCAACGGGTCGCCCAACGCGACGACGAACGCGAATCCCGGCTCCTGTGGCGACGGAGAAGTGAACGGGGAAGAGTTCTGCGATTCTGCGATTGAGAGTGGGCCGGGTTCCTGCCCAACGAGCTGCACGGCGCCGAGCTGCACAACCGCGACCCTCGAGGGTTCGGTTGAAGACTGCTCCGCTCGATGCACGGTCGAACCGGTGGGCTGTTCCAACGGGGACGGCTGCTGCTCGCTGGGCTGCGACGCGAATAACGATTCCGACTGCTCCAACCTCTGCGGCGACGGCAGCATCGAGGGCCCAGAACTCTGTGACGGAAACTGCCCGACGTCGTGCGACGACGGAAACGCGTGTACGAACGACTCGTTGTCGGGCTCGGCCGCAAATTGTTCCGCCAGCTGTACTTCGGCACCGCTCGACGTTTGCCAGGACGGCGATGGTTGCTGTCCGCCGTCGTGCAATGCGAACAACGACAGCGACTGCGGCGCGAACTGTGGCAACGGCGTTTTGGAGCCCGGCGAGACGTGCGATGGCGACTGCCCCACTGCGTGCAACGACGGCAACGCGTGCACGACGGACACACTCCTGGGGGCGGCGGCGACGTGCAACGTGGTCTGTCAGGGCACACCAATTCAGGCGTGTATCAATGGCGATGGCTGCTGCCCCGCCGGCTGCACGAGCGGCAACGATTCCGATTGTTCCGCGACGTGCGGCAACGGCACGGTCGACCCAGGCGAGACGTGCGACGGGAACTGCCCGACGTCGTGCAACGACGGCAACGCTTGCACTGTCGATCAGCTCGTCGGCTCGCCGACGCAATGCAACGTTCAGTGCAGCGCGAACCGAATCAACACGTGTCGAACTGGCGATGGTTGCTGCCCGGCCGGCTGCTCCAATGCGTCCGACGGCGACTGCGCGTGCTCGCCCGAGACGTGCGAAACGCTCGGGTACTCATGTGGCACCGTGTCTGACGGATGTGGCTCGACGCTGAACTGTGGCACCTGCACGAACGGAAACTGCAACGCAGGTATCTGCGGTGGCGGCACGGGGAGCGGCTCGATCGGCGACCCGTGTTCCTCGATCAACGACTGTGGTCCAGACGCGGGCACATGCGATACCTCAGTTTCCGGGGGGGTCTGCACCGCTTTGTGCCTGCCTACCGTAATCCCGTGCCCGGCCGGTTCGGGTTGCGCACTCCTGAGCCTCGGCGGGCAGCAAGCGATCTGCCTGCCGGTCTGCAACTCCGATTCAGACTGCAGGAGCGGATTCACGTGTCTGCCGGACCTGTTGTCGATGCGAAGCCTCTGCACACCATAAGACGACATGCATCAGTTTCATCGCGACAGCTACCTGCAATCGATGGCCGCGACGGTGGTTCGCACGACACCTGTCGACGGCGTTTGGGACGTCGAACTCGACGATACGATCGCCTACGCGGAGTCGGGCGGGCAGCCGTCTGACGAGGCTACGATCGACGGCGAGCCAGTTCAGAGCGTCCGGAAGCGGGGCGGTACGATCTTGCACCGGGTCGCCAGTGAGCTCGAGCCCGGCCAAGAGGTCTCGGTCGCGATCGACTGGGTACGTCGTTTTGACTTCATGCAGCAGCACTCGGCGCAACACCTGCTGACCGCGCTCGCCGAAGATCAGTTCGGTTGGCCGACTACGAGTTTCCACCTGGGCCAAGATTACTGCGCGATTGAGCTCGATACCGACGAGATTCGCGACGGGGAGGTTCGCGCGCTCGAGGACCGCGCGAACGCGGCTATTCGTGCGCGGCTGAGCATCGAGGACCGCTGGGTCACCCCGGAAGAGTATGCCGAGCTTCCGGTGCGCTCGCGCGGACTTCCGGACGGACACTCGGGAGACATTCGGCTCGTGGAGATCGACGGGGTGGACTTGAACACCTGCGGCGGAACCCACGTGAGGAACACGGGTGAGCTCCAATGCGTGCACTTGTATGACCACGAGCCCGCGCGCGGTGGAATGCGGTTGTTCTTTCTCGCCGGGGAGCGTGCCCTAGATTCGCTTCGGAGCGCGACCGAGCTGCATCGAGAGCTGAGCGCGCTTCTGTCTGTGGGGCCGAATGACTTCGTCGAGCGCATCGAGAAGATGGAGGCCGACCGCAAGGAGGCTTCGCGGGCGGCGAAGTGGGCCGAAGAACAGTGGGCGCAGTCCACCGGGGCCCGACTTGCCGCGTCGAACGGTTCGTTCGTGACTTTCGAACTCGACGACGCACGACCCGACTTGCTCGCGGCCGTTTCATCAGCCGCCGACCCCCAGAACAGCCGGTTGTTTGTCGGCGTGGCGGGGCAGGGCGACTGCAACTTTTTGGTGCAGGGACCTCATGAGGTCGTCGCCCAGATCGGCCCGATCGTCGCGCAGCTTCTCGACGGGCGGGGAGGAGGGCGAGGGGCGCGCTTTCAAGGCAAAGGCAAACGCTCCGGCTGGGGCGACGTCCTGATGCATTTGTCAGAATCCATGCCTTGAAACTGGCGTGGCTTTGTCTGACGATGAATCCACCCGGTACCCCAAATCTAGGACTCCAAATGCGGCGACTGCTGCTGTCGTTCTTGTTTCTGTGCGCCATTTCTTGTGGCGACGACGTGAAGAAGTCTGCTTCCAACAGCTCGGCGAACGGTGATCCCAACGCTTCGAACATGGACGCGGGAACTCCGAGCGATTCCGGGAACAACGCGAATCCCGACATGGGTGGCACTGACGGCGGCGTCGACATGGAGGTCGCGCCGACCTGCGAAGACGAGATTCTCAACCAAGACGAGAGCGACGTGGATTGCGGCGGAGGCTGTGCTCCGTGCACCAATGGCGAAGCCTGCAATGCCGGGACCGATTGCGAGTCGACCTTCTGTTCTCCGCAAGGCGTCTGCGATGTAGCGCCATTTCAAACGGGTGAGGAGTGTAGCGCCGGAACGGATTGCGCGAGCGGTCGGTGCGAGGAATTCGGCGGGGTGATGATTTGCACTGAGGCGTGCACCGATACGTGCCCAGGTCAGAACCTCGCGTGCTTCCGCAATCAGTGCGTTCCGAACGACTACTGTGATGACCCCGATGGCGACGGTTTCGGGTTCGGCCCGGGATGCGACGGCCAGCCGTGCGACCGATGCGCCGCGGATGCGACGTGCTCCGAGCAAGGCGACGGAACGTTTGTTTGCATGTGCAACAGCGGCTTCGTCGGCGATGGAACGACCTGCGCCGACGTGGACGAATGCGCCTCGGGTGCGAACAACTGCGACGCCAACGCGAGCTGCACGAATGAAGTTGGGAGCTTCTCATGCACGTGCAACGCCGGATTCGCCGGGGATGGCGAATCGTGCGCCGACGTGGACGAATGTTCCGATGGAATCGACAACTGCGACGTCAATGCGTCGTGCACCAACCTCGCGGGGAGCTTCTCGTGCGCTTGCGATCAGGGCTTCGTCGGCGATGGCGTCACCTGCACGGACGTGGACGAGTGCGCGTCGGGGTCGGCAACGTGCGATTCCAACGCATCCTGCACCAACATCCCGGGCGCGTTCACGTGTGCCTGCGACTCGGGGTTCACGGGCAACGGCTTCACCTGTGCCGACGTGGATGAGTGCGCGGCGGGTACCGACAATTGTGCGGCTGGAGCAATCTGCACGAACACCCCGGGTGGCTTTTCGTGTGGTTGCCAGCCGGGCTACACGGGCGATGGAGTGACCTGCACAGACGTAAACGAATGCTCCACCGGGGCGGCAAACTGCGCGACGAATGCGACATGCACGAACTCTCCAGGGTCGTTCATGTGTACCTGCAACGCGGGGTATTCAGGCGACGGTTCGACCTGCGTGGACATCAACGAATGCGCGCTCGGCACCGACTCTTGCGGTGCGAACTCGCGGTGCGTGAACTTGCCGGCAACGCACACATGCATCTGCGAGAGCGGGTACGAGGGTGACGCATTTGCCGGGTGCACGAACGTCGACGAGTGCACCAACGGAACCGACAACTGCGACCCGAATGCCGACTGCTTCGACGTGCCCGGGAACTATGCGTGCACATGTCAGTCCGGCTACTCCGGAAATGGGTTCGTGTGTGCGGACGTCGATGAATGTGCTGCGGGGACCGACAATTGCTCGTCGAACGCCGCGTGTACGAACACGGCTGGCGGTTTTGCATGTGCTTGTGACGCTGGCTACGTCGGCGACGGTGTGACCTGTGAATTGATCGGGGATACATGTGCGACCGCATTGCCGATCGCTTCGGTTCCATTTTCGACATCCAACGACACGTCGCTCGCGCAGGATGATTACGCGTATGGCGACAACCAGTGCCCAGGGGACACGACCGGGAACGGCGCGATGATCACGGACCTGGTCTACACCTTCACGCCCACCACGACCGGCACCTACCTGATCAACTCGAGCGCAACCTACAGCGAACGCATCTATGTGGTGACGGACTGCTCGAGCATCGGAACAAGCTGCCTCGGAGCGACATTCACGCCTCCGTTGTCGGTGAGTCTCACGGCCGGGACCCAGTACTTCATCATCGTCGATGGCGGGTTCACGGGCGACGAGGGGCCGTTCGACCTCGATCTGTACGAGGACGAATGCGCGAACTCGAACCCGTGCGACCCGGTCGCCTCATGCACTTCGACCCCGGCGGGGGCGCAGTGCACCTGCCCGACAGGCTACTCCGGCGACGGCTTCTCCTGCGTCGACGACAACGAATGCACCGATGGAACGAACAATTGCGACGCAAACGCTTCCTGCACCAACACGCCTGGCTCGTTCACGTGCTCGTGCAACGCAGGGTTCAGCGGCGACGGCGTCGTCTGCTGGGATCCGTCTGCGCTCGGTGAGTCGTGCTCCAATCCGATTCCGCTGTCGGCGCCGGCATTCCCGGCGTCGTTCTCGGGTGACACGACTCCGATGTTCAACGACCTCTCGCACCCTGACGGCGCCTGCGTCGGCGGAGCTTCGACGCTCGGGCGAGGCGCGGGTTCGGCCGACGAGGTGTGGTCGTATACCCCGAGCGTGACGGCGACGTATGAGTTCGCGGTGACGGCGGATCATTCGACCGCTTTCTATATCGTCACGGATTGCTCTGACATCGCGAATCAGTGCGTCGCCGGCAACTACGATTTCGGTGGTACGTCGACGTCGTTTACGCTCACGACCACGCTCACGGCGGGCACGCAGTATTTCTTCGTAGTCGACGGCGCGAGCAATTTCTCGAATAACGTTGGAACGTATTCTATCTTGATGAACCAGCTGTAACTGTTGCTTGGAAAGCTCATGAGAAATTGGCTCGTCGTGTTGTTCTTGGTGTTCGGCGTCGTCGCGTGCGGAACCGATGACCCACCCGTGAAAGACGGCACCGGCTTGGACGCCGGTGGAAACGACGTCGGCGTGTCCGATGTCGGTGGCGACGAGGACACCGGCACGGTGGACGTCGACATGGGCGAGCCCGATATGGGACCGGTCGCGTCGTGTGACGACGGCATTCAGAATCAGGACGAATCCGACATCGACTGCGGCGGAAGCTGCAGCCGGTGCGAGATCGGCGAGATGTGCATGGTCGCCGACGATTGCGGTTCGGTTCGATGCGCCGAGGGATTGTGTGCCGAGCCGCTTCGTGCTCTCGGACAGGTTTGTGAAACGTCCGATCAATGCGAGAGCGGCGACTGTCAGATGTTCGGCGACATGTCCTACTGCACGACCGCCTGCACCGACATGTGCCAGGGACAAAACCTCGCCTGCTTCAATGGGCAGTGTGTACCGGATACGTACTGCGACGATCCGGACAACGACGGACTCGGGGTCGGCCCAGGTTGCCAGGGGAGCCCGTGCGAGACGTGTGACGTCAACGCGACCTGTTCGCAAGACGGCAACATGTTCACTTGCAACTGCAACATGGGATTCACGGGCGACGGTCAGACCTGTGCCGACATCGACGAATGCGCCACCGGCGCCGACAATTGCGATGCGAACGCAACCTGCACCAACAACCCCGGTGGGTTCGGGTGCGACTGTGATGCAGGCTTCGCCGGCGACGGCGTCATGTGCGCCGACATCGACGAGTGCGCAATGGGCACGGACAACTGCGCCGCGACCGCGAGCTGCAAGAACATCGATGGAAGTTTCGAGTGCGAATGCGACCCGGGGTACACAGGCGACGGCGTGACCTGCACGGACATCGACGAGTGCACCGACGGTACCGACAATTGCGATGCCAACGCCTCGTGCACCAATACACCGGGCGGGTTCACTTGCGCTTGTGCGGCTGGGTTCAGCGGCGACGGTACGAACTGCGTCGACATCGACGAATGCTCGACCGGAGCCGATAACTGCGACACCAACGCGTCCTGCACCAACACCGCTGGCGGCTTCACGTGCGCCTGCGACCCTGGATACATGGGCTCGGGGACGTCGTGCTCCGACACCAACGAATGCAGCGCAGGGACCGACAACTGCGACAACAACGCATCGTGCACCAACACGCAGGGGAGCTTCACGTGCATGTGTAACGCGGGATACCAGGGCGACGGTGTGACGTGCACAGACATCAACGAGTGCTCGATGATCGGCACCTGCGGCGCGAACGCGCAGTGCATCAACTTGGCGGGCAGCGTCACCTGCGTCTGCAACTCGGGCTACGAGGGCGACCCGATGGTGGGATGCACTGACGAAGACGAGTGCGCAGATGGCACCGACGCCTGCGACGCCAACGCGTCATGCTTCAACACTCCAGGCAACTACTCGTGCTCCTGCGACGCAGGCTACTCCGGCAACGGATTCGTGTGCTCCGACAACGATGAGTGCAGCCTCGGAACGGACAACTGCGACGCGAACGCCTCCTGTACTAACAACGCGGGTGGGTTCACGTGCGCTTGCAACGCCGGATTTGTCGGCGACGGAGTCAACTGCACCCAGATTGGCGACGTTTGCGGCACTCCGTTCACAGTGAGTTCTCTGCCGTTCACCTACATGGGCGACACGAGCGACTTCTCGAACGACTACAGCTACGCGAGTGGGGCGTGCCCAGGCGTGCCAGGACTTGCTGGCGGAACGAACGCGCCCGACGTCGTCTTCGATTTCACTCCTTCGGTCTCAGCCACCTACCAGATCGAGTTGGCGTCCGGGTTTGACTCGGCCATCTACGTGGTGACTGACTGCGGCGACGTGAACAACAGCTGTGTCAGGGCAGTCGACGAGGTGGTCACGAGCCGGAACGAAGTTCTCAACGTGCCGCTCACGGCCGGCGTGAACTACAAGATTATCATCGACGGCTACAGCACCGGCTCGGGGGTTGTGTCGATGACGGTGGACCTCAACGAGTGCGCGTCGGGAACGGCGAACTGCGCGGCGAACACCGCGCAGTGCACGAACACCACCTCAGGGTTCACGTGCTCGTGCCTTTCGGGATACATGGGCGACGGAACCTCTTGCACCGACATCGACGAATGTGCGACGGGAGCGGACAACTGCGACACGAACGCCACCTGTGCCAATACGGCGGGTGGCTTCACGTGCACGTGCAATGCAGGATACTCGGGCGATGGCGTGACCTGCATCGACCTGAATGCTCCGGGCGAGACGTGCTCCAACCCGTTCGTCGTGGGACCGCTGCCATACATGGCGAGCGGCGATACTTCTGACGCTGTAAATGACTTCTCGTTCCCAGCGGGCGCATGCGCGGGAGTTTCATTCGGTGCAGGTGGTGCGTCGAACGACGAGGTGTACGCTTTCACCCCACCCGCCAACGGGGATTACGTGATCGAACTGTCGAACACGACGTTCGACTCCGTACTCTACGTTGTTCGTGATTGCGCCAACGTCGGCACGACATGCGAAGGGGCCGATGACGCCGTCGCGTCGGGCGGTACGGAGACGCTCAACCTGACGCTGGTTGGCGGTCTGACCTACTACATCGTCGTCGACGGTTTCTCGGGGGCGAGCAACTTCAACGGACCCTACGACATCTCGGTGTCGGCAGCGCCCTGAGCGAGTGCGCGCTCGCGCATCAAGAGGAAGATCGGAACCATCACGGCGATCGCGATGATCAGCGAAAGCGCGATGTAGACCACGACCCCCTTCATGCGCAGGCGCCGCGCTTCCGTGATCATCCAAACCGTGACGGCGAAGCCGAGCATCACCAGGTCCCACGACAGGCTCGCTGCAGCGTGGTTGGCGAACGCGCTCGTCACGAACCCGACCAATCCAGCGTCCGGGTTTTTCAGCATGAACTGGATGTTGTTCGACCACGTGAGCGCCAGCGCGACGACCGAGCTGACACCGTAGACAATCTGAAGCGAAGTACTGGGGCGCGACATGATGCACTCTCTTCTGGGAGGAATCGTGAGGATAGCGTTTCAGACACCCGCATCGAAGCTTGGCGTGCGATTATGGCTCGGGGATAATTGACGAAGCCCAGCCCCAAATGGAGGTCCCATGGCCGACGACCGCGTCCGGATTCTCGAGCGAAAGCTCGAGCTCGCCGCTGAGATCGATACGCTGCTCGAGATCGGCATGCGCACGCGAGCTTCTCTCGAGCGCATTGCGCCTAACGCAATCGACATTCTCGTGCGAGCAGTAGGAGGGATTGGAGGTTCGTTGTTAGTCCGCGACGAGACCGGCGATTCGGTGCAGTTCCTCGAAGGCGAACCGTTGGAAATTCGCGACTTGGAGTCTCGCGTTGAAGACAACGGGACTTGTCGGGCCGAACGAGGCGGATGTCTCGTCGTCGGGCGAAGACTGGATATCTCCGACGCGTATCTGGGAGCGAGCTTCGTCTGGGGGGAGTTCGCCGATCCGGACGTGGTGGCCGAACTCCTAGAGGTATGGGCCGAACAACTCGACAACTTCGTCGGTGCCGTCGCGGAGGCCCGGCGCAAGCAAGCCGCAATCGCAGCGATGAGCGACGCCTTGAAGGCGCCGATTCTCGAACACGGTGTGGCAGCGGCGGTGGACGCGTTCCGGGTGCACGCACCATTCGATGACCTCGTGCTGGCGTGTCGAAGCGAGTCGATGGGCTCGGGGCCACCCTCTTGCTACGTCATCGTGGTGGGCGGCGAGCTGCGATACACGTCGGAAGCGCGGCCCGATGCGCGCGTCGAGGCGCTGCTTCAGTCCGCATTGACGCCTCTGCTCCGACCTGGAAGCGGCGTGGACGAGGATGCCCTGAAGGAGATTGGGTGGAAGAGCAAACATCGAGTCGACCTGCCCATTCTCGGACTCGACGAGGCGACTGTCGTGGGACGTCTCATCGTGGGATTTCGAAGCTCGGAACCGACCCCGTTCGCACGCGACCTGACTGACCGGTTTGCCGACTACTTGCGGCAGCGCGTGGTCGATTTCAGCCGCGAGTGGCGCCATCTATCGCGCCACTTCTCCCGAGACGTGGTGGAGCGCTTGCTCCGCGAAGAGCGGTACTTCGAGCGCTACCTCGCACCACGGGAAGAGTCCGCTGCCATCTTGTTCGCTGATATCTCGGGGTTTACGCGTGTCAGCGAGCAAGTCCTCCGAGAGCCAGCGAAGATTGCGCGACTGATCGATGTTTGGTCGCGAAAGGTGGTGGACATCATCTGGGAGACCGGAGGCGTGTACGACAAGATGGTCGGTGACTGCATCATCGCGATGTGGGGACCGCCGTTCTACGAGACCGACGCCAAGCAGACATGCCGTTCTGCCGTCGAAGCGGCGCGACGGATTCGCGATTGGACGCATCGAGTCGAGCGCGAGCTGGGTCTTCCTGAGCTCGAGGGGCAGGGGCTGTTGGGCGTGGCGATCGGCGTGCACTACGCGCCGCTCTTCGTCGGATGTATCGGTGCTGGCGAGGACTTCACGGGCTTCTCGTCAGGCATGAACAACACGGCTCGCCTTCAAGGGTTCGCCGAGCGAGACGAGATTCTCTGCATGGATTCGGTGGTGCATCTGCTCGACGGAGAGCTGGCGTTCGGGCAAGAACGGTCGGCGAGCGCGAAGAATGTCGCGGAGCCACTGGTGTTTCGTCCGGTGGAGTAGGGCGCGCAGACAAAGTCGGTTGGATCCAAAGAAAAAGGCCGCACCTCGAAGAGAGGTGCGGCCTTTTGAATGGTGCTCGGTGTGCTTAGAAGAGCACGTTTCCGAGGAGTTCGGTGGTCTCCATGACCATCGTGATGTCTTCCACGGTGCTCGAGAGGTCTTGCATCTCGCCACGGGTCAGCTGGTCCTGCGCGCGGAGCACGAGGGTTTCAGCGAGGCCTGGCTCAGCCGAGCCGCCAGCCGGGCGGAGTGCGCCGTAGCTGATGCCCGAAACTGGGTCGGTGAATGCGATGACTTCGAAGTCGGCGGGGCAGCTAGCCATGCCGAGCTCTGCACACGTGGTCGCGTTGAGCGGGGTGACCTGGTCGCCCGAGCCGACTCGGAAGAGTCGAGCTTGGTTAACGTAGTCTTGCGAGTACGAGGCCTGACCGAACTGCATCGCGTAGATGATCGAGTAGACCTTCTGCGTGAAGTTGATGCTCGTGCGGATGGGGCGCTCGGTCGGGCTCTTGACGACAGCTGCGCCGGTGAGCGGGTCGATTTCCTGACCGTCGATGGTGATCGGGACCAGGGTCTGACGGCGGATGCCGTTCTCGCTGCCGAACGGTGCGACGAAGTCGTAGTCACGCGCGAAGAACGCGTTGAAGAGGTCCGTCATCTCGTCTGGGAAGACGAGGTAGTAAGGAAGGAGGTAGGTACGGAAGTCAGCCGTGGTGTCGACACCGAGGAAGGTGGTCGTGGAGCTCGCCGCGAGGGTCTGAAGCGCCATGATCCAATCCCAGTAGTGACCGACTTCGCTGATACGCGAGAAGTAGTAGTAGCCGCTGCCGTAGTCGTACTGGCTGAACTGACGTCGGCCGTCGCCCGGGAGGACGCGGAAGTCGCCGTTGGCGTTCGGGTCGTAGCTGGACAGGCGGTACTGAGCGGACTCTTCGTCGTACACGTAGGTGCCGTAGGAAGGCATCGTGACCACTTCGTGCAGGAAGTTCATGCCCGCGAAAGCGGCGAACGTGAAGTAGTTCTGCAGGATTTGGTCGTTGGTGTAGTACTGCGAGAAGAGCCAGCGCTGGTAGACTTCAGGCATGACCGAGAAGTAGCGCTGCGCACGGCCGAGCACGCTTCCAATGCTGAACTGGAGACGGTCACGACGGAAGTGCGTGAACGGGTAGTACTCTTTGTACTGAGCGATGGTGTTCTGGACTTTCTCGAACGGGTCGGCACCGAGGTCCCAACGCTGGCACGAGATTGCAGCACCGGCCCACTCGTCGGAGCAGAACATGTACTGGACTTCGACGGCGCGCGTCGGGTCGTTCTCGATCTGCTGCTGGCGCAGGTCGTCGTAGGAGACGATGGAGCGGTCACGAAGGGTGTCCGGTCCGCCCATGGCGCTGACGAGCGTGTTGTAGTGGAGCGACTCGAGCGGGTGCTGCGATGCAGCGTAGCGGTCGTCGAAGTTGTGGAAGAAGTCGATGATGCCCGTTTCGGTGTCGACGGTGTTGAACACTTCGACGAATCCCGGCTTCTGGCGAATTGGGGCTGCGTTGTCGGTGGTGACTTCGTCGTAGGTACCGAAGGTGTAGGCGAAGAGGATGGCAGCGTCGTCGTACTTTCCGAGGCCTGCCCAGTCGCCGTTGAAGCGGCTGTGGTAGTCCATGATGGAGGAGTACATGTAGCTCGACATGTCGCCATCGATCTGGCCCTGGGTCATCGCGTTGACTTCATACATGTCGGCGATGGAGGAGAGCGGCTTCCAGTTCTCTTTTTTGAGGTCCCAGTACTCGTCGTGGAAGTTCACGGAGTCGTAGGAGCCCTGGAAGTTGTGTCGGAGGCCGACGGTGTGGCCGATTTCGTGGAGCATGACGCCGCGGAAGATCTCGTTACGGATTTCCTGGTAGATGGCGTCGTAGTCGGTGCGTCCTGCGAAGCGCTTGGCGGAGCCGAGGACGGCAGCGTCAGCGAACTCTTCGAGGTAGACGTTGTGCTCGGAGTACATTTCCAAGCGTTCCTGCTGCTCCTGCATGTCGGAGTGAAGGTCGAACGGGTTGTTCTCAGCCTTCACAGCGTCGAGGTCACCGGCGGTGAGTTGAGCCGGATTGATCGTGCCGTTGGTGGCGTAGGCGACCCATTCGTCGTCCATGACCAGCTGGTCGAAGCCTTTCTCTTTGAGCTGCTTCATCTTGCGGTCGGTGTAGCCGGGCTGAGTCTGGAACTCGTCCCAACCTTCGTTCTCGACGATTTCGAGGATTTCGAGCGCGCGAGGAGGCATGAGGCGCTCACCGGCACCTTCGATGGGAAGGTCGTGGAGCGACTCGGGCATGTTCTCGAGGACTTCGCCACGCGGGTCGATGGTGTTGTCGCGGTTGGCGAGGATGGCAGCGCGGGTGTCGGCGCCGTCGCGGATTTCTTCTTCGGTGAAGTCACCGTTGATGAAGCGGACGATGTCGACGGCCGAGCCGGCCGAGCGGTCGACGCCAGCGCCGTAGACGTAGGCGGTACCGGAGATGATCTCACCGGTCTCGGGGTCAGGGTACGAAGGACCGTAGCCGAGCGGGCCAGCGGCCTGCGGCTGGTGGACCCAGTAGATGAAGTTGAGGCGGAGGTCGCCGACGCGAGCCTGCCAGGTACCGTCGCGCTGGCCTTCTTCGCGAGGGTCGCAAGCGGCCGGTGCGTTCTCATCGATGATGTTCGGGCAGACGATGTACATCGGGCCGAAATCGTTGGTGAAGTCGGTGACCGACATTCCCTTCGCGACTGCGGCGGCGCGAGTGAACGCTTCGTCGTAGTCAGCTTCCATGGCTTCGACCGAAGGCATCAGCTCTTCGGGGAAGTTCTCGGAGAGGTAGTAGAGGACGGGCTTCGGCGTACGACGGGCCATCGGAGTCGGGATGCGGCGGCCGTTTTGGTCGCGCAGGTACTCACCGTTCTCGTCTTTGATGTAGTCGTTGAGCCACATGTCGTGGCGGTTTGCCAGGTAGATGCGGGCCGAGTCGGTGAAACCTTCCGAGCGGTCGTAAGGGAAGCGCTCGGTTCGGAAGTAACCGAACTTGGTCATCATTTCGTCGTCGTAGAAGGCCGGCTCGTAGTCGCGCTCGGAGTCTTCGAGGCGCTGGAACGAATTGCGGACTTTCACTTCTTCGCCGTTGACCCAGATCTTCTCGACGAAGTCGAAGTAGGTGATTTCACCGTCTTCGTTGGTCTCGGTGTAGAATGCGTCGACGCCTTCTTCGGCGGTCGGGACGTAGCGTGACGTGCCGAGCTGGCCGATGAAGTCGGGGTAGGAGAGGGACACTTGGTTGGCGGCCCAGTTCACGCGCATGTAGTCGCGGTCGTACCAATCACGGTCGGAGCCGTTCTCGACGATGACGTTGGTCTGCTCACCGGTCGAGGTACTGTACGAGCGCTCGATGTCGAAGTGCGAGGTGATCGAGAAGGCGGCGACCACCTGCTCTTTGTATTCGTCGGGATTCTCGCCTTCACCGGTTCCGGGGGCGTAAATCGTTTCGCCGTTGACCCTCTCGCCAGCGTTCTGGTCGTAACCAGGGATACGCTCGTAGGCGCGGTAGGCCACGAGGCTGTTCGCGGTGATTTCCCAGCGAACTTTTTCCATCGACGAAGCGATACCGACGAACGGGCCGTTCAGCGTCGCGGGAACGTCGACAACGGTCTGGCGCATATACCAGACATCGTCCTCAAATTGTGATTTCTCGAGCTTCTCGTCGTACGTGCGGTCGATGTCGCCGACGTCTTGAGCACAGCTCGCAGCAAATGTTGTCGCAGCAAACATTGCTGCCAAATATCCAATTCTACGCATGTGAGGGCCTCTCGTCTTCCTTTGGCCATTGTGAAAAGCGACCGTGTTCGTACATGTCGCCATCTTTCCTACATTCTTTTGATAGACGTGTGACTATCTGCAGGAGGCATGCCAACGGCAGAAAGGGGCTTCGGCCAGCGTTAATGCGGACTTAAGCGGTGTGCGTCAAACGATCATCAATAGGTGCGAGACGTTAGAGAACGCACGCGGCAATCGCAAGCACTTTCTCGTTTACATACACCTACATGGACCTACGTGGCGTCTGTGACAGCTCTGTGACGTGAGCCCCGATCAGACGACGTCTAGGTTAGAGGCGCACGTCCATGGCGTCGCGCAACCCATCACCGGCGAGATTGAAAGCCAGGATGGTCACGAAAATCGCGACGCTGGGAGCGATCACAAGATGTGGATGGAACGTCATCGCCGTCCAGCCATGCGAAGCGAGCACACCCCAGGATGACGCGGGTGGCTGCAGGCCGAGCCCGATGAAGCTCAACGTCGACTCGGCCAAGATGACCGCCGGAACCCGGAAGGTCAGAGTGACAAGGATCGGTGCGACCGTGTGCGGCAACACGTGCCGAAAGAGTATGCGTCCCGATGAGAACCCCATCGCGCGAGCCGACTCGACAAACGGTCGTTCTTTCAACGACAAGACCTCGCCTCGAACGACGCGTGCGACAATCACCCAGGAGACGAGTGAGAGGCTCAGGATGATGCCGAACACGCCTTGGCCGATCACCACGCTGATGATGATGATCAGAAGCAAGTCTGGGAAGGAGTAGAGCACGTCGACGACTCGCATCAATGCGTTGTCGACGCGACCGCCAACCCAGCCCGACACCGCGCCTAGGATGGTGCCAAACACCATCGCAAAGATGCTCGTCACAAGCGCCACGGTCATCGAGACTCTCGCCCCGTAGAGCACTCGACTGAGGAGGTCTCGGCCGAGTCGGTCGGTTCCAAACGGGTGAGCGAAGCTGGGGCCTTGCAGCACAGCATCGGTGTTCTGCAGCTCCTCGGAGTAGGGCGCCAAGACCGGAGCGAGCAGAGCAATCGCCAGAATGCCGACCACGATCGCGCAGCCCGTGAGCGCAAGTCGGTCTCGCCGCAACTTCCAGCCGACTCGAGCCCAGTAGGTCGTGGGCATTTCGCCTGAACCGCTCATGGTTCCACCCTCGGGTCTACGACCGCGTAGAGCAGGTCGACCAACAGGTTCGCCAGCACGATCAGCGTCGCGTACACGATGGTGACTCCCATCACCAAGGGATAGTCGCGGTCGGTCACGGCCGTGATGAAGTACCGGCCCATTCCGGGAATCGAGAAGATGTGTTCGACGACGAAGGAGCCGGTGACGAGCGAGGCCAGAAGCGGTCCGCTGACCGTGATGAGAGGTCCGAGTGCGTTTGCCAGGCCGTGTCGAAGCAGGACCATTCGTTCACCGAGGCCCTTGGCGCGCGCGGTGCGGATGTAGTCTTCCTGCATGGTGTCGAGCAGGCCAGAACGCGTGAGGCGGGCGATGTATGCGGCAGGGCCGGCGGCCAGCGTCACGACAGGAAGCAACGCGTAGGTGGGACCCTCCCAAAGTGCAGGAGGCAGAACGCCTAGCCACAGCGCAAACACCAGAATGCCGAGCGCCCCCAGGACGAAGCTCGGTACGCTAAATCCGAGCGTTGCGACGACCATCGTGGCGCCGTCTACCCACGTTCCGCGGCGCGCCGCGGCGATGATGCCGAGGAGCATTCCGGCCAGATACGCCAGCAGAAAAGCCAGGATTCCCAAGGTAAAGCTGACTGGAAACGTCCGGGCCAAGATGTCGTTCACGGTGAGCTGGGTGAACTTCATGGAGACGCCAAGGTCTCCGCGCACGACTTGCCCGAGGTACGAAAAGATTTGCGATTCGGACCAGCCGGCGGGCGTGAGCGCGAGGTTCAGGGAGCCCACCTCGAGCGTCGTGTGATCGCTAGCGAACGCCTCGAGTTCGGCGACGCGTTCGGGCTCAGATGCATCGAGCCAGACGGGCAGCATCGGTCGATCGAGCCGATACTGCTGCCGAAGGTTCTGCTCGACCGCGGGCGGGAGCGGTTTCTCGCGGTCGAACGGTCCGCCGGGCGTGAAGCGGAGCACGACGAACGTGATGACCACAACGCTCAGGAGCACCGGTACGCCCCACAACAAGCGTTGCAGAACCCACATCGGTCGAATTCGGCCCTGAATTTTCACTTGGCCTCCTTCACGCGGGCTTCGCCGAGCTTCACGTCGCCCATCGCATTGAAGGAAACGCCCTCGAGTCGCGGCGAGACGAGCACGTTCTGCGCGGCGACGTAGATCGGGATCATTGCGACTTCTTCCACCACGAGGACTTTCTGAGCGGCGTCGTAGAGACGCTTTCGCTCAACCGGGTCGTCGGTCTCGACAGCCGCATCGACAAGCTGGTCGTACTTCTTCGAGGCGAAGGCGAGCGAGTTGTTGCCGCTGTTGGACTCGAACAGGCTCATCCAGTTTTCGGGGTCCGGGAAGTCAGCGATCCACCTCGCCAGATGCGCGGGCGGCGGCGCTTCGCCATCGATTTCTTGGAAGAAGACCTTCTGCTCACGAGTCTGGACCTTGATGGAGATTCCGAGCTCTCGCTTCCACTGCTGCTGGAGGTTCTCCGCGATGAGCCGCCAATCGTCGCCGGCACGGAACAGGAGCGTGATCTCGGGGAAGCCATTGCCGCCCGGGTAGCCAGCTTCGGCGAGCATGGCACGTGCCGCCTCTGGGTCGTAGGCGAGGCCCACGTCGGGTTCGTGACCGAACATTCCTGGCGGGAGCCACGTGTTGGATGGGATTTCGCCGCCCTTGAGCACGGTCGGAAAATCAGTGCGACGCGTCGCCATCGCGAGCGCTTTGCGCACGCGAACGTCGTCCATCGGTGCCTGATCGACCCGAATGCCGACGTACCTGGTCTCGAGCTTCGGGAGGTTCTGATACCCGGGCCGCCCCCGAAACTCGGGGATGGCGATGGGGAGCAAGTCGATGACGATGTCCATGTGGCCCGTCACGAACAGGTTCAGGCCCGTCGACTTCTCGGCCGTCATGTAGAGTTCGAGGCGTTCAATCTGAGGGTCTCCGAGGGGCCAATGGGGATTGGGTTCGAAGGCGATTCTATATTCGTGAAGGTGCTCGACGGGCTTGAATGGTCCGGTGACCACGGCGTGTTCTGGTTCGGTCCAGTCTTGCGGGTGGGCATCGACGATTTCCTTTCGGATCGGGTGCGTCACCATGAAGGTCGTGATGTGCGGAAAGTACGGCGCCGCTTGTTTGAGCCGCACGCGAAGTGTCTTGGAACCGAGCACTTCGATGCCGACATCGTCGGCTGTCGCCTTGCCCGAGTTGAACGCTTCGCCGCCTTCGATGTCCCAAAGGAAGTAGGCGTACTCGGCGGCAGTCGCGGGATCGAGGAGTCGAATCCATGAGTCGCGGAAGTGCTTCGCCAGCACGGGCTTGCCGTCGGACCACTTGGCGTCGTCGCGGATGGTGTACGTGATGGTCTTGTAGTCGGGTGCGAACTCCCAGTCACCGAGCGCGGGAAGCACTTCCAGATCCTCATTGTGACGCGTGAGCCCTTCGGAGCTCTGCATCAAGATGAGGCCGGCAATAGCGTCGTAGGCCTTGTTGGTGTCGAGGTTGGCTGGTTGCCCAGGCAGAGCCATCCGAACGGTCGAGGTCGGCTTTTGTTCGCAAGCGGAGAGCAGGCACACCGCCGCGACGAGGAACGCAATCCACCTCATTCGACTAGCTCGTACAGCGGGGCCGTCGCGGCGCGCGGCCGGGGAGGGTGGGCCTCGATGAACTCCACGACGCGCAAAGGGTGTTCGAACAGGCCGACTAGATCTCCGTAGAGGTCGAGCTTGCCCTTCTTTTTGATGAAGTTCTGGATGAGCTCGTAGGTGTCGTCGAATGCCTCGTGACCGAGGAAGCACATCGGCGAGCGAGATTTGAAGGTCGCGTAGTGGTTTTGCGCGAGGTCCATGAAGACCTCCTGCAGCGTTCCAGCGCTGCCGGGCGCGAAGACTACGCCGGCGTCGGAGATGCCGAGAAGGCCGTCCTCCCGAATGCTGTTGGCGAAGTACTTCGCCACGTGGTTCGAGAAGAGGTTGGTCGGTTCGTGGCCATAGAACCACGTAGGAATGGCGACCGAAGCTGGTGGTTCGCCACCCGTGAATCCGAAGGCCTCTTGGTCCTCGGGGGCCGGGAGAATTCCGAATCGGCCTGCAACTTCGCGTGCGACGAACACGTATTGTTCGATTGCTTCGAGGTACTCCGTGGTCCCCTCGCGCTGGCCGCCGTCGAACTTGGGTGCGGTCGCGAGCATCTCGATCGCGGCGTCGATCACGGCCTCGGATTCGAAGTTTGCGAGGTAGGCGCCGAGGTTGGCGGCCTCCATGATGCCGGGGCCGCCGCCGCTGGCGACGAGGTAGCCGCGCCGCGTCAGTTCCCACGCGATGTAGGCGACCTGTCGATAGTGAGGGTCGTCGCGTCGAGCCGAATGCCCGCCCATGATGCCGACCACGCCTCGACCGCGATGTTCCGCGAGGAACTCCTCGAGCGCATCGTCGATCGCGTGGTCGTGCAGCCGCTGGGCGAGTGATTCCCGAATCTTCGAACCCATCGCGTCATTCCGGGCCCGGTCGAAATGCTCGAAGATGCGAAAGTCGCGGGTGGCTGTGTAGCCGCCGGATTCCCAGCCTTCGAGCAGTTCGTCGACCCCGTACAGACCATTGCGATACGGGTCGTACGGGAGGCCCTGAAACTCCGGAAAGACAAACGCTCCACCATCGTGGAGTCGCTGCAGCTGGTCGGGACCGGTCATCGCGCAACCCAGCACGAACATGCCCGTGATGTCGACGTCGTCGAGGTCGACCTGCGACAAGTCGATGCCTTGAAGCGTGTAGTTCCTCAGCGAGCGTCCGGCTTGGACATGAGCCAGGAATTCATCCTGGTTGTCGAACTCGGCGCGTCGGTTCTTTCGGCTCGGCATGCAGACTCCGTTTGAGTGAGGCGACACGATGAAACGAAAAACGCCGTCGCGCAATGGCGCGACGGCGTTGATCGAGATCGTGTGGCGTCAGGACGCCAGCGCGATTACTTGGCAGCGGTTGCGTCGCCTTCCGGCGGCATCACGACTGCGTCGATGACGTGAACGACACCGTTGGTTGCTGCGAGGTCGGTCTGCGTGACCTTGGCGCCAGCGTAGGTAACGGTTCCGTCTTCTGCGACGACGACCGAAGCTTTTGCACCGTTGACGGTGTCAGCTTCCATCGTTGCGACGTCAGCAGCCATGACCTTCGCAGGCACGACGTGGAACGTCAGAACAGCGGTGAGCTTCTCTTTGTTTTCCGGCTTGAGGAGTTCCTCAACCGTTCCGGCCGGGAGGGCCTTGAACGCGTCGTCGGTCGGAGCGAAGACGGTGAACGGGCCAGCGCCCTTGAGGGTCTGCGTGAGGCCAGCGGCGTCGACAGCAGCGCGAAGGGTGGTGTGGTTGCCGGTCTTGACGAGCGTCTCAGCGACGTCGACGGTCATGGCTTCTTCAGCGGCGGCGTCGGCAGCTTCTTCGCCTTCAGCTTTCTGCTCAGCCACTTCTTCGTTGGCTTCTTCTTTTGCCTTGTCGTTTGCTTTGTCGGCCATTTCTTGAGCCGAACCGCAAGCGGATGCGAACATTGCGACGAGCAGGAGTGCGAAAATCTTCTTCATTGTTGGTTCCCTCTATTGTGGGTGCACGAGTCACTTGTGAACGTGCGCTACGCAGTGATGCACTCAATAAACAGATGGAGTGCGTTCATGAACTTGGTGTGGGCGGGATGTAGTACATGCGCGCAACGAGTGTCAACTAACGTGCAAATTCACCATTTGGTGATTCGACTTAGTCGTCGTCGGCTGGGGCCGGGGCTGGCTCTTCGAAACCCTCGGAGGTCTCGGAAACTTCCCCTGTTGGGACGGTTACCGGGCGTCGAGGACGCAGGGTGAGAGCGGCAACCTCTTCGAAGTCGGCTTCGACGTCATCCGGATCGAAATCTTCGGGTGCATCTTGCAAGATGAAGAAGTTGAACCCGCCCCCAGGCTTCCCGATGAAGGTCTGGTCTTCGTCGTATTCGTCGTCGCCGGGATGTGTCGGGGCCTCTTCGTCGAGTTCGCCATCCGAATCTGGGATGACCAGCTCCTGAGGGGGCTCGTCTTCGGCGCTCGATGATTCGATCTCGATGAGCTCGTAGGCATCCGACTCCTCGTCGAGGGGGCCTTCGTCGAGGGGTTCGCTCTCGATTTCGAACATCTCGATCGATTTGGAGTCTTCGTCGTCGAAGAGTTTCTGCTCGTCATCGAGAGGCTCATCGGACTCTTCCAAGTCGTCGTGCTCATCAACGTCAGCTGCTTCGGCGTCGGAGTCTTCGTCGGCGTCGGAGTCTTCTTCTGCGTCGGAGTCTTGTTCGGCCTCGGAGTCTTCTTCGGCGTCGGAGTCTTCTTCGGCATCGGAGTCTTCTTCGGCGTCGGAGTCTTCTTC
>CAYLMO010000079.1:19742-21524 GCA_964384605.1 uncultured Bradymonadales bacterium | reverse complement strand
AATGCCTTCAACATCACCGGCACGCACAGCAGCCCGGGAACCCAACTCGTCACCAACGCGTAGGTCAGCGTAGCTGCCAGCACAGCCGACTCGTCGACAGAACCGAGCGCCACGACCAGCATCGACACGAACGCCGCATCGCGCGTTCCCATCCCGGCCACCGTGAGCGGCAGCATCCCGGTGAAGAGCGCGATCGGCCACAGTCCAAATGTCGAGGTGAGCGGCACGTCCGCCCCGAACGCCAGCAGCAGTGCGGCGATGATCGACACCGCGACCACCCAACCGACCATCGAGATCGACGAAATGGCGAGGAACGGCCCTCGCTGCGTCGACATCGCGTTCATGGCGGCGAGCAGCTGCCGGAACTTGCCTTCGAGCTTGCTGACGACGGGAAGCTTCAAAAACGGTTCGGTGAAGAACCGCAGGCCGACGAGCGTGCCCCATACGCCGAGGAGCATCGCGCCGGTGAAGGCGGCGAACACCCACTGTCCGCTCACGACGCTACCGACGGTCGCGAGGATGCAGAGCGACTGCACGTCGATGACCTTCTCGGCGATGACGGCGCCACTCCCTTTCACCGGCGGTACCAGGTCGCGCAGCAAGTAGGCTCGCGCCAGATCACCCGCACGCGACGGGGTCATCAGCGCGATCGGCCACGTTCCCAAGACCGCCTCGAACGACCTCGAAAACGGCACTTTGTAGCCGGTCGCGCTCAAGATCCACGTGAGGCGCAAAGACGCCACGAACAGGTTGAAGGCCATGAGCGCGCCAGCCACACCAACCCACATCGGGTCGGCGCTCCGGAGCGTTTGCTCGAAGTTCTCCAGCCCCGCCACGTGGCGAACGATCAGCCAAATGACCAGCGCCGTGATGGCGAGCAGCGGGATGATCTTCCACGAGAAGAGCTGAACCTTCTTCGGTTCGCCCTCCTCTGGCTCGGGCGAAGCTTCGGTCACTTCTGGGCGACCAGCATCTGGTTCACGAAGAGGTTCTTCGAGCCAGGAATCTTCGAAAGCACGCGGTCGATCGCCAGCGAGGTCGCCGGGTCGGGGCCGAGACCGGCGTACGCGAGCGTGCCGGTGGCGACCCACATGAACGGCTTCGTCGAGATCTTGCGGAAGCCGACCTCACGCGCCCATTCCTTCATCAGGTCGAGCGTGACTTCGACGGTGTGGTGTTCGTCAGCGACCATGCCCAGCGCGCCAGCGACGTTGTCCCAAACGGGCGACGGCGAGGTCGCGACGAAGATGCCGCCGTCATCGAGCGCGTCGAACGAGTTCTTCACCACCAAGAGCGGGTCTTCGACGTGCTCGAGCACGGCGAGCGCCGTGACGAGGTCGTACTTCTTGGCGGTGATTTCCTCGGGGAAATCGTGGATGTCGCCTTTGAGCAGGCTCATGTTTTGAGGCAGCTCGGGCGCCTCGTCGATGAGCTCTTGGGCGTACTCGATGCCGTCGAACACGCCGCGGCCGTCGAGGAGCGTCCAGATCTCGAGCAGCGTACGGCCATCGGCCGCGCCCAGCTCGAGCACTCGATTCTGGCCGCCGATCAGCCCGTGTTCGTTCATCGCCTCGAACGCCGCGCGAGCGCGAACGCGCAGGCGATAGCGAAGTTCCGGCTTGCTCAAGCGACCCTCTGCGTAGGCGCTCGTCATCACGCCCTGAAATTCTTTCTCTGCCATTCATCCACTCCATGTAGAAACGCGGCGGGAACTTCCCACGGAGCGGCGCCGAAAAGCAAGGGATTCGCGCGTTCGCATAGGTATGCAGTTTCGTGCACTGG
>CAYLMO010000079.1:0-19642 GCA_964384605.1 uncultured Bradymonadales bacterium | reverse complement strand
CGCCGAAAAGCAAGGGATTCGCGCGTTCGCATAGGTATGCAGTTTCGTGCACTGGTACCGCACATGGAGATCTCCATAATGAGAGTACTTAGTTCGTAGCCCGCAGTGAGAGTTCGGGGGAGTTTCGACACCACGCCGATCGACGCGATGGTGCGGCGTTCCAATCGGTCGGGGCAGCCGCTCGTGTTCGTGTTCCACACCTGGCGCGGCACCTTCGAGCAGCTCGATGCGAGCCTCGCCGACGGGGCATTGCGGCTGTTCGACGGGGCGCACGAAATCCTAGAAGACGTGGCCATCGCGGCACTTCAGAAATCTGGAAATTGATTTTCGCGGCTAGCCGCTGCAGGGTACGCAGGCTCGGCCTTTCGATTGGGTACTGGTTTTGCTGTTCAACAGCCTCGTATTCTTCGCGTTCTTTGCCGCTTTCTACGCGCTCTATCTGCTGTTGCAGAAGACTCCGTGGTTGAAGCTGCAGAATGCTCTGCTGTTGGTCGGTTCGTACGTTTTCTACGGCTGGTGGGACTGGAAGTTTCTGGGGCTGATTGCGCTGTCGACTGGCATCGACTTCACGGTCGGTAGGAGCCTGCGCAAGCACGACGACGGGACGGAAGAAGGCGACCGAAAACGGAAGCTGTTGGTGACTGCGTCCGTGGTCGCCAACCTCAGTATTCTCGGGGTGTTCAAGTATCTCGGCTTCTTCGCCGAGAGCGCGACTGACCTGCTGAACATGTTTGGCATGGCGGCCGACCCGTTCACCCTGAATATCGTGTTGCCGGTAGGCATCAGCTTCTACACGTTCCAGACGATGAGCTACACGATCGATATCTATCGACGGAAGCTCGAGCCGACCGATTCGCTGCTCGATTTTGCGGTGTTCGTGGCGTTCTTCCCGCAGCTCGTGGCGGGTCCGATCGAGCGTGCTTCGAACCTGTTGCCGCAGGTGAGCGAGCGCCGGCGAATCACGAGCGAAGAGGTCGAAGCTGGCCTCTACCTCATCGTCTACGGCTTCTTCCTGAAGGTGTTCCTGGCCGACAACGTCGCCAAGATCGTGAACGCGGTGTTCAACAAGCACGAGTCGTTCACGGGGCTCGATCTGGGCATCGCGGTGGTCGCGTTCGCGCTGCAGATCTATGGCGATTTCTCGGGCTACTCCAAGATCGCGCGCGGCATCTCGAAGCTGATGGGTTTCGAGCTGATGGTGAACTTCCGTCTGCCCTACTTCGCACTGAATCCGAGCGACTTCTGGCAGCGTTGGCACATCTCGCTCTCGAGCTGGCTGCGCGACTATCTCTACATTCCGCTGGGCGGCAACAGGGGCGGCGCGGTGGGAACTTACCGCAACCTCTCGCTCACGATGCTTCTGGGCGGACTGTGGCACGGCGCCGCCTGGAACTTCGTCATCTGGGGCGCATTCCATGGGGCGATTCTGGTCATCTACCGCCTCGCAGGCGTGCTTCCCGACCGCTACGAGAAGCTGAAGAGCGCGCTGAAATTGCCGCCCGTCGTCGTGGTGCGGTGGGCCATCATGCTCACGTTCACGCTCATCGGCTGGCTGATCTTCCGCGCCGAGTCGGCGGGCCAGATCGGCTACTTCCTGACCGAGTTTTCGTTCGAGCCGTCGGCCAACACAGTGGCGTACGTGAAGGCCATCGTGTTCTACAGCTGGCTCGTGGTGCTCATCGAACTGCTGCAGCACTTCACGAAAGACCTGTTGATTTTGACGCGCCTGCCGGCACCGCTCCGGGGCGCATTCTACGGCGTCATGGCCGCCATCACGCTCGCCTGGGGCGAGCGCGAGTCGATGGAATTCATCTACTTCCAGTTCTAATCGAATGACCGACGAGACCGACATCCCAAGGGTCGATGTGCCGCCACGGCCCGACCTTCCGCGAGAAAAGCCGACGCCTTCGAAATGGCGACATGTGGCTTTCGTCGTGGCGTCGTTCGTCATCGCGCTGCTCGCAACCAACGAGTATGCGAGCCGCTATCTGGGCCGCTACACGAGCAACCGCGGCTACTGGATCGTGCACCAGAAATGGGAGCTCCTCGAGGCGCAGGAAGAGCCGGTCGACTGGCTGATTCTCGGCGATTCCAGCTGTAATCAGGGTGTCATGCCCCAGGAATGGGACAAGCTGACCGGCGGCCGCTCCATCAATCTGTGCTCGATCGGAAACATGGTGACCATCGACGACGCCTGGATGCTCGAGCGGTACATCGAGCGCCACGGCCCCCCGAAAAACGTGCTCATCATGCACGTCTACGACATGTGGCACCGCGACCTGAACAACGCGCTGCTCGGCCAGATCCCACTGGGCTACGGGTTTTGGAACCGTTTTGACCCCGCCGTGGAACTCACGTTCGACGAGTGGAAATCGGTCGTCGCGTCGCGCTATCTACCGCTCTACTCGCAGAACACGAGCCTGAAAGACGCCGCCCGAAAAGGCCTGGAGCAGATGTCGTGGGAAGCGCCGTTCAAGCGCGACTTCGTGATGGACGAACAAGGCTTCATGCCCTGGTACACAGCGTACCCGCGGGGCGTGCGTGGCGACGTTGGGGGGCACCTTCGGTTTCTGCGAAAGTCGCAGTTCGCGATGTCTGCCGACACCCGAGACGGACTCCGCGCGATTGGCGAGCTCGCCGACGAACACAAGATCGCGGTTCATTTCGTGCCAAGTCCGGTAGCGCAGCAGCTCGGGCGAAACCCCGGCTTCAAGAAGTACCGAAAGGCCCTCGACACCGAGCTGGGCGAGTTTGCGGACGCGCACGACACGGTCACACATCATCCGACCGTGTACCAATACCCGGACGGTCAGATGGAGAACGCTGACCACGTGGTGTTCTCGGCCGCAAAAGACCTGACTCGCAAGCTCGCCCGGGACGTCGCGGGCGTGGACTTCACCAAGCTCGCGAGCGACGAAACCCTGACGCCGAAGGGAGCGAAGTCGGCCAAGAAGGTCGGCAACGCGAATGCGTGGAAGTTCGGGCCGGAAACGCCCGGCGTGACCATTGATGACGCCGAACTGCGGCTCCTCGCGGGGCTGTCGATTCAGGTGCCCATTCGCCTCGAGTCCCGGCCCAAAGACCGTGTCGCGGTCGTCAGCCGTTGGTCCACGAACGACGACCAGCGCTCGCTTGAGCTCGGCGTCAACCACCTGCAGCAGCCGTACCTCGCGATCTCTCCCGACGGCGCTTGGAACGGGAAGACCCTGATGCTCGTCGCAGAGCAACAGCTGCGCCTCGGCGAGGACGCCGTGCTCTCGGCGAGCCTGACGCCAGGGAAGTCGGCGGCAATCTGGATCAACGGTGAGCGAGTCGCCTCGCAAAACCGGAACATCCCGGCGAGCGCGCATGAGTCCGACCTGCCGGTGGTGATTGGAAATCGAGCCATCGGCTCGAAGTCGTTTGCCATCGACGCCGCGATCGGCGCGCCCCGCATCACGGGCCGACCACTCGTCGCCCGAGACGCACCAAAACTCGCGCAGCAAGTCGGCGTATCGCGAAAAGCCGCACAATTCGCGAAGCCGACGCCGCTCACCAAACCTCCCGGGCACCACTGGTTCGGCTACTACGACAAGCACCAGTTCTCGGCCGACGGCAAGCGACTGCTCGTCATGAAGACACCCTTCGAGGGCCGCAAGCCAAAGGCCGACGACGTAATCGAGATCGGCTACCTCGACCTCGAGAACGACAACGCCTGGACCAAGATTGGTGAGTCGCGGGCGTGGAGCTGGCAGCAGGGCTGCATGCTTCAGTGGCGGCCGGAACACCCTGGCGAAGTGTTGTGGAACGACCGAGAAGACAAGCGGTTCGTGACGCGTGTGTACGACCTCGAGACCGGAAGTACCCGCACACTCGACCGACCGATTTATCACGTGGCATCCGACGGAAAATCCGCGGTGAGCGCCGACTTCGCACGGATCCAACATATGCGACCGGGTTACGGATACCCGGGCGTTCCCGACCCGAACGGCGACAAACTGACGCCGCCGGACCGCCCCATCGAGCTCGTGAATCTCGACACCGGCGCAGTCACTCCCCTGGTCGACTACAGCGATTTCGTGCCGGTGAAAGGCCCACGCGCCAACCCGAAAGAAGGCGCGAAGCACTACGTGAACCACCTTCAGTTCAGCCCGAGCGGCGAGCGCGTCTTCTTCCTGCACCGGTGGCGGCCCAAGGGTCGCGGCGGGTTCGCGACCCGCGTGTTCACCGTGAAGCGCGACGGCTCCGACCTACGCTTGCTGACCGACGACGGCGGGCTCTCGCACTACACGTGGCGCGACGACCGTTCCGTTCTCATCTGGGCGAGCCAGCACAGAGGTTACGCGCTCTACGACATCGAGAAGGGCTTCCAAAAGGTCGTGCTCGAGATGGAGAACGGCCACCAGAGCTACGTGCCCGGCACCAACAATCGGTTCCTCGTGACCGACACGTACCCCGGCGATGATGGCAAACAGACGTTGCTGCTGTACGACATCGAGGGCGACGAGATCTTTGTCGTCGCGCGCTTTCCGACCCGCCGACGCGACCGTGGAGAGTTCCGCACCGACCTGCACCCACGGCTGAGCCGCGATGGTTCGAAAGTGGTAGTGGACTCGTCGCACCGCGGAGGGCGGCAGCAGTATCTGGTCGATATCGCCCCGTTCCTGGGGCGCGCGCCGACTCAGTCGAAGTGACCGCCCTCTTCGGGCTCAATCACGATTAGCCGGTCTTTCGCGTGCGGCTCGAACCGTACTCCTCGCGGCGGGTTGAGGTGCGTGCCCGCTTCGATGGGTCCGTGAGCCTCGACGAAGCGCACGCCAATCGCGACCGTTCCCGCCTCCATGCATGCAATCTGACACTCTTCGAACGAGAAATCGCCGTCGCCGTCGACGTCGAAATAGCGGTCGAATCGCCGGAATCGAATCTCGGGGCCGCCCTTGGTGAAGAGCTCCTCGTAGATCCACGCGAGGGCCCGCCGTACGGCCACCTGGCTCAGAAGGTGCGCCACGATCTCGGAGGTCATGATGACGTCGTGCTGCCCCGAATCGCGCAGCAGCTGGCGATTGTCTTCGTCGTTGAGCTCGACCGAAATCGACACGCGATGACCGTCTTTGGCGTTCTTCAGGCGCTCCTGTACGAGCACGTATGCCATCACCGTCTCGGCGTCGGCGAGCAGCGGGTCGTCCACGACTTCCGGGGCGAAGAAGGCGATATTGTCGAACGTTTCGGGCCGAATCCGCGCGACCTCTTCGGGGCGATGTAGCTCGGCCTGATGGCAGGTGAGCATGATGTTCTCGAGCCCGTCGGCCACGTCGTCTAGCCGGCCATTCGTGTCTTTGGTGCGCAGCTCCGTGACCACGTGCACGTCGAAATCTTCGTTGGCGTATTGGCCTAGCTCGTTCAGCAGCTGGCTGATGAGGTGCGACCAACCAACCACGAGGACCCTTCGGTTCGGCAGGTTGAATGCGGGTTTGACCCGCTCCGTAGTCGCGCGTTCGGCCATCGAGTCGAGCAGCTTCTGGCCGCGCCCGGGATGATATCCGCGGGTCACGGCCCGAATCGAAGGCGATACCGAGATCACCTCGTCGTCGGCCCGCAACGTCTCTCCGAGCGCCAACAGGTGCAGACGCCGCTCGCCGGGCCCCGAACCTTGCCGCACGAATCCGATCGGGATGGACTCCTCGAAGTCGAGCACCGCATCGCGCAGGCGCTTGCCGCCCAGATTGAGCTCGACCGCCGGGGTCAGGAAGATCGACTCGCCCCATGTGTCCGTGAGGAGGTGGTTGTAAACCGCCGACATGCCCGGGTGGCGGATCGACTGCGAGAACAGCCGCCCGATGAACTCGTCACTCGCGATGGCCTCGGTGCGGTCCGGAAAGCCGACCGACTCGGCCAACAGCTTGTTCGCCGGATTGCTGATGTTCACGACCAGGTTAGGGAGGTCTTCCGGAGCCAAATGCTCGGTCTGCGCGCGAAGCGTCATCAAGATCTTGATGAGCGTGATGTCCGAGAGATGTCGTTCGGCGTGATTGTCGCTGCTCGAGATGAGGATGATCGACGAGGCGCTGCGGAAATCGACTCGCTCCAAAGCCTCGGGCTCGAGCGGGTTGCCCGACCGAATCAGTAGGCGAGCTTCGTCGCGAACGTCGGCCTTCAACCGCTGCCTGACGTCGGCGAGCATCGTGGGCCGATAGTCCGACGTGAGGATGGCGATAGCCGGCAGGCGAGTACGGCCAAGTCGACGAACCACGCGCTCTTTCGCATGCACGACCTCTTCGATCAGCGCGTGCATCCGGGAATTCCAACCGATGATGAGGATGTGGTCACGCTCGAAAATGTGGCTGCGGCCGCTGGCGAGATAGCCGAGCGCACGGTCGAGCCAGGTGGTCATGATGGCGACGAGCGCGCCAAGAAACAGCACGTAGCCAAGCACCGTCAGGATAGTCGATACGACCCGAGGGATGGTCTCGACGTCGTCGCCGAGGTAGCCGGGATCGGTGAGTCGCAGAAACGCCCACCAGACCGCCTTCGGGTAGTCCGAAAACTCCGGCGTAAACATATAGACGACCGCACCCGCGCTCATCGAGATGAACACGATGAGGCCCGCGACGCCCAGCAGCTGGAAAACCGTGCTGCGAACGAAGGCGTTCTCAATCAGATAGAGCAGTCGATCAATCAGTCGCTTCATGCCGCGAGGGTACCACGAGACGCGCTGATCGCTACTTTGCGGAGCAAGTCGAGCATTCTGCGAATTTCGCAGCAAGAAGACGCATCCAATCACCATGCTCGAAGGACTCGACAACATCGAATGGCACAGGCTTCGTCACGCCTTTGGACCAGCGGGCGAGGTTCCGAAGTGGATTCGTCGCCTGAATTCCGGCGACGCCCGTGAACGAGATCGCGCCGCGCTGGAGCTCTTTGGCTGCCTCTGGCACGACGGCGGAGCGTTCGAAGTGACCCCCCATACGGTGCCATTCCTTCTGGAGCTTCTCTTCGATGGCGAGAACGTCGACCGCCCGTGGATCCTGGCGTTCCTCGCCCATATCGCCAACGGTCGGGCCCCGCTCGAGAAGCGAAGAGAGGTCTTCGGGAAAGCATTCGAGGACACCCGCCCCAAGCTGAACCGCCCACCCGACTCGGCTGTCTGGACAGATGAAGCGCGAGTGCAGGTCGCATCGGCGCTCGACCAGATTCGGGAGCTTCAACGGGACCCCGACCCCGACGTACGAATCGCAATGTCATATCTGCTCGCGGTCTTCCCGGAGCACTCCGAAGAGTCGTTCCCGGTCGTGCTGCAGCAGCTTGGGTCCGACGATCCCGGAGTTCGCGCAGGCGCCGGGCTCGCGGCGGTTTTTCTGGGTCGCGGCGGGGACGTTTCCGAGTCCCACGTGGCGCAGGCGTTCGAGAACGAGTCAGACCCATTCCCTCGGTGGGTGTTCGCGTTCTTGCTCGCAATGCTGCGGGGAGACGAGGTGGGGGCGGATGCGAGGACAGTGCTTTGGACGGTCGCGCACGACCCGGAGTCGATCGAGGCCGCGTGGGCGCGGTCGCCGTGGTCGCTCATCGGATGCGCGGCGATGACCTGCGACGCCTGTCGCAGCATGAACTTGCGCGACGACGAGGTCTCGACGGCTCGGCTCCTGAAGGCGCTGGAGCACGCTGATGTTTACTCGAGCCTGATCATCGCGGACGCCCTGCTACAGGCGACGATGATCGACTTTGGCGAGCCTTGGACCGCAGCGCAGCGAGCAGTTTTGCGCACGATCGGCGAGTCGGACCGCGTCTGGGCGTTCAATCTGAACACGCGGCGGCTGCTGGAGCGATACCGTTTGCCACCGCGTCGAGAAGACTTCCGCGCGGCGTTCGGATCGGGCTGAGGTTGCTCTGAAGCGTTCGGTTCGCAGATGGTGTCTGCATTCGAACTCGAGTGAGGGACCCCATGTCGACCGATCCATATTCGCAATCGCCCAACCCTGCGCAGCCGCAGAAAACAAACACGAAGCTCATCTTGCTGATCGTCGGGGGGATCTTGGTCATTGGCGGGATTCCCTGCCTCGGAATCATGGCGGCCATCGCGATTCCGGCGTTCCTTCGGTACACGAAGGCGTCGAAAGCGGCCGAGGCGGGGTTGGTGCTGCGGCAGATGGCCAACGAGGCGCAGATGCACGCGCTGAACAGCTGCAAGTTCCCGCCAGAGCTGCCGCGCCACGCCGACATCGAGCAGTGCTCGGGCGGCGCGAAGTGCATGCCCGCCGCCGAGATCCCGGCACCGTGGAGCTCGGTCTCAGCGCTGCAGAACCCGACGTACTTCACCTACTCGGCGACGCTGGAGAACGGCGAGATGAAGCTCCGCGCCGAGGCAGATTTCAACGCCGGCTCGTCGTTGTATCACACGGAGGAGATCACGCTGACGATGAACGAGTGTGAGGTGGAGCAGAGCGAGGTCTTCGTCTACGACGAGTTCGAGTGAGCTACGGATCGAGCTCGACCGTCAGGTACCCGGTCGTCGATGGAGTCCACGGCGTGTGATCGTCTGGTACCGTTTCTTTCCACTCGTTGCCTGGCTGCGCGTACACGATATGTGACGCAACCTGCACCGTCGAACTGCCGCGCAGTGACGCGCGGGGCACACGCACCGAGAGGGTGTGGCGGTCGGCTGCCACCCAATAGTCGCGGTTGAGCTCGAACCGCCGCTCCCGAACCCAGTTGGTGCCGTCCCACCGGAAGAGCCCATTCCACGGGCCCTCCGGGCTGTCGGAGGTCACGCGCAGGCCAATCGCCCAGTCGGCCGCGAAGGGCAGCTCCGAGGTCAGACCGTCGTACTCCATCCCTTGGCGCGAACCAGTGCCGGTGTCGCCGTCGCCGAAGTAGACCATCCAAGGGGTGAAGTCGCCCTCGAACGCCTCCGAGACCTGCGTGATGTAGACGTGGTCGTCGTCGGAGTCGATCGCGAAGCGCGACCAGTCCTGGAGCCGTGCTCCGGGGATCGAGGTCGCCTCGGTCGCGTACTTTCCGAAATCGTCGGTGCCGTTCAAGGGTACCGGGCCGCGCGTGCTCGCAGGCGCCGGCTGCCCGCTTATGGGGAGGAACTCGACGGCGTGGATGTTCGCCGCATTGAATGGCGCATCGCCGCCTCCCGGCCCTGCGGTGTAGCTCGTAAAGTGGTCGAAGTAGCTCATGTTCACGCCATCTTCGAGGCGCCATTCGTAGATCTTGGCGGCGTCGAGTTCGACGTATTGCAGGGTGGAAGTGCCCCAGTTTGCCCAATCGTTTCGCTGAGGCATGACGACCCAGCGCGTCTCGGTCGTATCGTCGGTGACATTGCGCACGGTGAGCTTCTTCACGGCCGCCGTGATGCCGGTCGTGAAGCCGTTTGAGCCGTTGCCGTATGCGATCTGCACGGCATGCCGGCCGGTCCAACGCGGCCGGAAAGGTGCTCCTGTGATCGTGTGGCCGGGGTCGCCCCAGCTACCGATGTGGGCGCGACCGTGCTCGGTCGACCACGCGCCGCCCTGCTCCGCCATGGTCCACACGTCGCGAATCTGCACACGGCTTCCATTGGTCCCGAACCAACACGCCGGCTCGGATGGGTGCGACTCGAGGCCCGTCGGGAACTTCGCCACCACGCTGTAGCAGGGCGAGTAAGTGGCGGGGGCGAGGGTGTCGGCCCAGGTCGTGGTGCTGAGGTCTGCGGCGACCAGGTCTCCGTCGCGGTAGACCTCGTACGTGACGCCCGGCTCGGGTTCAGTCCACGAAACGTCCACGGTGCCGCCGCTGCTCGCTACCGCGACATCGGTCGGCTCGAGCGGAGCGAAGATGTTCCGGAAGTCCGATGGATCGCCAACCTCGGTCAGCGCGTCCGATTGGGCCGCCGCGGGCTCTAGCACGTACTGGTAGTCCACCGTGTCTGCAGGCTCAGGGATGTCCTCAAAAGCCCGTTGGTGCGTCAGATAGCCGTCGCCGGTCGAGGGAGGGAGTACCAACGTGACCGTGCGCGCGACGCCATCGACCATGACGTTCTCGAGGCGCAGCGCGGTCGAATCAGGGAAGTACGTATCGCGGAGCGAAACCGGCACGAACGGCCGCGCCCGGAGCCTAGTGGCGCCATCGTTCGGACTGAGCTGCAGCCCAAAGATCGTGTCGACGACCAGTCCGACGTAGCCCGCCACGCTCCACAGCTGCCGCCGAGAGTTCACGACAGGCCCAGAAAACTCGCCGTCTTCCACGCGCGGGTGGCCCGACAGGAACTCGAAGTTCTCCATGTTGCTCAGGTTGAGCGCGGCGCCCCGGATGAGCGCGTTGGCGTTCCGTTCGAAGACCCCCGTGTTGCCTCGCGCTGCCGCAGCTCGTGCGGCGTAGGCCGTTACGAACGGCCACTGGCCGCGGTTGTGGTAGATCGGGATACGCGGCTGCTGCGGCCAGATGACCGATGCCCCGTTTGGCCCGTAGGGATAACTCGCCACCACTCGGTCGGCATTCGGCAGACCCATGAGGACGGCCAACGAATTGCCGAGGAGGTCGTACTTTGCCGGCACCGAACCATCGAGCTCGGTGGCCGTCATGGCACGATACAGGCCGGCATCTTCGTCCCAGAACGTTTCGACGATGGCCTGTCGCAGCGCTTCAGCGTCTGCTTCTCGTCCCGCGGCGTACAGAGCGCGCAGATGCGCGAGGTTGGTCGAGAGGGCGTGCGATTGGGCGATGTGCCGAGTTTTGGTGGCGGTCCACCGCGGATACGACTGCTCGCGCCAGTCCAGGAACGACTGCTCGCCCCGGTAGAGTCCGCGTTCCGCATCAAACACGACCTCGCGGTCGACCTCCGTCGTTTGCGCAGCGACGGCACGTCGGCGGTCCAAAAACGCGTCGTCGGCAAACGGAATGAGCGCGCCCGACCCGATAAACCAGGTCACGCGGTCGGTGCTCACGGGCCACGATCCGCCGGTTCCGGTGTCTTGAACGACCTCTTCGGCACCGCCCTCTTTGCGCGCTGAGAGCTTGAATTCGAGCGACCGCTGCACGCGCGCCGGGTCGATCCAAGTCAGGCCGAGATCCGCTGCATAGGCGGTGTCTCGGGTCCAGACGTAGTTCCACTCCTCACCAGTTTCGTAGCAGGAGCAGGGAACGCCCTCGCCGTTGTTGAAGGCGCCGTCGCTGATCTGTTCGACCGCATTCTCGTCGGCCTCGAACACCGCCAGCGCGAAGAGCGCGTCGAACGCGAGTCGGCCGGAGCGAAGCCGGATGCGGTCGGGCGCTTCGGAAAACGTCCGCTGCGACGGCAGTCCGGCGAGCAGGTTTTGGTAGGTGGTGGATGCTTCGTAGGTGCGTGTGCCGTTGCCGTTGTCGTACACGTCGACCGAAAAGGTGCCGTCGTCGAACACGAGCTCGTCGCTGCCGATGAGTTCGCTCGTCATCGTTCCCCCGTCGGTTTGGTCGGCGTCTGCGGAATCTCCGGCGTCTTGGCCGGCGTCGGACTGAGGCGATGGGCCGGTGTTCGTTTCGCCGCCGCAGGCCGCAAGCGCGAGGGCCAGGCAGAGGGTCACAAGTCTCGAGTGCATTTCGAATCCACTAATTGTCGCGTTCATTGAGCCAGCGAAGCACTTCGGTACGCGGCAGCGACCGAAGGTTTGGAGCGTGTTCCTTGGCGGACCGCCACCACGCCGGAATGGTAGCGAGAGCACGCTCCACAAGCCAGCTGGCGGCCGTCGGGCCCATCTCGCCCGAGTCTACCGCGATCGTGACGTCGTCCTTTTCGCCGGCGATCATGAATCTGGCTGCGCCTCGATCGCTGTCTTCTCGGCTGCACAGTACGGCGCGCAGTGCTGCTATCGAGGCGACCTCCTGCTGCGTCGCGGGGTCGTCCGACGCGGCGACGACGAGATTGGCGCCGTCTAGGTCGGCGGACTCGAAGCGACGAGACACGACCTCGCAGCCCAGTTTGAAGGCCGACTTGGGTGGGGACGGGTCGATGATTTGGACGTTCGCGCCTGCCTCGACCAGCATCTTTGCACGCTTTCGGCCCACCGGGCCGGCGCCAACCACGACGACTGCGAGACTTTCGAACTGAACCAAGAGTGGAATACGTGCCATGTGGTCACCTCCGAGGCGCGAATCGTGGTTGCGGATCGACTCGACGTCAACGTGGGCTGATGGATTGAAATGCTTCCAGATGCGGTTTGGACGCTGTCGGCATCCTCAGATCGTGATTTGACGCGGGGAATCACGCGGTCGCCTGCTCGCGAAGGTCGCGGGCAACGTATGACATTTGGGGAACTCCTCTTTCGTGCTACACCGGCCCGCT
Source organism: uncultured Bradymonadales bacterium (assembly GCA_964384605.1). Lineage (GTDB taxonomy): Bacteria > Myxococcota_A > Bradymonadia > Bradymonadales > Bradymonadaceae > CAYLMO01. The sequence goes on along the minus strand of CAYLMO010000079.1, from coordinate 7,365 downwards.
GATGAGCACGAAACCGTCCCAGAGCCCCGCGAAGGGCAATCAATTCGGCACCTTTGGCGGTGTCTTCACGCCTTCGATCCTCACGATCTTGGGCGTGATCATGTTCATGCGGACCGGGTACGTGACCGGTCAGGCCGGCATTCTCTATGCCATCATCATCTTGTTCGTGGCCAAGGCGATCACGTTCCTGACGGGCCTGTCGATCTCGGCGATTTCGACGAACACGAAGGTCGAGGGCGGTGGTGCCTACTATCTGATCTCGAGGTCGCTCGGCCCCGAGTTCGGTGGTTCGATCGGGATCGCGCTGTTTTTGGCGCAGGCGCTGTCGGTGCCGTTCTACATTCTGGGATTTACCGAGGCATTCACGACGTCGTTTCCACATCTCGAAGAGCACTTCATGCTCATCGGCCTGACGACGACGGTGTTTCTGTTCGCGATCAATTATGTCGGGACAGGATGGGCGATCCGCGCACAGTTCTTCATCCTCGCGGTGCTCGTGGCTTCGATCGTCGTGTTTCTCGGCGGCGCGATTCTCAACTTCGAAGTGGCGACGTTCCAGCAGAACTGGATGCCGGCGTACACCACGCCGGACATCGACTTCTGGGTGATCTTCGCGGTGTTCTTCCCCGCGGTGACCGGCATCATGGCCGGCGTGAACATGTCTGGCGACCTTGCGGAGCCGGAGAAATCGATCCCGCGCGGAACCCTTCAAGCTATCGTGGTTGGGGCGTTGGTCTACGGCCTTCAGATCTTGATCACCGGCGGGTCGACGACTCGATTTAGTCTGGTCGAGAGGCCATTCGAGAGCATTCTCGAGCAATCGCTGTTCGGCCTCGACATCGTGGTCTTGGGTGGGGTCTGGGCGGCGACGTTGTCGAGCGCGATCGGCTCGTTCATGGGCGCTCCTCGAATTCTGCAGGCGCTCGCTCGCGACGACATCTTCCCGGGCCTGGGCCTGTTTGCGCATGGCACGCCCAAGACCGATGAGCCGCGCCGCGGGCTGTGGCTCACGCTGGGCATGAGCGTCGGGGTGATCTTCTACGCCGGCAATGCCGCGGGCGGCGACTCGCTCAACGCTGTGGCGGCCGTGCTGACCATGTTCTTCCTGTTCACGTACGGGATGACCAACATGGCAGCGTTCATCGAGCAGTTTTCAAAGAACCCGTCGTTCCGGCCGCGGTTCCGATTCTTCCACTGGTCATCGGCGCTCCTGGGCGCAGCGGGTTGTTTCGGCGCGGCGTTCCTCATCAATCCGGGCGCGGCGGTGGTTTCGGGTGTGGTGGTGGTGGCGGTCTTCGTCTTCATCTCGCGTCGCGTGCTCGAGACGACGTTTGGCGATGCGCGTCGCGGGTTCCACTTTCAGCGGCTCCGAACCAACCTGCGTCGGCTCGCGGCCTCGCCGCCCGACCCGAAGAACTGGCGCCCGACTCCGCTGGTGCTGACGGGCAACCCGTCGACGCGCGACGCGCTCGTGAACTTCGGAGTGTGGGTCGAGAATCGCCGCGGAATCTGTACGGTGGCGCGGGTCTTAGAGGGCGACGTCTGGGCCAACTTCGAAGCCCGCGAACAGGCACTCGCCGAGCTCCAGAGCTACCTCGACGACAATGACCACGAGGCCTTCGGAGAGGTCGTGGTGGCCCGCGATTTCGACGACGGACTCGCCGCCCTGCTGCAGTCGCACAGCATTGGGCCGCTGAAGCCCAACCTGATCATGTTCGGCTGGCCCTCGGCTGAACGCGCCGAAGTTTTCGCGCGCCACATGCGGTTGTGTGAAGAGCTCGGCAAGAGTCAGGTGATCGTCGTCGATCGTGGCGTGCCCACGCGCGAAGCGCCGCCTGAACGCATCGATGTGTGGTGGCGCGGCCGCGAGAACGGCTCGCTGATGGTGATCCTCGCCTACTTGCTGACGCGCAACTGGGTGTGGGCGCGAGCCCAACTCCGAATCGTGCGGGTCCTCAACGACGGCGAGTCCGAGGAGCACGCGAGCGGGGAGATCGTGGAACTGCTGGAAGAAGCGCGAATCGAAGCTGAGCACATCATCTTGCCGGCCGAGCGCGACTTCACCCAACTGCTGCACGAAGAATCTGCCGATGCCGACGCAGTGTTCTTGGGCTTCAGACCGCCGGCAGAAGGGAGCGCGGAAAGATTCCACGAGACCTACGAGCGGTTCCTCGACGGTCTGCCGACGACACTCATCGTCCACTCGTCGGGCGATGCGTCACTGGAGTCGTGATGCTCTTTCCACTTCGAATTGGGGCCACGTTCGACGACGTTTCGGAACGGATGGAGCGGGCGGGGGCCAAGCTCACTCGACTCGAGAGCTGCACTTTTCCGTCGCGGCCCGAGGCACGTCTTGCCACGTGGACAGTCGGGGGCGAGCCGTTTGCGCGATACCGTTACGAACCCGACATCGAGCTGCGATGGCTCGCGGTCGACCGAACCGATCTGCTCGACGAAGACCCCACAACCTGGGAGCTTTTCGACGATTGGGAGGCGCTCGAAACGGCTCTCTTTTCAGACGACTGGGGTCGGGTCTTTCGGGCCGCGGCGGCGTTTCGGGTTGCGGCCGAGAACCGGGAGCCGGTCGATGGGGAGACCAAGCTGGCAGCGGCGCTGTCGGCGGGCGAGAACTCGGCGCAGGCGGCGGCGAGTCAGCTGGCGTTGATCGCGACCGAGGCGTCGGTCGAGGCGATCGAGACTGCACTCGAATCGGCCAAGAAAGTCGAAACGCGCGTCGACCTGCGACGCGCGCTCAACCGAGTCGAGATGACCTCGTTTACGCGTCGGTGAGGGCGCAGCGCAGTCGTCCGATCGCCTCGCCTTTGATCTGACAGATTCGGCCTTCCGTCACACCAATGATCGCGGCGATCTCACGCAACGTGAGGTCACGTTGAAAGTAGAGGTCGAGCACGGTCTGCTCGCGTTCGGAGAGGTTCGAGATTGCTTCGGCGAGCCGGTCGTAGCGCTGCTTGATCTCGACGGCGTCGAAGGGAGAGACGTCGTCGGATACGACGGGCTCGGGCCCGGCGGGCCGGTGTGCGTCGGCGCGGCGAAGCACTTTGAGTACGCGGTCGAGGGTCATGCCGGTGAGTTCGGCGAGCTCGTTGGGCGACGGTGCGCGGCCATTGCGTCGTTGGAACGATTCGGTCGCCCGGGTCAGCTTGAGGTTCGCTGCTCGGAGTCGTCGCGGCATGGTGTCTCGGCGACGGATTTCGTCGAGCATCGCGCCTTTGATTCGGAACTCCGCGAAGGAGCGGAAAGGGCATCCCGACGAGTCGTCGAATCGACGTTCGGCATCGAAGAGGCCCAGAATACCGACACTGAAGAGATCGTCTTCATCCAGCGAACATCTACCGAGGTCGTGGCGGAGCGCGACTTGGCGCGCCACCATTCTAACCAGGTCGCTGTGGTCGTCGACGAGCCGACGACGTCGAACGACGGTAGGGACACGAGTGAAGCTACGATCTGTCTCGACATGTGCTTGCATTTGGGCCTCTTCTCCGCCAGCCACAGCGTTGAGTTCCTGGCTTAGCCCGCGAAACGGTTTCGATCAGTTGCGGGCCAACTGAGAACAATTAGACAACAAAAAATGACAAAACACAACAGAGAACGACAAAAAACCACACGAAAATTGTACCGATAGTCGCGTTTTTTGCGCTAATCCGAGTGAGGTTTGGGGGTTTGGGGGTGGGGCGAGCTTCCGATGGCCGACTTGGGTGGCGCGAGCCCCCCCCTTCAAAACCTGTTCAAAGTCAGTATTTTTCTTGAATTTTCGGCAATCGAGTCGAATTTCAGCGTCGAATCGGCCTTATTGATGCGAACTTTGTGAGGAATTCGCTTCGTAAATGTACCAAAATCTGAGATTCTTCATCTAAATAGGGAGCATAGTTAGAAGCTATCAGGAGGTCCCTCATGGACACCCCAGCGGACATTGACCGCCTCAGACGCCTCATCGACTTTTGGAATTGGCTGCCAGCGTTTCGCGCGGTGGCCGAGACGGAACACGTCCGAACAGCTGCTGAACGGCTTCGGGTGAGTCCGTCGGCACTATCCAGGTCGATTGGGTTGCTCGAAGAGAGTCTTGGCGAACAGCTGTTCGACCGCGAGGGCCGAGGGATTCGATTGAATCGCGCGGGTCAGGAGTTCTTGGAGTCGCTTCGGGCAGCGATGCGGCTCATCGAAGACGGTCAGAAGGCCGTCGAGTCGAACGCCCTCGCCGGCACGTTCTACGTGGCAATACCGGACAATCTGTTCCGGCTATTGCTCGGTGGATTGCGGGATCTGCAGGCTGAACACACTGAGCTCAAGATTCAGGTCATCGATAATCCGAATGGTGGCACGAACCCGATGCTCACCCGCGGGCAGCTCGATCTGGCGTTCACGGCCAACCCCGAGGCTGCGGACGATGTCGTGGTGGAGAAGTTCGTGGAGACCACCAACGGAGTGTACTGCGGCACAGACCACTTCCTCGCGGCGATGGAGCGACCGTCAGTCGCAACGATCGCCGAGCACGCATTTGTCACGTTCGGCAAGGACGAGGCCCGCAACGCTTGGCCTGCCGAGACACCCCGAAGAATCGCGATGCACGTCGAGAGGCTGCAGAGCGCCGTAGAGAGTACGGCGTTTGGTGGCTTGCTCTCCATCCTGCCTGACCATGTGGCCGCACCGTACACCGACCGTGGCGTCTTGCATCGTGTGCCGCTCGACACCCTCCCCGGAACGCAGTTCTTCACGGTTCGCCGGCGCAAGATGACTGCTCAGGACCGCTCACATCGCGTCCTCGAGTTCCTGCAGCGATACGTCGACTCTACGACGGAAAACACGCAGCAGGTCGCTGAGTAGCGCTGCCGGCCATCTTGGGAGATCCGCGTCGCCCTCCCAGGCCCGATGATCCCTGAGCGCCCTGAGCCGCTTTGCGGCGAAGAAGTACCCTTGGGGTGTTGGCCCGCAGTGAGCGAAGCGAACGAAGGGAGAGGCTCGCGCCACCCAAGTCGACCATCGAAGATGGCTCGAACCTCCCCCTCGCTTCGCTCGGGCCAACTCAGGGGTATCTGGCACTTGGGAGATTCGCGTCTAGCGGCCAATCGCGTACAGAAACCCTGCGCGAGACCCCACGTACAGCGTGCCGTCCCTGCCGACCGCAGGAGTCGCGAACAGGCTTCCCTTCTCGGAACTCCAGCTGCAGCTCGAACCGTCGTTGTCATCGGCCGTGAGCGAGCGTCCCGACTCGGCGTGACTTCCCAGCAGAATGCCCCACCGGAACTGCTGATCGTCACGACCAATTGCGTACAATCCGCCGTCGTGGCGCGCGACGATCACTTCTTCGGAATTCGCCACCGGCGAACCCCAATGGGGGAACATGCAGGTCCCGATCTGCGTCACGGCCTCGACTCGACCCGATGCGACATCGGTCGTCACGATCTCGTTGCTGTAAGCTTCTGCATGGTACAAACGGCCGTCGACGAACGCGGGCGAAGAGCGAACATTGGCCCACGAAGACTTCGTGCCGCGGTTCAAGCTGTCCCAAAATGGACCGCCACTCATCCGCACTCCGGTGAGGGCCGGCGTGCTCCCGGTGGTGTCCCGCGCGTATCCGAAGATCACACCGTCCGGGACGATCGTCGGCGAACCGTAGTACTCCCCCGACGCCGGTGAGTCGCCGCTCCACTGTAGTTTTCCGTCGGTCCCGACCCGAATGGCGCGGCCTTCCGTCGTCACGATCCAGATGGATTCGCCGTCGAAGGCCGCACCCTGGCGAACCTCACCCGTCGGAATCGACCACGTCACCCGACCCTGGACCGGTTCGACGAGATGGACTCCCGAATTTTGCGTGGTCACCACCACCCCACCGGTGATCGGCAATGGCTGTCCGTACACCTTCGAGCCGAAATCCTTGGTCCACGCTACCTTCCCCGTGATCGGGTCGAGACCGCGCAGCTTGCCGTCGTCACTCCCCGCCACGATGCGGCAGTTGGCGAGCGCGACGCCATTCACGTCGTTCTCGGCCGGGGTGAACCACGCAAGTTCTCCGGACTTCGCGTCGAACGCATACACTCCATCGGATGGATCCGCGCTATTCCAGACGTCTCCGGAGGAACCGACGATCACCAGGTTTCCAGCGACGATCGGGTTGTTGTTCCACGTCTGCACACCGACGCGTGCTGACCAGAGCACCTTCGGCTTTCCGATCGCAGGCGCTTCGCTCGCGCCGGAGCGCCCAGACTCGCCCTGGAACATGGGCCAGACCGGCTCGAGCGCACACGCTTCTTTCGAAACCGCGGCCGGACCCTCGTCGGGGACCGCTTCGGCTACGGGCTCGTTCGATTTTGGAGTGACGTCGGCGGGCTTTTGTTTCGCGGCGCCTCCGCATGCCTGAGCGACCAAAAGACAAGCGATCAGCGTGAATTGGCTCGCAATCGAGCGGTGGCGCTTGCCAGAAGGGCCGAAGACTTTGGATAGTGGAGTCATGACAACCATCATTCGAGGGACAGGGCACTGGGTTCCGGAACGCTACGTTCCAAACGAAGAGCTCGCGCCCCAGGTAGGTTCCGACGCGGAGTGGATCGAGTCGCGGACGGGCATTCAAGGTCGCCATTTCGCGTCGGGCGAAGCTGCGTCCGATCTGGCGCTGCGCGCTTCTGAGCTCGCTCTCGCCGATGCCGGCGTTGCGGCCGACGACCTCGATGCCATCGTGTTTGCGACTCTATCACCCGACGTGGTCTTCCCTGGGAGCGGTGTCTTTCTACAACGAAAGCTCGGGCTCTCCCATATTCCCGCGCTCGATGTACGGAATCAGTGTTCCGGTTTCTTGTACGGACTTTCGGTGGCGCACGCATGGCTCGAGGCCGGGATGTACGAGCGGATCTTGCTCGTGGGATCCGAGGTTCATTCGGCCGGGCTCGACTATTCCGAGGAGGGGCGCGCGGTGTCGGTGCTGTTTGGCGACGGTGCCGGCGCGTGGGTGCTCGAAGCCGGCGACGGCCCGGGGTTGAGCGACATCCGCCTGGGCGCAGATGGGCGAGGGGCCGAGAATCTGATGTGTAAGGCGCCTGGCTCGGCGACGCGGCCGCACATCGACTCTGCTTCGCTCGAGACGAAGGACCACTTCCCGACGATGAAGGGGCGCGCGGTCTTTCGCACCGCGGTCGAAACGCTCGAACGCGAGGTTTCGAAGCTCCTCGCCGACCACGGTCTGAAGCCCGACGAGATCGTCTTCGTTCCCCATCAAGCCAACCTCCGAATCTCCGAGATGGTCGGCCAGCGGCTGGGCATCCCCGACGAGCAAGTCGTCACGACCATTCAGCGCATGGGCAACACGACCGCGGCGAGCATTCCGACGGCGTGGGATATCGCTCGGCGCGAGGG
>CAYLMO010000078.1:0-21591 GCA_964384605.1 uncultured Bradymonadales bacterium | reverse complement strand
ACGCGCCCAGACCCCAGTCCCCCACCGGCTCCCGCGCCGGCCCCCGATGCGACGCCCTCGGCGCCGAAAGCCCCAGCGCCGAGAGCATCTGATCGACCTGACCCGCATTCGGCGGTCGGTCGTCGCGACTCTTGGCGAGCAACCAATCGACCAAATCCGACAGGCCGGAGCTCACGTGAGGCGCGACCTTCTTGAGCGGTTTGGGCTTCTGCTTCATCTGCAGATGCGCCACGTTGACGATGTTTCGGTCGGTGAAAGGAGGACTCCCGGACACCATCTCGTACAGCACGATCCCCAGCGAATAGAGGTCAGACCGGCCATCAGCCACCTCGCCGCGCAGCTGTTCGGGTGATGCGTAGAGGACGGTCCCGGCGGTGGTGCCCTGCCGAGTCAGGCGGGTCTCCTCGTCGCCGAGAAAGGCGAGCCCAAAATCGAGGATCTTCACCTCGATCGAGTCGTCGTCGCGCGGCCGGACCATGAGGTTTGCGGGTTTGATGTCGCGGTGTACGACGCCTTCCTGGTGGGCGAGCTGGAGCGCCGAGCAGACGCCACGGGCGACGTGGACGGCCAGGTTTTCCGGGAGTTTCCCGTGGGCGATGAGACGACTGACCGGGTCGCCGTGCACCATCTCCATGACCATGAAGAGCTGGTCGAGGCCGTCGTCCCAGCCGAAGTCGACGAGCTGAACCACGTTCGGGTGGTCGACCCGCTGCAGGCTCTCGATCTCGCGCAGGAAGCGCTCCGGAGCGGAGTACTCTTCGTCGTCGGTCGAGATCGTCTTGAGCGCGAGCCAGCCCTCGTCCTCGGGGTCGCGAACGATCCACACCGAACCCATCGAACCTTCGGCGATGGGGGCCGCAACCTTGTACTTTTCGCCGATGATTCGCCCCACGAGGTCTTCAGCCATCGGACTCCTCCTCTTCGATCTTCGGCCACGGCTCGGGCGGGCGGCCGTACTTGAGCGCCAGCCCCACACCTACCCACCCGATCGTGGCCAGCGGCAGCGACAGCCACTGGCCCATCGTCAGGCCGCCAGCGGCGAGCGCCTGGAACTCTTTGAAGAACTCGACCGTGAACCGGCCCGAGAAGTAGAGCGCCAGGAACAAGGTCCAGATCAAACCGACGGGCCGTCTCTCGCCCATCTTTCGGTCGACGGCGAGGAGCGTGGCGAGCACGCCCATCCCCATGACGAACTCGTAGATCTGGCTCGGGTGGCGAAGGATTTCAGTTTCGAGACCGTCGTGCCGGGGGAACCGGAAGCCCCAGGTGCCGTCGGTGGGCCGCCCGACAATCTCGGAGTTGGCGAGGTTGCCCAGGCGAATGATGCCAGCACCGAACGCGCCGCCGAACGACATCCGGTCGGCCACGTCGAGAAAGCGTACGCCGCGCCACTTCGAGAAGAGCGCGATCATCAAAATGAACGCGAGCGTCGACCCATGGCTGGCGATGCCGCCCTCGCCGAACCTCACCAACAGGGTCGGGTCGGCGACGAATCGGTCCCATTCGTAGAAGATGACGTGGCCAAACCGGCCGCCAACGATGGTCGCGATGACGGTCGCCACGAGCATGATGTCGGTGTCGCGTTCGCGGCCGCCAGCGCGCAGGAACTGCCAGCGCACCAGCAGGTAGCCCACCACAAAGTTGCAGATGTGCGAGAGGCTGTACCAGCGGATCGGGATGTCGCCAATGTGGAAGGCGACCGGGTGGGTCATCCAATCGACGATCACGGCCTACTCCCGGGCGAAGAACGCGGCGACGCGCGCGTGGTGGTCGTCGCTGCCCCAATGTTCGGCGAACGGCGTGAGCTCGGCGGCGATCGATTCGACGCGGGAGAGTTCTTCCGCGCGTGCGCTGCCGGCCTTGAGCGTGGCGATGATTTCGGGGCTATTGCGCGCCATTCGGCGCACTTGGTCAGCGAGGAAATCGTCGAACGACAGCCCGGCGACGGCGTTTACGAGGCCAGCGTTCAAAGCCTGCTCCGCTTCGACGATCGCCCCGGTCGCCAGCCAGTGGAGCGCGCGCGAACGGCCGACGAGTCGAACCATTCGGGTGAGTCCACCCCAGCCCGGCGGGACCGCGAATTTGGTCTGCGTGAAGCCCATCGATGCATGCGCGGCAGCGATTCTGATGTCGAATGCGAGCGCCGTCTCGGTGCCGCCGCCGTACGCCGGGCCGTTGATTCCGGCCACGGTCAAGCATGGGAGAGCTTCGATGCGCTCGAGGATGGCGACCATTCGACGTGCCATCGACGCGCCCTCAGCCGCGGTCGACAACGCGGCGAACTCCTTCAGGTCACCGCCCGAGATGAACGCCTTGTCGCCGTCGCCCCGAAGCACGAACACGCGCAGGTCGGCGCTGGCCTCGGCCTCGTCGAGCGCGAGCTCGAGCTTCTCCATCGTCTCGAAGTCGACCGCGTTCAGCGCTTCGGGCCGAGAGATGGTCACCTCGAAGACACGACCGTCGTCGCTATGACTCCACCAAACGCTCACTCGACCTTCTTCGTCACGGTGCTCTTGATTGCCTTGTCGACCGCCTCTTTGGCGACCTGGCGGACCGCGGGCGAGGAGTGAGCTTCGGAGACGGTGGTCAGATAGGTGACGACCTCTTGCCCACCCATGTCGCCCAAGATGTAGAGCATCGGCAGGAAATTCGGGTCCTTGTCGCGGCTGAAGTTCTGCGCAATCTCGAGAATCTTCGGGCGTGACTCGGAGTCGCCGAGGCGCACCAGCGCGGCCGAGGCCGCGACTTTGATCGAGCCGTCGTCGCCATCCAGCAGCTTGCGAAGGACCGGTTCGGTACCCTCGATCTGACGCTCGCGAATCTGTTGAATCGCCGAGACCTTCGCTTTCTGCGATTCGGTGTCGGACTCGAGGATATTCGTGAGTGCTTCGGCGCTCGCACCACGGATTCGAATCTGGGCGTCGACGCGTTCGGCGAACTGCTGCACGGCGTCGGCCGTCAGGTCGGCGTAGGTCTCGTCGGAGCCTGGCTGCGAGCGCACCATGATTTCGGCGGTGTACTTGGCGGTCGGGTCGTCGTCGCCCTTTCGGCGCAGGTCGCCGAACAACACGACGTCGCGCGACTTCTTGCCGCCGGGTGCGGTCGACGTGCGGGCGTCATAGGTGAGGGAGCCGCTCAGCGGGCCAGCGTCTTCGTCGTACGACGCCTGCTCCTTGAGCTTGGTCTCGATCAACTTCTGTAGCTCGTCTGGCTTGGTCGCGTCTGGATTGCTGTAGATGTTGGCGGCCGCGACGATCTTGATCTTGCCGATCGAAAACCCGTCGGTCGCAAAATCTTTGTCCGGCTGAGACTCCTCGACCGCGTCTTCCGTGGTCTCGGCGCCCGAAGAGCCGGCGTCTTTCTGGCACGCGCTGAACCCGAAGAGCAGGAGTGCGATGGCGATCAGTCTGGCGAAGCGGGACGTTGGATTCATCGTTACCTCTCGGTGGTACAACCGCCCACACTACTACCGCATCCCGGAGTGCGGGTCGACGCTCGCGCCGCCATCGAGTATCCATGTCGCGCAATACACCGCCGCGATTTTGGCGGTCCCCTGCGAGCAAGGACGCAAGCATGTCGGAACTCGGCCCACCGTGGACGGTACTCAAGCTCCTCAACTGGACGAAAGGCTTCTTTGCCGAGAAAGGCATCGAGTCGCCTCGATTCGAGGCTGAGCTGCTGTTGGCGCACACGATCGGCGTCGACCGGGTGCAGCTGTACATGCGGTTCGACCAGCCACTGCTGCAGGAAGAGCTCGACGCGTTTCGTGCCTTTGTGAAGCGTCGGGCCAACGGCGAGCCGTCGGCGTACATCACGCAGTCGCGCGGTTTCTACATGATCGACGTGAAGTGCGACCGGCGCGCGCTCATCCCGCGAAGCGACACGGAAGTGCTCGTCGAGGTCGGACTGGAGCGCCTCGGCCGCGACCATCGCGTGCTCGTCGACATCGGCACGGGAACCGGCGTGGTCGGCCTCGCAATGGCGCACGAGCGCCCCTACCTCCAAGTTCACCTCACCGACGCGTCGGAAGAAGCGCTCGCCCTCGCCGCCGAGAATGTGGCGGCCCTCGAGCTCGGAGACCGAGTCTCGCTACACCACGGCGATCTTCTCGCCGCGCTGCCGTCCGATTTGCAGCCGGACGCGATTATCTCGAACCCGCCATACGTGTCGGAACGCACGCGAGACCAGGTCGATGCGATGGTGTTGGATTGGGAGCCGCACGACGCGCTCTTTGCGGGCGAAGACGGTCTCGACGTGATTCGTCGGCTCGTGGTCGAGGCGTTCGACCGCCTGCCGAGCGGTGGAATGCTCGCCTTCGAGATCGGCTTCGACCAGGGCGAGTCCGCGCCGGAGCTGGCGCGGGAAGCGGGGTTTGTCGACGTCGAGATGCGACGTGACTATGGCGACCAACCGCGCGTCGTGAGCGGTCTGAAGCCGTAGCCAAACATCACGTTTTGTCGGTCACCGTGAGGTAGATGACGTAGTCGAAGCAGAAGCTCGACGCGACGACATCGTCCATCCAGATGTAGTACGTCGACGTGCCCGACGGCGGCGTGATGACCGGCGTCGAATCTCCATACCCGAACGTCGTGCCCGAGTTGATCGTCGAGTAGGAACTGCTGCCCGTCGCCCGCGATGACGTGTTGCCCGTCGAACCGCTCCGCAGCTCAATCACCGGCCGATCCGAGCCGCTCGCCGTACCACCCGTGATGGTGCAGCCGTAGGCGATTCGCATGTCGAACGTGAACGTGCTGTTCGTGGAGTTGTCGATCTGGAACGAGAACCAGTCGTTGTCGCCCGGCGAGCCGCTGGTGTCGTACGTGCTGCTGATGCTGAACGAGTCGCCGACGTTCGCGACGGTGAAGCCGGTGTTGGCGGCCGCGGTCACGGTGTAGTTCGTGTCGGACGACCCGCAGGATTCGGTGCGGGCGAAGTGGTTCGGAAGCGTCGGCGGGAGGGGGCAGCTGCCCGAGGTCGTCGGCAGGTTCTGAACGTTCACGGTGAACGAGCCGCCGGTGGTCGACGTGCTGCACGCGTCGGTGCCCCCGGCGACGTCGATCGTGTACTCGTCGCCAACCGCGACGCCGGTGAGATCGACCGTGTAGCTCGAAGCATCAATCTGCTGGAAGCTGGTGAGGTCGAGCGTGCCCGTGCCGGTGACGGCGGTCAGGCTGAGGTCGGCGGTCGTGAGCGTGTAGCCGCTGTCGAAGTCGATTCGGACGGAGGTGGTTCCACCCGCTTCGGTGTTGGTCTGGTTTGCGCTCGCGAGGTTCGCCGTGGCAGTTCGGCCGAGGCACTGCGCGCTGCCGGAGATGTCGGTCACCTCGACGTAGGCGATGAAGTCCATGCAGAGCCCGAAGCCGTTCTGGTCGTCGACTTCGAGGTGATAGGTCTGCAGGCCACCGGCCGGATTTGCGACCTGTGTCGAGAGCGATACTGATTCCCATCGATCGCCGGCGGTGGACGCTTCCTGCGTGCCCGCGGCGGTTCCCAACACGTTCCCAGAGTCGTCGACAATGTTCACCGTGAGGGCGTCATTCGTACCGACATCGTCGGCGAAGTCGCATCCGTAGATGAGCGTGACGTCGAGCGAGTAGATATTCGTGCCGTTCTCGTTGATCTGGAAGCTGTACCAGTCGTCGTCGGAGCCCGAGATGAAGTCGTTGTCTAGGGTGCCCTGGATGCTGAATCGGTCGCCGACGTTGGCGACGGTGATGCCGGTCGATTCGCTGGTCGCGAGGGTGCCGTTCGTCTGTTGATTGCACGCGTCGGCGCCGAAGTGGTTCTGAGCGAGTGGCGCGGGGAGCGGGCAGACACCGCTGGGGCCGGCCTGGAGCGGGTCGTCGGTGATGGTCACGTAGAAGCCCGAACCCTCGACGATCGTGCATCCGGTCGCGCCAGTGTTCAACGTGACGAGGTACGTCTCGCCGGCTTGTACGCCGCCGAGTTCGGCGGTGTATCCGCCGCCGACCGACGTGAGTGAGCCGGGTTTGAGCGAGCCACGCGCGTTTCCGAGCGGAAGCACCGTGATGTCTTGCGCGGTGAGCGAGCCAAACGAGCTGCTCAAGGCGATGTCGATCGTGGCGTCTTGCGTGAACTCGTTGGTGAAAGCGAGCTGCGGCACGTTTTCGATGGAGACCACTGCCGGTTGGTGTTCGCAGGCGGCCGGACGGCCGGAGGCGACCACCTCGACGAATGCGCGCCAGTCGGCGCACCAGCTGCCGCCGACCTGCTCATCGATGTCCAGAATGTACGTGTTCGTTCCGGCGAGGCCGTCGACCGTTCGCGTCATGCGCGCAACGCCAGCGACGTTCTGGTCGTAGGCTTCGCGAGGTCGCGGGGTGGTCACTTCGATGGCATCGATCGTTGCGCCCACGGAGTTTCGCAGCGCGACCTCGAAGTCCGCGGTGGTGCTCGAAGTCGGGGCCGCAGTGAAGTTGCAGCCTTGATAGAACTCGATGAGGAGGTCCTTGCTGTTCGTGCCGTCTTCGACGACTTCGAACGAGAAGAAGTCGACGTCTGCGGCCGACTGGTCCGAGTCGTACACGCCGCCGAAGCTGATGACGTCGCCGATGGCATCGAGCGTGAGACCGGTCTGTGTCGGCGTCGCGAACGAGTCGTTTGTCGAGATGGAGTTGCAGGCATCGCCGCCGGTGAAGTTGGAAGCCGCGGCCGGAGGAAGTGGGCAGGCCGAAGTTGAACCGCCGACCGAGATCGATGGTGGAATCGTGAGCGTGAACGACGAGCTCGCGAGCGTCGTGCACCCGCCGTTGCTCGTCGAGGCGCCGATCGAGATCGTGTACTCGTCGCCCGGCGAAGTTCCGGTCATTCGGAACGCGTACTTGTCGTTGATGCCGGTGAGGCTACCCGCGGCGAGTACGCCCGTGCCGGTGACCGGGGTGATCGAAATCTGTCCTTCGGTCAGCTGGAACAGGTCGCTCAGCTCCACGAGTACCCACGCCTCACCTGAAACGTCGGCGAGGATGCCGTCTTGGTCGGTCGATTCGACGGTGACCGCGCTGGGGTAGACCGCGCAGGGGTCGGGCTCGACCGCGAAGCCGATTCGATCGAGCGCGGCAGTGTTGCCGTTGACGTCGGCGAAGTTGGACATGATGAGGTCGACCGTCGCGCCAAACGGGAAGTCGGCGACCGGGTCGAGACGCAGCACGCTCGGGCTGTCCCACGAGATACCTCGCGCGACCGATACGCCGCCCACGCGCAGCGTTGGTGCGCCGCGGGCCGGGTCCATCGGCTCGCTCCAGGTGACCACGATGTCGGCGTTACGCGCGATGTTCGTAGCGCCATCAGCGGGGACCGTCGAAACCACCGTCGGGGGCGTCTGGTCGGTCGACGGCGAGAAGATCGAGACGGTTCGGTTCGCCCCGAGCGTGTTGCCACACACGTCGGAGATGGTGCCCGGAATCGTGACGATGTTGTTGCCGACCGCCAGGTTCGAGACGGTCACGGAGTAGTTGTTGGCGCTGCTCGTGACGCTCGTGACCGTCGCGCTGGTATTGACCGAGAGCGCGGCCGCGGTCACGCCGACGACTGGTTCGCTGAAGTTGATGATGAAGGTCGTGCCGGTCGTGCCGGGTGCGAGCCGAATCGGGGAGGTCGGAGTCGTGCTGAAGGCCGGGGGCGTGGTGTCGAAGACGCACGGGTCGGGCAGCGCAGTGAATGCGAGCACTTCGTTCGGAAGCGCGTTTCCAGCAGGGTCCGCAAATCCGCTCAAGACCGCGACGATACCATCGCCGTTGGCGAAATCTGCGGTCGGGTCGATCGTGAGAGTGCGGTCGTTGTTGGACCACGCCGAGGTGAACGTGATGTCGGAACCGTTGGACGTGAGGCTGATCGTGCCGACCGAGGTGTCCATCGGTTCGGAAAACTCGAACGTGATGTCGCTATCGAGCGCGACGCCCGACTCGCCGTTGTTCGGCGTGGAGGAGATGACCATCGGTGGCGACGAATCGGACGCGCCGACGATGATGTCGAATGTTTGCGCGGCGGCGAGGGTGTTGCCGCAGAGGTCGGCAGTCGTGGCCGGGACGGTGATGGTGGTGCGACCGTCGACGAGTCCGGTCACTTCGACGTTCCAGTCGTTGCCCTGCGGATTGTCGACAGAGCCAATGGTCGCGCCATTGTTTGCGGTCGGGGCGACGCCCTCGATCGGCTCCGAGAAGAGGAGCGTGACCGTGGTCGACGTGGTGCCGGTCATGACTTCGATGGGCGGCGTCGGCTGCACCGTGAAGGTCGGCGCCGTGGAGTCGGTGTCGCAGGGGTCTGCGCCGACTTCGATGATGATCTCGAGCGGTTCGTCGAGGTTGTTGTCGCAGAGGTCTCGGACCGCGTCGGGCGCGAGGTTGAGCGAGTAGGTAGTCGAGGCCTGAAGCCCGTTGATGGTCACGTCGTAGGCGTCGTCCATACCGCCCACGGCGTCGACGGTCGCTCCGTTGTCGATCGTGAATGCTTCGGGCTGAACGCCGTTCACGGGCTCGTCGAAGTCGAGGCGAATCGTGAGCGTGCCCGCGTCGAACGCCACGTCGATGGGCGAGACGGGGTTGGTGCTGACCGAAGGCGGGTCGTCGTCGCAGGTGTTCGCGTCGGTACCCGGACCGGAATCTCCGCCGCCAACGTCGCCGGCATCAGCGGTGCTGACATTAGCCGCATCTCCGCTCGTTCCAGCGTCTTCGTCGGTTTCGGTGGTATCGTCTCCTCCGCACGCCGCGAGGGCGAAGAGGAGTGCGAACAATGCGAAGCGGAGCTTCGTCGTCATGGCGTTCACGCGCGTTGTCTTTCTGGGAAAAGCGTCGGCCTGAACGTTAGGTAGAAGGCGGGCGTTTCGCAAGCCTCGGTACCTCAATGACTCGCGAGTCAACAACGACGCGCCGATCTACAGCTCTGGCGTCGGAAAGTCGCTGTTGCTAATGTACGCCGTTATCGATTGACGCATCTGCGGAGCCCACCATGGGTAAACACTGGAAACCTCTCAAGAAACTCTCGTCGTGGCGTAAAATTTCGGTCGCGATGTGGGATCCCCCCTCGGACCCCACGATTTACGGGCACGACACGCTCGATGTGACCGACACGCTGGAGTATCTGGAGGCCGTTTCGAAGGCTTCGGGCACCAAGGTCTCGATGACCGCGCTCGTGGTGAAGTGCTTCGCGACCGTGTTCGACCAGCACCCCGACCTGAACGTGATGCTCGTGAACGGTCGCATTCAGCGCCGTGAATCGGTCGACGTGTTCTGCCAGGTGATGATCCCTTCGGAGAAAGCGACTTCGGCAGACCTGTCGGGCGTGAAGCTGGTCGACGTGCCGTCGATGGACCTCGTCGAAGTGGCGCAACGACTGGCCGGCAAGGCCGACAAACTGCGAACCGGCCAAGACGAAGAGATGGAGAAGACGAAGGACCTGATCAACATCGTTCCGCCCCTTCTCATCAAGAAGATGCTCCAGCTGGTCGACTTTTTGACCTTCAACGTGCCGATCGACCTCGACGGCATTGGCGTTCGAAGCGACCCGTTTGGCTCGTTGATGGTGTCGTCGATCGCTCAATTCGGCATCAAGCTCGGCTACGCGCCGCTGGTACCGGCGTCGCGCTGCCCGCTCGTCGCCCTGCCGGGCGCGGTGCATGACATCGTGCGTGTCGTCGACGGCGAGATCATGGCGCGAAAAGGCGTCACGATCGGAGCGACGTTCGACCACCGGCTCTACGACGGCGCTCAGATTGCGCTCATCACGCGCGGAATGACCGAGATGGTCCAACGCCCTCAGGACTTCTTCCCTGCTCCTGAAACCTGGGCTGTCAGCGAATTGGACTCGGGCGACGCTCGGCGCCAAGAAGACTCGGCGCGCGCCGCGACCGGCTCCTAAGGAATGCTACTGGCCGAGCGGGTCGAAGATCTCTTCGACGTTCAGACCGCCGGCCGTCGCATAGCTCACGTGGCAGTCGTATCCGTAGCTCATCACGCCGAACGGAACATCGCTCGTGAGGGTGTGAAATCCGTCGGGGACCTGCAGTACCGCAACCTCATAGGCCGCAGCGGAACCCACTGGCACCCATGAAACACGTGGCACCGGCTCGCCATCGATCCGCACTTCGTTGCCCGCTGGCACGATGATGTTCAGGTAGTCGCGCTCGTACGCCTCGGGGGTGAGCAGGATGTACTCCTTTCGCCACTGATCGACCGGAACGACCAGCGCCATCGCCGGGTCGCCGATACCGGTCGGGTTCGCGGCGTCGATGCCCTCGTTGCATTCGCGCGGAATGCCGAGCCAGTTCGAGCCGACCATGTACTGCGCTGCCATCACGGGCTTGCTCGACCCCATCACGAAGTGCTTGTTGGTCTCGAACTGCAGCCATTCGCCCGCGTCGAGCGTGTAGCCGTGTACGCCGTCGATCGGCGGGCTCGTCTGAATGCGCGTGTCGTCTTGCGCCGCCACGACTCGCCAAACCTCCGGCTCGGCCTCGGCGCCTACCGCGCGCGGATTGAACTTCGAACCGACGTAGGTGGTTCCCCACGAGCTGATCGGCGTGAGGATCGACTCGATATGATCGCAGCGGTCGACCCCCTGCACGACGTTGGCGCACTGATGGCCGCCGAACACCGTGATTGGCTGCGACGAACGAATCCGCGTGCCGGTGAGATCGGGGCAAGGTGTTACGCTCTCGGGTGGCCCTTGCGTGTCTTCGAGGCAGCCGCTCTCGCGCGCGGCCTCGAGCTCGGCACCCGAAGTCTCGAGATTGATCGATTGCCCCGGATTCAGGTTGAAGACACGGGTCTCCCCGGCCGCAATCACAGGCACATCCGGGCCTGGGACCACTTCGGCGCTCGCGGTCACTTCGACCTGCGCTGGTGCGCCGGAGGAGTTCACGATCGTCAGGAAACCGCGAATGTTGATGCGTCCTCCGCGGAACGGCCAGCTCATGCCGATATACTCGTTGCCGACCGCATTGGTGGGCAGCAAGAGCGTGCCGTCGTTGGAGTAGACGTCGACGTTGTTGAGCGGGTTGAACTGGTAGGCGACGACCGGAATGTTGGAGCGCATTCGGATGGCTCGGTCCGTCAGAATGCGGGTGCCGCTGTGATCGTAGCCGACCGGAATCGAGTAGATGCGCGCTTCGCCCGGAGGAATCTGGAGGTCGAATGGCTCCGTGTCGGCGCCGCGCGTGAGGAGCTGCTCCGACTCGCCGGCGGTCAGGGTGATCTCGGCCGTAAGCTCAGGGTTGATGTTCGTGACTACGATCGCGTGTGGCTGGCTGAGGGCGTCGTCGAAATTGTCGAGGTCGACCGACCAGTATTCGCAGCCGATGTAGCTCGAGACCTTCTTGTTGATCTCGCACAGGTCGATGCACTCGCCGTCGAAGCACTCGGTGCCGATCGGGCAGAACTCCGCCGGCGCCCAGCTGCCTGCGGCGTTGCACAGCTCGATCTGTTTTGTGTCGACGCAGCGCTTGGTCTGTGGGGCGCACTGCGCGTTGGCGCAGCGGCCGTCGACGCATTCGCCACCGCCTCCGCAGATGTCCTCGACCCAGTCGGTGCCGGTCGGGTTGCAGAAACGCACGAGCCCTTCGTCGGTGCAGCGGTCGAACGCGCCTGGCGAACAGATGACCTCGGAGCACTCACCAGTGGCCTCGTTGCAAAGGTCTCCGCCGGTACACTCTTCTTCGCTGAACGAAAGCCCATCGGCAGCGCACGTCTGCGACGTCGTTACGTCGGCGCAGCTCTTTTCGCCCGGCTCGCAGATCGGCTGTTCGGAAGTGCCGGAGTCGAGGTCAGCGTTGTTCTCTGCGGCGTTCGTCGACTCGGTGGAGTCGTCGGAGCACGCCCAAAAGGTGAGAGCGGCGAGGGTGATGAGTAGTCGTCGCACGGTCGTCCAAACAGTCAGTTCCAATAGCCAACGCACCATAGCGATTATTGCTTCCCAACGCACCTACTCCGGCTGGCTGCCGGCCTCGGCGAGGGCTTTGTCGATCGCGGCCCACATGGCCGAGCGGTCGGCTGGCGGCCCATGTCCGCCCTCGTAGATGACGAGGTTGGCGTCGGTCGCCTCGGCGAGCTCTCGGCCGTGCTCGACCGGGATGACCTGGTCTTCGGTGCCGTGAATCACGACCATCGGGATGTCGAGCTCGGAGACGACCGAAAGAGTGTCGAACTCGTTTTCGACCAGGAATGGCGGCACCGGAACGGGCGCGAGTCGCGTGATGTCGGTGAAGGTCGACTGCAGCACCAGCACCTTCGGCGGATGCGTGGCGGTGAGCTGGCCGACGATTCCGCCGCCGAGGGAGAAGCCGTGGTAGACGTAACCGTCGGTCTTTACGTCGGGCTGCGAGTCGAGCCAGGCGCGCCATGCCTGCATGTCGGCCGTGACTTTGGCCATGTTCGGCTCGCCGTCGAGACCGGCATAGCCGCGATACTCGGGGAGGAGCACGGAGTAGCCGCGTTCGATCCACGGGGTCGCGGCGCTCGGCCAATGGCTGATCGACTCGCCGTTGCCATGCGTCATGATGACGACGGGCGCCGGCGCGGGCTGGCGGAAGTACCAGGCGAGGCCCTCGCCCTCTTCGTGTTCGATGCGGTGGGTTTCCCAGCCTGTCGGGGCGGGAGGGAGCGTCGGCAGGCGGTCGCCAGCGCCGATGAAGATCATCTCTTCCTGCAGGACGTAGAGTGCACCACAGGTCGCGACGTAGCCGATGGCCAAGACCACTGCGAGTGTTCGCGCGATCCACGCCCATCGAATGCCTGGCTGCTCGTCCTGCTTCGCCATGAGTCCTCAAAAAAAAGGCCGGAGCGACGCGTGGTCGCTCCGGCCAATGATGCTTCGCGCACCGCTTCGGCGAAAGGCCGAAACGCATGTGCTTTAGTTCACCATCTGTCGCACTTCGAGCGCGATTCCTTCGCCAAATCGGGCGATGAGGAAGTGCTTGAAGCGCTCACGGATGTCGGCTTCGACCTGGCGAATTCGCTCTTTCGAGACGTCCCACTTCTCGCCCAAATCTTTGAGCGTGAGTGCGTCTTCGGCGATCATTCGTTCGGTCCAGATCGAGTGGTCGCGCTCGTCTTCGAGGGCTTCGCCGAAGGCTTGGAAGGCTTCGGAGAGGCTCGAGATGAGCTGATGGTCCTGCACCTGTTCTTCCGGTGCGGGCCCTTCGCTCGGCATCAGTTCGCCGACGGTCACTCCCTCGTATCCGGGAGCTGGGCCGTCGATGGCGACGGGCGGTGCGTCCATCTGAGCGGCGACTCGAATCACTTCGTCGCGCGGCACGTTCAGATGCTCGGCGATCTGATTCGGCGTCGGGCGGTCCACGCCTCGACGGCGCAACTCGCGACGAGCCTTTTTCAGATTGTAGAACAGCTTCCGGCCGGCTCGGGTGTTACCGAATTTCACCGGGTAGAGCTGGTTCATCAGGTAGTTCAGAATCATCGCGCGGATCCAGTATTGCGCGTAGCTGATGAACTTGACGCCGCGGTACGGATCGAAGCGCTGAATGGCTTCGCTCAGTCCGACGTTTCCTTCCTGAATGAGCTCGAAGAAGTCGGTCTTCTGTCGTCGATATTCTCGAGCAATCTTCACCACGAGTCGAAGGTTGGTCACGACGAGCATTTTCGCCGCGTATCCGTCGTCGTCTTCGTAGTACTGGACAGCCAGTTTGTGTTGCGTGTCTGCGTCGAGCGGCTCGATATGCTTGAGTCGCTGCATGTAGTTGCCGAGCGGATCATCAGCTCGGACCATTGCGTGCGGGTCTGCTGCGAGGAGCAACCCTATGTCCTGCGGTAAGTCGTCTTCGTCTGCGCTTCTTTCGGAGAGGGCCTCCGAAGCGAGGGCTTCGCTTGAAATGGTGGGACTATTCTGCGCGTCGCTGAAGTGACCGTAACTCATAGAACCTCGGGTTCGGGTATCGAAATCGCGGGGAACGCATTGCGTTCATCCGCCCCCGCCTCATGCGGGGATCAGTGGTCGTGGCTCCGAATCGAAGGCCGCCGACGTGTATTAGATGCACAATCCCACTGGAAGGTTTCATATCCACTGGAATTGCTCCGATCAATAAAGGTCAGGATCAACTGCTAACTAAAGGAGTCGAGATTGCGATCCGATGTTGGCGGCAGCTTATATAGCCCAGCCGAGAAGCGACGATGTCAGCAGAGAATTCTGGAGCACCCGATCGAACCTTCTTCATGACTTCTTTCCAGTCATTGGAGACGGAACCCCCAAACTTTCGAGACATTGCCGAGCTTGCCGCCAGGCTGATGACTTGCAAAGCAGGCTTCTTTTCGGTTTTTGGTGAGAAGGTTCGTCGGATTCACTCGGCCTACGGGATCGAAGAAGCGTGTACGGCTCGCAAAGGTTCGATTTGCGAGTCTGTTTATCAGTTGGGGCAGATGCTCGTGATTTCCGACGCCGAGAGTGACCCAGATTGGCGGAGCCATCCCCTCGTGGTGGGAGCTCCGCATGTTCGCGCCTATGCTGGTGTGCCGGTACGTGGATTCGGAGGTGTGATTGTAGGTACCCTCTGTGTTTTCGACACAAGGGCACACACCTGGAGCACGGAAGACCTGGACGCGTTGCAGGTGCTTGCAGGCCAGATCGAACGCCGGCTCGACCTCCGTCGGGCACTCGACACCGCCCGGCAAACCGCTTCAAACCGGCTCGACATCTCTGAGATTTCTGGCGTCGTCTCCCGACAGACCGACATCAATGCACGCATTCTGCACGACTTCCGCAATATTCTTGCGGCAATCCAGGCAAATGCGGATTTCTTGCCCACTTGCACCGACGCGAACGAACGAGCCGAGGCGACCGAGGACATTCGGGAAGCGTGCCGACGGGGAATGACGGTCATCAACGAGCTGGAGAGCTTCTCGATCGAGAATCGAGATGTCGCCGAGCGCTTGATCAATGACACCGAGGTTGAGGTGGTCGCGCAGTAAGGGCTCGAGAGGTGTCGCCACAACGATGCTGACATGCATTCGCGTCTGGGCTAGATTCCTCGCAGTTACGCCCTCCGAGGTAGTCTATGCGCCGTCTTCTGCCACTTCTCGCCATCTCCGTTTTCGCCGTAGCGTGTGAATCGCCGGCGGCCACCGAGACCATCGAGCTCACGATTCGAGAGATCGGACCCGCCGACCAGAGTGGCGACCAGATTTCAGCTGAAATCGCGCTCGTGGGCGGTCAATGCGACGTCGGCCCATGCCTCCCCAACCCATGCCCTGACACGTCCGAAGACGAGATGGACCTGCCTGGCCAGACGCGATGCGTCGGCATGGGGATGCAGTTCCAGTGCTTCTGCCCGGCCGGTCAGCACCTCGAGACCAACATGGAGACCATGCTCGAAGAGTGCGTGCCCGACACGCAGTGCGAGCAGGCGACTTGCAACGGTCACGGGGCCTGCACCGAGATGGACGGCAATCTCATGTGCGAGTGCGACGAGGGATACCTCGGCGCGAACTGCGAACAGTGTGACGAAGAGAACGGGTTCTCGAACGACGGCTTCGGAGGCTGCGCTCAAGACGTCCCCGTCTGCCGAATTGGCGGCGCCGCGGAGTTCGCGAGCTTCCTCGCCGACGCCGAAAGCGAGCTCGGCCGACCGCCCGTCGAGCTCGCGGTCACGAGCATCAAAGTCGACATCATCGAATCGAGCGCGCTGGTGGTTCGGGCGTGGCCTGCAATCTTTACTGACGAGGCACGCGCCTACTTCCGCACCTACGACGGTTTCCCTGACGAAGCGGCACGGTTCGAAATTTGGAGCGAAGACGAGAACGACGAGTTCATCCAGGGCTCCGACACCATGCCCACCATCGACGGCAACGTCCTGATTGGTCGCCAGACCCTCAAGTCGGACCCAGCGTACCTCCGGGGCGAGTTCGCCGTGGGGATCGAGGGCACGACTCCGCTGCAATCGACGCAGCCGTACGGGTTCGACGCGAAGATAACGCTCGAAGTCGAGGCGTACTGAGGGCGGCCGCGTGGCCAAATTCCTATTTCATCTGCGAGCGACGCTTCGCCTCGCGATTCCCGTCATTTTGTCGCAGCTGGCGCAGACCACGCTCGGCCTGACCGACACCATCATGGTGGGGCGGCTGGGCGAGACGCCGCTGGCCGCGGTGGCGCTTGCGAACACGATCTTCTTCCTGTTTTTGTTCGGCGGAAACGGGCTGATGTCTGCGGTGGCTCCGATCGCCGCTCAGGCGCATGGCGCCGAGGAACACGGGACTCCCGGACGTGCCGCGAGGCAGGCTCTCTGGCTCGGATTCTTCGTTTCCATCCCAGTCGTCGCCTTCCTCAGCATCATCGGCGACTACCTCGCCGCGCTGGGCCAGCCGCCGGACGTCGCGGCACTCGCGGACGACTATCTCGACATCCTGGCGTGGGGCTACTTCCCGGCGCTCGCGTTCACCGCGATGCGCGGAATGGTCGAGGCGGTCGCAAAGCCAGTGGTCATCACGGTGATCGGGGGCGGGGCTATCTTCGTGAACATCCTTGGGAACGGGCTGTTCATCTACGGGTGGCTCGGGGCGCCAGAGCTCGGGGTCGCGGGTTCGGCGCTTTCGAGCGCGCTCGTGTTCACCGGTGGCGCGCTCGTCTTGGGGCTGTACGTTGCGTTCTCGCGCTCGACCCGTGAGTACGCGGTGTTCCGAGCGTTTCGCACGCCCGACCCAGAAGTCATGCGCGAGATCATCGCGGTGGGTTGGCCGATCGCGGTTTCGTGGCTGCTCGAAGCGGGCATGTTCAGCGCGACGGCCTATCTGCAGGGGTTCTTCGGGGCGACGGCGCTGGCGTCGCATCAGGTCGCGCTGCAGTCGGCGGTGTTCATGTTCAACATCCCGCTGGGCATTTCGATCGCGACGGGAGTTCGCGTGGGGCACGAGGCCGGCCGCAAGGACGCGTCGGGCGTGCGCTGGGCGGCCTGGATGGGGATCGGCTGTTCGATCGTCTTCATGTCGGTCTCGGCTGTTGCCTTCGTCGTCGCGCCACGCGCGGTCATCGGGCTGTACGTCGATCTGGGAGACCCGGCCAACGCCGACGTGGTTTCGACGGCCATCGTACTGCTCGGCGTCGCCGGTCTGTTCCAGATCGCCGACGGCATCCAGGTGACGACCGCTGGGGCACTCCGCGGGCTGAAAGACACGCGCGTTCCCATGGTCATCGCCGCGATTGCCTACTGGGGCTTCGGGATGACGACCGGAGTCGTGCTGGCGTTCTACATGGACGTGGGCCCGGCCGGATTGTGGTGGGGCCTCGTCGCCGGCCTCGGCGCGGCGAGCGTGGGATTGGTCTGGCGGCTGGTGGTCGCCGGGCGGCGCTTGGAGCATGCCGCGTAGCCTCGCGCAGCCAACAACGGCGCACCCAACAGCCGGGCGGCCTGTTTGAGAGATGCAGCGCTACTCCCTTGCGTGTACATTCCCACGCACGTGAGACATGCAAACTGGAGCGTGATTGATGCGGAAGCGATTGGAAGCAAACCAATTCGGCGCTGCGATATTGATGGTCGCTGCGCTGTCTGCGTGCGGTGGTGAGCAGGAGAAGCCGCAGCAGACCCCGGTCGAACAACCGGAGTTCGTGCCGATGGAGAACCTGCCAGCGGGCACCCGAACGGTGGTCCAGGTGCATCCGGCAAAGACCGAAGCTCTGCAGGCCGCGGTCATGTCGCGATTCGAAGGCGGCGCGCCGATGCCAGCCGACCTCGATGTGGGGCTCGCTGCGACCAACGCGGCGCTCGTATTTCCGCCGCAGCCCGGGCGATTGCTCGCCACCGCTCCCGGCCGCGACCCTCTCCCATCGCTCGACCGAACGCGCCCGATTTTCCACGCGCTCAGCACCGACAGCGCCATCGGATTCCTCGACTCGATCCGTATCGGCCGCACGCCGGCACAGACTCCGTCACTCGGCGCCCGACTCTACCTTCCGGCCAAAGACGCGACGAAGCTGGCCGAGGAGTTCGGCACGTACTGCAGCGATCCGCGAGCCCAGTCGCTCCATGGCGGATGCACGACCGTGGCGAAACACGCGGCGAAACAAGGTTGGGTCGTGGTCGAGCTCGACTACGGCGGAGCGACGCCGCGCGTACGCACCGAAGGCGCGACCAAGTTCTCGCGCGACACCGCTGCGGTTCGAGCGTTCTTGACCGACGACAGCGCCGTTTCGATCTGGTTCGACGTGGACGCGGTGTCCGAAGTGGGTGCGGTGATGGAGTGGCACGGGTTCCTGCTCGACTCCGACGATTCCGAGGCGAATCGAAGCCTCGAAGCGGAGAAGCTGATCGAGGCGATGGCGCCGATGCTGCGCAGCGATCCGGGCGCACGTGAAACTGAAGACATCACGTTCTCGCTACGCGTCGAAGGCGAGCGTGACCTCGCGCTCGATGGTGTGCGGACGCTCACCCAGCGCGGTCTCGCTCGAGCGGAAGCGGGCCAGAAGGTCACGCCTGCCCGTTCGTTCGACGTGAAGACTCCGATCGTGCGCGGAGAGCTGCCGTGGTCGATGTCGGGAATCCGCGCCGCGACCGAGATTCCAGAGTGGGCCGAGGGTGAGGCCGAGATTGGTCGCCTTGGTTCTGGTTGGTGGCGTAGAGCAGTGGCCTGGCTCGAGGCTCCATTCGCGTACTATGTCGGCCTTGCGTGGGGACCACGTCCGACGCGCGCCGCCGGCTGGATTCGTGTGTTCTTCGGCCTCGACGGCGCCCGGCTTCGGCTCGATGCTGCCGCCGACAAGGCGATGCCTTCGGGCGTGCGCGTCGACGGGGGACTCGCCGTGGTTTCGCGCGGCAACGAGTCGCGCGCATCGATCGCGAACATCGTGGAGACCTACACGCGGCAGGCGGCCGGCCTGGTGTCGTCGACCTACGACTTCCAGATTCAGACGGCCGACGACCAGAACGACATCTTCGCGCTCTTCGGGAAGACTCGCGCGACGGATTCGACGCCCGTCACCAACCAGGTGCTGCACGCCGACCTGACGCGGGTGGCCGACCTGCTCGATTCGAGCGGTAACTCGGGCATCCTCGGACCGCAGTTGGGTGTGATGCTTCGAGCCGCTGGAGCCGCCGAGCTGACCGTCGATCGCAACGGCACGGCAGAAGCCTGGCGCCTGCACATCGGCACCGACGAGATCGCGGCCGCTGAGGCCGTGCCGACCGACGCTCAGGCCCTGCTGCTCGAGCCGATCGACCCCTGCGTGATCGAAGCGCGGCGCGCCTCGGTCAAAGGCCTCCGCGAAGTCGCTCGCGGCGGCGAAACGACGGCGGTCGACTTCGAAGCGCTCTCGACGAAGTGCACGACCGACGAAGGCAAACGCCTCTTGAAGAGCCCGCCGGCCGGCACGCCATGAGCTTCCGAATCGCCCAGAAGTAGCAGGAGACAGACATGACGACCCCCGAATTCATCCTCGGATTCGCATCGATCGCGGTGCTTACGCTCGCCGCATGTTCGAGCGGAAAACATGTGGAAAACGGTGAGGATCCTGGAGCCCATGATGGGGCTCACAAACACAGCTTCGACGACCCGGAGAAGTATGCGGAGCGATGGAACGATCCGTCGCGCGCGGAGTGGCAGAAACCCGAAGAAGTCACCGCATTGATGGAGCTCGAGCCCGGCATGACTGCGGTCGACCTTGGCGCAGGAACTGGCTACTTCGTGCCGTACCTCGCGGCCGAAGTCGCTCCCGACGGCAAAGTACTCGCGCTAGACGTCGAACAGGCGATGGTCGAGTACCTCGAAAAACAGAAACACGAGAAAGGTTGGTCGTTTGTCGAACCACGGAAAGTAGCGTTCGACGACCCAATGCTCGAAAAACAGAGTGTTGACCGGGTGTTGACAGTCAATACATGGCACCACATCGAGAATCGGCCCGCTTACGCCGCAAAACTGGCGGAAGCCCTTACAGATGGCGGCTCAATCGTGATCGTAGACTTCGAGCCGGCGTGGGAGGGCGACGGCCCACCGTTGCGCATGCGTTTACAATCAAGCGAAATTATGCAGGATTTTGCCGAAACCGGGCTCCAATTGGAGGTTGCGAGCGAGAGTTTGCCCCGGCAGTACGTAGTGATTGCGCGAAAACCTTGAAGCCATAGTTGGTTTCGTTGCATCCAAGGCGCCGCAACCTGCTCATTCCGAACCTAAGGAGAAGAAAATGCTCAAACGAGTACTGATGATTGCACTGATTGCTGGCTCCGCGACCGCGGTTGCTTGCAAGAGCGAAGTCGACAACAAGCCGGCCGCGACGGTCGAAGAACCGGCCACGGGCGCTGAAGCTGCTGAAGGCGAAGAAGGCGCCGCAGCCGAAGGCGAAGAAGCAGCGGGCGAAGAAGCCGCTGCAGCTGGTACCGTCGACATCGACACCGCCAACTCGAAGATCGAATTCGTCGGCGCCAAGGTCACGGGCGACCACACCGGTGGCTTCAACACCTGGAACGGCACGGCGACCCTCGGCGAAGACGGGAACCTCTCGGGTCTCGAATTCACGGTCGACACCACCTCGGTGTACTCCGACAACGAGAAGCTCACCGGCCACCTCAAGTCGCCGGACTTCTTCGACGTCGCCAAGTACCCGAAGGCGACCTTCAAGACGACCAAGATTGAGACCCTCGAAGGTGAAGGTGGAACCCACACCATCACCGGCGACATGGACCTCCGTGGCGTGAAGAAGACGATCTCGTTCCCTGCCACCGTGAAGAAGGAAGGCGACAAGATCACCGCTAACACCGAGTTCACGCTCAAGCGTTTCGACTTCGGCATCGAGTACAAGGGTCAAGCTGACGACCTCATCAAGGACGAGGTCCTGATGAAGATCAACCTGGCCATCCCGGCCAAGCCTAGCGAAGGCTAATCGGCGAGACCCGAGTCTCGAGACGTGAGTCTCGAGGCGCGAGACTTCGGGGCCGCGGTCGCGCTACGCGACCGCGGCCTTTTTTGGGAGGTGTGCGCCGCCCGTCGCAACACCCCGTCGGACTGATATCTCAGATATCGTGATCTCCAGATTTCGTGCGATGATCCGATCATCGGACCATCGGATTACCGAGCGCGATATCAATCAAAGATCGGAGAGATGAATCGGAGGAAGCCCAAGGCCGCACCCGACCAA
Organism: uncultured Bradymonadales bacterium; assembly: GCA_964384605.1. Classification (GTDB taxonomy): domain Bacteria; phylum Myxococcota_A; class Bradymonadia; order Bradymonadales; family Bradymonadaceae; genus CAYLMO01. The sequence goes on along the minus strand of CAYLMO010000078.1, from coordinate 513 downwards.
CTCATTGCTCCTTCGGATCGATGAAGCCTGGTGGCACAATTCAGACCGGTAGGTACGTATCTGAATGCCGGACGGCGCATCCTAGACTTTGGGGTGATACGTGCGAGGGATTCATGCAGGAGAAATCACCGAAAGGCTCTTGGAACTTCGAGGCCGCAGTCGCGACCGAAGAGATGCTGTCGAAGTGTCTCGAGACCATGCCTGATCTGACCTCGCTCGCTGTCATGAAGCGAAATGGCGACCTACTCGCCGTGACGGGTCCTTCCCGGAAGAGCCTGTTGAAGAACTCGACGTTCGCGCTCGGCATGTTTGGCATGTCGAACGACGAAGATGAACATCAGATCGAGTTCAACGTGAGTCGCACTCCCGCGGGCGACCTACTTGCCGGCAGCATCGATGGCGAACATGTGGTCGTCTGCCTCACGCGCCCTAGCGCCGATGTCGATCGGGCCTTGTCCGACCTGGAGTGGCTAGCCGAGCGCGTGCTCGCCATCTTCGAGAACTTCTAGCGAG
>CAYLMO010000077.1:0-22103 GCA_964384605.1 uncultured Bradymonadales bacterium | reverse complement strand
CCCGATGATCCCTGAGCGCCCTGAGCCGCTTTGCGGCGAAGAAGTACCCTTGGGGCGTTGGCCCGAAGTGAGCGAAGCGAACGAAGGGAGTGGCTCCCACCACCCAATCGGCAATCGCAAGTCGTCGTCAGGTTGACTATGGTGTGCGCCGCCCCATTCGGAAGTCCCAAAATGCCTCGGCTCATCATCGCCAGCCTGCTCGCCCTCTCGGTGCTCTTCGCCCCGCTCACGATTGCGGCGCAGAGCTCTGCGCCGAGCGGCGGTCAGCTGTTCGACCAGGAGCATCGCCAACAGATCTACGACGCTCGCAAGTTGTCGTACGGCGAGGCGGCGGCGTGGTCGCTGTTGCCGGGGTTTGGGAACTTCTACGCGGACCAGTACCTGCTTGGCGCGCTCGCCGTGATCTCGACGGTGTTCGCGGGATTCTTCGTGGCGTACGGGGTGATCAACGAGCAGTCGGACCTGCTGTGGACCGGCGTGGGGCTCGGAGGCGTGACTTACCTCTGGTCGACCGGCACAGCGTTGTGGGGAGTGAGCGCGTACAACGAGGAGCTACGCCAGAATCTCCATCTCGACAAAGCTCCGGCCAGTAAGGGCGTGTCGCTGGTCGTTCGGTTCTAGCGAACCGGCCGAAAGGCCTGCTCGTGAAAATGGCGCAGGACACGATCCTGATCTACGCTACCTTCGATGAGTTAAAGTTCTACACGAAGTCTCGAACGCGGATGAGCGACGAAGACACACCGGCCGGCATCGACGGGATGCTCGCCGACACAGACATGACGGCCGAGTTCGACTGGGGCGCCGAAGAGCTCGACGAAGCTGCGATCAGCGAAGTCGAGGTCTTGCGGTTTACCGTCGGCGATACGCCGTTTGCCGCCCGCGGTGCGCTGATCCGCGAGGTCGTGGGCGACGTGCAGGTCACGCGCCTGCCCGGCGCTCCCGAATACATTCAGGGCATTGCGGTTCTGAAGCGACAGGTCGTTGGCGTCATCGACCTACGTGCCTGGCTTGGCCTACCCAAGCGGCGATTCCGCCAGCGAGACCCCCGAATTTTGGTGCTCGAGAGTGGCGACCTAGTCGCGGCCTGCGCGGTCGACGAGGTGACCGGTATCGAGACGTGGCCCGACCTGCCGGAAGGGTCGAATCTTCCAGAAACGCTGGACGACCGAACGCGTCGGTTCGCGCGCTCGGCGCAGTGGGCTCCGGGTGGCATCGTCATTCTGCTCGACTTCGACCTAATCCTGGACGAGGCGGCCATCCGATGACCGCTCCCGTCTCGATTCTGCGCGCCCGGGTGGGCGAAACGCATATCGCGCTCGAGCTCCAGTCGGTGGTGAGTTTGCTCGATCCTGCACAGGCCGAACATCTGGAGATCATCGTGGTCTCGGCCGCGCTTGGCGAGCGGTACCAGCAGCCGGCGGCAGTCGCGCTATTGGAATCGCCGCACGGTTCGGTCGCGCTCGGCGTCGACGAAATCAACGGATACGAACATTGGGACCGCTCCCGCGTAGCGCGTGTCCCCGAGTGGCTCGCACGCCACCTCCCCAAGATTCTCAAACCTGCCTGCGGGCTCGGCGACGACGGCAAGATCGTCTGGATCGTCGACCCACCGGCTTTTGCCGCACACCGCGAGTGAATCATGCAACTCAACGTCTGGCTCAAAATCTCGGCGCTCGTCTCCCTCGGCGCGGCCCTCGTCTTCGGCTATCTGTTCGATGAGAACAGCACGGCCGCGATGATGGTGCTCGTCGGCTGGGTGGTCATCACGGGCCTCATCTACCAGCAGCTGAGCGGTCTCGACCGCCTGCTGGTGCGCATGCGCGACCTCGAGAACGGTCGCCTGCCGGAGCGCCCACTTCGCGAGGGCGACGATGAGATCGGTCAGATCGCGCAGTCGCTGAACCGGCACGTCGAGAAACTCCGCTCCACGCAGAGCCGCATCTCGGACCTCGCCGACGGCAAGATTGGCGCGGTCGACGCAGAATCATCGGTGCGAAAATCGGGCGGCCTGGCCGCCGCGGACGTCGAGTCGAAGGGGTCCGGCGAGATCGGTCGTGAGCTCGACCGTTTGGCGTCGCACATGCGTCGGCTGACCGTGCAGGCGCGGGTGATTTCGCGCGACGAGATCGATTCTCAGCTGCTCGATGAACGACTTCCGGGAGAGCTCGGCGGCGCGCTTTCGTCGCTCGTCCGCCACCTGCGGGAGTTCCAGGGCCGCGCGACCGCAATCTCGAAGGGCGACCTCACCCAACGGCTCGACGGCAAGGGCGAGCTCACCCGCACGTTCAACGGGCTCGTCGACTCGGTCACGGCGCTCATCGAGGAGATCACGCAGACCTCGCTCCACATCAGCTCGTCATCGGAAGAGATCCTCGCCGTGCTCCGCGACCAAGAGTTGTCGGCGAGCCATCAGGCGTCGGGCGTGGAAGAGACGCAGCGCACGATGGAGACGCTGCTGTCGAGCGCGAAGAAGATCGCCGAGAGCGCGCAGACGGTGTTCAAGTCGGCCGAGAAGACGCAGGCGAACAATCGAATCATCGCGCAGCGGATTGGCGAGCTGAAGTCGCACACCGAGCGGATTGGCGAGATTCTGAACGTCATCAAGTCGATCGCCGACCGTTCCGACCTGCTCGCGCTGAACGCTTCGCTCGAAGGGATGCGCGCCGGTGAAGCGGGCAAAGGCTTCACCCTGGTGGCGGCCGAGATGCGTCGTCTGGCCGAGAACATCAAGGGGTCGGTGGGCGACATCGAAGAGATGCTGAGCGACATCCGGGAGTCCGCCTTGTCGAGCGTAATGGCGACCGAAGAGGGGACGAGCCTGTCGGAGAAGACGACCGATTCGGCGCTCAAGATCACGCTCATCACGCAGCAGCAGCAGTCCGGAACCGAGCAGGTGACGCAGTCGATGGAGGAGCTGTCGACGCTCATCAATCAGGGCGTTGCGGGCACCCAGCAGGTCACGATCGCGGCGAGCGAACTGGTGCGAATGTCGGGCGAGCTGCAGACCCACGTCGAGCAGTACCAGGTGGGTGGAACGCGCAGAATGCGGCGCAAAGTGCAGTCTACCGCGCATGGTATCCCGGCCACCGAGACATCGAGTGGACGACGCCGTGGAGGCATCTCGAGGTCGAAACGCGACCACCACGCGACGCCCGTGCAGACAGGCGAACATGACCGGGCGCGTCCGGAATCGCCCACCATGCAGCTGACCGAACTCGACGACGAGATCGAACGAGCGGTGCTCGAAGAGTTCGCGACCGGCGACCGGGCGAAGTCGATCGAAGACCAGATAGACGCGCTCGAAGCCGAGATCGACGCTCAGGACGGCGACGACGACTCCGAAGAGACCGAGCCGAAGAGCGGCAAGAAGTCGTCGAAAAAGAAGAAGAAAAAGGCCGACGAGGCGGAGAAATAAGCCTTCATGTCGATCGCCAACCTCATCGAGAAATTCCGGGCGGTAGCGCTCGAGCGCGTCGAGAAGATGAACGTTCTCGTGGTGGAGCTCGAGCGGAACCCGACCCTGACCGAGCAGGAGGAGACACTCCTGCGCGAGGTGCACACCCTCAAGGGTGAGGCGAAGATGATGGGGTTTGCCGACGTGAACCTGGTGGCGCACCTGACGGAGCACCTGGTTCAGGAGAGTTCGCGGAGGTCGTTCGACGTGCCGTCGCGCGTGCTCGATCTGATGTTCGAGGGCTTCGACATCCTGCGTTCGCTGTTGACGAAATCGGCGGGTGGACACGATGCGCCGATCGACCTGACGGGCTTTGTCGATCGTGTGACCGAGGCGAGGCTCGACTTCGCGGGACGAGAGGCGCTCAGCGAGGCTTCCGAAGCGTCCGAACTCGTCGAAGAAGAGCGCAAGCCCGAGCCGAAGAAAATCCAGGTCGACGGCCTGCTGCGCATCCAGACCGGAACCTCGCTGCGCGTCGACCTGTCGAAGGTCGAGCAGCTGGGCGACCTGGCCGGCGAGGTTTTGTTGTCGAGCCGGCGCATCGACTACGAGCTCGAGCGGCTCGAGGAGCAGCGCGAGTCGCTGCGGGCGCTCTCGAACGACGCTCAGGCGCGACTCGGGCGCCGCGACGGCCGCGCACTACAGCGGATTTCGCGCGTGATCGACGACGCGTTGTCGGAGCTCGAAGAGCACGTCTACGCGACGGTGCGGCGCACCACGCAGATCGACGAAGAGGCGCGAAACATCCGGCACGTGCGCCTCGCGCAGGTGCTCTCGCACTACCCACGAGCGGTGCGGGACCTCGCGCGATCGCTCGACAAAGACGTCCACTTCGTGACCGAGTTTGGCGACGTCGAGGTCGACCGCGCGATTCTCGGCGGGCTCGCCGACCCGCTCTTGCACCTCGTTCGGAACGCGGTCGGTCACGGCATCGAACCGCCCGCAGAGCGCGAAGAAGCTGGCAAGGAGCCCGAGGGGACGATTCGGCTCGAGGCGCATTACGTCGGCAACAACGTCACGGTCGAGCTGTCGGACGACGGGCGCGGAATCGTGCCGGAGTTCGTGCGAAAGAAGGCGGTCGAGAAGGGAATCATCACGCAGGAACGGGCGGACGCGTTGTCGTCGCAGGAGGTCGTGAACCTCGTGTTCGAGGCCGGCTTCTCGACGCGCGACACGGTCGACGACGTGAGCGGGCGCGGCATCGGGATGGACGTGGTTCGCCGGCAGATCACGGCGCTCGGCGGCACCGTCGACATCGAATCGACGCCGGGAGAAGGGACCACGTTCCTTCTCACCCTGCCGATCTCGTCGGCCATCACGAATTTGCTGATGGTGACGATCGACGGCAATCCGTACGGCATTCCGGCCAAAGATGTGGAGCGGGTCGACCTGGTGAGCTCCGACGAGCTGTCGCAGTTCGACCACGGCGGGTGGTGTATGCGGATGGGGCAGGACCTCATCGGCCTGCACGACTGGTCGGCGGCGCTGGGCGACAAGGCCCGCGTGCTGCCGCCGGGCAAAGAGATCACGGTGCTGCTGCTGCGCCGTGGCAGCCGGTTTGCCGCGGTGTGGGTCGACGACGTGATGGGTGAGCGAGAAGCGGTCATGCGGCCGCTGGGCGAGTTCCTGGCGGGTATTCGGGAGTGCCGCGGCATGGCGCTGACGAGTGCAGGCGAGGTGGTCCCGGTGCTCAATGTGAGCGAGCTGTTGTCGCGGCAGCACACCAATCTGGCCGATTCGGGCGAGCATCAGAGCGTGCGAACGACGATGGCGCACAGCGCGGTACGGCCTTCGTCGACCATTCTGGTGGTCGAAGACAGCGAAGTGACGCGAGCCCTCGTGGTCGGAATCTTGCGCGGCCTCGGATATCGCGTACTCGAGGCGGACGACGGCCGTGTGGCGCTCGACGTGCTGGAGAGGTCCCGTGTAGACCTGATCGTGACCGACATTCAAATGCCTCGGATCGATGGTCTGGAGTTGATCCAAAGGCTGCGCGACGATACGAGGTTCAAGTCGACACCGATCATCGTGCTGTCTACGCTCGGTTCCGACGAAGACAAAGAGCGGGCCATGCGCTCCGGCGCCAATGGCTATCTCGTGAAACTCAATTTCCGCGAGCAAGAGTTGCTCGACGCCGTACGGCGTTTCATCGACTAACCCTGGTCACCGGACCACGATGTTCTTACTCGTCTTCTACCTCCTCCTCGCGCTGGGCGTTTCGACGCTGTGCTCTCTGCTGGAGGCCATTCTTCTGTCGACGACGACGACCTACATCATCGGGCTGCAAAAAGATGGTGTGAAAGCCGGCGATCGGCTGATGGAGTTCAAAGAGGACGTCGACCGGCCGTTGGCCGCGATTCTGTCGCTGAACACGATTGCCCACACGATTGGCGCAGCCGGAGTTGGTGCGCAGGCGCAGACGCTGTTCGGCGACGCGTACGTCGCGGTGACGTCGGCAATCCTGACCGTGCTCATCCTGGTCATCTCGGAGATCATCCCGAAGACGATCGGCGCTCGATACTGGCGCCGGCTCGCTCCGACAGCGGCTTCGGTCCTGGGCTTTTTGATCAAGCTGATGTGGCCTCTCGTGAAGCTCTCCGAGGGGATCACCACCCTGTTGGCTGACAAAGAGAAAGGTCCGACGGTGAGCCGCGAGGAGTTTCACGCGCTCACCGACATCGTGGCCGCTGAGGGAATCTTCGACGAGAAAGAGACGCTGCTGCTGCGCAACCTGATGCGATTCGGGCAGCTGCAGGCGCGCGACATCATGACGCCTCGAACGGTCATCGTCGGGTTCGACCAGAAGGCGACGGTACTGGACGTGATGCAGGACGAAGACACGATGCGATTCTCGCGATTCGTGGTCTACGACGGCGACATGGACGAGGTGACCGGGTACGTGCTCAAGCAGAACATCCTGCTGGAGTACGCCGAGGGGAACCACGATCGGGCGATGAGCGAGCTCAGCCGAGAGCTGTTGGTGATGCCCGCGATGGCGCGGGTGGCCGATGTGCTCGACAAGATGCTGCAGCGCAAAGAGCACCTGATTCTGCTCGTCGGCGAGTACGGCGGAACCGCCGGTATCTGCACGCTCGAAGACGTGGTCGAGACACTGCTCGGGCTCGAGATCGTCGACGAAGTCGACGCCGTCGAGGACATGCAGGCCCTCGCCCGGCAGCAGTGGTACAAGCGCGCGCACCGGCTCGGAATCGTGCCGCCCGAGGATGAGCGCGACGAGGAAGCCTCGAAGATCGGCGCGCAGCTGGCCGAAGAGAGCGACGCGGCGATCGTAGAAGACCCATGAAATTTTGGACGGGAGCGCTCGAGCGCTACGCCGAAGCTGTCGCACGCGAATCGGGCCGGATGCTTGCCGTGCTCGCGTCGAATGATGGCGCACGGCTGAAGTTGGATTGGCTGCTCGACACGGTGTTCGTGTCGATGATCGACGAGCTGGCGGCACGCGGCGTGCCACGACGTGTGGTGGCCGACATGATGGGGATGAGTCACCGAACGTTGCAGCGGCAGTACTCCGCGGCGGTAGACAGCCTCGACGTGCGCGGACGGTCGGTGTGGACGTCGGTGGTGGAGACGCTGCGCGACGAACCGATGACCCGGGAGGAGCTGACGGGTCGGCTCACGCGAGTTCCCCCCGTGATGATTGCGTCGGTCGTGAACAACATGATCGAGAGCGAGTGGATCGAGGAGAACGGCGACGAACTGCACCTCGTCGCGGAGCTTGGGCGCAGCTGGACGGACGAATCGCTGCACGCGTACATCGACGTGCGTCGGCGGGCCGAACCGGGAGTCCTCATCGAGCGAGTTGCCGAGGACCTGGGCCTGACCGTGGAGCGACTCGAGCCGGTGTGGGAGCTGAGCGAGCGCGTGATGATTCGCGCGAAAGGCGAGAACGCTTGGATGGCGATGGAACGCGCGTATTCGAGGACAATTCGGCTGCTCCGGGAGACCGCGGACGCTCCGGACAACAGCCCACATTCTGCGACGACCTGGCGGGTGCGGCTCGATGACAAACCGCAGGAATTCCGCGACGAGCTACGTGACTACATCGAGAAGATCTCGGTGGAGATCGAGGACAAAGTCACGGCGATGAGGACGCACTACGACAGCCAGGACGACTCGCGTTTCTGGCTGTTCACGGCGTTCCAGACCTACGAGGAGTAGGCGCGCCCTACTGGCGGAGATACATCGTCGAGTACTCCGTCCACGCCGAACAACCCGCTGAATTGCATGCCTGCACGGAGAATCCGTACCAACGCTCGTTGGTGCGAAGCGTCGTGCTGACGCGGTTCGAGTCGACGCGCTGCTCCGAGACGTAGGTCTTCCAGCTGTTTCCGTCGTGTTCCATCATGCGGAACTGGTAGTGCGATGCGCCGGAGACGGCGCCCCAGCTCATCGAGGGGGTCGAGTCGGAGACGACGGAGCTCGTGGCCGGGCTCAGGCGCGTGGGCACAGCTGGGACCGACGTGGAGCCGGTGGAGCCAGTGGTCCCGGTGTTCGTTCCGGTGGACCCGGTGTTCGTTCCGGTCGACGTGCCGCTCGTGCGGTAGGTGAAGACTGCCGAGGCCATGGACGAGCAGGTCGAGGCGCATGCCGAGACGTTCCAGCGGTACTGTCCGCCGGTCTCCTGCAGGCGAATTGCCGCCGAGGTGCTCGTGCGCTCGAAGTTCGCGAACTCACGGTAGCTGCCGTTCATCAGCTTCTCGACCGTGATGTGGTAGCGGGTCGCGCCCGAGACACGGCTCCAATCGAGGGTGACGTCGACGGTCGGGACCTGCACCGAATTCGGCGAGAGCCCGGAGGGCGAGTTGAGTCGAGTCGTGGTCGTCGAGCCCGTGTTGGTGTTCGTGTTCGTGCTGGTGCTGCTGCCGGAACCGTCGACGTAGCGCGCCATCTTGCGGTGAATCTCGCGGCGACACACCTTGCAGAAGCCATCGTTGGTCGAGCGCATCATGCAGCGGTGTGTCGGGCGATAACGTCCGGTGGAGCAGTAGCCGCCACCTTCGAAGGCGCCAATCGTTCCGAACGATGCGTTGGGCGACGTTGGGAGCTGGTTGGTGGTGAGCATGTCGGCCCACGGCAGGTTGTTGATCGACTTGGCGACGTTCGGGCCGGTCGAGCAGTAGCCACCAGGGCGCGACACTTCGTACTCGTCGGCGAGGCCGAAGAGTGCGTGGCCGAGCTCGTGGGCGACGACGGCGGCGACGTGGCGGGGGCGCGTGGTGACGACCATTCCGTCGCGGGCGCAGCCGCCGTGTTCGGTGCTGTTCACGAGGACGACGACGACGTCGGCGCCCATGCGGTCGCCGAGGCGGCGCGCTGCCTGCTGGCCACGGCTGCTCGCGAAGAAGACGCACCGGTCGACGCCGGAGATGCCGCGCGCCGTCTCGAATGCGGTGTCGAGGGCGCGTGCGCCGGTGCCGGTTCCGCGGGTGCGTGAGCGGACGTCCTGGCGCCAGATGTTGATACCGCTCCAAATGTCACGGTAGCCCGACTCGCCCTTGAGCGTGTTGGTGATGGAGGCGACGTGATCGTCGAACTGCCGGAGGTCGCTCTCGGTGTAGCCTTCGGGGAGGAACAGGATGTCGATCTTGTCGGCGCGGTCGCCGTGATTCACTACGGCGCGCGGCTGGCTGAGGACGTCGGCTTCGCTCATCAGCTCGGCCTGAATGGTGCGCGCTCCTTCCGGGTCGAAGTTCGCCATGCCGAGAAGTTCTTCGCCCGCCCACACCTGGATTTCACCGGCGACGGACGGAACACGGATGTCGACGAGGCCATCGCCGGTCACCACTTCGACTGGGTCCGGCTGGCCGTTCTCGTCGAATTCGGCGAGGAGCACGCGGGGGTCGGCGATGTGACCGGAGACCGCGGGGCCGCCGTCGGCGGGGTAGAAGACGTACTCAATTTCGCGATTGGAATGGTGGTGAAGGTCGGCCTGAGGGCGCAGAACCTCGGTCCAGTCGACCACTTTGACGCCCTCGCTCTGCAGCGACAGCGTGACTTGAGTGTCGGCCGGGGGCACTTCGAGATCGCCGCTACAAGCAGCGACGAAGACGAGGAGAACGAGAATCCATGAGCGTTTCAGAGCACGTACAACCATGTTCACCTTCCGTTCTATGAGTGTGTAGAACAAGGTAGTGAGATGTAGGTGCATGTGCGTACGTCAAATTTGACATACGCTGTTTATTTTTGATTTTGGCCGACGTCTAGAAGAACCGCTTGATGCCGCGCTTGCCATCACTAAATGCGTCGTCGGCCCATGAATAGTGGGGTTCGACGAGGTCGGCGATGCGGTGCATCAGGTCGTCGGTGAGTGTCCGGAGGACCTCGTCGTGCTCAGTTTCCCAGTCGGGCTGGAAAGCACGTACGTCATCGATCGCCCCAGCCACCGACACTGGCTCACCGAACCGAATGATCACCTCGCCGCCGCGAGCCAGGGGTGAGTCGCCGACGAAGACTTCGCGGCAGCCGGACATGCCGACCGGCACGATCGGAAGATCCAGCGCGAGCGCGGCCTGGACTGCGCCCGTCTTGCCCGGAGTAAGCTGCGACGACGTCGCGCCCTGCGGGTAGATCTGTTGGTGGTAGCCCGCATCGCGCACGCGCCCGGCGAGCCCGAGCGTTTCGTCCATGAACGTCGCGTAGATGCCGCGCATGTTCTCGTCGTACGAGCCGGTCGCGTCGAACGGCAGGCCGAGCACGTCGCGAGACGTTTCGAACAACGTCCGGAAGACCTCCCCGGCAGGCTGTGGGCCGACTTCATCGACCCAGGCGCGGAGGGAACGGTACTCGTCTTCGGTCGGTTTTCGCCCGTGCACGGCCTTGAAATCGGCCGCGATAATGTAGCCGCGTGAGACCAGCGGGATGTTCCCGGTCTGGTCGAAGAAGAGCGCCATCGCGCCGGACTGGTAGTCTCGCGCTTTGATCCATGTGGCCATCTCGATGCCGTGCTTCGTCAGCAGCTGCGACCGGATGGGGAGGAAGTCGAACTTGTGGGTGTGGTTCGGCGCGATGACGGCCGGCTCGTCGGGGATGTTTTCGAGACCTTCGAAGACGATGCGGGTGCGGCGCGGCACCAAGAACAGTGCGTCGGCGAGGGCGCAAGTGGTGCGGGTCCAGAGCTTGGAAGGGATGCAGCGAGTTTTCTTCAGGCCCGCGAAGTCGAGCATGCGCTCACGCCGCGGCTTTGGTGACGACGGCGGCGAGGCGTTCGAGGTCTTTTGGCGACATCTCCGGATAGACCGGGAGGTACACTACGTGCCGCATTGCGCGTTCGAGTGTTTCGCCAGCCTGCATCGGGAGCGCGACCAGGGTCGACGCACCATCGGTGGCGTCGAAGCCGGCTTCACGGGCCGCATCGACGAGTCGCTTCGGGTCTTCGACTGCGACCGGAAAGAGCCAGTGGGAGTGTCGCGGAGCGCGTCCGCCGAGGTGCACCAGGTTGGCCTTCGCCTCCTCCAGAAGCTGCCGCAGATACTCGCCCGCATTCGCGCGGGCGGTGACACGGGTCGCGTCGTAGCGGCGCTCGATGGCGTACATCGTGGCCAGCAAGGGCGTCGAGGGCTGGTAGCGGAGCACCTGCGGAAACGACCCGTCGGGGAACGACCGGGAGACCTTCCGAAGCAGGCGGTCTGTGGTCCCGAGCCCATACGTGAGGTCGATGACGCGGTAGAAAATGCCGAAGAGAATCGGGTTGCCGAGCAGCCGGAAGAAGAAGCCTTTGAGCAGCTTGGCGAAGTACTGACGGCGCGACTGGACCGCGTAACGGTTCTGCAGGTCGCGCATGGTGTCGACGAGGCCCTGGTCGTTTCCGGTGACGATGGCGCCACCCATGCTGGTGGCGGTCTTGATGGTGCCGAAGCTGAAGAACGACAGGTCGGCCTCGGCATCACCACAGAATTCGCGGCCCTGCCAGCGCTGGGCGGCGTCTTCGATCAAGGTGAGGTCGTGGATTCGGCACCATTGCGCGATGCCGGAGAGGTCACCTCGCGCGCCGAACAGATGCGCGACGAGCACGGCACGAGTGCGCGGAGTGCGCAAAGACTCGAGGTCGTCGAGGGTTGGCCACATCGTCTCGAGCGGCAGCGGCGCGGCGACCGGAACGAAGCCATGCGCACGCACGAGCTCCGCCATCTGCGGCACCGTGACCGCGGTCATGATGACTTCGCTACCAGGCTCCCAATCGACGGATTGAAGATAGAGGTCGAACGCCGAGCGAACGCTCAAAGTGGCGAGGGCCGGACGGTCCGTCGTCCAGAGCTGTTCGAGGCGGGCGCGTGCACTCGCTGCGTCGAACACGAATGGCACGCGGGCCATACTCGCGAATAGTGCTCCCAGCCCGATATCGAGCCGCTTCCGTGGGAACATTTTGCTTCCTCGTCATTCTCGGTGGTGCTTGTAAATACTAGGCCGAGAGCGGGATGGCAAGGGTTCGTGGCACAGAGTGGCACTTTGTCTTTTCAATTCGGCAAGCGACTACCGGTGAGCGGCTAGCGGAAAGCGGAGAACGGCTAGTTCAACAACCGGCAACGACTCGGCATGTTCGCCGTGTTCGTGCAGATGTAGCCCGGCTCCTCGATGCACATTCCGTCGCACCCGTCGCCGTAGCGCGTGTTCGCATCGTCACACTCCTCGCCGGCCGCGGCGTCGACAATGCCATCGCCGCACGACGAGGCGTTGGTGCAATCGGGATTGCAGGTTCCGAACGTTCCGTCGTTCACGCCGTCGTCACACTCTTCACCGGCCGCCATCTGCACGACACCATCGCCGCAGTAGGCCGAGCGCCGCTGGCAGTCGAAGGTGCACGAGTCGTACGAACCGTCGTTCACACCGTCGTCGCAGACTTCTCCCGGACCCACGATCGCATCGCCGCAGACCGCGATGGTGCACGCGTTCGTGCATGCGTCGGTGTCGACCATGTTGCCGTCGTCGCACTCCTCGACGCCGGCCTGGATCACGAGGTCGCCGCACGCAGCGGGCCGGCATCTGTCGGTGCACGCGTCCGTCGGATCGAGGTTCCCGTCGTCGCACGTCTCGCCTTGGTCGATCCGGCCGTCGCCGCAATTCTCGAGTCGGCAGAACTCGTTGCATCCGTCGCCAGGCATCTGCCCACCGTCGTCGCAGCTCTCGGGGAACTCCACGACGAGATTGCCGCACACGGGGCGCACGCACAGGCTCGGGACGCCCGTGCAGTTGTACCCCGGCTCGACCTGGCAGGTGTCGGAGCAGCCGTCTCCCGGAGCAGCATTTCCGTCGTCGCACTGTTCGACGCCGGTGATGACGCCATCGCCGCAAACGCTCTCGCACGTCGCGGTCCCTGAGTTCAGGAAGCCGGCGAGGGTGAGGCGGTAATTCGACGCAGTGGTGTGGCGCTCGGCCTGGAAGAGGACGATCTCGTAGATACCGCCCTCGAAAATGTCGAAGCGCTGGTCGTAGATCTGGCCGGTCGCGGGGTCGACCGTGCTGCTCAAGGTCACGCTGCCGTTCACCGCGCCATGTACGCCCCCAATGTCGACGGCGAGTCGGCCGTTGATGAACACCCAGACGTCGTCATCGCCCGTGAAATCGAGCGTCTCGCCGCCTCGGAACTCGAAGTAGGCTCGGAATTCGCTGGTGAAGTGGAAGTTGCGGCTTCGGCCTTCATTGCCAATCAACAGGCCGTCGAGCGGGAAGAAGGTGGAGTCGGCGAACTGGTAAGTTCCGTCGCCCTGACGGTTGAGCGTGACGGTATCTACGAGGGTCTGATTGGTGCCAGGCACGTCGCGATACCACTCGCGGAACGTCGCGGCCGAGGTGACGCAGCCGCGCCCCGTGTAGACCGGCTTGCCCTCGTTATCGAGCATCGTCTCGACCATGCCTGTGGTGAGTCCGCAGAGGAACGTCTCGAAGTCGGGGTGCGCGTCGCTGAAATCGCGCAACACGATCGGCACCTCGATGCTCGGCGGTGTCTGGTTCGTGAAGTCGGTGCACTGGTATCCAGGCTCGATGGTGCACGCGGCCGAGCAGCCATCGCCCGACGTGAGGTTTCCGTCGTCGCAGTCTTCGAACGGGACGAGGGTGATTCCGTCGCCACACACAGGGTCGCACACGCCGTCGACGCACTCCCAGACCAGCTCACCACGACACAGTGGGTCGCAGCCGTCGCCGGCCATCAGGTTGCCGTCGTCGCACTCTTCGAGACCCTGCAGTAGGCCGTCGCCGCAGCTCGTGGCCAGGCAGTCCATGCCCGGATTCGGGCAGTAGAAGCCGGGTTCGAGCTGGCAATCGGAGTCGCATCCGTCGTTCGAATCGGCGTCGCCGTCGTCGCACTGTTCGGCGCCTTCGACGACCGAGTCGCCGCAGGTGGTGGCGACGCAATCTTGGCCCGGAGTCGGGCAAGCGAACCCGATCTCGAGCTGGCAATTCGCGTCGCAGCCGTCGTTCGGGTCGGCGTCGCCGTCGTCGCATTCCTCGGTACCTTCGACGACCGAGTCGCCGCAGACGGTCTGGACGCACGGTTGGTTGGGCGTCGCGCAGACGAAGCCGAACTCGAGCCGGCATCGGTTGGAGCAACCGTCACTCGAAACGCCGTTGCCGTCGTCGCACGTCTCGGAGCCCGCGATGACGCCGTCACCACAGGCGGCGGCGAGGCAGTTCGCGCCTTCGAATGGGCAGGCCCAGCCGGGAGTGATGCTGCCGCAATCGGCTTCGCATCCGTCTTGTGGGTCGCGGTCGCCGTCGTCGCAGACTTCGCCCGCTTCGATGGTGCCGTTCCCGCAGGTGTCGGCCATGCATGGCATGCCGGGTTCGCGGCAGAAGAAGCCGTCTTCGACCGTCACGCAGTCGGCCGAGCAGCCATCGGCGTCGTCGTTGTTTCCGTCGTCGCAGGCTTCGTCGTGGGTGATCAAGCCATCGCCGCAATAGGGCGAGCGGGTGCAGTTCACGCGGCAGGTTCCGTACGAGCCGTCGTTCGTGCCATCATCGCACTCTTCCTCGGCCTCGAAGACCTCGCCGTCGCCGCAGGTGGGGGCGAACGTGCAGTTGGCGGCGCAGCCGTTGTAGGCGCCGTCGTTGGTGCCGTCGTCGCACTCTTCGTCGCCTTCGACGACCGCGTTGCCACAGTCAGGGGTGACGCACGGGCCGCCGGGAACGGGGCACGTGTAGCCGTCTTCGATGTCGGAGCAGTCGGCCGCGCATCCGTCGCCATCGACTTCGTTTCCGTCGTCGCAGACCTCGCCGATCGATGTTGTGAGGGTTCCGTCGCCGCAGACCGGGTCGGCTGCACCGCCGTCGCCGCCTGAATCGGTCATTCCTCCAGCATCGGTGCCCGAGCTGCCGTTTCCGGCTGGATCAATGTCATCGGAACACGCCGCGACGAGCACGAGCGCAAGAAGCACGAGGAGGAGCGACCGAAACGACATTGGGTCTCCGGCGGTGAGGTCTAGATGTGAGCGATAGAGCTGTGTGTATCCTAACAGGATACGCGCGGTTTGGCTACTGCAGGTATCGCAGGCCGAAGGGCGTAAACCGGAAGTCCAGCACGCCGAAGTCGACCACGAACATCGAGAGTTCGCCGCTCGAATCGAAGCCCCAATGCGAGGTGTAGATCCCAGGGTCGGCTTCGAATGTTGGCAGGTTGCCGGAGTCGGTCACGGGGAGTTCGACGACCGCGTGGCCGTAGGGCGAACCTCCGCGCAGACCGCGGCGGAGCGCGTGTCTGATGAGCCGCTCGAACTCTTCCTCGCCGTCGATGTTTTCGATGTCGATGATGCGGCCAGCCGCGCGTTCGTCGGCGAGGCAGACGATCGACGATTCGACGTGGAATCCGCCGGGACCTTCTCCAACCTCGACTTCGTCTTCTTCGCCGTCGACCCAGGCGACCTGCCAGCGGGTGGCCATATGGTCTGCGAATCGGATGACGGCGTAGGCGAGCCGGGCTTCGTCTCGCATCTCGGCGATGACGAGCTCGACCGGGTAGGTGCCAGGCTCGACTTCGTGCTCGAAGGGCTCCGTCTCGGGCGCGACCAATGGGTCGAACGCGACGAGTCGCCCGCTCGGCAGCTCGAGGTCACCCACCGACACGGTGCGAAGCGTGATTTCGTAACCGGCCGCCTGAAGCGGCTCCGACGAACGTTCGGGATCGAAGGGATTGAGGAGCATGGCCGTCGTGGGCTGATAGGGTAGGTACGCTTCCTTGCGTACAACGCATGATCGCACGAATTTTGTTTCGTGTTCAAGTGATTAGAACACTGCGGGGGCGGCGCGAATCTACTTGAGGACGAACTTGCGCTCGGGCGCGGTGAGGCCCGAAGCGACGACTTGCCCTGCCCACTCGAACCAGATGTCGCTCGCGGCACCGTTGTCGGACTTGGTGATGTTCGAGCGGATGCGGGCGTGGTTGAGCTTCACGCCGAGCGCGGGGGTTGGCTGGTCGATGGTGTTGCCGAGGCGAACACCGCCGCCCATCCCTCTCGCAGCGTTGCGGCGCACGCGTGCCGCGTCGATGTCGAACACGAACGGCAGATCGAGCTCACCGGCGTTGATCATCGACTCGAGCTCGGTCGAGCGGCGCGTGATGACGTAAGCACCGCCGCCTTCGTCCTTGGTCAGGTTGTCGGCGATGTCGCTCTTTTCGCCGAACTTCACGCTCCCGTTGATGGAGCAGATTCCGCCGCCGTGGCCCGCCGACTTGTTGTTCCGGAGAACCGTGCGGGTCGACAGAAACTTCGCCCCCAAATGCACGGCTACACCGCCGCCGAGTGCGCGGTCGCCGTCGGCTGCGTTCTCGCTGAAGACGGCGTCGGAAACCTTGGCCTCGGCGAGACCGACGATCGCGAGTCCGCCGCCGGCCGCGCGGGCGGTGTTCTGTTCGAAGTCGATGTCGTCGAAGCGGACCGTGGAATTGCCCGACCGGAGGCCGACGACGAAGGCACCGCCGCCGACGCGCGACTTGTTGCGGGCGAGGCGCGCGCGGAGTTTGTCGTCACCGACGAGCATCAGGCTGCCGTGCACGACGGCAACTCCACCGCCGGCAAAGCTCGCCCCGTTGTCGACGAATTCGCTGCGCTTCACGACGACCTTCGAGCGCGTGACCATGAGGCCTCCGCCGAGACCCTCGGCTCGGCCCCAATCGGCGAGCGGTACGGCTTCGGGGTTGACCTGTTCTGGCGGCTTTGCCTCGGCACGATTGCCGTCGAATCGGGCCTTCTCGAACGAAACGCCCTGGCAGTCGCGCACGAGCACGCCCCCGCCGGTGCGGGCGTGATTGCCCTTGAAGATGCAGCTATGGAACTTGGCGACCGAGCGTTCCATGCACACCGCGCCGCCTTCTGCGGCGGTGTTGTTTTGGAAGACGCAGCCGCGGATCTGCAGGCCCATCCCGGCGTTCACGTTGCCGGCGAGGGTGAGCTTCATGCCCCCGCGTTTGAAGCCGTCGATGACGCAGTAGAGGATGCCGACCGCCTGGGCGCCGTCGGTGAGAATGCCGTGCTGATCGGCGGTGTCGCGCGAGACGACGTGGCAGCCTACGAGGCCGTGGTTGCGCCCGGCCGTGAACTTCACGGCGTAGTCGGCGTCGGACGGCGGCAAGATGGTGACGGCGTCGGGGTGCGTCGCGGTGAGCGATGAAATCCAGCGGAGCCGGGCGGCGTCGTCGCCCTCGGCCGGCGTTCGGTGGTTCACGATGCAGACGCGGTCGGGGATGTCGATCGAGGCTTGGTAGACCCCTGGCACGAGGCGAATCATCGCGCCCGGAACGTCGGTGACGATTCGGCGGCGGATGTGCTCGAGAGCCGCGTCGACGCTCGCCCACGGCCGGTCGAAGTTGCCGAAGGCGTCGTCGCCTTCGAGGTCGTCGGCGGCCTGTGGGTGGCTCGGGTCGACGTAGGCGACCGGTTTGTTGCCGTATCCGGGCGGACAGAAGAACCCGTCGATGGATTCGGCCTCCGGAAGTTCCTCGTCTTCCTCGGCGTCCATCCGGTCTTCCACGAACGCCATGAGCGTGTCGTCGTCGCCTTCGTAGAGCTTGGCGTCGGGCGAGTCGGGCGAGATGGCGGTGCCGATGCCGAGCGCCGCGTCGTCGACGTCGACCTCGATGGCCTTCACGTCGTCGGCATGCGTGGCCGGCTTGGTTGTCTGGTGGAGCTCGTTTGCCCGAATCTCGGCGACGCGTTCTTCGTCGATCTCCGGAACGTCTGGGGCGAGGGAGTCGCCGCGGCGGCCGACGAAGATACCAAAGATGCCGAAGATGAAGAGCCCCAGCCCTGGCAGGTAGTCGGTCGCCGGCAGGTTTTCGGTGCAGACGGGAGCGGTCACGCTCCATCGCGAAACGCCCTTCGGCGCGGTCTCTTCGACGAGGTCACCGCGGGCAGTTTTGGCCATCTGGAGCAGGTTGGGGTCGAGGTCTGGGTACCCCGGCGAGAACATGAGGTCCGCGACCGTCGAGGTGCAGTTGTAGAGCGGGTATGCCGCCATTCCGAGGCCGACGAGGGCGACGGCGACGGAGGCTCGAGTGACGTTGGTCCAGATCGACATGGGGGGATGATATGCGGGGACAGTGGTCCGGTCTACACCTCCCGGGGCAGAGCCCGGGGAGAGGTTCGCGCCACCCCTGCCGTTCGAAGATGATTCGCGCCGACGACCTCTCAGTCGTACCGCGACGTCACCGTCATCTGGAACCGGTACAGAAGCCCCGGAACAGCTCCATCGGGGTTCTCGATGACCAGGAGCCACTGCCCGTTGGCATCTTCGTCGCCCGGGAAGGCGAGGACAGCCTGGTCGCGGAGCGAGACTTCGCGGGCGTTTGCGTCGCCGTCGAAGAGCACGCCCTCCGTGCCGAGCGGGTTCTGCAGGCTGATGCGAAGGTTCGCGTAGTCTTCGTTCGTCGCGAGCATGTTCACCGTGACGTCGGTGCTCACCGAAGCGAGGCCGTAGACGTCGATGGGGATTTCCATACGGCCGAGCTGGATGGTGCGGCGGCGGTCGAGCTCGAACGTGCGGCGCGACCATGCGGCGACGCAAAAGCCTCCGCCGAGGTTTTCACCGCCGCAGACCAACCCGTTGGAGCCGGGGCAGTCGAGGCTGGTGCGGCACTGCGAACCAGTTCCGGCCGGGCTGAACGAAGTCTCGATGCAGGAGCCGACTCCGTCGCGCATTCCCTCGCAGCGCAGGCCGTCGGCGCAGTCGGCGGTGGAGGTGCAATCGCGGCGCTGCGGGCCCCAGAAGGCGGTGCAGTCGTAGAGGTCGAGGTCGAGGATATTGGCGGCGACCGTGGTGGTGCCGGCCTCGAAGATACGGCCGTAGGAGTTGTCGCCCGCGCCGAACTCAAACGAGATGTAGGGGTCACCGTTGGAGGCGTCCCACAGCCGGTGGATGTTGACTTCGCCGGCGTCGACGGCCGCGAAGGCTTCGTCGAGCGTGGTGACCTCTTCGTAGGCGACCTGGACGGCGTGGATGAGCTGATCGGCTTCGATTCCGGAGACCTCGGACGGCGAGGTTACGCGAGCTTTCGAGGTGACCACGATGGCGTCGTTGGCGCCGATGAGGTCGCCGTAGTTCGAGCCGAAGACGCACACACCCGAGAGCGGATCGTCACAGCTGGTGCGGGTCGGCGGCTTGCCGAGGTGCGAACCACGGTCGTTGCTCCACGGCTCACTGTGGAACCAATCTTCGGTCAGGTAGAAGCTCTTGCCGTCGTTGGGCTCGAGGCGGCAGCGGTCGAGGCGAACGTCTTGCCAGGTGTTGTCGAGCGGGCGGTAGCCGATGCGGCCGAGCACGTCGAGCACCTGGTCATTCGCCAGCGAGAATTCGGCGTCGTTGTTGGCGTCGCGAACGATCGCGAGGCGGTCGTCGCCCGAGAAGATCGCGGTCGAACCGACCTCGAGCTCACAAGGCTGTGTGATCCACGAGACCGGGTCGTTGAAGGCGTTGCCGTGAAGGTCGCGGCAGACCACCAGGGTGTCATTGGGTGCGAGCGTCCGGCCGCTGAGCGGGGTCGCGCGGGTGCAGTCTTCGTCGTCGTTTCGGATGAGGCAGAGGGCGACATCGTCGAGCGCCACCGGTGCGTCGCCGCAGTTCCAGATCTCGACGGCCTTGTTCTCGTTGAGCTTGCCTTCGACATACTCCGAGATGATGAGGCAGGCCTCGGCGCCGGCGCCGACGAGTCCGTTGGCGTTCACGTATTCGCGGAGCTTGCCGAGGGCGCGCGAGCCGACCCACGAGATGGCGTCGAGCTCATCGAGCGTGGCGATGGGGGCTTTGTCTCGGGCCTCGACGATGTTGCGTGCGGCGCGAACGTCCAGCGCCACATCGTCGTCGAGCACTTCGAAGCTGGCCGTGTTCACGAGCTTGAGGATGGCGTCGGCTTCGGGCTGCGTGAGGCCGAAGCCGTCGGCGCGTTCCGAAGCGAGCGCATCGCTACCGCCGAACGAGTCGAACTCGCCTTCGTTATCGACGGAGGAGCATGCCGCGAGGGCGGCGAATGCGAGGAGGATGGCAACGTTTCGGAAGTTCATTGGGCGCGAGCTCAGCGGAGTGCATGTAACACCCGCGTGTAAGAGCAAGAGGCGCGCCAAGTTTGGCCGGCGTTCTGAGCACGTGAGAGGGGGCCGAACCGCCGAGTGGCAACTGCTCCTTCCGGTAGCTGCAAGGTCCGCTATCCGCTTTTCGGGTTCCGCTCAGCGCCAGACGAGCCGGTAGTCGAGGTTGTGCCCGATCTTGTCGGAGTATCCCCGGATGGTCTTTCGCGCGAGCTTCATCGTGAGCGAAGACGGCAGGAAGCCCGAAAGTCGGCCGACGAGAGTCGGGTCTTCGCCGACGATCGGCTTCGGCACGCTCGGGAACGCGACGTCGACGTGGGCGCGACGCTGGCCGGCCTTGTCGAGGAACGTCGAGAGCTGCTGGAACATCAGGAGGAGCGGGTCGTTGCGGCGGAACCACCAGTTCGCCGACGGCATGAAGTCGACGAAGTGCATCAGGTGGTAGTTGAGCTGGTGCCACAGATTCTCGGCGTCGAGCACGAGCAGCTTGTTGTCCATCACGCGGTAGCAGTGGAGCTCTTGGAGCTCGTCGAGCCGGTGGATGTTGGCGTTGAGCTCGGCGAGTAGGCCCTGGTCGTAGAAGAGTCGCAGGACCGACGGGAACGCCTCGATTTGGAGCGATTCGAACTCGGTCAGACGCTCGCTGAGGGCGTCGAACTTCTCGACCGGCATGGCGAAGGTGTTGGTCGCCGTGCCCAGGATCGAGTGGAGCAGCGCGACGTTCGGCGAGTGGTCTGGGTAGTAGTGGGCGGCGTAGTCGTGGCAGAAGAGGAGGTGCTCGAGGAAGGTGCCATCGGCGTGTTCCATCGAGAAGTCACACTCGTCGTGCATGAAGTCGATGAGGTCCGGATTCACATCTGGCTCGGGATGCTTCGTCGTCACTTCACCGTACGCCGACTCGACCTCTTTGGCGGCGTCGTCGTGCCAGATCGGCTCTTTGGCGAGCTTGTCCTGCATGACCGTGCGCGGAATGAAGCCCTCGAGGCCGCCGAAGATGGTGCGGCCCATGTCGAATTCTTCCATCGTGACGACCTGTACGCGGCCGGCATGGTCGACGGCACCGCCGGCGGCAATCGCAGCCTTGCGCTGAAGGTTGAGGGCGGCGTCGAGTTCGGCTTTGGTCGGTTCGTGGGTCGTTGCGGCGGTCATTTTGAGTATCTCGTTGCTTGTTTCGGTGGTCCGTCTCAGTTCATACAACAGGTGTAATATAACGAACGTTGGATTTCAAGAATTAAATAACACTCGTCACATAACGCGTGCGATTCTTGGAGGGTCGTGATAGGTTCCGAGCATGCCACCGAAGACAAAATATACGCAGGAGGCGGTGCTCGACGCGGCGCTGGAAGTCGTCCGAGCGCAAGGATTGACGGGGGTTAGCGCGCGTACGGTCGCGAAAGAGCTCGGCTCGTCGACCGCGCCTGTTTCGACTGCATTCGAGAATATGCAGGCGCTCGAGGACGCGATCATCGAAGCGATCATCGGCCGGCTGCTCGAGGCGATCGAAACGAATGACGCGACGATGGACGATCCCGTGCGCGCCGCCGCGTTCACGATCGCCCGGTTCACCGCAGACAATCCGCGGTTCTACGAGGCGTTGTTTCTGCATCCGCACGAGAATCCGCCGGACTGGGCGGCGTTGCGCTCGAGCTTTTCAGGGCCGCTGGGTGACTCCGAACGCTACGGACACTTGAGCGCGCGGCAGCGCGACGCGCTGGCGTGGCGCGCGAGCGTGGTCACGCATGGAATCTGCATCGAGCTGTGGTCGGGGCGATGGGACCGGACGACCGACAAAGACTTGTGGCGTCTGGTCGACCAGCTCGTGGAGCCGATCATCGAAGCGGCGGGGTAAGCATGCTCGAGCGACCGGAAAGTTCCGTTACTGGGTGGATGCCGATCCACGAGGCCGCGTACGCCGGTGACGTGGAGACCACGATGCGACTCGCGACGGAAGTGGGGGTCGACCTGCCGGCCGGACCTGTCCGAAACGACAAGGTGCTCTCGCGCGAGGGCGCGACGCCGCTCCACTTTGCGGCCCTCGGAGGGCACGCCGAGCTGGTGGCGGAGCTGATCGGGTTGGGCGCCGACCTTCGCGCCAAGACGGCCGAAGGCGAGACTCCGCT
>CAYLMO010000076.1:0-23370 GCA_964384605.1 uncultured Bradymonadales bacterium | reverse complement strand
AGGCGAACGTCCCTCGCCGAAGGCGAAAAAAAAGCCCCGGGCGATTCGCCCGGGGCTTTTTGTTCGTCGAAAGCGAACTTACTGAGCTTCAGCAACGCCCTGGATGGTCGCGCCAGCAGCAGTGAAGGTAGCGCCGATCGAGACTGCGTCGAACTCGCCGTCGCCGTCTGCATCGATGTCCGCGAGGGTCGGGACAACCGAGAGAAGCGTGCAGTTCGAAGCGATCTGAGCGCAGGTGTCTTCGCCGTCGGTCTCGCACTGGGTCGCGTCTGCGTTTGCGTTGCAGACACCTTCAGGCGTGATGAGCGGGTCCTGACCGATGCCGAGGCAGGTGCAGGTCGAAGCGAAGAGGTTGATCGCGTTGATGATGTCTTCGGTCTTCACGTATCCGCCGAGCTTGGCGTTCGTGAGAGCGACGCCACCGTCGATGCTCGAGTTGGCGAGGTCGACGTCAGCTTCGACGCGAGCAGCCGAGACGCGGAGGACGAGCGGCGTTCCGAGCAGCTCGAGAGCGAGCTGGAACACACCAGGGCCTGCCTCAACAGCAGTGCCGGCGAGCGTTGCGTCCGGGATGTACGCGAGCGGCTGCGTTCCGGTGTCGATCGACGCTGGGTCGATGAGGATCGGGTTCGAGCCGGCTGGGTCGAGCATGGTAATCGGCATGCCGTCCATGTCGTTGCCCCACTCTCCAAGCCAGAAGTTGATGTTGAACGTTCCGTCTTCGAGGGCGGCGAGTCCGTCGTGCTCGAGCACGATGGTAATCGAGCCGTCGTTGATGCCGTCAGCGATCGAGTCGTTGATGTCGGCCTTGAAGCCGGCGCCAGCGAGGAGCACGCCGAGAGCGTTGTCGATCTCGTCGTCGCCGTTGTAATCGAAGCAGCAGACCGGGTCGGAACCTTCGCCTTCAATCGCGAAGGTGTTGATGACCGAAGCGGTTCCCCACGCGAAGCCTTCAGGCGTTTCTGCGCAGCGTGCTGGAGGAGTCGGGTCGTCGCATCCGGGGGGCGGCGGCTCTTCCATCGTCGTGTTGTTCGAGCCGGTCGTGCCGTTGTTCGACGTCGACGTCGTGGTGTTGTTCGTCGTCGAGTTGTTCGACGTCGAATTGTTCGACGTCGCGTTGTTGGTCGAAACGTTCGACTGATTGTTCGAGTTGTTGTTCTCGACCGGGTCATCGCCACATGCTGCGAGTGCAAGCGCAGCAGTCGCGGCGACCACGAATCCGCCTTTGAGGAATTTGTTCATTGATTTGCTCCTGTGGGGTCAATCATTCCATTACCGCGGTAGATGCGGCCGATAGGAAGTGAATTCTGCGTTGGCAGTGAGCGGAACGTAGCAGAGGCCCGGATCGCGGGTCAAGTTATCACTGACCCACGGGTCATGCGGGCTTCAACCCGATCTGCCACCAAAAGAAAACCGCCCCGTTTTCGTTCGAAACGGGGCGGCCGGGTACAATCCGTCGTTGTTTCTATGCAGGTTCTCGTCGTCGTTCGCGAGTCGTGCTTGCGGACTGCAGACACGAATTGAATTCCGAATTCCATGTCGTGGCGTCGGCGCAGGCTTTGATGGTTCGCGCCGGTCGCGCGCCGAGGCTTCGGCTCCCGTCGAGGCAGGCGTTGAACTCGGAGTTCCACTGAGTCGCCTCGCCGCACGCCTTGATGACCGCAGCTACGCGGGGCCCGGTGTGTCTCGCAGCTTTACTGATGCAGGTCGAAAGCTCCGAATTCCACTGCGTCGCCTCGTCACAAGCGGCCACGACGCCGGCCGGGTCGTTTCGCACCGACTTCGCGCGGTCCATGCACGTATTGAATTCAGAGTTCCACTGCGTCGCGTTGCCGCAAGCCCGGATGGTCGCGGGCACATCGACACCTCTCGGGAGCGCATTGGCTTTGGTGATGCACGAACTCACGTTGGTCGAGTGCGCGCTCGCTTTGCAGGCGTTGATGAGCTGAGCGGTGGTGTATCCGGGTCGTTCGTGGTGGTCGTCGTGATCGTCGTGGTCATGACCATGGCCTCCGCCGGCATGCCCGCCGTGACCGTTTCCGTTGCCGCGCTGCACGCGAAGTCGAACTTTCGCGTCGCAAGCGTCTCCGAACCGCGTCTGAGTCACTCGATAGAACCCGGAGAAGCCAACCACTTCCATCTCGACCACGCGCGTCCCGCGCAGCTTCACCTGCTTCGGAAGCTCAATGCGTCCGATTCGACTATCGAGCTCTACGCTGAAGGCGAACTCGAATCCCTGGCGCCGTCGGTCACGAGTATACAGGTTGAGGCGCGGGTCCACGTCGGCCTGCCGCATGTCTCGCCAGGAGCGACGCTGCACCTCGTAGTTGATGATCAATCCGCCCTTTCGCTCGATGAGCTCGAGGTTCTGGAATTCGACCGTCATGTCGGTCGGATGGGCTGCGTGCGCTTCGTCAGCGAGGAAGTAGTTCACTCCGACGAACAGCAGGGCGAGCAGGAAGAAGAAGACTGAAGCCCGGGATGGGCGACGGCGGGAACGGTAGGAGAGCTGCATGGGGGACCTCCGGTGGGGTTAACAACTTCCGGCCCCGGAGGTATCGAGGCCAGACAACCGTTAAGACGGAGGTGTGGGATAGTGTATTCAAACAGCCAGCGTTCTCGGCCTACTCGCGGCGCTCGAACGTGTACACAGCCATGAAGGGCACACCAAAAGCTTCGCCCGGGCGCTGAAGCTGAACGGTATCCACATCGGCGGTGAACTCGAAGTCTGCGAGTCCATCACCCGGACACGTGGTCGTGATGTTCAACGTGGTCGCGTCGATCGCGTACGTTCCCGAGACACTGATGTCGTTCGTGCTGTTGAACGACTGACCCGTGTCGACGGCGGCGACCGTCGCGAAGTCGGCATCAAAGATCACTTCCGAGTCGCTGACGATGAGCTGTCCTTTTGAGAGGAGCTCGGAAGCTTCCGGATCGATGTTGCCGATCGGCGTTGCTGCGCCGTCGCGGTAGATCGTGAAGTCGATCATCTCGAAGTTTCCGGGCGAGAGTTCGCCACCGACCGGAGTCGGGGCCGGATCGAAGTTGAACGTACCGCGGGTGAGCCCGGGCTCGGCGATTGGCGGGTCAGGGAGGCACTGGCCCGGAGCGTAGTCGATGTCGGACGGTGCCTCGCTCGAAGCGTCGCAGTATCTCTCAGCCGGCGGCGGGGTCACGTACATGAAGTTGAAGCACATCTCGTCTTGTGTGCGCTCACCGGATCGAACTGGGCCGGCCGTCGTGTTCTCGAACGTGCACGTTGTGTGCAGCGTATCCCCCGGCATCATCGTCAACGGAATGCTGTAGAACAGCTGCGTCTCGAACTCCCAGTTGTCGAGCTCGATCACCGGCTCCATCGTTCCGTCGGCGCGCTCGAGCACCTGCGAAAACCTGGTGCCAAACTCGTGCATGTGCGGCATTCCCGCCAAAATCGTGGTCTCTTGGTCCACGTTGCACTCGCCGGAGACATCTTCCGTCGCGCTCGGAGAGACCTGGAAGGCGATCGGGCCCGGAGCGACCATCCCGTACTCGGTGCCAGTAGGCTCATCGTAGTAGAGTCGAACCCCAGACGTATCGACGACGTCGGCCTTTCGGACAGCATTGTTGTAGTGAATCTGCAGAACGAATCGCTCGCCCGGCGTGACCCGCAGGCCACCGTCTGGGAACTGAATCGGGCCGCCGCCCGGCGCCCATGCGTAGAGGTAGTCGGAGTTCTGAGGCATCCCGGTGCACTGGTGACGGCCCTCGGGTGCATTGCGCTCAGGGTCCCGCAAGAGCACGACATGGTGGAGGACTTCCGACTCGTCGATGACCACCTCGAGCCGACGGATGAACTTGTCGGCGTCGACAGGGGCGTCGAGAGTAAAGCACTGGTAGAGGTCGAGAACGTCTTCGCCGACCGCGAAGTCATCTGCCCGAACATCAAAGAACTCGAGTCCTTCAGGCGGATCCTCAGGCGCGAGGAATACCGGTCGGTCCACTTTCAGGCCCGTGCCCAGCTCGGGCTCGATCGATCCACAGCTCGCCCAGTCGACAATCGACTGAATCGCGGAGTCCGGAAGATCGGGAACGCCGGCGGGCGGCATCGTCCCAAAAGCGACGCGCGCCGCTGCGCGGTCGACAAGGCGCTGCTCGCCGCTGAGCGTCAGCATCGCCTCATAGTCTGTGAGCGTGTGCGGAGCACCGAAATTCGGCGTGTCGCCGTGGCAAGTCCCGCAATGCGTCTCGACCAACGCCCCCACCTCAGAATCCCATTCTTCTTGCGACGGAACGCAATCGAAGTTCGCCACGTTGTTCGCGTCGACGTTGAGTGAAGTGAGATTGTTGGTGGCGTTGGGCGAATCGTCGCCGCACGCAGCAATCAGGAGCGAGACAGCCAGCAGGGCGGAGAACTTCTTCATCAAACGACTCTCGAAAAACTGAAGGAAAGCTCAGGTTCGGTCACAATCTATCGAATCCGCTCCATGTTTTCGAGCGAATTTCGTCGTAAGTCCCCCAAGTTTTCGGCGTAATCAGGTGAAGTCTGACTTGCCGAATCGATGTGGGAGTAGTTCGGCGAGGTCGACCATCTCGCGCTGCCCGTCGGGCGTGGCGAGGAGGATTGGCAGGTCACCGCAGAACTCGGCGAGGACCTGGCGGCACACGCCGCAGGGCGCGACGGGCCTGTCGGCGGGGCAAAGAACGGCAAGCCCGATGAACTCACGCTGGCCGGCCAAAACCGAAGCCGCGATTGCGTTTCGCTCGGCACAAACGGTCGCGCCGAAGGTCGCGTTCTCGACGTTGCATCCAGCGAAAATCTCGCCGGAAGGCGTCAAGAGCGCAGCCCCCACGTGAAAATCGCTGTAGGGCGCGTATGCCTTGGTCGCGGCGTCGTTGGCCGCCTGCAACAGCTTGTCCCAGGTTGCTTGATCGATATCGGTCATGAGTCAGTCCGCCAGCTGCGAAACGGTCGCGCGCACGAGCGACGCGAAAGACTCTCGCACCAACGCCGCGGTCTCCTTGACCTCTTCGTGATTCAGCTTCGTCGCCGAGATACCCGCGGCGAGGTTGGTGATGCACGAGATTCCACCGACCTCCATACCCGCGTGGTTGGCGACGATGACCTCCGGCACGGTCGACATTCCGACCGCGTCGCCGCCCATCTTGCCGAGCATGCGAACCTCGGCGGGAGTCTCGTAGCTCGGGCCTGCCACACCGGCATAAACGCCCGACTCGAGCGGAACGTTGAGTTCGCGCGCAGCGTTGATGATCACGCGGCGCATCGACTTCGAGTACGCCTCGGACATGTCCGGAAAGCGCGGCCCCAGTCGGTCGTCATTCTCGCCGCGCAGCGGGTTGTAGCCCGTCATGTTGATGTGATCCGTGATCAGCATCAGGTCGCCAGGCGAGAAGTTCGGGTTGATCCCGCCGGCGGAGTTGGTCACGAGGATCCGCCCAATTCCGAGCGCGGCAAAGACACGCACAGGGAAGGTAACCTCGTCGGCCGTCCAGCCCTCGTAATAGTGCGAGCGTCCCTGCATCACGACGACATTGACGCCGCCGAGCTTGCCGAACACGAGGTTGCCAGCGTGCCCTTCGACAGCCGAGGTCGGCCAATTCGGGACTTCGCCATACGGGAACACCTTGCGGTCTTCGAGGTCATCGGCAAGCGCGCCGAGACCAGAGCCAAGAATGAGGGCGATGGCCGGAGACGCGTCAACGCGCTCCTCGATCCATGCCTTCGTCTGTTGAATCGCGTCGTAATCGGTCATGCGGGGGGCCTTTCTCGCAGTGCTACACCAAAATTCCAGCAATGGTCGCGGTCATGAACGCCGCGATGGTACCTGCAATCATCGCCCGAAGCGCGATTTTCGCAAGATCATGCTTCCGGTCCGGCGCGATGCCGCCAATTCCGCCCAGCTGAATGCCGATCGAACCGAAGTTCGCAAAGCCGCAGAGCGCGTAGGTTGCGATGATGATCGAGCGGTCTTGGAGCTGCACACCGTCGGTGAGCATCTTCTGCAGCTCGGCGTAGGCGACCAACTCGTTGACGACCATCTTGATGCCGAGCAAGCGGCCGATGTTGAAGCAGTCCTCCCACGGCACGCCCATCGCAAACGCGATCGGAGCGAACAGGTACGAGCAGATGTCCTGGAGAGTTGCGGGATTGTCCGTCCACAGCTGAGGCAGACCGATGAGGTAGTTCACGAGGCCGATGAGCGCGATGAACGCGAGGAGCATGGCGCCCACGTTCAAAGCCAGCTTCAGGCCTTCCGCGGCGCCACGGCTCGCGGCGTCGAGCACGTTGACGTCTTCCTTCTCGAGCGAGGAGTCATCGAGCGACCCGGCGGTCACCGGCGTAGTCGTCTCGGGGATCATGATCTTGCCGATGACGAGCGCGGCCGGAGCCGACATCACGCTCGCGGCGAGCAGGTGGCCAGCGATGTCCGGGAACATCGGCTCGAGCATCCCGACGTAGATGGCGAGGACGCCACCTGCGACAGTCGCAAAGCCACCGGTCATCACGGTCATGAGCTCCGACACGGTCATGTCGTTGACGTAAGGCTTGATCACCAGCGGTGCTTCCGTCTGACCGACGAAGATGTTCGCTGCGGCCGAGAGCGACTCGGCGCCCGACGTGCCCATCGCCTTCTGCATCACAATCGCGAAAAGCTTCACGACCGCCTGCATGATCCCCAGGTGATAGAGGATTGTCATGAGCGAGCTGAAGAAGATGATGGTCGGAAGCACGGCGAACGTGAAGTTGATGAGGCTCGGCTCCCATTGCCCGGTCACGTACGACTCGAAGATGAAACTCGAGCCCTGATTCGTGAACTCCAGGAGCTTCTTCACCGCCTGCGTGGCCCCGTCAAAGACGAACTGTCCGCCGGGCACGTAGAAGATGATCACCGCGAAGGCGAGCTGTAGAGCCACGCCGACGCCGACCAGCTTCCAGTTCACTTCGGAGCGGTTGTTCGACAGCAACCACGCGAGAAAGATGAAGAAGAAGATCCCGAAGAACGACAATCCGCGCTCCAAGATACCGCTCTTCTCCCCTTCTCCCACCTTCGCTCGGGTGAGCGTGGCTTCCTTCTCTTGTGCAGGAGGGGCGCCGTCTTCGACTTGCTCGACGCCAGCATCAGGCTCGGAATCTTGAGCGTTCACCGTGCCAGTCTGGCCGACGAGCATGCCCGTGACGATGACACCAATGCAGAAGAGGGAGACAAACCAGGCCGCCCATTGGGCGAACCGGTTCCGTGCGAACCGACCGTGAACCATCACAAACTCCAACACATAAAAGAACCCCGGCTTTGTAGCGAGCCGGGGTTGGAGTCGCAAGTGTTCGCGAGCTAATTAGCGTGCGGCGACACCGAAGTTCACTGCGGCGCGCGACTCGTGGAAGTCGACGAGGCCAGCAGGACCCTGCTTTTCGTACTCGGCGATCGCCTGCTGCTCTTCGGCGGCGGACATCGAGTCGAGCACCACGCCTTCGGCGTTGTAGAGCGTGATTCCGTCGGGCTTCGCCTGCAGCACGCCCACCATCTCGCCGGAGTCGTAGAACGCCGCGCCGTCGCGCGTCATCTCGAACTCGTACGAAGTCGCCTCGCCCGCCTTGATGAGCTCGAAGCGAAGCGAGTGATACTCGTCGCGATTCATGATGAGGAGCGTGTCGTCGTCGAGCTGGACAATCTTCTCAGGCACTTCCTCGCCCTTCTCGGCGAGGAGGTTCGAGCCGGTCCAGAACTCCAGAACGTTCAGGATGAAGACGTCGATGAATCCCGCAATTCCGTAAACGGGCAGGATGAAGAACGCGACCACGAAGACGAGCCACTGCACGATCTTGTTGCCGGAGATGTCCTTGTTGAAGTTGTAGATCAACTTGACGGCACCGAACGATCCGAAACATCCGGACATCGCGGGCGTCACGGTCAAGAGCAGCGCGAGCGCGACAGACTTCTTGTAGCGTTTGAGCATTGGAGTTCTCTCCAGAATTGAGATGAGTTGGTTGGATTTCTACCGTCGATAGAAATGCCACGCGGAGCTGGATTCCGAAAGTGCGTCAGAGAAACAGTCGAGTGTGTTCTCCCCTTCGATGCGACGAATGGCCGTTTGGGAGCAAGGCGGACCGCAATTGGTAAGGTACACCGGTTTTCGCTGAACCAGCATTCATGACGCTCTGCGTCGTTTCATCTCCTTGTCTCGCCCCTCGCGATGGTGTTACCACTCGCTCATTACGACGGGTTACGAGATCTGGAGAAGACGATGATTCAAGCCGCCGAAAACATCCTGGAGCTGGTGGGGAACACGCCGCTCGTTCGCTGCCACACCATCGCCAAGCACGTGAAGGCGAACATCTACTTGAAGCTCGAGTACATGAACCCTGGCTCGAGCGTGAAAGACCGTCCGGCCATGCAAATCATCGAAGACGCCGAAGAGTCCGGGCAGCTCAAGCCTGGTGGCACGATCGTCGAAGCGACCTCCGGAAACACCGGGATGGGCCTGGCGATGGCGGCCGCAAACAAGGGCTACAAGTGCATCTTCGTGATGCCCGACAAGATGTCCGACGAGAAGATCAAGGCGCTGCGCGCGATGGGCGCAAAAGTCGTGGTCTGCCCCACGGCTGTCGAGCCCGAAGACCCCCGCAGCTACTACAAGGTCGCCGACCGTCTCGCCCGCGAGTCACCCGGCGGATTCCTCGCAAACCAGTACCACAACCCTGCAAACCCGCGGGCGCACTACCTCAAGACCGGTCCGGAACTCTGGGGCCAGTGCGGCGACGACCTCGACGTGTTTGTCGCGACCATGGGGACGGGCGGGACCATCTCGGGTACCGGCCGATACCTCAAAGAGAAGAAGCCCGAGATTCAAGTCGTCGGCGTCGACCCCATCGGGTCGATCTACTACGACTTCTTCAAGACCGGGAAGATGACCGAAGCTTCGACCTACCTCGTCGAAGGTTTCGGCGAAGACTTCCTGCCGAGCACGATGTCGTTCGACTACGTCGACGAAGTCGTGCGCGTGACCGACCGTGACTGCTTCGTGACCACTCGCCGGCTCCTTCGCGAAGAAGGCGTCATGGCCGGCGGCTCCAGCGGTGGCGCACTCGCGGCGGCCATCAAGTACGCCGAACGCGTCGACAAAGAGATGAACATGGTCGTCATCATGTGCGACTCGTCGTCGCGCTACCTCTCGAAGATTTTTGACGACGACTGGATGCGCGAAAACGGGTTCCTCGGCGACGAACTCGGTTCGGGCAGGGTTTCCGACATCCTCACCAAAAAGCCGGGCAAGGTCATCACCGCCACGCTCGGCGACACGGTCGCTGACGTCATCGGGCGCATGAAGCTCGACGGCATTTCCCAGCTCCCCGTGCTCGACGCCGGACGCGTCGTTGGAATCGTCAACGAGACGGACGTGTTGAACCATCTCCTCGGCGAAGGTAGCGGGGACGATGAGATTGACGATCTGGTCGAAACCCACTTCGCCATTGTCGAGCCGTCGAACCGAGTCAGCCTCATCGGCCAGTTCTTTAAGCAGAACAAAGTTGTGGTCGTGGTCGACTCGAATAACCTCGTCGGCATCATCACGAAGATCGACTTCATCGATTTCGTAAGCCGCCAGATGTGACTCCATGGTGTATCGCCAACTCGCCGCCTTCGCCGTCGCACTGCTCCTGAGCGTGTCTCTTCCCGCATTTGCGGGCGAGACCAACTACCGGCTCGAGTTCGACCAACCAAAAGACGCATCCACGCCGAAGGTGGCCGAAGAGATGGCGAAGATCATCTCCAAGCGCCTCGAAGAGCGGTTCAAGGCGGCCGGCGTCAAAGACTTCAAAGTACGACCGCAGGTCCGAACGGTCTCGGTCACCGTCGGCGGAACCACAGACGCGGCCTGGCTGAACGGGCTGGCGACAGCTCCGGGAAGCCTCGAGATTCGACCGATTCTCGAAGGCGGAGGTCCCGACTGGCGCGAGCTCACCGACGTTCTTGCGCCGGGAGTCGAGATTCGCGGCGAATCTGCACGCGGATACCTTTGGGCGTCGACACGCGCCCCGCTCGACCGCGCGGTCGCCCGACTCGCGATGGCCGAGGAGATGAAGATCGCCGTCGCACCCGACGTGATTGGATGGAGAACCGTCGTGGTGGGCGAAGTTCTCGCCACCGAAAGCGACATCTCAGCGGCCACAATGTCTCTCGCGCCCACCGGCGCCTACAACGTATCGCTCGCCTTCGAACCTTCCACCCGCGCTCGGCTTGCCGCTCCGTCGTCCACCGGGTTACAAACTTGGGCAGTGATTCTCGATGGCGAAGTAGTCTCGCTCGTTCCGCGACCCGGTGGCGATGCCCGAATTCTTGGCATCGCAGCACCCAACCGTCTGGGCAGCGACCTCGATGGACAAGCCTACTGGGCCTCGTCGATCGTCGGACGACTCGCCGCTCGTATGCCCGTTAGGCTCGCGCTCTTTAAGGAGAAATGATGCAGGAGAGGCCGCCCCCCGAGGCCATTCGTGGTTCCTGGTACTTCCTCCCCGAATCTGAAGACCCGCACAAGCCCGCAGACAAAGGGCGGCAGGTCTATCGTTTCCGCCTCGACGGGACATTCGCGCGCTACATCCTCAAAAGCGACGAATGGATCGAGAAGGAAGAAGGCGACTACACCTTCGACGGTGCGTTCCTCATCATTCGAGGCCGCAACACCGACACCTACCGCGTGCGGCTCGAAGGCGCATGGCGCTGGAACCTCGAAGGTAAGAAAGAAGACCAAAAGCTGATGCGCGGACTGATGCGCGAGCAGGACTTCTTCGACCTCACCGAGAAAGACGCCAAAGAGATCCGCATCCTCCCGATTCGAGCCACGGTCGAGGCTCCGGCCGAGCACGCCGACGTCATCTACGACCTCATGCACACGGGCGAATCGACGATTCCGAAGCGCATCGGATCTTTCTTCGTCGAGCGCGATTCCGGCGGCAAACTTTGGGTCGGCCTCACGCGATTCGCGCGGGGACTCGAAGACAAGACCTGGGAACGCATCATCCGCGAGAGCTTTCTCGACATCTACCTCGGCAAGCCCAGCGACGTGAAGGTCGTGACGGTGCGGCTGCTCGATACCGACGAATCGCGGGTCTTCAGCTATTCGATGTAAGCTGTCCAGCTACTCCTCAGCATCGACAACTTCGTGGACACCTCCGCCGGCCTGCCTGCATCTGGAGCGCCGTAGTCGGGGTTTCGAGCTGGCACTGCGCGTGCACAGATCCTCCATGACTCCATGGAGGACCACCCTGTGCTTGCCCGACGAATCACTGCCTATCGCGCCCTCGCAGTTCTCTGCGTGCTCACCGTCTTCGCTGCCGCGCTCGCAACCATCCTGCCGCAGCTCGGCATCTGGCCCGACGTGAAGCTATTCTTTGCTGGTCTGTGGCTCGTAGGAACGATCATGTTCGTCTACGGGGGCGGCATCTTTCTGGCCGGAATTGCCCTTTCGTTGTTGGTCTTCGCGGTTGGTGCGCTACTGGCCATGGGCGTCGGCCTGTTGGCCATAAGGCTCAGACGGTAGCCGACTGCGGTACCGAGAAGATCGCCCCATCTTCGAGGCGCATCGCGGTCAAACGCCTGCCCCATCGAACGCCGGTGTCGAGACATACCGCTCGCGGCCGAATGCGCAGGCCCAGAGCGGACCAGTGCCCAAAGTAGTATCGCGCCCCGTCGTCCGGCCGACGTGCGAGGACGTCAAACCACGGCGTCAATCCGCGCGGCAACGACGCGAGGGTCCCCTTGTGGTCGAAGTCGAGCTTGTTCTTCTTCGTGAGACAACGCGCACGGGTGAACACGTTCACCGCAAACCGAAGACGGTCGTGTCCCTGCAGCTTCTTCGACCATTTACGAGGGTCGTTGCCGTACATCTGGTCGAAAAACGGGCGGGGATCGTCCACGCGGAGGGCCGCCTCGAGCTCCCGAGCGATCTTCTCGGCCTTCTTGAGCGTCCACTTTGGCCAAATCGCGGCGTGCACCACCGCGTGATTCCCACGGCGGTGGAGGATGTTCTGATGGCGAAGCCAGTCGCACAGCTCGTCGGCGTTGGGCGCTTCGAGCAGGTCCGCGAACGTATCTTTTCGCCGTGCAGGGTGCGCGCCTGTCCAAACGGCGAGCATGTGTAGGTCGTGATTGCCGAGAGCTACTTTCACCGATGCGGAGTGTTCACGCGCCCACTCGACGACTTCGCGGCTCTGCGGCCCTCCATTCACGAGGTCACCAACAAACCACAGCTCATCGCTCTCTGGGTCGAATTCGATCTTGGCCAGCAAGGCGCGAAAAGGCTGGAACCAACCATGAATGTCGCCAATGACATACGTCGCCATGGAAAATCCGTCGCTCGGGTCGCGGTAGATTTCCCACAGGATCGGCGCGCTGTCACATGGAATGCGGCTATTCTTCGATCACCAGCTTCGGCGTGTCGGAGCCGTCGGTGGTCATCCCTTTGTCTCGCGGCGCCTCCATGAGCATGTAGGCACCAGCCATCACGATCATCATGACGACCGCGACAACCTCGTACGGAACACGCGTCGAGAAGAGCCACTCTTCGCCGAAGAAACGACCGTGAGAACGAGTGCGAATGCGCCCGCGGACGTTGTCGACGAAGTCGTCTGGAGCGAACTGGAACGGCATCTCGTGCAGGCCGCCCATCATCTCGAAGAACTCCTGATACGACGCCGCGAACTCCGGATCGTCTTGCATACGATCTTCGAAGTCCGCCCGTTCCGTCGCAGTGAGCTCCCCCTCGTAGTACGCGTTGAACAAGAGATCGAGCTCTTCGATCTCGTCCTCCATCGCGGCCATCAGTTGTTCGAGGTTACCCATGACTTTCTTGCGCTGATGCGCCCTCTCCGTCGGCGTAACGTTCGGCGACGTACTCTTTGAGTGCCGCCCGTGCTCGAAAGAGCCGTGATTTCACGGTCCCTTCGGGAAGCTCTACGATCTCCGCGATCTCCGAGTATGCCAGATTCTCGATGTCTCGCAGAATGATGATCGTGCGGTGAATCTCGTTCAGGGTGGCCAGGCCTTCCTGAATGATCGTTTCGAGTTCGTTGCCAGCCGCCTGTTCGTCTGGTCGTGCGACATCTGCCGAAAGTGGCGACGAGTCCATGGCCGAGTCTGGAGTGTCGTCGATGTCTTGATGCTTTTTGCGCGATCGACGCGACAAGTACTTCACCCGGTTGCGGGCGTGATTCGTGGCGATGCGGAACATCCACGTCGAAAACTTCGCGTCGCCGCGAAACTGGTCCACATGCTTGAAAATCGTGACGAAGACCTCTTGTGCCACGTCCTCAGCTTCGGCGCGGTCGTTCACAATCCTTAGAACGACGTTGAAAACCTTGTGCTGATAAGTCTGGACGAGAATCGTGAACGCCTCCTCGTCGCGGGCGCGCAGTCGTCGTACGAGTTTTCGTTCCTTCCACGTCATGCTGCCCCGCGTGGACCGCTTCGACCGAGACTCCTCTTGGTTCCCGGTCGCGATGCCTGGCATCACCATCGTCGTCGAACTCACGGGGAGCCTCCGTGTCGTAAAAAACCTCGCCAACCTTCGGACAAGAGTTCTGACAACGGCTCCGCGCGGAAGTTCCATCACGCGGTAACTTTTTTTACTGCCCGATGTCCCACGAGACTCGAGCGCAGTTCGATCCCGCTTCGACGACGATGTCGAACGTCTGGGATTTTTCGAGCTTGGCGTTCTTGAACGTGACTTTGTGTGGGCCGACCGGCACTCGGCCTTCGTAGGACGAATCGCCC
Organism: uncultured Bradymonadales bacterium; assembly: GCA_964384605.1. Classification (GTDB taxonomy): domain Bacteria; phylum Myxococcota_A; class Bradymonadia; order Bradymonadales; family Bradymonadaceae; genus CAYLMO01. The sequence continues at coordinate 9,607 of CAYLMO010000076.1, read as the reverse complement.
TCACTCACGACGCGTCCGTCGATCAGAATCGTCGCGAGATTGGGCCAGACAGCGCGGGCCTTGATGCAGCCTTCTTCGACCTTCTCGAGCTGCGCCGTGAAGGATCGACCGAACTTCGAGGCTCGTCGCTCCTCCTTGAACTCCTTGTAGCCAGGAAGCTCCATCACCAGCGCGACCGAGTCGGATGGCTTCCAGCGACCACGATGCGGCGTGGTGCCGACCGAGCGTCCATTCACCTGCAGCGACGCGCCTGACGGCTTGGAGTCGATCTTCACCGACACGTACGTCGGCGACTCCGAAGGAGTTGGCTCGGGCTCTTCTTCCTGCACTCCGGCATCAGCCGGAGCGCACGTGAGCTCGATCTCGATCTGCTCACCCGGATGATCGAAGGCGACCTGGTCTTGATAGGTGTCGCAGCCCGCCCGCGTGGCGCGCAAGAACACCTTGTCGTTGGGCGGAATCTCGACCTGAGAGCCAGAGGCCACAGGCACATTGTCGACCGTAACTTCCGCATCCGCCGGCTCGACGCGAAGCGTGAGTGAACGCGACGGCAGGGTGTGAGTTGGTGTGAGGACGGCGGAGGTCGCCGGGATCTCGAAAACCTCTCCGGCTTCGACAGGCACCTGAATCCGCTCGGTTTCGTGGCCCTCTTTGCGGATCTCCACCACGTAGTCGCCCGCCGGGAGTTCCAATGTTGCTGGTGTCACTTTGTCGAGTATCCGCGCACCATCGACGTAGATGAGCGCGTTCGGTGGGTCGGACTCGACCTTCACCGTTCCCTCGACCGGGCGGGTGAAAGCCCACACCGCAGCCACGCTCCCGATGAGAATTCCGACGGCAGCACCAATCGCGATCCAACGCTTGAAACCTCGCGGGTCGTCAGGAACGGGGTCCAACGGCGCAAGCTCCGACGGGCGGTCGGGTTCGGTAGGCGCCGTGTCGGCCGATGGATCGGTAGGCACCGCCGTGGGCGTGTTCGGAAACTGGTTCAGTTCGACATCCGCCGCGGTCGTCTCGTGCGGGTCGATCCCCTCACCGGCCAACAGTCTGTCCATCTCGAGGTCGAGAGCGTCATCGAGGCTCATCACCTTCTTCGGACCACTCGATTGGCCACGGGCAGATCGTAAGTCGGCACGCTCGAGACCGTCCGGAAACAGCTCCTGAAGAAACTGCGAGAGCTGCGTGCTCGTCGGGCTGGTACCCGTGCTGTAGAGGTACTGAAGAAGCTCCACCTGGAAATCGTTGGCCGTCTCGAAGCGCTTGGTAGGCTTGAGCGAAAGAGCTCTCGAAACGATGGCGTCGATCTCCTCCGGGATCTGCGAATTGAGCGTACTCGGCGGATCGAACTGACACTTCCGCACGAGGTCCAGCGACTCGAGATCGGTGTCGCCTTCGAATGGCCGGAACCCCGTGAGCAGCTCGTAGAGCACGACTCCAGCCGAGAAAATGTCGCTACGCTTGTCGAGCGGCTTGCCCGAGGCCTGCTCCGGGCTCATGTAACAGAACTTGCCCTGAATTCGGCCTGAGACGGTCTTTGAAAGTCGGTTGGTCGCGCGCGCGATGCCGAAATCGATGACCTTCACCTCGCCTTCGCGCGAAATGAGAACGTTCGACGGGGACACGTCACGGTGAACGATGTTTAGCGGATCGCCGTCTTCACCGGTCTTTCGGTGCGCGTAATCGAGCCCCTTGAGAAGCTCGCTGACCGTGTAGAGCGCCAAATCGACCGGCATCGCCTCGCCGCGAACCCCGAGACTCTTCAAGACTTCGCGAAGGTCGCGTCCGGGGATGTACTCCATCGCAATGAAGTACTCTCCGTCTTCGTCGCCCATATCGAACACGGGAACGATGTTCCCATGCACGAGCTGCACGACGATGCGGCCTTCATCGAGGAACTTCTCGACGAACTCCTCCTCCTCAGCCAGGTGCGGGAGGATCGTCTTGATGATGCAGGACTTCTCGAAGCCGGCGGACCCACGGGATCGCGCAAGATAGATCTCCCCCATACCGCCTTTGGCGATGCGCTGGAGAAGCTCGTAGCGTCCTAGCTTTCGGATCGGTTCAGACATGGGTCGTTGTAGACTCTCGCCCCGAGTCACGCGTTGGCGAAGCCTACCACGTCGCTTAGCCGCCGACGATCTCGTCGAGAAGTGATTTATGAATCTCGACCGACTCCGGCGTGGTTACAGACACGATCGACGTCTTCGGCACGAAGTAGCGCTCGATGACGCTAGCGATGTCTTCACGCGAAACGCTCTCGATGGCGTCGCTGTATTCCAAAGTCTTGCGATAGCCGAAGCCGTAGAGCTCATCGAGGCCGAACGACATCGCGCGAGCACCATTCTTCTGCAGCCCGATGTCGTGGTTCCCGATCAAATAGACTTTCGCACGGTCGACCTCTTCGGCGGTGACTCCGTCGTCGAGCAGCCTGCCGACCTCAGTGTAGATGCCGCGCAACGCCTGTTCGACCTTCTCGGGCGAGGTACCGATGTTGACCGTGAAGAGAGCGGCTTCGAGGCCCAAGACCATGCTCGGATACACCGAATACGCGAGGCTCTGACGATCTCGAAGCTCGTAGAACAAGCGGCCGCCCTGGCCCGAAAGGATCGCGTAAAGAACCTCCATCGGATAGCGGTCGGCATCGCCCATCTTGGGCCCGTCAAAGGCGACCGTGACAAACGCTTGCTCCTTCTCGAGGTGCCCCGTGAGCAACGCGTGCTCGGTACGGGGCGGAGGTGCCATGAGCTCGATATCGAGCGGGCTCCCTTGCTCCGGGCGCACGAGGTATCGCTCGACGTACGCTGCGACCTCGTCGGCCGAGACGTCGCCGACGACCGAAAACACCATGTTCGACGGATCGATGAGGTGGCTGAGGTACTCGCGAGTTCCCTCGGCGGTCAAAGCCGCGATCGATTCCTCGGTGCCGATCACAGGCATCGCATACGGGTGCGGCGAGAATGCAAACTCGGCGAGCCGGTCGAAGGTGACCGCGCCGAGGCGATCCTGGCGGGCGCGAATGTCCTGTAGCTGAAGCTTGCGGTCGCGCTCGAACTCCTCGTCCGGGATGGTCGCGTTGAGCATGACGTCGGCGAAGATGTCGAAGTTCGGCTCGAAGAACCGGCTCAGGCCCGTCATCGCCAAGCCGAACGAGTTGCGACCTGATAGGCCGCCAATGCTCGATGCGGCCGACTCGGTGGCGCGGGCGATGTCGACCGCGGACCGTGAAGGCGTACCTTTGGTGATCAAGCTACTCAGCAAATTGTTGATTCCGCCGTTCGATGCGTTCTCGGCACGAAGCCCGCCCAGGTTGAGCGCACGGATCGAATAGGTTTCGACCGCGTGGTCCTCCTGAACGAGCAGGCGAGGACCGTTCGGAATGTCGATGAGCGCAAATCCGTCGGAGTCGACCGCAATGCCGGCGTCGACCGCGTCTGCGGTGACGCGCTCGAATGCGCCTCGGGCCGACTTTTCGAGCTCGGGTCCTTCCACATCCGGCGTGGAGTCCGGGCGGAGCAGGATCGCCGTACAGTTGTCGGGGTGGAGGTACTTCTGCGCTACCTCGCGGATCTGCGCTGGCGTAACCGCCCTCAGCGCTTCGTAGTAGCGCTGCTCGTAGAGCGGGTCGCCGGCCACCATCTGGTAGCGACCGAGCTTCATCGCCAACCCCTCGACGGTTTGCTTGTTGTAGATCTCCTGACTCTCGATGAGCGTCCGAGCTCGGTTGAGGTCGGCGTCGGTCACGGTCATTTCACGGAACCGGAAGACCTCTTCGAACACGGCGTCGTGGACCTCCGTGTGGGAACGGCCCTCTTCGAGCTGATAGTCGGCCGAGACGATGAAGATGCCAGCATCCTTGGGCGAATAAGCACCGGAATAGATGCCGTTCACCAACTCCCGCTCGCGCTGAATCACCTGATACAGGTGACTCGCCTCGCCATAGCCCATGATGGCTCCGAGCAAGTCGAGCGCGGGGATGTCTTCGTGGGTGGTGTTCGGAATGTGGAAGGCGAAGCGGAAATGAGCTTCGGGGATCTCGCGAGATCCCACCCGGTGCCGGAATCCGCGCTGTGGCGGCTCCTCGACTCGCGGTGGCAGCTCGCGCTCAGGCCCCTCGAAGTCGCCAAAGTACTTCGCGACCAGCTCCTTCGCGTCGTCCTCTTCGAAGTCCCCCACCAGCACGCACGCCATGTTCGAAGGCACGTAATGCTTCGTGAAGAACGAGTAGACGTGATCGCGGGTGAACGAGTCGACCGACTCCTTCGTGCCAATCACTGGCAGGCGGTAGGGATGCTCGGAGTACGACGACTCGAAGAGCATCCGGCTCGCGACACGCGCGGGATTGTCCTCACCACGCTTGATCTCTTCCTGGATGACTTCCAGCTCGCGGCCGAGTTCTTCGGCCTCGAATGACGAGTAGCGAATCGCGTCCGAAAGGATGTCGAGGCCCGACTCGAAGAATCTCGAGCTCATCACGACGTAGTAGCAGGTCTGATCGAACGATGTGAACGCGTTGATATGGCCGCCGGCAGACTCGACCGCGCGCGCAATCTCACCGACTCCGCGGCGTTCGGTCCCTTTGAACAACATGTGCTCGTGTACGTGCGCGAGCCCCGCTTCATGCGGTTCTTCGTCGGCACTTCCGACGTCGACCCAAACGTTGCAGGCAACCACCGGAGCAGTGCGCTGCGACTTCAAGATGACGGTCATGCCGTTGTCGAGCTGGTATCGTGTGACTTCCAATTTGTCCTCGAACGTTCGAGAGGCACGTCACCCAATGATGACGCGCTGATACATGAGATAGAGCAGGATGAGGGCGAGCAACATCAGCACCGCGATGAGCACACCGACCACCGTGGTCGGGGCCAGAACCGTTTCGCGCGGCGCCGCTTCGTCTTCGGCGCGATCCTTGGCGACATCCAAGAACTGCTGCGAACGGTCGGCTTCGGCCGGATCGTCGTCCAGCGGCCGGAGCCCTTCGCTCCGCTGTGCAATGTAGGGACGCGCGTCCTTGTGGCGAGCGTTGAGGTCGAATTGGATGCGCTCGAGACGGTCGCGCACCATCGATGCCGAGTCGGGACGCGACTCGGGGACCTTCTCGAGCAACTCGGTTGTCAGCTCGATGAGTGCCTCCGGAACGCGGTCGTCGACCAGGTTGCGCAGGTTCGGCAATTGCTGGGTCTTGTGGGCTCGCATGAGGTCGAGCTCGTTGGAACCCGTGAACGGCGCCTTCCCCGAAAGCGTCGTGAAGAGCAATACGCCCAGGCTGTAGAGATCACTCTGTGGACTCGGCAGCTTTCCGTCGACCAGCTCCGGCGCAATGATTCCGGGCGTTCCCGGGACTTCGCCCGACCGCGTGAGCGTGTCCGAGCGCGAGAGTTGCTTCGCCACGCCGAAGTCGAGAATCGTGGTGTGTAGCCTACGATCGGCGAGGCGTCGCACCATGATGTTGTCGAACTTGAGGTCGCGGTGGATGACGTCGCGACTATGCGCCTCGACGAGGGCGTTGCAGGTCTGAATGTAGACCTCGACAATCTCGGCCAACGTAAGGCGTGATTCTCTCAACAAATCGCGGAGGGTGTCCCCTTCCACAAACTCCATGACGAGAAAGTGGAGCCCATTGACGTCGCGCCCGGTGTCGAGGAGCGCAACGATGTTTGGGTGGTTCAGACGCCCGATCACGTCAATTTCATTGGCGAAGCGGCGGGCGAGATCTCCGCGCGGATCGTCGACGTTGGGGCGAACGATTTTGACTGCGACCTGTCGGCCTACGTGTACCTGGCTGGCGCGGTAGACAACCCCCATCCCTCCTGACGAGATGACCTGGTCGAGTCGATAACGCCCCTCGAGGATCTTGCCGTCGAGCGTGTCGGTCGTATCGACCGGCTTGGTCGCTCCGCCGCGCGGCTGTGCCCCGATCTCTCGCGTCGATTCGCGCTTCGGCCGGAGGTCACCGGGTTTCAGGTTGGGCTTGGTCGTCATGGATCGAACGGCACACGGGGTGCGTCACAAGAAACGCAATGGGCGCGGCAGCAGTGTGCCACGCCCATCGATCCGGTGAAACCCCGGCAATTCCGATTAGTACCCGAGAATTATCTGATCACGATTCGCGCGTTTCAGAGCGTCGAGTTTGTCCTCGAGCTTGATGACCTCGTAGGTCTTGGGCGGACAGTTTCGCTTCTTCGTGTTCGTCGGGCGAGTATGCGGCTGGTAGCGGCGCGTCTCGGTGTTCTGAATCTGTTGCCGCGTATCGTAGAAGTACGACTCGCAGTCGACGTTGCGATGCGATGGCGGGAGCGCTTCATCGCAGAACTTGTCGAGCGACGAGCCAAGGTGGTGCAGGCGCAGCTGCCGGACCGATTGGTAAAGCGTCTCGTTGGCACTCGCGTCGGCGCGTCCCGAGAGCTTCTCGACCTGCTCGTCGAGCATGCCGACTCCAGCCACTTCCGCGATCGTCTTGAAGCTGCCGTGCTTCATTCGGTCTTCACAACGCTGATTCGCGTAGCTCGAACGAAGAGTCTTGTAGTTCTTGAGTGCCCAGAACCGAGTGTACCGATCCTCGGTCTCGGCCCGCTTGTACTCTACGAACATGCCGGTGTGGATCATCTCGCAGCTGTGCGGCGTCTTCTCGAGTGCGCGAACGTACAGGTCACGCGCTTCTTCGATGTCCATCTCGACGAAAAGCCCAGCCCAAGCGAGGTTGTTCTCCATCGTGCCCGTTCGAGGCTCGACGTTCTGAAGGGCTGTTCTGAGGGTCTCGACGGCCGGACGATGTTGTCCCAGTTCGATCTGGTTGTACGCCTTCACGTTCCAGAGAATCTCGGACTGCGGCACGTAGTCGAGCGCCAAGGAAGCCGCCCTGACTGTGCCTTGAGCATCACGGCGCGATTCGAAGCACGAGACGTACGAAATCCAATCCGCCTCGGACCATAGCCGCTCATTCTGTTCGTACAGTGGTCGATCACAAGGGTCGACCTGGGAAGCCATCTTCTCCGCATTGGACTGATACGAAGTGAAGATGCCTGTTCCGAACACGGTCATACCCAACAAAGTTACTGCGGCGACTGCGGTGGCAGCCGGCTGCGTCAGGATCGTGCGAGCGGTAATGGCCATGAAAAGCGCCTCTCTCTGGTTGTGGGACGAGCTGTCTCCACAAGTATAGGTAATCGATATGCGGTCTTCAATTTGATGCCGCGATTTGATGCTTCGTTTCGCGACAATATTGCGAACAGTCCGCGACGTCCGTCCCAACACCCACAAGAATTGGAAACGGCGAGGCCGTGTGGCCTCGCCGTTTGTGACCGTTCGTCCACCCTCGGACGACGGCAATCTAGGGTGCGTGCACTCTTAGTAGATGACGCGAATCTGAGGACGTGGCTGCGGGACAGTCTTCACGTTGAAGAGCTCGCTACGCACGAGACCGCGGCAGCGGTGCGCCGCCGAACGAACCGGCGAAGCTTCGGCGCAGAGGTCGTTCACGTCGAGATTCTTGAACCGTTCGTTGTGCTCCGTCATGGCTCGCTCGACGAGCTGAGCATCTCGGGGCGCGCGAGTGTTGATCACGCCGGTCTCAAGCTCCCGGAGAACCGTGAGCTTGGCCATCTCGTGATCGAGAACTCCGGCACCGAGCACTTCGTAGAGCGTCTTCTCGTCGCCGTAATCGATACGATTGATGCAACGGTTATACTGACCGCGGAGATTCTCGTAGTTCTGAACGGCTACCGTTCGAGCGCGCCCGGTCTGCTTCATCGCGACGGCGTACTCAACCCAAAGTCCCGTGTGAATGGCTTCGCAGCTGTTCGCATCGCGGCGAAGCGACGACTGGTACAGCTCACGTGCGCTGAGCGAGTCAATTCGGCGTGCTTCCCAAAGAGCGGCCCATGCGAGGTTATTCTCCATGACGCCATTCGACGGCGTGACGTGGCGCAGGCCGGTCTCGAGCGTCGTAACCGCGTGATCGTAACGCTTGAGCTCGAGCTCGTGATACGCCTTCACGTTGTAGAGGGTCTCGCTGTGCGGGTAGAAATTCAGCCCGCGATCGGCGATTCGAACCACCTCGTGGCTTTCATCTGCATTGTCCAAGCAAACCGTCAGCGACACCCAATTGGCCTCCGACCACTGCGTGACGTCAGCCGGAAGATCGGCCACGAGCGGCGAACACACGCCCGCATCTACGGTCTCGACTGGCTGACGCTCCACCTTCACGATCTTACAAGGCTTCTTCACCGTCTTCTTGGCCGAACATGAGCCGAAGAAGAGCGATACGCCAAAGATTGCGATTCCGGATGAAACGAGCAGCGCCATCAGAAGCATCGGGCTGCGCACGATTGATTGGGGAGTGACTGCCATGGACTAATTCCTCTTTCTCGTATGACGTCGTTTGGAGCGGTGCGTGATGCACGCGCACGTAAGGCCAACGCACCTACGAAATGAGTTTATTCCAATCGAAGTCCAAAGTCACATCTGGTGGTCTGCGATCCCCTCGTACCACAAACCATCGCAATCCTCCGGCCGCAGCGGCAGCGACAGATAGCGCCGGCGCGGCCATTTGCGATCATATAAAGGCGGGAAGGCCGAAAAACGGGTCGGTCGCAGGATTCGCTGGAACATCACCTCGGCTGCACGGCGCTCCAAATCTTCGTACGAACGCATGCGACGAGCGAGCTCTGGATCGCGACAATGCCGGATCGCCTCCTCCACGAGATCCGCACTCCACTCGGTTCGCTCATATTCGTCGTCAACCGCGCCCGCCCACGGCCGCGGATCATTTCCACGGATCCACAGCGGCTCCTCATCCGGTCGAGCAAACGGATCCGCCGGCTCACCATTCAGCCACGTGTTGAAGTGGATGTGCGGGGAACTCCACGGAAAGAGCAAAACGAAATCCATTCCTGCTGCGCCCGAGAGCGCGTATGGCTGCCCACGACGAACCTCATCCCCCTCGCGAACGAGCGATCGGGCGAGGTGCGAAGCGGTCGTCACAAACCCGTCGCCATGATCGATCATGACGTGCAACCCGCCGCGGTCGAACTCCCGCTCCACACGCACTACGCGGCCCGGTGCCGCAGCAGCCACGACCGTTCCGACGGGAACCACGAAATCCGTGGCCTTGTGCCCATCATACGTACACTTCAATCCACGCCAGTCTTCACAATTCTTCTTCTCTACGGAGTGCGGCGCATCCTTCGCGTACGGCCTCCGATTGAAGAAGTTGTAAATCTCGACTTTGCGATCGGAACGCCAAACACCAAGCCAGGTCTTCACCGACTGCTTCGGATTCAAGATCCCCAGCGAGCTCAAACCAAACAAGTGCCCCGGAGTGTACGGATCGCCTTTCAACCCCCGCACACACTCCCGCGCCGCCTTCACCGGCGGCGTGAACCCAAACACCTCTTTCAACTGCAATCGCACCTGTCCCACACACTCCTCCTCTCGCATTTTCCCCACCTCTACCCAACTAATGACCACCAGTCAATGAACGCCGGTCACTAACAAGACCCATGGCCTTCCCCTCCCACCCCATACCCTCGCGATACGAAACCAAACCGTCCTTTATTGTCGGGCCAAATTGTCGGGGCCAGGGTTGGTCGTCGAGCGTTTCGAGCCGTTC
>CAYLMO010000075.1:15007-24136 GCA_964384605.1 uncultured Bradymonadales bacterium | reverse complement strand
AACAACGCCACCACCGGCATGGGGATGCTCGTTCCAGGACCGGCTCTGGAGGTCGTCGCCGCTGGCGGTCGCGCCGCATCAGCCAACCGCATCTTAAACGTGAAAATCGGAACAGCTTCGGCTCCGGCGCCCACCGCTGCGTCTGCCTCGTACCGTCTACAGCTCGGCCCAATCACCACTCGGGAGGTCGCCCAATGACCCGTCTCATCGCAATCTTGTTCGCCCTCCTCGCCGTAGCTTTCGCCGCCCCTGCGGCTGCCCAAACACCACAGGTCATTTCGGTTCAAGGCTACCTGACCGATGCCGAGGGCCAGCCGCTCACCGGCGAAGAGACCGGCACCTTCACCATCTACACGGCTGATACTGCGGGAGACAGCGTGTGGACCGAGTCGGTGACGTTCACTGTCGAGTCGGGCACGTTCACCGCGCTCCTCGGCCAGACCACGCCCCTCGATGAGGGAGTCTTCACCGCTTCGCCCAACCTCTGGGTCGAGATCAACTTGAACGGCGAGACGCTGTCGCCGCGCCTTCGATTGAGCTCGGTTCCGTTCGCCAAGGTCGCCGAAGTGGCCGGAACTGCCGAGTCGCTTCAGGGCCTCGTGCCGTCGGACTTCGTCCAAACGGGCAGCATCGACTGGGCCGACGTGAACAACGTGCCTTCGACGGTCTCCGGCATCGGTTCGCTGGGATGCAACGCCGGCGAGGTGCCTCAGTACGACGGCACGGCATGGGCCTGTGTCGCAGAGCGCGACACGGTCGCCGACCTCGGCTGCGCCGCCGGCGAGGTCCCGCTGTACGACGGCACGGCATGGACCTGTATCGCCGAGCGCGACACCCTCGCAGACCTTGGCTGCAGCTCGGGCGAGGGCGCAGCCTGGAATGGTACGGCGTGGACCTGCGTCGACTTCCGATCGGGTCTTTCGACCGTCGCGACGAGCGGTCGTTTCCAAGACCTTGCCGGCATCCCGACGGGACTCCTCGACGGTGATCAAGACACGTTGGGAGGGCTCATCTGCCCAGACGACGCGGTGATCCGATACTCCGGTTCGCTCAACCGCTGGCAGTGCGGACTCGACGCGACGCTCACGAGCGCAGAGGTGTTCGCAATCCTCGCAGGTTCCAACTTCGTCCGGACCAACCAGACCGGAGTCGTGACTTCGCAGATGATCGCCGACGGCACGATTACGACGCTCGACGTCGCGACCGGCGGCCTCGCAGCGACCGACATCTCGGGGACCGCTGCGACGCTCACCGGACCGCAGTCGTTCGACAACGGAACGCTCTACATCTCGTCCAACAACGATCGGGTCGGTGTGAACACGCCGTCCCCGGCCGCACGACTCGACGTGAACGGGAACGTGCGCGCGACCCAGTATGATTTTGCGACCCCGAAGGCCGGGTTCGTTCGCGTGAATGCTACTGACTTTCAGCCGAACGGATTCAACACCGATGGCTTTCTGCAGGGCTACTACTGGACGATCAATGGTACGGGGCCGCTACTCTTGATCGGCTCAGCGAACGTCCCAACGGGCGCCCAACCAGTGGCGTTGCGATGTGACATCGCCGATTTCGAAGCCACCGAGAATATCATCTACGACGTGAGCTACGTTCGCCGTTCGGTCACCACGGGCACCACGACCACCGTCGCGAGCTCGTCCGGAACGACCTCGGGGTCGCCCGGACGAATTCGACTGGACGTGCCGTTCCCAACCCCGCCCATCGCCATCGTGACCAATGGCCTCGCCGACTTTGTGCGGGTCCAGTTGCGCCCCGAAAACTCGGCGGGGACCAACAACCTCACATTCGACGGATGCACGGTTGAGTATGAGGCCACCGAGGCGAGCTGGTAGCACCTTGAGCACACTGCGGCGTTCCACTACTGTTCGCCGCATCACACTGATTTTCTACGAAGGATGACCGATGCGCTCGACCAAATGGATTGCGCTCGTTGCGGCAGTTGCACTTTTCGGTGCCTGTAGCGACGACGAATCGAACAACGGCAACGCCAACAACAACAGCTCGACGTCGAATAACACCGCGCCGAACAACATCACCGACGCTGGCAACAACGCGACCGACGCGGCCAACAACGTGATCACACCGGCCGAGGCCGACCGTAGCTGCGACAACCTCGACCCGAGCTACTGCTCGCTCCCCTGGCCGTCACGCGCCTTCCTCGCCGAAGACGCCGACCGCCAGACCGGCTACACGCTCACGTTCGGCGCCGAATCGCTCCCCGCGAACAACGGCGGAACGCACGTCGACCCCGAGCCCTACAAGCGAATGGACGGATACGGCCTCGGCGCGCCGGCCATCGCGCTGTTCCCGAACATCGACTCGAGCGGCTTCCCGAACGAGTACAACGTCGCCGCTTCGCTCGAAGACGATGCCGACATTCTACTCCTCGAGATCGCCGAAGACGGCACCGCCACTCGCGTTCCGTACTACGTCGACCACGACCTGAATAACGACGACCCGACGATGCGCCCCATCGTGGTCCGCCCTGCGGTCATCCTGAAGGAAGCGACGCGCTATGCCGTCGCGTTCCGCAATCTCGTCGACACCGACGGCAACGCAATCGAGCCGAGCGCGTCGTTCAAGGCGCTGCTCGACGGAACCGGCGCCGCCGACTCCTCGATCGTCTACCGCGAAACCGAACTCAACGAAGTCCTCGCGGTCGTCGAAGCTCAAGGCGTCGAGCGCGACTCGCTGGTCCTCGCTTACGACTGGGTCACGGCTTCGAGCGACGGCCTGCACGGCTACATGCTTCACATCCGCGACGAAGTCCTCACCGACCTGCCCAACGGCCCCGACCTGACCGTTACGAGCGTCGAAGAGTTCGCCGTTCCGGCAGACGCCTCGAACGTTCAGCCCGGCGAAGACACCCACATGCGCTACCGCATCACGGGCACGTTCGAAGCGCCGAATTACATCGAAGTTCTCAACGGCGGACTCCTCAAGCAGCTTCGAATCGGAGCAGACGGCATGCCCGAGGCAGATGGCACGCGCACGGCCGATTTCTGGGTGATGGTTCCGCACGACGCGGACACCGAAGACCACGGCCTGATGATGTACGGCCACGGCCTGTTCGGCGAGGGCGCACGCGCCGCGGCGAGCTTCAACCGCAAGATTGGTGCGGACCACAACTACATCGTCTACGGCGCCTCGCTGTGGGGAATGTCCGAGACGCAGGCCGACGGTGATGCGTTCCCGGTCGTGACGAACCTGTCGAACTTCCCGAGCCTGGGCGACCAGCTCCACCAGGGGATGGCGGAGTGGCTCCTGCTCGCCCGCGCGATGCGCAACAAGTTCCCGAGTCTCACCGAGGTCACCGATCGCAGCCTGCAGATCGACACCGACGACTCGGTCTACTCCGGCATCTCGCAGGGCGGCATCTTCGGCCCGACGATCGTTGCGCTCAGCCCCGACATCACGCTCGGCCACGCCGGCGTTCCGGGCCACACCTACTCGGTGTTGCTCCACCGTTCGGTCGACTTCGAGCCGTTCTTCAACCTGCTCCGCACCGCCTACCGCGATACGGTCGAGCAGCTCATCGGGCTGCACACGCTCCAGATTCTGTGGAACGGAACCGACTCGGTCAGCTACGTGCGAAAGCTCAGCGCGGAGCCGTTCGACGAGGGCGTCGTGAACCACATGATCTTCGCGCCGGCAAAGGGCGACTTCCAGGTGGCCGTGCACCAGAACGAAGTGCTCGCGCGCACGCCGGATCTCGGCATCGCGCTGATGGCCAACTACGACGCCGACCGCTCGGTCGACCTCGTCACCGAGACCGCCTACCCGCACACGGGTTCGGGCGTCGTGCTCTACGACTTCAACCAGGAAGACGACATGGGCATGACGTGGCGCAACGCGTGGCCGGAGCCGGGCAACCTGCCTCCGGTCCGTGGCGACGAGACGTGCCCGGCCGCATGTCCGGCAGCAGGAACATCGTTCGATCGCGCAAAGTTCAACTGCTGTGCCGGCCAGTGCTGCTATGATGCACACGAACTGCCGCGTCGCCGCGACTGGCACAACGAGCAGATGGTGCACTTCTTCCGCAATGGCGGAGAGATCATCGACGTCTGCGGCGGCGACGGTTGCCGACCGGACTAATGCCCAGAGGGGGCGCCGCGAATGTGGACCCATCCGAAGCTCGCCGAGCGCTACAAGATCATTGAAGAGCTCGGCCAAGGCACCACGAGCCGCGTGTTGCGCGTACGTTCCAAGAACGTCCCGCGCGACTTTGCGGTGAAGGTGTTTGTCTTCGGGGCCCACAGTTCCAACACGGCGCGCGAACGGGCGCGCCGCGAGGCCGACGCGCTCAGCAAGCTCCAGCACCCGCATGTAGTCACGCTCTTCGAGGTGCTGGAGCTCGACGCGAACCATCTCGTCCTCGTCATGGACTACATCGATGGGGTTCGGCTCGACCGCTACGTCAAACGCCACGGTCCGATGCCGGTGCCGCGCGCCCTATCGGTGGCCAAACAGCTGGCGACGGCGCTCTACGAAGGGCACCGGCGCAAGCTGGTTCATCGCGACATGAAACCATCGAACGTCATCGTCCGCGGACTGGCGAGCGGTGATCTGTTCGCGCACCTTTTCGACTTCGGCATCGTGCGCGGGCCGGCGCCATCGTCGCTCACACAGGGATTCATTGGGACCCCTGAGTTCGCGAGTCCGGAGCAGTCGACCGGCGGCGATGTCGACGCGCGCACCGACATCTTCGGGCTCGGAGCGACGCTCTTCTTCATGCTCACCGGAAAAGCGCCGTTTCCCGACGCCGATATGTGGGAGGCGATGCTCGAACGCGAGATTGTCGACGCACCACGCGCCTCCGAGTTCGCCGACGTTCCCGACTACATCGATGACTTCCTCGCCGAGATGATGGCGACGAATCCAGAGGACCGACCTGAACACATGAAGCGGGTCGTAGCCAGGCTTCGCGGGCTCGAGAAGGAGTTCGACGAGGCGTCGCTGCGTGAGTCGACCAACGTCGAGGCGCCACCGGTTTTGCTTCTACCGGTCGAACCTTCCGAGATCACCGAGGCGTCATTTGGTTGGGAAGCCGAACGCGTCACCGAGGTCGTCGTCGGCCCGCACGTGCTTGCCACGCGCGGCTCCGCGGTGGGATTCATCGACCAAGATCTCAATGTTCACGCGGTCGATCCTAGCCGTCCGATGCGCAAGATGATCGCGACGGGACTGTCGGAGCCGCCGAAAGGGCTCGTCATCTGGGACAAAGGTGCCATGGTGCTGCGAAGCGACGGCAGCGTGGTCAGCTACACCTGGGACGGCGAAACGCGTGAAGTGCGCGAGGCCGACGGCGACGTGACCGCGATTGGCGGATTCCCCGATGGGCGCGCCGTGATTGGCCTGAAGACAGGCGTGTGCCTGGTGGAACAACCGAACGGAACGTGGAAAGGGAACCGAGTCGGCCGCAGCGCGGTCGAGCGCCTGGCCGCCACCCGCGAGAGCGTCGCGATGAGCTCGCCCGACGGCGCAATGCTGGTGAGCGCGCTGTCGTTCGACGTGCCGTTGATGCACCTGGGCAAGCCGATCGATTCGATGGGCTTCTCCGACGACGCGTATCTATTGGGCGTCGCGCGGGGCAACAAGTTCATGGTGCTGAACGTGGCGAACCGCCGGGAGCTCTCCAGCGGGTTGCTCCCGCCGCAGACGCGACAGATCGCGTTCGAGTCGACCAATCTGTGTGCTTACGTGATCGAGTCGGGGAAGCTGCTTCGATTTCGGTTCGGCGGGTAGGCGGGAGTCAGGCTCGCATCTGTGCGCCTCGGAGACGCGCAATGCGCGCCTCCGAGGCTGACACGAGTCTCAGAGTACTTCGACCAGGAACGTAGCCCAGTTGGTCGCCGTTCCTTCTTCACGCTCTTGCGTCTTGAGCTCCGCTCGAGCGACTCCACCAGCAACTGCAGCTTCGTAAACGGCTTCAGCGTGCAGTGGGTGGTGCAGAAGCGAGCCGAGGTCCGCGGGCATCGAGCTCGGGCCGTCGTTCCAAACGTAGAGGGGTGGGTCCGTCGCGTCGGCCATGGCGAGCATGTCGACTTCGGCGCGGTACGAGACCAACGGCTCTTCGGCGAGGTCTGCGAGGTTCATCCAGCCCTGCTCGAGACCGTAGAACTGGCCGATCACCGCGTAGAATCCAGCGTTGAGCGCAACCACGTTCTCGAGCGTGACCAACGGGTAGTCATCGGCGAAGACGTCGGTTTCCCACTTTCGGAGGTCGTACGACGCCTGAGTCTCGAGGGCAGCGATGCCCTGAACTCGCGTGCTGATTGCTTCGGTCGGGTCTGCGGCGCCGAGCACGCAGGCTTCGTCGCCGAGTCCGATCCAAAGCGCCGTTCCTGCACCTGCCGAGGTCCCGGCGAGCGCGATGCGGTCCGGATCCACGTTGAAATCGGCGGCGTGCTGGCGAATGAACTGAAGTGCGCGGCGGCTGTCTTTCAGCGACTTGATGACGCCTTCGGTCTCGTTAGCTTCGAGCAGGCGGTAGCTGATCGAAGCGTAAGCGATGCCTTCGTCGAGGAACGACCGAGCAGCCTGCGGGTTGGCGTAGCCAGCTTCGCGTGAGCCGGCGGTGAATCCGCCTCCGTGAATGTAGATCACGAGCGGAGTCGCCGTGTCGGAAGCCGGCACGAAGATATCGAACGCGTTCTTCTCGTCGGGTCCGTATGCGATGCCGCGATAGAACGACACATCTGTGGCGTCCTCGAAGCCGCGCGGAAGTGCCGCCTCGGCCTCGAGCCCGAGCGAGGCTTCCGCATTCGGCTCCCCACAATTCGACGGGTTCGAGTTGTTTGGCTCGACGTTGTTCGGCGCAACGTTGTTGGCGGTCGTGTTGTTGACCGACGTGTTGTTCACCGCGGTGTTGTTCACCGCCGTGTTGTTGACTGCCGTGTTGTTCACCGCAGTGTTGTTGGTCGAAACGTTGGTGCCCACTGCGGGCTTGTCGGCGTCATCACCACAGGCGACGAGTCCGAGGGCGAGGATGGCGGCAGACATGACAAAGCGATTCATTGGTGCTCCAAAGCATTGGTTTTCGTGTCGAGGCGCGCACTATAGCGCGTTGCGCTTCGCGAGTCGCGTTTCTGCTTCTCCGCTTTCCAGCGGACGCCTCTGTACCTATTTGCCGACGCAGAACTCGGCGAAGATTCGGTGCAAAATATCGTCGGTGGACACGTGACCCACGATGGTGCCCAACGCATCGAGCGCTTCGCGCACGTCCAGCGCGATCAGCTCGTGATCGAGCGCATCGTGCAGTGCAACCTCTGCCCGCTCGAGCGCCTCGATGCCGCGAACCACCGCCTCGAGGTGGCGAGCGCGGGACAACAGCACGCCCTCGCTCGACGTTAGCTCGAGGGCATGGTCGGCCAGCTTCGCCCGCAGCTCGTCGATGCCATCGCCGGTTTCGAGGGAGACCTCGACCACGTCGCCGAGCACGGCGAGAAGCCGCCGGTCGGCTGGCGTGAGGCCGTCGGGCAAGTCGGTCTTGTTCAACACCACAACCGACGGACGAGGGTCGCTCCCGGCAAACTCGAGCTCCGTGCAAAACTCGTCCGACAGCGTGCGTGAACGGTCGACGACCCACACGACGAGGTCGGCCGACTGGCCGAGCTGGCGCGACCGATCGATGCCGATCGACTCGACCGTGTCTTCGGTCGCGCGCAGGCCCGCCGTGTCCACCACTCGAAGCGCCTGGCCCTCCACTACGATCTCTTCTTCGAGGTAGTCGCGGGTCGTTCCCTCGACATCGGTCACGATGGCCCGGTCGGTCCCGTAGAGCACATTGAACAACGTCGACTTGCCGGCGTTCGTCGGCCCCAAGATCACGACGCGCACGCCCTCTCGCTGGCGCCGACCGGCGTCGAACGTACCCCGTAGCTTGCGCAGCCCGGCCAGAACCCGGTCGGTCCGCGCCAGGATTTCGTCCCTCTCAATCTGATAGACGTGTTCTTCGTGGCTGAAGTCGATCGCGGACTCGATGAGCACCATCGCGTCGGAGAGTTCCTGCCGAAAGCCGCGGATCTTGTTGCCGAGCGAGCCTTCGAGGTGTTCGAGGGCGAGCTTGTGAGCCGCGGCATGCGTAGCGTTCACGAGGTCGGCGACCGCCTCGGCCTGGGTCAGGTCCAACCGCCCGTTCAAGAACGCCCGTTCGGTGAACTCGCCAGGCTTGGCCATTCGCGCTCCAGCCTCGAGCGCGCCGGTGAGCGCGCGGCGGAGAATGGCCGGCCCGCCATGACACTGCAGCTCCACGCAATCCTCGCCCGTGTAGCTGTGCGGACCGCGCATGAGCACGGCGAGCGACTCATCGATGAGCCCGTCGGCGTCGACGATGCGGCTCAGGCGGAGCTTGTGGGAGGGGTATTCGGCCGGCCAGTCAGGAACCAGTGCGGTTAGAACCGCCTGGGCATCGGGTCCACTCACGCGCACGATTCCCACTCCACCCTTGCCGGGAGGAGTGGCGATCGCTGCGATGGTCGAGGTGGCCGAGGGCCGCATTTAGCGTGGGTCGACGCGGAGTTTGCGGAACGAGCCGCGACCTTCCGAGTCGGTCGTCACGAGTTCGCTCTCGCTGAGCGTCTGGTGCACGACGCGGCGTTCGAAGCTGTTGAATCCAGCGAC
This sequence comes from uncultured Bradymonadales bacterium, assembly GCA_964384605.1. Taxonomy (GTDB): domain Bacteria; phylum Myxococcota_A; class Bradymonadia; order Bradymonadales; family Bradymonadaceae; genus CAYLMO01. The sequence goes on along the minus strand of CAYLMO010000075.1, from coordinate 15,496 downwards.
GGTGATCGAGCTGCCGACGCGCTTGGCGGCTTCGGCGAGGCCTTTTGCGACCTGCTCGAGGCTTTCGGTGCGGCGCTGACGGAAGTTGTCGACGTCGAGGTGCACTTCGTAGTTCGTGTCGTAGCCGTTGACGAGCGTCTCTTTGAGAATCGTCTGGATCGACTCGAGGGCCTTCGCCGACGCTTTGCCGGCACCGAGCAGCAGGTGCGAGTCGCCGCCCTGTACGTTGTACTCGAGGACGTTGTCGCCAACCTTGCCTTCGACCTCGATGCCTTCGAGCTGCATCTTCGCGAAGAGCTCGCCGAGCCATTGCTCGCCGGCCTTCAGGCGGTCTTTCGGGCGCCAGGACTTCTTCTTCGGCTTCTTCTCTTCTTTCTTCGGCTCGGCCTTTTTGGCGTCGGCTTTCGAGTCAGCCTTGGCTTCTTCCTTCGGCTCTTCTTTCTTCTTCGAGCGCGAGCGGGACTTCTTCGGCTTCTCCTCAGCGGCCTC
>CAYLMO010000075.1:9209-14907 GCA_964384605.1 uncultured Bradymonadales bacterium | reverse complement strand
CTTCTTTCTTCTTCGAGCGCGAGCGGGACTTCTTCGGCTTCTCCTCAGCGGCCTCTACGGCCTCAGCTGCTTCTTCCTTCGGCTCTTCTTTCTTCTTCGAGCGCGAGCGGGACTTCTTCGGCTTCTCCTCAGCGGCCTCGACGGCTTCTTCCTTCTTCTTCGAGCGCGAGCGGGACTTCTTCGGCTTCTCGTCAGCGGCCTCGACGGCTTCGACAGCCTCTGCCTTCGGCTCTTCGGTCTTCTTCGAGCGCGAGCGGGACTTCGACGCGGTCGACTTCGACTTCGAAGCCGTGGATTTCGACGCGGTCGACTTCGACTTCGACGCCGTGGACTTCGACTTCGACGCGGTCGACTTCGCCTTCGTGGAGCTCTTGGTCGCCTTCTTCGGCTTTTCTTCGGTCGCGTTCTTGTCTTCAGTCATCTTTGAAAATCCTGTGTGCGAGCGCATCAAGAGGCTCGCGAATCAATATGGGTTCAAGCCGTCTTCGCTTCGCGCTTCTGGGCGAAGGAGCGGCGAATGTAGAACTGCTGGGCCAATCCGATCAAGAGGCTCACGAAGTAGTAGAGCACGACACCCGACGGAAGGAAGAGCATGAAGGCCGTGAACATGATCGGCATGAACTTCATCATCTTCTGCATCTGCTCGGCCTGCGCACCCCCGCCGGCAGCCGGCGTCATCAGGGTTTGCTGCACGAACATCACGCCGCCCATCAGGATGGGAAGCACGAAGTACGGGTCGGAAGCCGAGAGGTCGGTGTACCAGAGCGCAAAGTCGGCCTGGTAGAGCTCCACCATGTTCAAAATCATGAAGTAGAGCGCGAGCAAGATCGGGAACTGCAGGAACATCGGGAGGCAGCCGAGCGGGCTCGCCCCGGCCTCACGCATGACCTTCATCGTCTCTTCGGTCATCCGTTGCTGATCGTTTTTGTACTTCTCGCGAAGCTCGTTCAGCTTCGGCTGGATGTCTTTCATCTTCTCGCCGTTCGCATAGACCTTGTGGTTGATGGGCCACAAGAGGAGGCGAATGACGATGGTGAGCAGGATGATCGCGATCCCCCAGTTGCCGACGTAGCCTTGAATCCAGACGAGGAAGGCACGCAGCGGGCGAGCGATGAACGTGAGCATGCCGAAGTCGACGGACTCCTGCAGCTTGTGGCCGATCGTCTCCATGAGGTCGTAGTCTTTGGGACCTACGAAGAGGTTCCAGCTCATCGAGCGCGTTTCGCCCGGACCAATTGCGGTCTCGGGCTGGACGATGCGCGCGCGGAGGTAGTCTTTGTCGACCACTTCGAACGAACACTTTTCGGCATCGCCTTCCGGAAGACCGGCGAAGAGGAAGTAGCGACGGTCGATACCGGCCCATTGGGCCGGCTTCTCGTCGAACACGAGCTTCTCTTCGACGGAGCCGATCAGCTCACGCTCCAGGTCGCCTTCATACTTGCAGAGCGCCTCGACTTCGTCTGGGCGCACGTCGAGGAACGAGCTCTCGGCGTTGGGGTCTTTGTACCCGTAGATGTCGAGTCCGATTGCTTCGGAGATGCGACCGTCTTCGAGCTTGTTGGTGAGTTTGACCTCGAGGTCGACCTGATACGGCGCGTCTTTGCGGACCGAGTAGATCTTGTCGAGGATGTAGCGCCCTTTCGAATCGACGTGTCGATAGACGATCTTGGTGTAGCCGTCTTTCTGCTTGGTGCTCGCCGATTCGACGACCTCGAAGGTGAGGTCGTCGGGGATGTTGATGTTGCCTTTGTCGAAGTGGACGCGGAACGGGAAGTGGTCGGTGCCTTTCGGGAACTTGCTGAGGAGGTCCCCGGCTTCTTTGTACTGAGCCGGCTCATGCACGACGGCGCCAGTGACGCGGCCGCCCTTGTTGCTGAGCGTGAGCTCGACCTGCTCGACAAGGAGCTTGTCGAAGCGCTCGGGGATGTCCGAGACCGGTTCGACATCGCCGAGGTCGACGTCTGCGACCGGCTTGTCCTCAGCGTCAGGCTTGTCGGATTTCTCGGCCTTTTCGGACTTTCCAGTCTCGCCTTTGTCCGCGGATTCGCCCGATTCGGTCTGGGTGACCTCGCCATTGTCGGTTTCGACGGGCGGAGGTTCGGGCGCAAAGAAAGTCGTCCAGACGACAAAGACCGCCCCGCTCAAAAGCATGGCGAGGAGGAATCGTCTCTGGTCTTCAGGGTCGCGTTGGTTTTCCACTTCTATCCTGCTGAATCACGGGACCGGGTCGTATCCGCCCGGGTAGAGCGGGTGACAACGTGCGATCCGTTTTGCGCCCAACCACGAACCTTTGAGTAGCCCGTATCGCTGGATGGCGACGAGGGTGTACTGCGAGCAAGTCGGGTTGTAGCGGCACACTGCCGGAAACAGGGGGGAGATAAGCACCTGGTAGAAACGAACAAGTTTCACACCAAATTTGGCGCCCAATCCTTTGCGGGGGACGACTTCACCAACGGCGTCGGGCCCGCGCTCCGTGGGGAGATGCGGGTGATCGTGCTCGTGGTTGTGGTCGTGGTCAGTCACCACCGCTTCCCTGTTTCTTGTCGGCGCGCTTTTGGGCGGCGCCAGCGAGCTCGATGAACTCTTCACGGAGAGCGTCGATCGTCGGTTCCGCATTGCCTCGAGTGGAACTGCGCACGATGACGACGAGGTCGTAACCGACAGGGAGGAGGGGCTTGTTCCGTCGGAAGACCTCGCGGAGGCGACGTTTCCAACGGGCACGGCGCACCGCGTTTCCTGCCTTGCGGCTCACCGTGAGGCCGAGCCGGGACCACTGAAGTCCATTTGGCGCGGCATAGATCACGAGAGATCGACCTCCCTTTCGTGCACCGAAGCGTTCGCACGCTTTGAATTCGGTACGCTTGAGCAGTCGCTCCGCACGGCGGAGGCGCTGATCGTTGGTGAAAGGGTGGTCGATCGCCGAGGTTGCGTGGGACGACGAGCGCCCCGACGCGATCACTTCTTATGCTTTTTGATCGTGAGCCGCTTGCGGCCTTTCGCACGACGACGCTTCAGGATGTTTCGTCCACCCTTGCTGCTGCGACGCTTGCGGTAGCCGTGTGAGCGACGACGCTTCGTTTTCGACGGTTGGTAAGTGCGCTTTGCCATGACATTTCTCCAAGCCAATCAATCAATTGCCGTCGTTGCGCGATTGGCGCAGGGGCGACGGACGGCGGAGTAAACACAAAGAACGGCCGTTCGTCAAGCTTCGCGGTATCTTTCAGCGCCTAGCTGCGCGGGATTCGGCGGGTTTGGCACCGTCGTCAGCGGAATCTGCGGGGCTTTCGGCAAATCGACGGGCGAGATCCTCTTCGGCGATCTTCTTCGCTCACCCGAGCGACACGCCGCAGAAACCTGAAGCCAGCACGTGTTGCCAGAAGCGACGAACGAACCTATTTGCCGCGCGAACCCAGCGGATCTACGCTCACACCATGTCCACCGACACCTCACAGTTCGAACAGATCGTTCCGGAAGAGAGCGAGGTCACCGAAGCGGTGGTCGAGGCGTACGCCGAGCTCCCGCTCAGTTTCCGAGAGCAGTGGGATGCGGTCCGCGACCTCGCCCCCGAAGAGCTGGTCGAGCGGGTGCAGTCCGACTTCGCCGATTCGCCCGAAGAGCGGCGAGACGTCCTGACGGCGCACCTCGCCCAACGTCTCGGGTACCTCTGGTATCTGAATCGGGCGGACGACCTTCTGATGCGGCCGCTGTGGGACCTCCAAAAGCAGGAGGTGTTCGAAACGCTCGATGCGTCGGACCGACGAATCGTCTGGATGATCGCGGGTTCGACCAAGGTTTCGCGCCCCACGCTGCACCCCGCCGCGGCGCTCGCCGCGCTCGCGCTGTGGCGATTTGGGAGCAAGTCGGAGCACGATCAGGCCGCCCAATTGCTCGAGGTTCGAGGTCTCCCGGACGAGGATCACTTCCTGCACGACCTCGTGCGCGAGATCGGTCGGCGGAAGTTCGACGACGTGGCCGCGCCTGGACGAGATTTCGAGTCGTTCGCGCGCCTTTTGCTTGACGCTGGTTACTACGCGACGGCCGCGCGAATCGGGGCCTTCCAGCTCGTTCGACGCTACGACGCGTGGTGGTTTGGGGCGGCGGAACCCAACCTGCGAAAAGGGGTCACGAAAGCGGCTGAAACCGACCCGCTCAGTGCGCGGCGGTGGCTCGACTTGATCGCCGATGCGGCTGCGGCGGGCACGCTCCGCTGGGATTGGCTCGAACCTGCGCTGAAAGCCGCAATCCGGCTGGAGCTCTACGATGTGCCGCGCAGACGCCGCCTCGAGGACTACCACCGGCGGCGGCTCTATCTGACCGGAATTCCTGAACTCGCGCACCATTTTCGATACGAGCTTCGAGACCTCGAGATTGCGCCTCCGCCCCGGCTGGAGAGTCGTGCGGGGCGCACGCTCTGGCGCGAGGTACTGCTCGCCGAGACCCACAATCCAGTGCGGGCGATGCGCCTGCTCGAGCTCATCTTGGGGACTGCCTCGGACGAACTGATCGGTACGGCGGGAACTCGACTTCATCACGTGCTGCACCAGGTCGAACGACTCAGCCCGCCGTTCGAGCGGCTCGCCGCGCTCTTCGTGCGGTGTCTCGTGCTGGAACCACAGGCGATGGCGTTCGTTCGGCGATTCGAAAGTGAGATCGATTGGGCGGCGTACGGGGTGAGTCCGGAAGACGTCCGCGACTTTTATCTGTGCGCCGATTACGAATCGCCGTACGTCGGGCGAATGGCGGAATTCGAGGGGATGCGAGTCGCCCATGTCGAGCGCGACTCGGCGACGCGCGTGCGCTACTTCGTGATGCGTCGGGCCAACCCGAATACGATCACGCGGCTCGTCCAAGACGTCGAGCTACCAGACCGTTGGATCGCGACGCAGCTCAGTAAGTCTGCGGTCGCCGACGCAGCGTTCGGATTTGCGATCGACGGGTTCATCAACCGCGTAATCCTTAGAGATGGACGCCGAGAGGCCCTGCGGCGCTATCGCGCGTCGGGAGTGGAGCTCGACCGGTGGGAAGACATCCGCGACCTGCCGATCACGACGGTCGAAAAGGTGGCCCGACGATTGAGACACCGAGGGCTGGTCTGGGGAGCCGTCGCGGGAGGAACGGCCGGCGCGTTCGCCCCTGCGTCGGCAGGTTTCTCGTCGTTCGCGGACATGCCGGTGCTGCTGCACCAGGTCGCCGACCTCGTCGCGGACTATTGCTGGGTGTATGGCGTGGACCCCCGCACGAACCCCGAGATATCGCAGCAGATTCTGGCGGTCGCCCTGCGGGGCATGCGCGGGGCGACAGCGGCGCCTGAGGAATCGCGGAAAGTGTTGCAGCGACTGACGTTCCGCAAGTCGTTGCTCGTCGCCGCGATTGGCCAGCGCGCGATCGCTCAGCTGCTGGCGCCAGCCATCCAGACCGCGATCGGGGCGATTTCGTCTGGCTCGACCCGTGGATTCGTGGGGCAGGCGGCGGCGGCGATTCGGCCAAAGGAAGACACCAGGTCGCGGGTCGTGAATGTTGCGCACCACGCGTTTCTGCCGCTGGCAGCGGGGCTGACGGGGGCGGTCTTGGACGTGTCCCTGATTTACGACGTGTGTGAGTCGGCGCGAGCGGTGTTGTCGGATCAGTTCTTCGATCGGAAGTACGAGGATTGGACGCCGTTCTTCTCGTCGCTGCGGACCTGAATCCGCTCTCCGCT
>CAYLMO010000075.1:0-9109 GCA_964384605.1 uncultured Bradymonadales bacterium | reverse complement strand
CCGAGAACGTCCGGGAGACCTCGAACGCCCGAAAACACTGGCGTTCGAGGTCTCCCGGACATGTTCGGCTCACCCATTTCGCGAGCTGCTCCACTCTTTCGCGCATCCAGCGCCGAATTGCCCCGCCACTGCCGAACCACTACACTCCCGCGCCATGCGCACTTTGCCCTACATCGCCCTCTTCGCCCTGGTAGCCGCGGCATGTTCGGACACTCCTTCGAACAACGTCACCGACGCCGATGCTGGCACGACGGTAGCTGACGCCGACACGACCGATGACGTCGGAGCCGACGCCGACGCGGAGGTAGACTTAGGTCCCGTCGCTCGCCCCTACCCGGAGCCAGGCGCTTGGCCGCCAAACCGCGGCCCAGGCGGACCATCGCGCACCTTTACCGAGGCGGAGCTCTACCAAACCTGCGCCTACCTGAACGGGGGCGAACGCGACATCAACCACCACAACCTGGTGTTGATGTGGGACGGCTACCTGATGCTCCCATGGGCCCCAGAAGGCTACAGCGACTCGGGCATCACCTTTTTCGAGTTCGATGACCCATGCAATCCCGTCCCGGTGGGGAGCGGCGAGTCGAAAGAGATGCGCGAGAGCCACTCGATCGGAATCGCCCAATACGAGGTCGACGGCGAAACACGTGCTTATGCGGTGGTCGACGGCATCACCGGAATCAACTCTGGCGGCATCCAATTCTGGGACATCACCGACCCGACAAACCCTTTCGCGATCGGGAATCTCGACATAGACGGGTTCTTCTTCCCCGACTCGTACCGAAATGTGGCACTCTCGGTCTTCTGGCAGGTACCGTATGTGTATGTCGGCATGGGTGTGCAGGGCGTCATCGCGATCGACGCGAGCGACCCGGAGAACCCCGTGGAAGTTGGACGATGGGCGCCTGAGCCACTCGCACAGATCGGGCAAGTCCAGGTCGTGGGCGACCTTCTCATCGCCGGTACCGCCGAAGGGACCCGGGCATTTCTCCTCGACGTCAGCGAGCCGGAAGTCATTCAGCCGATTCCGGGCGGCGACTACGCCACGGCCGACGAAACGGGTGATCCGAAAGAAGCATACTTCTCGAACTTCGCCAACGGCTACCAGTGGTTCGCCCGCAAAGAAGGCGGTGGCGGCCTGATGGCCTACGACATCACCGACCCGTCGAACCCCACGCTCGCCGCCAGCTACTTAAGCGACGGCAACGGCGGCTACATCTTCGTCAAAGACGATTTGGCGTTTGTCGGCGAATCGCGATTCGCCGCCATCTACGACGTGAGCGACATGGCGAACGTGACCGAAGTCACGCGCCTGAACCTCGAAGGCGACCTCGATACGGTCACGCCGATCGGCAACATGGCCGTCCTGAGCGTCGACGGTGAGGCGAACCGAGGGCAGGGGACGTCGGTAGCACCTTATCAACTCGAACCCGACACCACGCCACCACGCGTGACCTGGGCGTGGCCCAAAGCCGGCGCCGACGACCTCACGCCAACGTCTCGCATCGGCGTGTCGTTCAACGAGATGGTTGACCCGAAGTCGGCCTGGGAAGGCTCGGTGCGCCTGTACGTCAAAGACACTGACCCCGAGTTCACCCGCGTCGACGCGTGGATTTCGGCGCAAGAGAACATCGTGAACTTCTTCCCGAAGCAGCCGCTCGAGCGCGATACGACCTACGTGTTCGAAATCCCGGCGGGCGGAATCGTCGACTACAATGGCAACGCGATTGCCGAGTCGTTCATGATGGAAGTCACCACTCGATGATGTACAGGACCGCACAGATTGCGGCGTTCCTCATGGTCGCCGCCTGCAGTGACGATCCGGCTGTTGCTCCGCAATCCGATGCGGGGACCGACGCGGCGACCACGGTCGACATGGGTATCGATCTCGGAAGCGATGCGGGCGAGCGCGATGCATCGGTCGAACCCCTCGCGGCAGTTGTCCCAGCGACGATCTATGCGCGGGTGGGAGAGGTCATCGAGCTCGATGGGAGCGCTTCGACTGGCGCGGTCGAATACGAATGGTCGTTTGGTGATGGGTCCGAGTGGGACGAGCCGCGACCGGATGCGGTCGCCACTCACAGCTACGATGCAGTCGGGCGGTATCAGGCGGTGTTGACGGTGTGGAGCGCTGAAGGTCAACGCCGCACGGCCGCATTACTCGTGACGATCACCCCCGAGCCTACCCACCAGCCGGTCGCATCATCGACGGTTCACGTCATTCCGGGGCGTCAACGAGTGGCGGTCGTGAGTCCCGATTCTGACGAGGTCATGGTCGCCCGCCTGCTCGATGGGCAATTCGAGGTGGTGCGACGCCTTCCGACCGACGCCAATCCGCGCACGATCACCTCATTCGACGACTGGTTGGTGGTCGCGTGCCAAGACACCGGAACGGTGCTCTTCGAAAAACACGATGCTAGTGGCGAATCGTTGCGAGTCTTCTTGCCGCGCGGGAGCCAGCCATTCGGCGTCATCGCCACGTCTGACGCGGTGTTCGTGACCCTCGCCGCAACGGGAGAGGTTGCTCGCATCGAGTTCGTGAACGGTGTTCCGCAGGTGGTCGCGCGCCAGTTTGTCGTCGACGATGCTCGCCACCTCGCCCTACTGCCCGACGGTCGGCTCGCAGTGTCGGCCTGGCGTTCGCCCGATTCGGGCGCCACGATCGCCACGGTCACGGCCGACCTTGTCAACGCGGGCGCGTGGCCGCTCGGGGTCGACCCGACGCCAGCCTCCGACACCGCGATGGGTGGTGTTCCCAACTATCTGGGTCCCCTCGCCGTCTCGCCCGCTGGTGATGCAGCAGTGCTGCCGTTCCTCCAGGCGAACTTCGAGCAAGGACCGGCGCGAAATGGCGAGTCGCTGGATCAGGACAAGGCGGTTCGGGCAGTGCTGGGATTCGTCGACCCGGCGGATGGCACCGAGAATTTCGTGGAGCGGAAACACTACGACGACCGCGGCCACGCTGCCTTTGCGGTACATAGCCGTTTCGGCGACTACGTGTGGGTTTCGATGCCATCGAATCGACTCGTTGAGCGATATGACGCCTACGGGCAAGTCGAAGCGGGCACCGTCATCGACGTCGGCTACGCGCCGCAGGGGATTGCGCTCTCGCCAAATGACCAGTTTCTGTTCGTCGACGCCTACCTGTCGCGCGAGCTGCTCGTCTACGACGTGCGAGAACTCTCGGGTGGCTTGCAGGAACCGGTGGCACGGCTGGCGATCCCGAGCGAAGAACCGCTCGATGCCCAGATTCTGCGCGGAAAACAGCTGTTCAATGATGCTCAAGATCGGCGCATCACAGCGGCGGGATACCTCTCGTGTTCGAATTGCCACATGGAGGGCCTCGACGACCGTCGCACCTGGGATTTCACTGGTCGCGGCGAGGGACTGCGCAACACGATTGCCCTCGTGGGCCGCGCCGGCGCGGGCGACGGGCCGATCCACTGGTCCGGCAACTTCGACGAGATTCAGGACTTCGAGAACGACATCCGCACGCACTTCGGAGGCACCGGACTGCTCGATGATTCCGATTGGGCGAGTGGAACAGTGGCAGACCCGCTCGGCGACGCAAAAGCGGGTTTGTCGGCCGACCTGGATGCGCTCGCGGCGTACGTCACGAGCCTGAGCGAACACCCCGAATCGCCCAATCTCGTCGCGGGCGAGCTGTCGCCGGAAGCGGTGGCGGGCAAGGCTCTCTTTGAATCGGCGGCCCAGGGGTGCACGAACTGCCATTCTGGAGCCAACTTCACGGACTCCCGGTTCGAGAATGGCGAGCCGGTACTACACGACGTGGGCACGTTGACCGCACTGAGTGGCCAGCGGCTGGGTGGGCCACTGGACGGTATCGACACTCCGACGCTTCGGGGGCTCTGGCACTCCGCGCCTTATCTGCACGATGGGTCGGCGGCGACCGTCATGGACGTCCTGACGACTCGGAATCCTGCCGATGCACACGGTGTGACGTCGACGCTGAGCCCGCTGGAACTGCCGCAGCTCGAGGCGTATCTGCTCAGCCTGTGAAGTGTCCGGGAGACCTCGAACCCCAGCATTTTCGGGCGTTCGAGGTCTCCCGGACATGTTTGCAGGTAGCTGCGATCAACATCCAAACGCTTTTTTGACTATCTTCTGAGCACTGATAGCGTTGCATTCGAGGTCTATTCGAATGAACGAAGACGTGCTCACCATACGACTCGATGCAGTCGCACGACTGGCGTCGGCCTTCACGAACCCGGTGCGTATCCGGATTTTGGAAGTGCTGGACCAAGGTGCGTCTTCGGTCGATGTGATCGCGGACAAGACCGATCAGTCGTCGGCAAACGCTAGTGCGCAACTGAAGGTGCTACACGAGGCCGGCATTGTGACTCGCCGCAAAGAAGGCCGTCGCGTCTTCTACGGTATCGTCCCCGAAATCGCCGATTTCTTGGCCCGCATGGAAGACCTCGCCGCGACGTCGGACGAGGCGTTCCGCGCGCTGGTGGTGGAGGTGTTCGGCAATCCGCATCCACTGACCGATCGGGAGGGCCTGGCGCTGCTGAAGCTCATGCAGTCGGGAGATGTCACTCTGGTCGATGTTCGCCCTCCAGACGAGTACGCCCAGGGTCACATTCGTGACGCCATCAACATTCCGGTGGAAGAGCTGCAGGCGCCGCGCGAAGCCATCGCCGAAGATGCCGCGATCGTGGTCTACGGCCGCGGTCGGTATTGCGAACTCGCTGAGCTAGCGACTCGGCGCTTCGCGGAGGCCGGCTACTCTGTCCGGAATCTGCACGAGTCGATACGCGGCTGGCGGACGCTGGAGTTGCCGGTACGCTAGAGTGCGCTGCACGTCCGGGAGACCTCGAACCCCAGTAAACTCGGGCGTTCGAGGTCTCCCGGATGTGGATTGGCAGCACTCCGACAGGACAACGATAGTCTCGCTAGCGAACAACTATCCCTCCGGAGGAGACCAAATCTCTCGAGTCCGATCGCACAGCTCGAACGGGCCTGGCGCCGACCCCATCAAGAGAAGCAATTGAGCGGATTTCGGCGACGTTGCGCCGTCCGCCTCGACCGAGTTCCGAAGCGCTTCATCGGCTCCGGGGAACAGGATGTGCGATGCCTCGACCATCTTCGCGCGGTGGGCTCGAGCTTCACCTTCGGTCGCGCCATCGGGCGCAGGTGACGTCACCATCTGACAGGCGATGGCGAGGAAGAGGCGGGAGCGTTGGTAGTGAATGTAGGAGATGTCGTCGCGCGAGGCTCCGTCGAGCATTGCCTTGTAGGCGTCGTTGACCTTTCGTGCGCCGCGAAACTTGCGGGTGCGCGCGTCTTCGACGCTTTCGTTCGGGACGGAGCCAACCGGGGGAGCTTCGAGGAACGCCAACAGTTCTGCGTCGATCGCAGCGAACGACGTGGCATCGTCGGAAGCTGGCGGGAGGCGTTTGGGTGAAGCCTCCTGAGCCGGCCCCTCGGCAGCAAGCGCGGCTTCAGGCTTGGGCTCCGGAGCGGAACAGGCGGACAGCAAGACCAACATGACGAGCGCAATTCGCATGGTTCGATTGGACCATATCCGCGCCTATATGCCCACGACGCGAATCACGGTATGGTCCTGCCGAGCCAAAATCCTCGACGGAGATGACGATGAAACGCCTCGCGACGGTCGCTGCCGCAGCCCTTCTCCTCACCGCGTGTGGAGACGACGAGCCATCCGGCAACAACATCATCACGACCAACAATCAGGTCGACAACAACGCGACGACGAACAGCGGCACCAACAATACGGCGGCGAACGCGACGACGAACAACTCGTCGGCCAACGTGGTCGCCAACAACGAGAGCACAAACAACTCGGTGTTCGAGGGCTACGACCCCACGGGAATCCTCGCGCTCGAAGGTGCGGGTAACCCGGCTGGCCTACCGTGCGAGGCGACCGCGACCTTGGCGTTCGGCCAGAATGTCGTGACGTCGACCGACCGCTACGGGTACGACGCCGAGGGGCGCCTGCTGTTCCTCGACACCTTCGAAGACGGCGCATTCATTACCCGCGAAGCGCGTCGTTATGACGCCGGCACGATCGCTGAGATCGTCACGGTCGATGCCGAGCTCGAGCTGACGGAGCTCGTGCAGGTCTACGGCTACGACGCGGACGGTCGTCCCGACCAAGTCGAGCTCGCTGTCCCCGACCAAAGCGGGGTTCTTGGACCAGCCATCGAGACGGTCGAGTACAGCTATGCGTCGAACACGGAGTGGTCGACGACATCGCTCGATGACGAAGGAAACATGCTGTCGACGGCGTCGTACAGCTGGGACGAAGGCAACCTGACGTTCGTCGAAACCGATAACACTGGTGCCGAAACCTCGCTTGTGTTTGCCGCGGCGCCCGACCTAATCAATCTCTACAGCAACCGGTTCCTCGAAGTGTTCGAGTATGGCCAAGAGATCGTGAGCGGCGCCGTCGACGACGATGCCGACGGCACGCCGGAGTCGACGATTTCGACGACTTATGACGGTGGAGCGATCCAAACGTTCGAAGTCGCGACCCAAGGTGGTGGGTCGATCTCGTTCGTGTTTGCATACGAGTGCCAGTAGCGAGCGCGCCGGGGATGCGTGCCAGGGGTGAGTTTTGATCTGTGCCAGCTGCCATGGGGAGACCGCGCGATCGCCTTGCGATTCGTGCGGCGACGAACCGCTGCTCGACGAGCGATACCGGCTTGAGGAGCTGCTCGGTTCGGGCGCATCGGGTATGACGTTTCGCGCGACCAGAATCGCCGACGAAGAGACCGTTGCGATCAAGGAGCTCGACTGGCGCAAGCTCGACGCGATGAAGACCGAAGAGCTCTTCACCCGCGAAGCCGAAGTGCTGCGACAGCTCGATCACCCAGGTATTCCGCGGTACGTCGAGACCTTCACGCGCGAGTCGGGCCGACATGTCTCCGCGTACTTGGTGCAGGAGTTCATCGACGGGGGAACGCTCGATGACGAGCTTTTGCAGCGGCGATACGACCTCGACGACGTGCTCGAGATTGCCGAGGAACTCCTCGAGATCGTGGCCTATCTGCACGCTCGAACGCCTCCGGTCATTCACCGCGACATCAAGCCGAAGAACATCATGCGGCGCGAGGCGGGAGACCTGGTGCTGATCGACTTTGGATCTGTTCGCGCAGTGACCAAATCCGAGGGCGGGTCCACGGTGGCGGGTACGATCGGCTACATGGCTCCCGAGCAGCTCTACGGGGTCGCGGTGCCGGCGAGCGACCTGTTCGGGGTGGGAGCGCTGATCTTGTCGTTGTTGTCGCGAAAAGACCCGTCGACCTACCTCGGAGGCACGCACGGTGAGGCTTGGCGGGATGTGGTGGATGTGCCGCCACAGGTCGAGGAGTTGCTCCGCATGCTGCTGCAGCCGGAGGTCGATGACAGGGCGGATGATGCCCGCTTCGTGCAGACGTGGGTGCGTGATCTACGTCGCGACATTGCTGCTGGAGAGCTCGGGGCCGAAGAAGAAGCGCCGGTAGAGCAGGGGGCGAAAGACTGGTCCACCAACGACGACGGACCCAAATCGACCCTCGGCGCAGCTCGCCACATCGGACCGTCGGAGGTCCAGGTGAGGCCCGCCAAAGGCGTAATCATCATCTCGGGAGCGTTGGTGGTACTCGGCATCGCCACAGGTTTCGTGCTCTCGAGGACGGAGTCGCCGGCGGGTGTGGTGCGGCCATCGCCGTCGCAGAAACCGCGCGTGGAAGCGACACCGCCGGGTACGTTGGAGCCGTACTTCAGTTTGCTGTCGACTCGCGATTCCGTGGAGGAGTTTGGGGCGGAGCCGATCGAACAGCCGAACCTCCTGCGGCTGGATGACGTCCTGATCAACGGCTTTCCATGGAGCTGCGAGCTGCGCTTTGCCGGAGAACCGGCCGAACTGGAGCACTACCTGTGTTCGCGCCCGGTGGGGATCGGGCGCACGTCGAAACAGGAGTATGCAAACTACTTCGAAGCCCGCTACGGCCGGGCCGGGACCGACGCCGGACAGACGCTCTGGAGAGGTACGCCCGACTCGCCCGGCGCCCCAGCGCGGACGGCTTCTCAACGATTTTTTTCCGCTGATGACCGCCTCTATTTGGAAGCCTTTCTCTAAGGCGAAACGATGAAACACTTGTATCGAACGATTCCGTTTATTCTCGTCTTGTTCGCATCCTGTGCGGGTGGCACGGGTGACGACTCCGCACAGCTTCCGCTTGAGTCGGGGGCCGAGCACTACCTCGTGTGGTGGGCGGTCGAAGAGGGTGGGCATACGACTGCCCTGGTCCGCGCGGGTCGCGAGGGGCACGAAGTGGTCGCCGAGGGCGAGGGTTTGCTCGTTGCGGCGGGCCAGACCCTTTGGTCGTGGGAGGAGTCGGTCGTCGAGACTCAACAGGCCGATTGCGAGTGTGTGATGGCGTCCGACGTTTCGGAGGAGCCGCCTGCGGACTGTGGCGTGAAGCGCGAAACCCCGGTCGCGGATCTCGTGGCGCTTGATGGCGACAAGGTCTTGCAGGTCGGGCCTCGTGTCGACTCGTTCGAGGGTGAGTACGAGCCAACGCCTTCGGTGTTGGGGTCGAGCGGTCCGTATCTGATGGCGTTGACCTGCTCGTACGGCTACTCCTGCGGCGCCGCGCATGGAAATGTCGACTGCGAGTGGGCCGCATGGAATCTAGAGACGGCCGCGGAGATGGAGCCTTCCGACTTTGTGGTGTCGCTGTCGGAGGCGGACCAAATCGCGATGCTCCAGACCGACAGTGATGAAGAGGTTGATGCGGAGTCGTTGCTCGGGATGGTGACCGTGCGCCCCGACTGGAACGAAGCTGGCGAGTTGGTTTTGCACGCCATGTACGCGACGTCGACCTGCTACGCGTGTGGCGATGGTGAATGGGCGTCGTACACGACGACCGCGCGGCACGAGAACGCGACGCCGGCGCTCGAGTTCGAGGACGCTCCGGCGCCCGTCGTCGCCAGCTGGGGCACCGCTGCGGCGGCCCGCGGCTGGTCGCGATTGCCAGAATCCGAACTACAGCGCGCTACCGACTACCTTCGATCGAGATAGAACGCCTCAATCAGAACCGGAAGTCCTCCAACCGGCATATTCGCTGGACGAGCGCGC
>CAYLMO010000074.1:0-24229 GCA_964384605.1 uncultured Bradymonadales bacterium | reverse complement strand
CTGGGCGCTCGTCGACCTCGACGCCGTCGAGACAAAGGTCGAATCGACCCTCTAGTCCGGCACCTGCTCGGGCGAGACACCATTGAAAAACGTGAAGATGTCTTCGGCAGTCTTCTGACCGATGCCTTCGACTTCTTGAAGTTCTTCGGCCGAGGCACGCTTGATTTGGCGAAGGTTGCCGAAGTGGCGAAGCAGGGCCGTGCGGGTCTTTTTGCCGACTCCCGGCACGTCTTCGAGCGATGACTTTAGGGTCTCTTTTCGCCTTAGATTCTTATGGAACGTGATGGCGAAGCGGTGCGCTTCATCGCGCAAACGCTCGAGCAGGTAGAGCTCTGCCGAGTTCTCGTTCAGCAGCACGGGGTTCTTCCGGTTTGGCAGGAAGACCCGCTCTCGAGACCTCGTCACCTCGGGGTCATGGAAGCCGGTTCGGTCGACGCGAGCCTTGGCGAGCGACACGACCGGAATCTCGTGAAGCCCTAGATCTTCGAGGATTGTCGTCGCCTGCGAGAGCTGTCCCTTGCCGCCGTCGATGACGACGAGGTCTGGCACCGGCCCTTCGCCGTCAGCCACTTTCTCGAACCGTCGTCCCAACATCTCGCGCATCGAAGCGAAATCGTCCTGCGCCGTAACCTCGCGCATTCGATAGTGCCGATACTCGTCTTTTGCTGGCTCTCCGCCCTCAAACACCACCATCGACCCGACGATCTGCTTCCCCTGCAGGTTCGAGATGTCGTAGCACTCGATGCGGTTGGGGAATGTGTGGAGCTTCAAAGCGCGCTGCAGCTTCTCGAGGGTGTCGGCGGCGCGATCTTCCTCGTCGTGCTCTTCCCGGAAGGCGTGCTCGGCATTGGTTTGTGCGGTCTTCACCAGCGCGACCTTCTGCCCCCGCTGAGGCACGAGCACCGAAACCTTCTGACCCTTTTGCTCGCCCAGCAGCTCCTCGAAGACGGCCGACTCGTCGTCCAGCAATTCGAACGGGAGAAGAACCTCTTTCGGCACGAAGTTCCCGCTCGCGTAGAAGAGGTTGAGGAACGAAGAGAGCACCTCTTCGTCTGGGAACTCCTGGTCCTTGAAGCCGAATTGCCGAGCGCCTTCGAGCTTGCCCTTGCGCACGAACATCACTTCGATCGAGACACGGTCGCCTTCGCGATAGAACCCGAGAACATCCCGATCGATCCACTCCGTCGACACGGCGAGCTGGCGTTGCAGAACGCGTTCGATGGAGCGCATCTGGTCGCGATAGTGGGCGGCGAGTTCGAACTCCATCTGCTCCGAGGCCCGGTACATGCGGGTCTCGATCGTGTTGACCAGCTCGTCGCCACGACCTTCGAGGAACATGATTGCTTCGTCGACGTTGCGCTCGTACGACGCGACGTCGATGTCGAAAACACACGGCCCAGGGCACCGCTTGATCTGATACTGCAGGCACGGACGCGCCCGATTCTTCAGGACGTGATCCGGGCACGTGCGCAGCTGGAAGTACTTGTTGAGCAAGTTGAGGGTTTGCCGGATCGACTTGGCCGAGTGATAGGGCCCGAAGTAGGCGGCCTTGTCGTTCTTCTTCTGCTTGCGGACCACTTCGACCCGAGGCCACTTCTTGCTGCGGTCGATGCGCAGGCTCAGGAAGTTCTTGTCGTCCTTGAGCTGCACGTTGTAGCGCGGCTTGTGGGCCTTGATCAGGTTGTTCTCGAGGATCAGGGCCTCTTTCTCGTTGGCCGTGATGATCGTCTCGATGTCGCCCAATACACGCGGCAGCGACGCCACGAACGGCCGCGGGTCGCCGCCAGCGTTGAAGTAGCTGCGTACCCGGTTCTTCAGGTCCTTCGCCTTACCGACGTAGACGATCTTCCCCCGCCGATCCCGCATGATGTAGCAGCCGGGTGCGTGCGGGATGAGCTTGATCTTGGCCTGATGGTCGAACAGCTCAGTAGGGGGCGACATCACTCAATCTCGATTCGAAAAGGCTCGCGAGGTCTTCGTCGCCGACTTCGCGGTAGTACCGTGCCAGCTCGGCGAGCGGGAACGGGTTCCGTGGTGAAAGCGCGACCATTTCGTGCAGAAGTGGGATCGCCGCCGCATCGTCTCCAGCTTCGAGATAGCGGCTCGCTTGTCGTCGCAGGTCCCGCAGTCGATCGCCAACGCTCACCCCTTCGACCGGTTTTGGCGCGACCGAAACGGGCCTGGTCTCGACCGGCTTGCGCGGCTGGCGCCGTACCGACTTCGACTTCAGCCGATAACTACGAACGAGCTTCGTCCGGAATTCCGAAGCCGGCTCCGCAACCTTCGGCTCCGGCGAAACGAAGTTGGAGCGAGGTGGCTTTGCGGGCCTCGTTGGCTCGACTTTCGCCGAGCGACCCGCGATCAGGTCGTCCACATGCGCCAGCAAAACGGCGAGCGAGACGATATCGAGCTTGTTGTGTTCGATGAGAGGCAGAAGCGGACGCACCACGAGCGTCCTGAGATACGTGCTCCATCGACGAGGAGATTCCGAACCCGGAACGTCGTGGGCTCGCTCGAACCCGAGGAGCACCCGCTCGGCCTCGGCCAACGACTTGGCCTCGTCACGAGCGAACAGCCGACGAACGACCTTCAAGAGGTCGATGTGATCCTTGGGCAGTCGCGCTTCAATCCCGTGGCGAGCGAAGTGCGACTCGAGTCGCGGGACGTCGAACGCGGCGCCATTGAACGACACGAGCACCTTCGCCGAGGACAACTCCTCAGCGACCGCGCGGAGCATCGGTGCTTCCAGATCGGGGTGCGGCAGGACGTAATGACGCACCCGAAAGTGCGACTCCTGCCATCGGCCGAGCCCGACGCACCACGCCTCGTTCCCAGGCCCTTCTCCCAGCCCCGCAGTCTCAATGTCGAAGAACACCACTTCATCGATCGAGGCGGGCGCGGCGAAGAGTCCAAGGAGCTGCCGAGTGATGTCGGATAGTGACACGTCAGCGACGGCACCGACGCTGTGCCGGCCATGCCGTTCATCGGCGCCGATCACGTTGTCGAGCCAGAAGAGGTCGCCGTCTTCGGAGGCGCCAACGGCACGCCAGGCGTCTCGTTCGGCATCGCGTGAGCGAGTTACGACCGACTCCACCACGTCGTCGGCGTGATACACACTTTCGCGCGCGTCGCTCGCGTCGGCCGCGGCCTGTTTGGCTCGGACCCTCGAGGAGTGAAGCCGTTTGAGTCTGTCCGAAATGTCCGCCATGAATCTCCGTCGCTCGTGATGTTGTAGCGCGTTCTGTCGATCGCCAAAAGTCCGGCGGGTTGAGATGACGGCCGGTTCCGCGCAAAATGCGCCAGCTCTCATCCCTGGAAGCTGAATCGTTTCGGCGGATGAGTCATCACAAAGCCGGCGCCATTTCTATTCACGCGCCGCTGATGGTTTACCAACTCAATCTTGGAGATCTGATGAAGTACTTCATTGCCTCGCTTGTCATCGCCATTGCCGCTGCATCATGCAGCGCTCCCGCAGAGAAGGCCGACGAACAGCCGACGACGCAAACCTCGGAAGACGCCCCGAAGACCGACGGTGAAGCCACACCCGAGGGCGATACTGACGAAGACAACGCGACCACCGAAGAAGCGCTTCAAGCCGCTGCGAACGGTCCGCATCGTTCCGACGAGAACAAGGCTCGCAACGAGTTCCGAAACCCGGTCGAGACGCTCACCTTCTTCGGCCTCGAGCGAGACATGACGGTCGTCGAGCTGTGGAGCGGCGGCGGCTGGTACACCGAGGTTCTCGCCCCCGTGCTGGCCGACGATGGTGTCCTGATCGCCGCCAACTTCGCGGCGAAGAAAGACGACCCTGAGCACTACCGCAGCAAGTTGCGCGTGAAGATGGACGAGCGAATCGCAAACGACCCGGTGTTCGCCAAGGTCGTGCACGGAACGTTCGAACCGGGCTCGAACGTCGACGCCGGTGAGCCGGGAAGCGCCGACATGGTCGTCTCCTTCCGAAACGTCCACAGCTTCATCCGCTCCGATATCCACAAGCAGGTCTTCGCCGAGGCGTACAAAGTGCTCAAGCCGGGCGGAATCTTCGGAGTCGTCCAGCACCGCGCAAAAGAAGGCGTCGACCCGATCAAGTCGGCCGACACCGGCTATGTGCCCGAGGCATTCGTGATTCAGCTCGCCGAAGAAGCTGGCTTCGAGCTGGTCGAGAAGTCGGAGGTGAATGCCAACCCGAAAGACACGGCTGACCACCCAGAAGGCGTTTGGACCCTTCCGCCGTCGCTGCGCCTTGGCGACAAAGACAAGGAGAAGTACGTCGCGATCGGCGAGTCCGACCGTATGACGCTGAAGTTCCGCAAGCCGGCCGAGTCGGCGGATGCGGGCAAGACGGCTGAGCCTGCGGCGAAGTAACTAGCCGCGCTCGACGTACTCCTCGCCGGCAGCAATAGCGGCGAGGGTGCCTCCCTCGATGTTCGTACATTCGGGGAGGCCATGCGCTTCGAACAACTTGGCAGCAACGGCACTACGGCCGCCCGATCGACAGATGACCGCGATCGGGCGGCCGTCGTCGCTTGGATATGCGCCATTTTGAATCGTCGACAACGGGAGCGCCTCGCTCCCCTTCAGGCGAACTTCCGCAATCTCGCCGGGTTCGCGCACGTCGATGACCCGATAGCCTGCTTCCTCGCGCGTGCTCAAGAACTCTGCAAAGTCGATCCGTTTCATGTCCAAACCTATGCGGGTCAGGCGATGTCGCCTTTTCCCATGAGGGTAAACGTCATCTCGTCGATGCCCAGGCGGTCGAGCGCCCAGGTCCACATCTGTTCGACAGGCACGTCGAACACGAGATCTTCGTCGAAATCGAGCATCAGCCAAGAGCCGTCGCCAATCTCGTCTTCGAGCTGCCCGGGCCCCCAACCGGCGTAGCCAATGAAGGGCCGATACGCGTGCTCATCGGTGCCGTCGGCGAACGCCTCGATCGAGTCGCTCGAGCCCGACAGTCCCCATCGTTCGTGGAAGTGCGTCTGTGCGCTCGCGTGAAGATCATCCATGCCGGAGTGGGTGCGCTCCCCGAGTTCCTCGCCGTCCTGCGCGTGATAGATGATCCAGAGCTGTTCCACCCGCACCGGTCCACCGAAGTAGACGTCGCGCTGGTAGCAATCTGGCGCCAAGATCTCCTCGTCCATCTCGACCATCTCGAGCAACGAACCGAGGTCGACCTCGAGTGGTCGGTTGATGATGAACCCCATGGCCCCCTCCTCGTCGTGGTGCACCATCACGATCACACTCCGCTCGAACAGCGAGCCGTCGAGCCGTGGAGACGCCACGAGAAAACCGGGCGCTAACGTGTCGGAGCGGGCCATGACGACCAGACCGTGTGAGGAGTAGTTGGTGAGATGATTGTACTGAACTCGGATTGGAATCGCGAGCGCTACCAGACCGCGTGGTGGTCTTCGGCCACTCCGACCAGCTCGACCTGCCGGTCGAACAGGCGCCCGCGCCAAATGCCGATCGGCTGCTCATACTGAGACGCGACGAGCCCCAGGTTCACGTCGTGAGATCGCACGCCTTCGACGTCGAGTTCGAGCTCGAGGTGCTCGTTGTAGACCGCCCAGGTCGAAGAGGGATCGCGCGGATCGAAGGTGATGTTCACCTTCCCTATGGCCCGGGGTTCACCGTCGATCCAGGCGACGTTCTCGAGCCCCTCGTTGAAGCCGCTGACGGCATTCAGCGCGACGGTGGACCCTTGTTTGTCGCGTCCCTGCGCCATGACCCACCGCCACGATGTGTTGCGACCAGTGATCCCGTGAGAATGATCCAGCAGCAGGAATGCATCGGGGCCGAGTCGATGCTCCCCACCCGACCACGCAATGCGGCCGCCTGCTTCGAGGCACGCAGCCTTCCGCGTGGTGTGAAGCGCACCAGGTATGCCAGCGACCGGACAAACGGCGGTCGCGGCGGGAGCCGTTGCGGTGGCGTCGATCTTGACGACCAGATCGCGCCAACTCGCTTCGATGCCCCAGGTCATCTCGGTGCGTCGAGCGATGATGAGCTTCGTCCCGGCACGACTCGTCGTCGCCGGTCTCGGGGTGGACGCCACGTCGACGGCCCAGGGGGGTCGATTCTCCTGACGCTCCCAGCGAAATGTACGCGAGCGACGATCGAACACCCAGGCGAAGAGGTTCGAGGCGTAGCCCAGATCGACAATGGCCGCGCCCATCGCGATACCGTCGTCGAACACACCGAACCACTGCCACTTCTTGACCGCTTTCTTCGCGGTCAGACGAGGGAGCACGGCGCGGGCCGTCGGTTGGAGTTGGAGCGTGGTCAGATCGCCGCGAAACGTGCCGAATCGAGGAGATCCGTTCGGTTGAAGCGGGTGGTCCGGAGCTTCCGGCAGGTCGGTCTCAGAGGGCATAGCCGATCGAGATGAGACCTGTGTGCATGACGTCCGACGATGCCGCCGGGCCGGTCAAACGGACCTGAGGCTCGGTGTAGTCGGGGCCGTAGGATTGAAGCGTGTAGCCGAGGGTGGCGCTGATGTCGTCGGTGATACCGAATCCCAGCCCTGCGTTGAGTTCGAACGCGAGGTGGAAAGCCGCCTCGCCGTATGCGCCATCGGAGTTGTTGGTGTTGAACACCGGGAGCACGGCACCGCCGGCGTAGAGCCGCACGGGGCTGAAAATGTAGATTCCGTTGAGCCCGGCACGGCCCGAGATGTAGCGGTTACCGGTGTAGTTGGGGTTCTTCTCGAGCGTCACGCTGGTGGCTTCGGCGCCGCCGAACAGCTCGATCCCGTACGTCGGTGCGAGCATGTTGTGATACTCGAGCTGTGCTCCGAGGCGCGCGTACTCGCTCGCAATCTCGGTCGAGCCGTCGAACACCGTGGTGAACGGTGCGTAACCACCAAACACCGAAAACCCGACGGCGGAGTCGCCGGCGCCGAACGTCGACAGAATGCCCGTGATCTCGCCACCGAATCCGACGAACGGTGACTGGTGCTCGATGTTGACGTCGTTCGCACCCTCGACGAGCAGCCCCCGCTGCCCCACGAGCGCGCCTAGATTCAGGCGGTAGCCCTCGCGCAGCGAGCCGTACTCCGCGCGCTTCTTGTTGACCGCTTTCTCTTTCAGATCGCCTTCTTCTTCCTCTTCGCCCTCTTCTTCTTCGTCGTCGGGGAGCAGGTCTGCGTCAGCGACCTTTTCTTCGGGCTCCTCCTCGACTGCATCCCATCCACCTGCGTCGCGGAACTCTTTGACTTCGGGCACGAGCGCGCCGAATGCGTCTTTCAGGACGTCGCGCGCTTTCGATTTCGAGACGCGACCTCGTTTGATGTCCTGGCGAATGTCGGCGACTTCGGTGCCTTTGGGGCCGATGACGACCACCTGGAGCTTTCGGCCTTTGGAGTAGACGTCGAGGATCATGAGGGCCTCGATATCGAGCGCCTTCATGATCTGGCGGAACTCCTTCGCGGAATCGTCGCGCTTCTTGCTGCTACGGAAGTCGACCTGGCCCATATCGAGCTCGGCGGCTTCGTCCCAGACTTTGCCCTGAGGTGTCGTCTCGATGTCTTCGGACGCCTGCAGGAACTCCGAGATCGTCTCGTGCGCGCTATCTCCGCCGGACTTCGAGGCGTTGACGAACGAAAGTCGCAGCGGGTCTTGAGCCGCTGCCGTCGCCGGCAGAACGACGAGCGTCACGAATGCCGCACAGGCGACAAAAAAGGCGATCAGGCTTGTACGACGATTTTTAAACATCACATCCGCTTCAAGTGAGGGCGGTCGTCAAAGAAGTATCCGCTCTCACCGAGTGTAGTCAAAAAATGCGGTCTGTTGGAAGGCGCGAATACAGGCTCAAAATGCGCGGATGCCGATCGTCCCGAGGACGTTGAATCCAGCGGCGGGATAACCCGAGCCGTGGAGGCGGTAACGCTGGTCGAGCACGTTGCGCACGGCGAGGTCCGCGGTGAAGTTTTCGTGTCGATACCCGGCGCGGGCATTGAGCGTCGCCCAAGCGTCGGTGCCGGGACATTCTGCGCCCACGTCGGAGTAGAGGATTCCCGGCGACTCCTGGCAGATCCGGAGATCGCCTCGGTCGCCCCCGGCGAGCTTGTCTTGCGCGCCGGCGCCGGCGGCCCAGAGGGTGAGGTACCACGCAGGCGACGGCTCCCACGAAGCGCCGGCATTCCAGCGCACCGGGCTAAGTCGGCGAGGGTTGCTGTAAAACCGGTCCGACGACCCGACGAGACCGTGAAGCGGCCCCTCTTGGAACGTATCGTCTTCTTCGTCGGTCTCGATGGCGCCGTCAATCCACGTCACGTTTCCGAACACGTGGATGTCGTAGATGATCGGAGCTGATTTCACGGCCGCTTCGGCCCCGTAGAAGTAGGCGGTATCGCGATTGACTCGCCGTTCGATCGGCTTGTCGTTGATGGTCGACTCGCCGTCGAGCGTGGCTTCTTCGCGAGTAATGCGGTCGCTCAGGTAGGTGACGTAGGCCGAACCGTCGAATCGCACCCAGTCGTCGAGGGCGAGCTTTGAGCCGAGCTCGAAGGTGTCCGATCGCTCGGGACCGAGCTCGGGGTTCGGAACCTCGAAGCTGTTTCCGGTGTCGCCCAGAACCGTCGTCTCCTGCAGGTTCGGCGCGCGGAAGCCCTGATTCCACGTGAAGTATGTGTGGAGCTTTCCGCCCCAGAGGTAGCTCAAGCCCGCGTTGCCGACGACGCCAGCTTCGTCGAACTCCACGTCGCCCAACTCTTCGGTCACGTTGGGTGCGAAGGCGCTGAAACTCTCGGCGCGTGTGCCGAGGCGCAGCACGAAGGCGTGCTCCCCGAAGCGCAAGGCGTCCCAGGTGCCCGAAACGAACGCTCCGACGGTCGAGTAGCGTGACTCCGGCGCGAAGTTTCCCCGGTCGCGTGGCGTGAGCTCTCCCCCAACGCCGATCCCGTCGCCTCGGGTCGAAGCGACGAAATCGCCGTACGTTTCGATGCCGTAGTTGAGCGAGATGTCAGCCGGCAGTTCCGAAACGAGCTGCACGCTCGAGCCCACGGTCGTGACGCTATCGTTGTTGACCCGTCGCTGCTCGACGAGTGTCGGCTCGAGTCGGGCGCAGCCCAGCGGGTCCGGCGCTCGCGAACCGTTCTCAACATCGACTCGGCCGCAATTGTAGCGGTCGATCCGCTCGACGGTGCGGTGCAGACTGAAGTTGGCGTGCACGCTGTCGGCCCAGCCCGAGCCGTCGTGTTCGAGGGTCAGGTAGAGGAGGTCGTCGCGATTGTCGTAGAAGCGGATTTCGCCGTCGCCGATGCGATCGGTTCTTGGTGCGTCGACGATGGAGGCCCCGAAGTAGTCGAGACGAACTCGCGTTTTGGAGGTCGGCACATAGGCGCCGCGCGCCCTCCAGTAGACGGTATCGAGGCTGCTTGGCTCGAGCTCGCCCATGTCGTTCAGATTCGGGACGACGATCGACTCGCCTCCGCGATCGCCGATCTCGAGGTCGCCCTGCCGCAGAATGGTCGCGCCCGCGCCGATCCAGAACGGTAGCTCGCCGGCTTTCGCTGCGCCCGAAGCGCTCACGCCGACCGAGTCGTCAGCGGTGGCGAAGCTGCCTCGAACTTCCGTGAGCGGAGAGAGCATCAAGTCGCGCGGAATCAGGTGGACCACGCCCCCCATTGCGCCTCCGCCGAAGAGCACGCTACCCGGGCCGCGAACCACTTCGATACGTTCGAGCGCGCTCGGATCGAAGGTGTTGAGGTATTGATTGGGACCTGTGCGGAACGTCGACTGGTTGAATCGGACTCCATCGACGTAGATGAGGTTCTCGGGGCCGACGAGCCCGCGCAACAGGAGCGTTCCCGCGCCACGGTTCGTCGACTGCGTGAAGATTCCTACTTCCGACTCGAGCGCGTCGGTGATCGAAGTAGCCTGTTTCCGAGCAATCGCTTCTTCGCCCACCGAGGTGGTGGCGCGCTCGCTCACGAACTCGTTCGACGGCGCACGGGTCTTGGTGTCGACCCGTTGGGGGCTGTCTTCCTCCTGCGCGAACGCAACCGTCGCGACGAAGCCGATGAGAAGATTCGCAATGACCGGGGATGCGACTCGCACAAACACCTCGCTTCTATCTGAACCAAGTTCCTCATCGATAACGCGTGGTGCCGATCCGGGCAACTAAGCGCAAAGTGGCTTGCATGATCGGTCGGTTGCGTTGATCCTTTGGCTAACCGCAATCGCGATGAGGAATGATGAGTGTGAAGGTTTCGACGAACGACCTCCTGCTCGATGCCTTGATGTCCGACCCGAACATCAAGGCCTCGATGATCATCGACGATCGAGGCTACGTCATCGAGAAACGCGGGTCCGCGTTCAGCATCAAGGGATCGGACCCCACGCTCGAGACCGCCGACGCACGAGTGCCCAAGGAAAACCTCTATCTCGTCGAAGCGGGCGAGAACTTTCTGATCGTGGTTTTCGACGAGCAGCTCAACTTCGAGCGGATCAAACGCTCGGTCGACGAAACACTCGGTCGATTCGACATGGCGCCGGTCGGCTGATCCGAATCGAACTCGCCGGTTCGCGAATCCTAGTGCACGAGTAATCCTCTCCGCTGGCGGAAACTCGTGAGCAATCCCCGAAATATTCGAATCGAAACCCTCGATGGCGTCCGCGCGATTGGTCGCGAAGCGTGGGAAAGCCTCAACGTCGACAACCCGTTCGTGTCCTACGGCTTCCTCGCGACCCTCGAAGAGACCGGCTGCGTCGGCGAGGGCACCGGGTGGTTTCCGGCGATTCTGACCGCCAGGGTCGACGAGACCGACGAACTGCTCGGCGCGCTGCCCTACTACATCAAGACGCATTCCAAGGGTGAATTCGTCTTCGACTGGGGATGGGCCGACGCGGCGAGTCGTGCGGGAATCGACTACTTTCCCAAGGCGGTGGTCGCCGCGCCATTCAGCCCGGTCACCGGACGACGAATTCTGCTCTCGCCCACGGTAGACGACCCTGAGCAGGTCTCCCGGTTGTTGATCCACGGGGCGATTCAGGTGGCACGGGACGCCGGATTTTCGAGTGTGCACTTCAACTTCCTGCTCGACGAAGAGCGTGCGGCGTTCGATTCGGTCGGCGTGCCGGAGCGAATCGGCATGCAGTACCACTGGTACAACGGGATCAAACGCGCGACCGAGGAACCGTACGCGGACTTCGACGAGTGGCTGGCGCGATTCCGGTCGAAGAAGCGCGCCAACATTCGGCGCGAACGCAGAAAGCTGGCCGAAGCCGGCGTCACCACCCGCGTCTTGCGCGCGGATGAACTCGACGACGCCGCCATGTCTCGCATGTTCGACTACTACGTCGACACCGTCCGGAAGTTCTTCTGGGGGCACCAGTATCTGAACGAGGACTTCTTCCTCGCGATTCGCCACGCGCTTCCTGAGCCGCTCCACATCGTCGAAGCATGCCACGAGGACGGCACACCGTTCGCCGGGGCGTTCAACCTGGCGACGAATGAACGTCTCTACGGCCGCTACTGGGGCTGCAAGGACGACGTGAAGTACGCGCACTTCGAAGTCTGCTTTTACAAGGGAATCGAATGGTGCATCGAAAACGGCGTTCGCGTGTTCGAGCCCGGTGCGGGCGGCGAACACAAGTACGAGCGTGGCTTTCTGCCGACCGAGACTTATTCGGCGCATTGGCTGGCCCATCCAGGCTTGGACGCGGCCGTCCGAGACTTTCTCGAACGCGAGCGAATCGGGCGCCAGGCCGAAATTGAACACCTCGCCGCCGACTCTCCATACAAATCGGTGGAATGAGCAACCAAATCGGCGGTGTTCCGTCTAATGTGAGTGGCCTCGCGGGATTGGTTGCTGCGTCTCCGAGGCCCACGTAGAATGGGAAGTCAGCCAAAGGCTCCCACCCATCTTTGCACCCACGGATTTTGCTCCATGCAGAAGCTCAAAGCTCATGGACGTTTCATTGTTGCCGCCATCGCACTGGCGGTAGCCTTTGTGCTGAGCGTCCAATTCAGCGACCGAGGGGTCCAGTTCGACCTCCGAAACTCCCCGCTCTCGGCGTCGCCGTCGAGCGAGGCATCCTACGATCTCGCGTCGCTGAAGATCCTCAATCGGGTCCTCCTTCAGATCAAAGACAATTACGTCGAGCCCGATCGCATCGACCCGAACAAGATGCTGGTCTACGCGCTCGACGAGATTCAGAACTCGATCGCGGAAGTCGTGGTCGATTTCGACAAGCCAAAGGATGACCACCCGACCCGAGTCACGGTGTCGGTGAATCAGCAGAAGAAGAGCTTCGGCATCGACGAGATCGAGAGCCTCTGGGAGATGAGCTACCGGCTCAAAGAGATCTTCGCGTTCGTGCAGGAGCATCTGGATGGCGAGACCGAAGTGGAGTACCGCGACGTCGAGTACGCGGCGATCAACGGCATGCTCACGACGCTCGACCCACACTCGACGCTTCTCCCGCCGCAAAACTACGAAGAGATGCAGACCCAGACCGGCGGCAAGTTCGGCGGGCTCGGAATTGTGATCTCGGTGCGTGACGGCAAGCTCACCGTCATCAGCCCGATCGACGGCACACCCGCAGCCCGCAAAGGGATCAAGTCGCGCGACCACATCGTGCGGATTGGCGAAGAGTCGACGATCAACATGAACCTGAACGAAGCCGTGAACATGCTTCGTGGCGAGCCGGGAACCGACGTCGAGCTCTGGATCGAACGAAAAGGCTGGAGCGAGCCGCGGAAGTACGTCGTCACGCGCGCCGAAATCAAGATCGACAGCGTCGAGAGCGAACCGCTCGCCAACAAGGTCGGCTATGTACGCATCAAGAACTTCCAGGCCAACACGTATCCCGATCTCAAGAAGCAGCTCGGCGAGCTGAAAGAGAAGATGGGCGGCATGCGCGGACTCGTGCTCGACATGCGCGACAATCCGGGCGGACTGCTCGACCAAGCCATCAAGGTGAGCGACCTCTTCTTGGACGAAGGGACGATCGTCTCGACGGTAGGCGTGGGCAATCGTCTGCGCGAAAAACGCGGAGCACGCGTAAAAGGCACCGAATCGAAGTACCCGATCGTCGTGCTCGTAAATGCCGGCTCGGCATCGGCGTCGGAGATTGTGAGCGGCGCACTGCAGAACCACGACCGCGCCATCGTCGTAGGCGACACGACCTTCGGCAAAGGTTCGGTCCAAATTCTGTACGAATTCCCTGACGATTCGGCACTCAAGCTCACGGTCGCGCAGTACCTGACCCCCGGCGGAATTTCGATTCAGTCCTCCGGGATTACGCCGGATATCCGCACCATTCCTGTGCTCGCGACCAAAGACGAAGTGGACCTGTTCCTGTCGCAGAACATTCTCCGCGAGCAAGACCTGAGCAGCCACCTCACGAACAAAGCCGTAAAATCGAAACAGTCGGAAGGCGACTACTTCGTTCGCTATCTGCAGGAGCCACCTGCTGAGGACGAGGAGTTTGCTGAAGACGATGGATTCCGCGAAGACTTCGAGATCAAGTTCGCGCAGCGATTGGTCGCGAGCGCCGGGCAAACCTATGACCGTCCGAAACTCCTCTCGAAGCTGAAGTCGGAGATTGACGACGTTTCGAAGTCGGAGTTCGGGCACATCCGAAACAAGCTCAAGGAGTTCAAGGTCGACTGGAGCGGCGGGCCGACGGTCGCGAAGCCCAACCTCGACGTCTCCGTCACCTTCTCTCCGGAAGGTCGAATCGAAGCTGGCAACAAGCTGACGATGACGGTGTCGGTGACCAATACGGGCGCCAAACCCGTGCACCAACTCAAAGCGATTTCGAAGTCGGAGTCGGACTTGTTGGACGACCGCGAATTCATCTTCGGCAAGGTCGGACCTGGCGAATCGAAGAGCTGGGACGTCGAAGTCAGCGTGCCCAAAGACGCACCTAGCCGGCGAGACCTGCTCACGTTCAACTTCTCCGACGCGCAAACCGAGTTCAAAGACCTCGCGGCCACACATGAACTGGCGGTCGTCGGTGCAGACCGGCCTCAATTCGCTTTCTCGTACGGCGTCGAAGACACCTCGGGCGACGGGGTTCTCTCGCCAGGCGAGAACGCCAAGATGAAGGTGGTCGTGAAGAACATCGGGAAAGCGGCGAGTGACGAGACACTCGTCTTCTTGAAGTCGCTCACGCGCGAATCGGTTTACCTCAAGCGCGGCCGCGCAACCCTGGAGTCGATCCCCGCTGGCGAAGAGATGGCGGTCGAATTCGAATTCGACGTGAAAGACCCGCCGAAAGAAGGCGAGAAGGTGAAGCTCGAGGTCGACATCTATGATTCGACCTTCAGGCAGTACACGCAGAAGAAGTTCGAAGTACCCTTCGCCAAGACGAAGAAAGACGCGAAGTCCGCGTCGGGCATCGTCGAAGTGAAGAACCCGAAGACCGCGCTACATGCGGCCGCGACGACGAAGAGTGAACGCGCCGGCATCGCGGGCAAGGGAACGCGCTTCTCGCGACTGGGAACGGTCGCGGACTACACGATCGTCGATCTACGCGGACGCCGCGCATTCGTACCCACCAAGTTCGTCTCCGACGCGACCGGTGAAGAAGATCTAAATTCTTTGAGCCGTTCTGTGATGTTCCAGCCTCCTACTGTTGCAGTCGCACCGTCGACGATGCTCACCACCAAAGGTGACATCAGCATCGACGGCAACGCGACGGACGACTCGAGCGTGAAGGACTACTACATCTTCGTGTACAATCGTGACGAAACGAAGGTGAACACCCGCAAGCTCGAGTACGTGAAGGTCGACGGGAGCGAGATCAAGATCTCGACCAAGGTTCCCCTCTTCCCAGGGATGAACCGCATCGCGGTCGTCGCTCGAGACGATGACGGGATGTCGACCAGCGAAAGCGCCTACGTATACCGAAAGTGAAGAGAACGATGTGCGTGCGTATTCAAACTGGATACGCACGCACAGAAAAGTGTATTCGAGATAGCTGAATACACTGCACACGCAACCCACAAACCACTGAAAAACAAGGGAATTACGCTGCGTCAAGAATATGACGCAGACATTGGTAACTGTGCCTGAAGTTGTTTATACTGCACTCGAACGTTCCAGGAAGCGCCACTCGCGAACTCTACTGTTGGCAGTGGACGGAAACTTAACGAGCAACCGAGGACATGATGAGTACAGCAACCGTTTACGAACTGAGCGACAGCAGCAAAATCGTCTTGAGCCAGCAGCTCCGAGCTCGACGTGCCGTACTCGGCTGGACCCAGCGAAAGCTCGGTGAAAAGGCGGGCATCCATCACCGTACGGTTCAGGCGATCGAGCGGGAGCAGTCGGCTGCCAACCTCGACACACTCGACGCCCTTGCGCAGGCATTCGGCTGCGAGGCATGGCACCTGCTGAAGCCAGTCGACATCTAGGGCGCAGATACGCCCCAAAGAGCCCGCCTCTCGGCGGGCTTTTTTCGTTTAGGAATGGTCTTCGAACCAGCGCTTGGCCTGACCCAGCGCGTCGCTCATGCGTAGCGAGGTGTCACCGAACGTCGAGCCGACGAATCGCACGCCCATCGACGTAGCAGTACCTGCTTCGATCGTTCGCACGACCTCGCGGTACGCCCGCCGTGCGACCGCAATATCGCCCATCTGCTCCGCGAGCGCCCCACTTCGCCAGGCTGCAAACCAGAGCTTCGGATCGAGGAACAGGGCCTTCTGGAACGACTCCAGCGCCTCGAGTGGAGCGTCTGCTCCTTCCAGGGCGTGCCCCAGCAAACAGTAGACCTCCGGCACAAACGGGTCGTAGCCCGTCGCGGCCTCGAAGCACGCGATTCCCGTCTCGACTCGACCCACGGAGAGATGATTTCGACCGGCATCCAGGAGACTGATCACCGCGTCGTCTTCGCCAAAGTCGATCGTCTCCTCGTCGAGCGACGAATAGGCTTCGAGCGTGGGGACTTCTTCGGTCGGATCGACCTTGTCGAGCGTCGTGAAATCGAGCGGAACGCTTCGACCAGGCTTGGTGTCGACGCTTCGGTAGACGAACCCGTCACCGGCTCGAGTGGCTCTGAAGATCATCTCGTTCGCACCCGAGAGATGCTCGGACGAACCCAGAATGAGGTAGCCGTCCTCGGGATCGACGGCATCGGCGAAGTGCCCAAGTACACGTCGAGTCGATGCGCTGCCGAAGTAGATGAGCACGTTGCGGCAGAGGATGACGTCCCAGTTTGCGCGCTGCGGCGGAAGGGGCGCCGGCTCCTGAAGGTTGTGGCGGCGAAACTCGATGAGCTCCGCGAGCTCCGGACGAACTTGCCACTGTTGGCCATCCGCCTGAAACCAGCGATCGCGACGCTTGTCGTCGAGCCGCCGCAGGCTCCACGTATCGTACTTCCCGGCCGTAGCGCGGCTCAGAAAGTCCGTGTTGATGTCGGTGCCATAGATCGAGACGGGGATGCGCTCCTCCCGCGCCACCATCGCGATGGTGTACGCCTCTTCCCCGGTCGAACAGCCCGCGCACCAGATGTTCAGTCGAGTACCTGGACCACGAATTCTGGCGAGGTCACGTAGTACGGCTCGGAACGCCTCGAGCTGAGGCTCGTCGCGCCAAAACGCGGTCAAACCATTGGTGATCAGGTTGATCAAGCGTTGAGGCTCGTCGGCGTCGCCCGGGAGCTTCGCGAGCTCCGACAGGTAGACGGAGACGTCGTCGAAGCCCAGCGTTTCGGCGCGCGACTCGAGGAACTCCGCGAGTCGATTCGGTGCGGCGTCGCGGAACTCGAAACCGGTCCAGCCCGAAAGCATCTCGCTCGCTCGCGCTACAACGTAAAGGCGCGGCTCCATCAGTTTCCTCCCTGATAGATCGAACGAACGACGCGAGTGAGGTGGCGCGCCATGTCGTCAAACTCGACCACATCGTTGACGACGCCGAGGTCGAGCGCCGACTGCGGCATTCCGTAGACGACCGAGCTTTCACGGTCCTGAACGAACGTCGTTCCTCCGCATCGGTGCAAGGCCGCAAGGCCCGCCGTGCCGTCGGAACCCATCCCGCTCATGATGATGCCGACGCCCATCGAACCCGCGTGGCGGGCGATCGACTCGAGCAAGAGGTCTCCGCTGGGGCAGTGGCCGCCGACCGGAGGACCTTCGTTGAGCTCGATGAAGCGCCCCTGAGTGAGCTCCATATGCGTATCGGCAGGGGCAACGTAGACGTTCGCCGGCTCGGCACGCATGCCGTGCATCGCCTCCTGAACACGGAGATCCGAATTGGCGTCGAGCCACCCGGCGAGGTGTTCGGAGAAACCTCGAATGATGTGTTGCACCACGAGGATGGGCGCCGGAAAGTCGGCCGGCAAATCCGAGAAGAGGCGCGCGAGGGCTTTCGGCCCCCCCGTAGACGCAATCACACCCACGATGGCGGCATCCTCGACCGGCGGCTGACGGCGAGTACCGTGCATCGAGACCTGCTTTCGCCGCAGGTTCCCACGCGGGTGGCGAACCACCGGAATCTGGGCGAGCAGGCGAATCTTGCGCAGAAACGGGGCTTTCTCTCGCTCCGGCCACGGAAAGGCCGTCGGCTTCGGCATCAGGTCGAGGGCTCCCGCCGACAACGCCTTGAACGACATGTCGACGCCACCCTGATACGGGTCGGACGTGACCACGAAGATGGGCGTCGGCGTGTTCGCCATGATGGCCTCGGTGGCGGCGAGGCCGTCCATTCGAGGCATCTGGATGTCCATCAAGATGAGGTCCGGCTGCAGCTCGCGACACATCCGAACGGCGTCCTCGCCGTTGTCCGCGATGCCGACAATCTCCATGTCGGGCTCCGCGGTGACGACATCCTCGAGGACGGCGACAAACAGGGCGGAGTCTTCAGCAACCAGAATACGTAGTGGGCGTGCTGTCATGCACACCATGTTACGCTTTTGCGCTTCGAGGGCGAAGCTCGAATGCTCTCCGAGTGGACCGAATGGGGCGAAAGAGCATAGAATCAGCGAAGCGGACTTGAAACAACGACTTTTGACCGTTAGTTTCCCGCGCTCTCGAGCCGAGGCAGACAAGGCGTCTGCGCGGTACGGCTCGCGTGGCCCTTACAGCCACATTGGTGCCTCGAGCTTGCTCTCAATGAAGAGAGGAGCCCGTAGCCAGGAAGTCGATGGTAGACACTCAGCGATTTCGACTCGGACCGCACTGCGTTGCGTTCGTTTCCGACGTCACTGCGACACTCGCCGCCCGAGGGGAAGGCGAGCTGAGCGCACTCCTCGTCGCCACGTACGTCCCACTAGACGTCGAAAGCGTGGCCCGCATTCTCGACAGCCTCGAGGCGGAAGGAACCGTTCGCCGCGTCCAAAAGGACGATGGCGTCTGCTACTACGAGACCGACGGATTCGAACCAAACCGCACGTGGGATATCGACGCGGGCGAGCACCTCGACGATTGCCCGGGGTTCCGGCGTAATCTGGACACTCTCCGACAAGACAGCGACTGGCTCCGGAAGACCCGCGAGCAGCACGAAGTCTTGCGCATTGCAGCGGGAACCAAAAAGTCGACGCTCGAGCTCGGCCACTTCACGAGCCGAAGCGAAATCCCATCGGCGAAGATCCAATCGCTGCTGAACGACTTCGCCGCCGAAGGCTACATCCACGTCGACTACGAAGACGACGCGACGGCGATCAAGTACAAGTTCCCCGCGATGTCCTACCCGAAATCGCGCTACGAACGGCACATGGCGATCCTCGACGAACTCGCCGAACGCCCGGAAAAGTCGCAGCGATACTGGGTCGCAGTGGTGCTCGTCGCTGCTGTAATCCTCGCATTCGTCATCATGGCGAAACTCTCCCTCCTGTAGACCTGAACCTTGAATCAAGCCAAAACCGACGTGGCTGAAGCACGATCGGTGGTCGTGATTGGTGGCGAAGGCTTCTATGGAGCGCGCGTTGTGCGTGCGCTTCGCGAGCGAGGCTACGATGTGACCGTGGCGGGACGACCGCCGGCCTCCGACGCGAAGCCGGTGGCAATCGATCTGATCGACCCGACGACGTTCGAACCACTTCGCGAATTCGACCTCATCGTTGCGATCGCGGATAGCGTGAGCGCCCCGAGCGACGCGCTCATCAGCTGGGTCGACCGCTCTGGCGGACGCCTGGTCGAGGCATCTGCCTTTGCTCCATTCTATCGGCGCGCGATTGCGCGCGTGAGCGACACGAACGCGACGATCGTGCTTGGCGCCGGCGTGTTTCCCGGAGCGAGCACGGCCCTCGCATTGAGCGCGGCAGCGGAGCTCGAGAAGGACGCAGCGGTCGAACAAATCGACATCGCGGTACGAATCAGTCCGTTCTCGGGAGCTGGATGGGGCAACAGCCTCTTGATGGCACGTATGCTGGCGTTGCCGTCCTTCGAGTGGGTCGACGACGCGCGCCAAGAACGCCCGACGGTCGGGCGGTCCAAGTCGTTCACGTTCACGGGAGGAAGCGGAACGGCCGCACAGGTCGACCTGCCGGATGTCGAGCTCGTCCGCCTGGCCACGAGGTCTCCGGGTGTGACGGCATGGATGGCGCTTCGACCATCTTGGCTTTTGATCAACTTCCGCATCCTCGCCTGGATTGTGGCTCATGCAGGACCGTTCCGACGTGTTTTGCTCGCGCTCACCCACTGGCAGCTGGCCTTCTTGCGAGGGTTGGTGCTCCGTGATCGAACAACTCGAGTGGAGATCACGGCCGAAGCCCACGGATTCGGCGAATCTCGAATCGCCCGGCGAGAATTCGACGATGGATTCGAGGCCACAGCCGCGGGGGTCGCCGACGCGGTGGACGCCGCCTTCGACGCCGCCCCCGGCTGGCACGTCGCAGGAGAGATCACCCCGCCTTAGAACATATCCGGAAGACCGCCTCCCCTCTCTTTCACTAGCGAAGACCTCGGTGATGTTTGGTGATCGGAGTGATCGGAAGTGCGATCGGGGTGTCGGGACACCGATCGTGACGGAAAGTCACAGTGGGTTGTGTCGCGAAGTGCCACAAGGGCGCAGAATGTGGGGGGTTCGCGGTTTAGGAGTTCGAAACGGGATCTGGCAAGGTGCTTGCACGAATAGGTGTTACGCAATTGTGCGAACGAAACGTTGCCGGAAGAGATCCGGTTTGCTAGTTTCATAGCCGTAGCCAAGAATTGAACAGTGGTGTTCCCGGCGCGGTCTGGAGAAGATATGAATCGACCTGCGAATACGGTAGCGAGCGTGCTTCGTCGTCTTCATGACGATGAGTCAGGTGTTGCTGCCACCGAATACATCATCGTCTTTTCGCTGCTCAGCCTGGGGGCGACGATCGCGCTCATCGCGAGTTCGGTCTACGTGAAGGGCTACCGAGACTTTTTGGTCTGGTGGCTTGCTCACCCCGCGGTCTAAGGGCCGGGGATCGATGTCCACAGGCTGTGCCAAGTTGGCACAGTTTCCGGAGAGGACATCGCGGATATTGACGCCTCAGGGCGCGATCCGAAACAACTCCGGAGTTGGCACAGCGTTCGCAGTACAGAAGCTTGCCGATGACATAAGCGCCAACAGGAAACGACCTAGTCGACCTGTAACGCAACCCAGACGGGACACCTGACGGGTTATATACATCGGTGAAGTTCGAGAGGACTTCACTTAAAAACCAAAAAAAAGGGCTGATGGGCCCACCATACATTTGGAGCACTCCATGGACCTCAAAAACCTGCTTATCGCGCTTCACAACGACGAAGACGGCGCAACCGCAACCGAGTACATCATTCTTCTGATTCTCATTGCTTGCTTCGTTATCGCGATCGTCAAGCTCTTCGGTAACACGGTGTCCTCGAAGTTCACGAAGGCACAGGAAGCCGTCGACGGTGACGTCACGTTCTAAGCGTGAGCACAAGTCAGCCCAGAAAGGCCAGCACTCCGGTGCTGGCCTTTTTGTTTGTGCGTCTGCCTGCCGACCGAGTACCCCCTGAACAAGCCGTACCGTTGACGCTCGGGCCACAAATCACTAAACCTCCAGCGCCCGACAACGCGGCACTGTGATGGCCTCCACAAACGAACAGCTCGACCTAACCGACGCATCCTTCGGGGCCGACCTGTATCCGATCGACGCGCTTCTCGAGGCGATCGAGTCCGGCACGAATCACGTACAGATTCAGGGGGTCAGCGGTGCGTTCCGCGCTTGCGTCTTGGCCGACCTCAGCCGGCGAACAGAGCGTCCACTCTTCATCGTCGACGGTTCGAGCAAAGACGCCGAGAAGCTCGCCAACGACCTTCAGCTGTTCGCACTTCCCGAGACTGGTGACGATCTCGACGACGACTTCGAAGGTGACGACGTCCCGCCACCGACGATGGCCGACGACGTAGTACTCTTCCCCGAATTCGACGTCGGCCCTTACCACGGCGCCACTCCCGACCGAAAACTGACCATGCGCCGCCTTGCGACGCTGCACGCGCTCACGCGCGAGCTCCCGCCCCGCTTCACGGTCACCTCCGTTCGCGCCGCCGCACGCCGCACCATCCCGAAGAACGAAATCACGCGATACTCTCGCACCTTCGGATTCGGCGACGAGATTCCGAACGACGAACTTCGAACCTACCTGGTCTTATGCGGATTCACCGAAGTGGAGGTCGTCGAAGACCCGGGAACGTTCGCGATTCGCGGAGACATCATCGATGTCTTCCCGCCATCCGGAAGTCATCCGTACCGCATAGAACGTTGGGGAGACGAGATTTCGGAGATTCGCACCTTCGACGCAGCGACACAAAGAACGGTCGCCGAGGTCGAATCGTGCGAGCTCTTCCCGGTTCGCGAAGAAGTGCTCGACGCAGAGAACATTCAGAAGGCCCGGCAACAAGCACGAGCGCTCGGAGACGAGCTCAAGGTGCCAACTCGCACCATCACCAACGTCCTCGCCGACCTCGAAGCTGGGCTTCACTTCATCGGCATCGATGCCCTCCTGCCCGCCATTTACGGGGAGCTCGAAGACATCTATGCCTACGTGCCGGAAGAAGCGATCGTCGTGATCGTCGACCCAGACGCCGTGCTCGAAGACGCACGCGAGCTGCTCGACAAGCGCGGCGACGAGTACGCCAAGGTCGTCCTCGGCGAAGGGATGATTGCCTACTCGCCGCACCACTACTACCGGGCCGATCGCGACGTTCTGAAGTGGGCAACGGCCCGCGACACACGAGTGGAGCTGAGACGAGTCGCGATCCAGCATGGCGACGACGTGCTCGCGTTTCCGCTCCCGCCCGAAGACGCGAGCTTCGAGTTCCGCGCCCGCGCAAACACCGACGTCGTGCAGCTGCGCAAAGAACATCGCGTCGTCGACCAGACGGTGAAAGCGCTCGCCTTCAAGCTGCAAGAGTGGAAGAAGCTCTACGGCCGCATCTGCTTCGCGTGTCGCACCCGCGGCCAGGTCGAACGACTCGAGCAGCTCCTCGCAAGTTCGGGGGAAGATGCGTTCGGATTGCCGACCCCGATCGACGTGTCGGAGCCGATCCCGCCGCCGGCCGGAGTCATCGAGATCTACCAGGCAAATGTGTCCGAAGGATTCCGGTCACAATTGCTGAGCGTCGCTGTCATAGCGGGGAACGAGGTCTTCGGGTCCCGCGTGGCGATGAAGGAGACGAAGTCGTTTGCGGAGCATGTGGAGATCTCCCACTTCCGCGATCTTCGCGCTGGCGACTACCTGGTGCACGTCGATTTCGGAATCGGCCGGTACCACGGACTCGTTCGGCTCGAGCTCGAGGGCATTGCCAACGACTTCTTGCACATCGAGTACGCCGACGGCGACAAGCTCTACCTCCCCGTCTACCGACTCGGTCGCGTTCAGAAGTACATCGGCGCGGCCGAAGGCGTGCGCCTCGACAAGCTTGGCGGCACCGGCTGGGAGCGAACGAAAGAGCGGGTCAAAGAGAACATCCGGTCGATTGCAGGCGATCTGCTCAAACTCTACGCCAAGCGCGAGCTACAGCGCGGCTACGCGTTCAGCCCGCCCGACGCCTACTACCACGAGTTCGAAGACGCGTTCCCTTACGAGGAGACGCCCGACCAGGCGCGCGCAATCGCCGAGTCGCTCTCGGACATGACCGACGAACGCCCGATGGACCGCCTCGTGTGCGGCGACGTCGGATTCGGCAAGACCGAGGTTGCCATCCGGGCGGCCATGAAGGCGGTCATGGACGGCAAACAGGTCGCCGTGCTCGTGCCGACGACCATTCTTTGCGAGCAGCACGTCATCAGCTTCCGCCGGCGCTGCGAAGAGTTCGGCGCGAAAGTCGAAGGGCTGAGCCGATTCCGCAGCAACAAGGAGTCGAAAGAGATCCTCGAGGGCGTCGCGAGCGGCAAGGTCGACATCGTCGTCGGCACGCACCGCCTGCTCTCGAAAGACGTCGAGTTCCGCGAGCTCGGCCTCCTCATCGTCGACGAGGAACAGCGCTTCGGCGTGAAGCACAAAGACAAGATCAAGGAGTTCAAGGCCAACATCGACGTGCTCACGCTCACGGCTACGCCAATTCCGCGAACGCTTCAGATGAGCATGCTCGGCATCCGCGATCTCTCGATCATCGCGACACCGCCACACGACCGACTCGCCGTTCGAACTCACGTGGCCAAGCTGAACGACTCGCTCATCCGAGAAGCGATCATGCGCGAGCTGTCGCGCGGCGGTCAGGTCTTCTTCGTGCACAACCGCGTACAGACCATCCAAGAGATGGCCGAGCACCTGGAGAAGGTAGTGCCCGAAGCGCGCGTCTCCGTCGCCCACGGCCAGATGGGCGAGGGTCCGCTCGAAGACGTCATGTACTCGTATCTGAACGGCGACACGAACGTACTTCTGTGCACCTCGATCATCGAGAGTGGCCTCGACATCCCGAACGCCAACACCATCATCATCAACCGGGCAGACGCCTTCGGACTGAGCCAGCTCTACCAGCTTCGCGGCCGCGTGGGCCGTGGCAAAGAGCGCGCCTACGCCTATTTCCTGATCCCGGCGCGCAAGAAGCTCAAGCCCGACGCCGAGAAGCGACTCGAGGTCATCCAGACCTACACCGAGCTCGGCTCCGGATTTCAGGTCGCTTCCTACGACCTCGAGATTCGTGGCGCGGGTAACCTGCTGGGCGACAACCAGTCGGGCCACGTCGCATCGGTCGGTCTGGACCTCTACACCGAGCTACTCGAAGAGGCGATCAACGACCTGCGCGGCGAGGAGTTCGAGGGCGAGATCGAGCCGGAGGTGAACATCCCGGTCGAGGCGTACATCCCCGAAGAGTACATCCCAGCGACCTCGCTCCGTCTGA
>CAYLMO010000073.1:0-24393 GCA_964384605.1 uncultured Bradymonadales bacterium | reverse complement strand
AACCGCGCAGCCCATAACCGCGAAGCCCATAACCGCGAAGCCCAAAACCGCGAAGCCCAAAACCGCGAAGCCCAAATGAGCCATTGTCGAAACAACCTGAGATGGGGAGCAGCGCTTACCGCGCTCGCATACCTGTTGGGTTGGACGATCGCTTTTGCGCACAACGTCACCGAACAGCACGTCGTCTGCGCCGAACACGGCGACCTCGTGCATGCCGACGCACACGGCGACCACGGCGACCACGAGGTCGTCGAAGCCGTAGAGACCGACTCCGAGCGCCCCACGTTCGCGGTCTATCCCACTCACGAAGACCACGAACACTGCGCCATCGGACCCTTCTTCCGGTCTGACGACGACTACGCGGTCGACGCCCCCAAGGTGTCCGTCGAGCGGGCCATTGCGGCCAACGTCGCAACCCTCAGCACGCCTACCGAGGCCAACCGACCACCCCCGGTCGCCATCCTCGCGTACGCCCCCAAAACATCACCACCCGCCATCATCTGATGCGATGAATGCCGCTCTCTGCGGCTCGATTTCGTAGACGCGCTCTTGCGCGCATTAGGTGCTGGAAATGAACGTGTATGCCACGCGCATCGCGTCGTTGGTGGTTGGCCTCCTGGCGACACCCTCGATCGCAGTTGCGCAGACAGAACAAGCTGATCCGTTTGCCGAGGCGAGGACCTCGGTCGCCATCGCGGTGGAGCTCGCGCAGCTCGAAGCCGCCGATGCGGCCGATAACTCCGAGTCGGCAGAGACCGAGCCGGTCGCGTCGGAGTCAACCGATTCGGTCGGACCGACCCCGACGGAACAGACCGACGCCGAACCGGAGCTGACCGCCGAAGAGCTCGCCGCGCTCGAGGCCGCGACCAGCGCGGATGCCGCCGAGGTCGAGCCCGCCGACGAGCCTGGCCCGGTCGCGCGTATCGTCGACTCGATGAACCCCGACCTCGCGCTCATCCTCGACGTCGCCCTCGCCGCGTTCTCCGACGAACCACTTCAGATCGGAGCGCACGACCCCTCGGCCAACGGGTTCAACCTGCAGCAGCTCGAGATGTCGATCGGCGCGAATGTCGACCCGTACTTCCGGCTCGACGCCAACCTCGTCTTCTCGCAGTTCGGCGTCGAGGTCGAAGAAGCTTACGCAACCACGCTCGCGCTCCCGTGGAATCTACAGGTGCGGGCCGGCCAGTTTCTCACCGAGTTCGGTCGACTCAACCCGACCCACCCACATAGCTGGGCGTTCCTCGACCAGCCGTTGGTCAACGGAAAGTTCTTTGGCGGCGAAGGCTCTCGGGGGCTGGGAGCCGAAGCATCCTGGCTTAGCCCGCTCCCATGGTTCGTCGAGCTCACCGCCGCCGCAAACCAGGCCGACGGCGAGTGTTGCGCACGTTCGTTCTACGGCGGTGACGACCTCGGCGTGGATGGCCCTGCCGACCTCCTCTACACCACGCGGCTCGAGCAGTTCTTCCCCATGGGCACCGAGTTCGGCCTGCTCTGGGGCATGAGCGCGCAGTTCGGCCCCAACCCCACCGGCGCCGGCAACCGCACCGAAATCTACGGCACCGACCTCTACCTGCGCTGGCGGCCCGACGGCGACACCGACCGCACGAGCGTCGACTTCACGGTCGAAGCGATGATGCGCCAACGACAGGTCCCCGACGACCTCCTGCGCGACTTCGGCACCCGCGCCGAGCTCGTCTGGAACATCACCGGGAACTGGCAAACCGGTGTCCGTCATGAGTGGGTCTCGGGCGTCGACGACGACCCGCTCGACCCCGAATGGGACACCAACCGTCAGCGCGTCGCCATTCAGGGCACCTTCTTCCCGTCGCACTTCTCGCGCATCCGCCTGCAAGGCGCATGGGACGCGCCCGAATGGCGCGACGAACCAATCTTTGCCGCCATGCTCGGCCTCGAAATTCTGGCCGGCGCACACGGCTCGCACGCTTACTGATGAGAATCGCTATGAAACGAACAATCCAGTGGATACTCGCACTCGCGCTCACCCTCGTCAGCTCCTCGGCCCTCGCGCTCGACGTGGTCGCGACCGTTCCCGACCTCGCCTCGATCGCTGCCGAAGTTGGCGGCGAAAAGGTCGAGGTCACGGCTCTCGCTAGCCCCAACGAAGACCCGCACTACGTCGACCCGCGGCCAAACCTCATCCTGAAGCTCAACAAGGCTGACGTGCTCGTGTCGGTCGGTCTCGAACTCGAAGACGCCTGGCTCACTCCGCTCGTCACGCAGTCGCGCAACGCCAAACTCGCACCGGGCGGCGAGGGCCGCCTGGTGGCCGCCGAGCACGTCGAGCTCCTCGAAGTGCCGACCACCAAGGTCGACCGCGCCGAGGGCGACGTGCACCCCGGCGGCAACCCGCACTTCTACTTCGACCCGCGACGCGCCATTCGTATCGCCATCGCGCTGCGCGACCAGTTCAAGCGGCTCGACCCCGAGAACGCCGAAACCTACGACGCCAACACCCGCAAATTTGTCCGGCAGGCGCAAAAGCTCGTCATCGCACAGCGCAACCGCTTCAAGGACCTGCCGGCCGAACGCCGACGCGTCGTCACGTATCACAAGTCGCTCGCCTACCTCCTCGATTGGCTCGCCCTCGAGGCCGTCGAGACCGTCGAACCCAAGCCCGGAATCCCGCCAAATCCGGCCCATGTGGCGAAGGTCCTGAAGTCGATGAAGGCCAACAAAATGAAGGTCATCATCCAAGAGGAGTTCTATCCGAAGAAGACCTCCGACACGCTCGCCAAGCTCACGAAAGGTGAGGTGGTCGTGGTCGAGGCCGGCACCCGCCTGGAGAAGGGCGAGTCGTACGTGGAGCACATTCACAAGGTCACGGAGGGCATCTATGCAGCGCTCACTCGCTAGCTTCGCCGCGATTGCTGTCCTCGCTTCGGGGTGCGCGTTCGACGACGGAGAGTCCTGGGCGAACGCGACGTTCGAACTGCAGACCGAGTTCGACGCCGCAGGACGCCTTCGAGAAGGTCGCTTCCAGACGTCCAAGGACTATGAGGTCGAGCTCGACTCGCTCTTCGTCACGGTCGGCGCCATGAGCCTGAACGCAGGCGCCGAATCTGCGGCTAATTTCGACCCGGCGAACCCGCCCGAAGGGTACTCGCTGTGCCACAACGGCCACTGCCACGCCGACGATGGAAGGCTCGTCGACTACGCCGATATCCAGGCGGAGCTCGGCGGCACCACGGGCATCGAGGTCACCGCTGTATTCGGCGACGACCTCTCGCCACGCGACGCACAGAAGGCCGTTGGAGCGTGCCCCGGCGACTGCGAGATTCCGCGCGGCGCCATCACGACCGCGTCCGTTGTCGTTCGTTCCGTGCGCCTCACCGGCACTGCCTACGACACTCGCGACAACCCTCGCGTTCCCGAGTCGGGCGTACCGTTCGACCTCGACATCCCGGTCGAATCGACCCTCGTCGTACCGCTCGACGAGACCGTCGGCAAAGACCTCAACGGCCCGCTCGTCGCGGCCGGAAAACTCACCATTTCCGCGCGGCTGCTGGACGCCCTCGACTTCGAAGGCGACCTCGGCACCGCACCAGTTCGTGAACAACTCGAAGAAGTCAGCCTATGGGAGGCTGACCTGATAGGAGACTGAGATGTACAAGTACCTGATGATTTTGATCGTTTCGCTCTTCGCAGTCGCATGTGGCGACGAGCACGCCCATGAAGACGGAGAAACCCCGCAGGAAGAGGGCTGCGAGCACATGCAGGCTGGCCCGGCTGAAGCAGTCACCGCCGCCGCAGACCAGGCCAGCGCGCCTGACGCGACGTTCGAACACACGCGCGTCGATCTAACACTCCTCGACGACGGAACGGGCGTCTTCAACGGCTACGCGAACTACGAATCGACCGAAGCGGGGGAGTACTTCCTCTTCTCGAAGAACGACGCGCCGTTCCAGATCCTCGACTCGAGCGGCACCGAAGTCCCGATCGAGTCGACCAACGCCGATTTCGCGGAGTGTACTGACGTCGCTGTCGAATACCTGTTCGACCTCGAAGTCGGCACCTACACCTTCGTGTTCGGACCGACGTCGGAAGGCGCCGCCTCATACGTCGTGGAACACGCCGGCGAACACGCTGAAGAGTGATATGACCGAACTACTCCGAACCGAATCGCTCGAGGTCGGCTACGCCCGACGAGCGCTGCTCCCCGAGGTCACCTTCGCGGTGGCCGCGGGGGAGCTCTGGGCGCTGATCGGGCAAAATGGTTCCGGAAAAACCACGCTGCTCCGCACGCTCCTCGGCCTGTTACCAAGGGTTGGCGGCCGCATCATCTGGGGCTCCGAAGCCCAGGTCGGCTACGTGCCACAGCGCTCGACGGTCGACCAAGACATCCCGAGCCGCGTGGTCGATCTCGTCGGTCTCGGTGTTGACCGCGGGCGGTCGTTCCTCGACCCGTTCTACCTGAGAAAACACCGTGACGATGTCGAACAGGCGATGCGCGACACCAACGTGCTCGAGCTCGCCAACCACCGATTCTCGGCCCTCTCCGAAGGGCAAAAACAGCGCGTCTTGATGGCGCGAGCGCTCGCGAGCAACCCGCGTCTACTCGTGCTCGACGAACCGACGAGCGCGATGGACGTGGTCGCCGAGGAGTCGATCCTGTCGCTCCTCAACACGCTCCGCGACAAGCGAGACCTCGGAGTCCTTCTCGTCAGTCACCACCTCCCCATCGTCGCCGCGCACGCCACGCACGCGATGCTCGTCGACAAAGACAACGCGCTCGTCGAACACGGCACCATGGCCGAAATCGCGGCCTCTCCCGAGTGTCGCGCCCGCTACGGAAACCTCCTCGCTGACGCGGTCGGTTCGCGCGGAGGCCAGTCGTGATGGAGTCGTTGCGCCTCTTTTTCGAGTCCTGGGAGCTGTTTGGCGACTCCGTGTACGCGGGTGTCATCGCAGGCGCACTCTTGGGATTCCTCGGCGTCTACATCGTCGTGCGTCGGATGGTGTTCTTGAGCGCCGCGCTCTCGCAGACCGCCGGGTTCGGCGTCACGCTCGCCTTCCTCGCGCAGGCATCGCTGGGCGCGAGCGTACTCTT
This sequence comes from uncultured Bradymonadales bacterium, assembly GCA_964384605.1. GTDB lineage: Bacteria > Myxococcota_A > Bradymonadia > Bradymonadales > Bradymonadaceae > CAYLMO01. The sequence goes on along the minus strand of CAYLMO010000073.1, from coordinate 19,322 downwards.
GTCGCCGACCCTCGGAGCCACCGCGGCGTCGCTCGTCGCGGTCTTCATCCTGATGAACGACCGGGTGGCCCAGACCGGCCAGCGCGACGCGATTCTCGGCCTCACCTTCCTCGTCGGCTCGGCCGGAACGCTCGCAGTCGGCACCCGAATCGTGCAGGAGATTCAAGACGTTCAGTCACTCCTCTTCGGCACCGCGGTCGCGGTCGTGCCGGCAGACCTCGCCGAACTGGCGATGGTCGGGCTGCTGCTCGGCGTCGTGCACCTCATCTGGCAGCGCGGCTTCACCACCGTGGCGCTCGACCGCGAAGACGCAATGGTTCGAGGACTCCCGGTCCGCGCGATCGAGGCCGGACTTCTAGTCTCACTCGCCATCGCGATTTCGGTGGTCACTCGCATCCTGGGGGCGCTTCCTGCCTTCGCGTTTTCGGTGCTCCCCGCGATGGCCGCGCTTCAGGTCGCCGTGAACGTACGCCGAGCGATGCTCATCGCCGCCGTAATCGGCGCCGCAACTGGCTTTCTCGGCTACCTTTCGGCCTACCTGTGGGACCTCCCTGTTGGGGGCTCTCAGACCCTCGTCGGGGCCGGCTTCTTCGTGGTTTTCGCGCTAATCGGCCGCCTGCGCTGACTTTCTCGCGTTGCCGCAACTCTCGGTGTACACTGGAGTTCCGTAGACCACATTTTGACGGAGTCTGGCCGATGGACGACGACGAACGGCGTCAGCACAACCGCTTCGCGATCAATCGGGAGTTCGAAACCATCGACGAGTTCATCTCGGAGTATGTCTCGAACATTTCGCAGGGCGGCGTCTTCATTCGATCGAAGAATCCGCTGCCTGTCGGAACGAAAGTCACCCTCAAATTCTCCGTCATCCTCGACGACTTCGAGACGATCGAAGGCGAGGGCGAGGTGATTCGCGTCGAGAAGGGGGGCGAAGATACAGGGATGGGGGTCGCGTTCACGCGCCTCACCGCCGAGTCGAAGAAGGTGATCGACGAGGTGACTCGCCGCCGAGATGCTGGCGAGCTGTAAGCAATGGACATCTTCATCCTCGGACAAACGGCCGACCCTGGGTTCTACCAGGCGTTCATGACGTGGAAGGTGTGGGACATCGCCGTCTGGCGACTCACCGGATTCACCGTCACGATCATCCTCGGACTGTTCCTCAAGAACTTCCTGCTCGACCGCATGTTGAGCCGGTTCGACCTGATCTTGGAGCGAACCGAAACCGATGCCGACAACATGCTCGTGCGTCGCGTTCGGCAGCCGCTCTCGTGGGTCGTGTTCACCCTCGCGCTCTACATCGCGTTCACGTTCTTGAAGCTCCCCAAGGAGATGGGCGAGGTCGTGACGGTCGTGTTGCAGACGGCCGGGACCATCTTCGTGGCGTGGATGCTTTACCGCGCCATCGACGTGCTCGGTACGGTCCTCACACGCTTCACGGCGGCGACCGACAGCGAGATGGACAACCAGCTCGTGCCCCTCGTGCGGCGCGTTCTGCGCGTGCTGCTCATCTCGTTGTGCGTCATCACGGTCATCCAGCAGTGGGGTTACGACGTGACCTCGCTCGTCGCCGGCCTCGGCATCGGCGGCATCGCGCTCGCCCTCGGCGCGCAAGAGACCCTGAGCAACTGGTTCGGCTCCATCATGATCTTCACCGACCGCCCGTTCTTGCCCGGCGATTGGGTGAAGTCGAAGTACGGCGAGGGGATTGTGGAAGAGGTCGGCATGCGGTCGACCAAGATTCGGACCTTCGAGAAGACCGTCATCACGGTGCCAAACTCCGAGGTCGCGTCGAGCGCGATCGAGAACGTTTCGTCGCGTCCGCAGCGTCGCTTCAAGAAGAAGTTCGGCTTGCTCTGCTCGACGTCGGCCGACCAGATGGAGCAGGTCCTCGAGGGTTTCAGGAAGACCCTGGAGGACCACGTCCTGGTGGCCAATGACACCATCCTGGTGTCGTTCGAAGACATGGGTGAATTCACGCTCGACGTCTTTGTGCACTGCTTCATCGACACCGTGGACTACGCGACTTACCTCGGCGTGAAGCAGGAGATCTTCCTGTCGTTCATGCGCATCGCGGCCGATGCGGGGACCGATTTCGCCTTCCCGACGCAAACATTGCACGTCGAGAAGTGAAGTAACTTCCCATATCGTTTCACCGATCGGTGTGCTATCCTTGCCACGGATGGGTTCTAGCCCGCTCGGCGTGTCCAATGCACGTCGTGCATAGAGCCTCTCTCCCAAGTCATTTATTCAAGATCCACAAGTCTATCGAAGTCCTTTTTCGCCCGTACTCATTGGCTCAATCGAGGATAGCAACTTTTCGAAACGACATGGCACGGGCCACAAAATGAGGCTTCGAGAATGAGGTAATATGTCCAACGTTCTCGTGGTCAACTCGACCAGCTCCGAGACCCGCGTTGCGCTGGTTGAAGACGGTATCATCAGCGAATTGCACATCGAGCGTAAGCGCGACCGAGGCATCGCTGGCAACATCTACAAAGGCAAAATCCTACGCGTGCTTCCGGGCATGCAGGCGGCGTTCGTCGACATCGCTCACGAGCGAGCCGGCTTCCTGCACGCCTCCGACGTCTACGACTTCGAAGACGATCTCGCCGTCGTCGAAGAGTCGGAAGAAGGCGACGTCAAACTCGCCAAAGGCCGCGGCAAGCAGCGCATCTCCATTCAAGATTCGCTCAACCCCGGCCAGGAAATCCTGGTGCAGGTCGCAAAAGAGCCGATCGGCACCAAGGGCGCACGCCTGACCAGCCACATCTCGCTCCCAGGCCGCTACGTCGTCTTCATGCCGACCGTCTCGCACGTCGGCATCTCGAAGCGAATCAGCACCGAAAAAGAGCGCAAGCGCCTGCGCCGCATCGTCGACGCAGCCCGCCCGCCGGGCACCGGCTTCATCGTTCGGACCGTCTCGGAGGGCATCTCCGAAGACAAGCTCAAAGCCGACATGGAGATGCTCATCAAGCTCTGGAGCGAAATCCTCGAGAAGCACAACCGAGTCAAAGCTCCCTACCTGCTCAACGAAGAACCCGACCTCGTCGTGCGCGCTGTTCGCGACCTCGTCGGCGGCGACATCGAGAAGATCATCCTCGACGACCGCCGCTCGTACGAGCAGGTGAAGCACTTCGTCGACACCTACATGCCGAACTTCGAAGGCGAGCTCGAACTCTATGAGTCGGACGAGCCCATCTTCGACGGCTACGGCATCGAGATCGAGATTCAGCGCAGCCTCAAGCGCGAGGTCGACCTCGCCAGCGGCGGCCACATCGTGATCGACCGCTCCGAGGCGCTCACCGCCATCGACGTCAACACCGGCAAGTTCGTCGGCAAAGGCAACACGTCCCTCGAAGACACGATCTTGCAGACGAACCTCGAGGCCGCCGACGAAGTGGTCTACCAGCTTCGCCTGCGCAACATCGGCGGTCTCATCATCATCGACTTCATCGACATGGACGACGCTCGCCATCGCGAAAAGGTCTACCGACGCCTCGAAAAGGCGCTCGAGCGAGACCGCGTCACTTCGAACGCCCTGGCGATCAGTGAATTCGGCCTCGTCGAGATGACCCGAAAGCGTACGCGCGAGTCGCTCGAGCAGTTCCTGTGCGAGCCCTGCCCCAACTGCAGCGGCACTGGAACGATCAAGTCGACCGACACAGTCGCCTACGAGATCTTGCGCGAAGTGAAGCGCGATGCGCCGATCTTCAGCAAGAGCGACATCTACATTCAGGCCAATCCGGCGGTCGTCGACTTCCTGAAGCACAAAGAGAAGAAGGCGATTCAGGACCTCGAGAAGCAGCATAAGAAGAAGATTCACCTGCGCTCGAACCGCGATATGCACGTCGAACAGTACGGCGTATCCACGAACGGCTGAATCGGCATCGCTCCGAACTCTTCAAGCGTTCTTGAAGCGCCTCGCGCGCACAGCTATCCTGCGCGCGTCGAAGGCCTTCTCGATACAACTCTGAGGCACTCATGGTTTCTCACCGCTCACTGACCGCCGTTGGACTTGCCCTCGCTCTCGCTCTTGCTGCGTGCGGCGACGACTCCACGAACAACAGTTCGAACGGAACGACCGTCAACAATTCGACCACTGCTGCCGACGCCGGCAACAATGGGAACACCAACGACGGTGGCGACACTACGCCCGAGGAAGACATGGGCGGAGGCGAAGTCGACATGGGGCCGCCCCCCGGAGTCGAGCGCCTGCCCGTTTCGTTCGCCGTCTTCCCGCCGGTTCCGGCGAGCTGCGACGAACCTGGCGCGCGGCAGAAGTTCCCCTTCGCGTACATCTCGAACGACGTCTTTCCGGTCGTCGAGGGTGACCTCGTGAATGGCCGCGTCGTCGAGCCGAACACGTCGCTCGACATCGGCACGTTCGCCGTTCGTCGACCGCGAATTCAGGTGCTTCAAGAGACCACCTGCCAGTCCGAGGCCGACTGCCCGGCTGGCTACAAGTGCGCCGCTGCCGGACTCCCGGGCGCCGAGCGACAGTGCACCGTTCAGACGGGCTTCGAGTTCGTCCCCCGCACGGTGAAGTCTGAAGTCGACAACGGCCTCAACGACCGACAGCAGCTCATCACGATCCTCATCGAAAACACGACCTCGCTCGACGGCCGACTTCCGACCCAGTCGGGTCGCCTCTTCGGCGAGAATGGCGAGAAGGACCTGTTCGCCAACCCCGACCGCGCGACCGACCTGGCGCGCGTTCACCGCGAGTCGATCAAGGACTTCTCGCGCGGCCTCGCTTCGGTCGCCGACCCGCAGAACTCGCGCGTCTCGCTCTGGTTCTACGCCGGTGAAGTTCCGCCGCGTACGCGACCGCTCCTGAACACGATGAACCTGGAAGACTACTACTCGAACGACCTCTCGGTCGGCGAAGCTGCCATCGACGGCATGACCGAGCCGCTCCCCGAGCCGGCGAACCTCTATCAGGCGATCCAGACCGTCGTGGCCAAGGACCTCGGCCTCGCCAAGTATGACGGCTACGAGAAGTTCCTCTTCGTCTTCACCGACGGAGCCAACGAAGTCTACGACCCGGCAGCGACCTCAGATTCGGCGCTGCAAGCGCTTCAGGACGCCAACGTGAAGACGTACATCGTCCACCTCGACAACCAGGTCGACGACTCGCTCATCCGCGACCTGCCGACCCTCTGGGCCGGCAACACGATGTGCCAGAACGACCCGACCTGCACGGGAGCACCGGCATGCGCCGACGACTCGGCGTGCAACAACTATGAAGAATGCCGACCGGCGACGGTCTACCCCGAAGAAGACACCGGCACCGTTTCGCAGACTGCGGTCAGCTACTGCATGCCGCGCTACACCGATGGCCGCATCGGCCCAATCGACGTCTACGCAGACATCGCCTGCCGCACCGGCGGTAACTACGTTTACGTTTCGGAGCCGTCGCTCATGCGTCAGTGGTGGCGAAACCTGCCGAACACCGTCAACGGTCTCTTCTCCGTCGAAGCCGACCTCTCGGCCTACGACAACGACGAGATTGCGCCTGGGTTCTACCGCATGTCGGCCACCATCCTCGGCCTCCTCGGAGCCGGCTCGCTCGAGACCAACTTCTCGACGCCCGTCGGAACCCGAGTGGCGGCCGATACGCGCCCGCTCGTCCGCTTCGGCCGACCGAGCAACTAATCGCGCCTAGACGAGACACTCCATGCCTCGATTGATCCTCTCGATTGCCGCCGCAGCCTTCGTTCTCCTGAGCGCCGGTGCGGCGTTCGCGTGCAACTACGACACGGTCGTGCAGGTCGGGGCCATTCCAACCTGCTTCGACGTCTACGGCGGTTGCGGGGAGCTCACGCTCGAGTCGCAGTGCGCCGCCACGGTCACATTCGAGGAAGTAGACTGCACCGCCTGTGGCACGACGCAGACGCTCAGCGCCGGCGACCTCATCAACTATCCGTTGACGCTTCCCGAGCCCGTCGAAGGCACGCAGACCACGCAGGCTTTCCGATGGGAGTCTGAGGGCACTCAAGCGTTCATCGACGTCACCACGACGTACTCCACGACCGCTGATGTGGCCTGCGCCGCATCTACGTCTGGCTCTCGAGCACCCACGCCTGGCGCGGTCGTCCTGATCTTTGCGCTCGGCGGAATTCTACTCTTTCGCCGCAGCCAAAAGATCGGATAAGACCGGTCGGCATCAGCTGCACGAAATCTAGAATCCGCGCTATCCGGTTCCGCGAAGTCTGGCCCGCGAAGGCTGGCCCACGAAGCCTGGCCCGCGGAGCCGCTAGGAGTAGTTCATGAGCAAACTCGGCCTCGACGACGCGATGATCGAACGCGCCCGCACCGCGGCGCGCTCCGTTGCCGAAGAGATGGACCGCTTCATCCGCCGGCGTTCGACCGTCGCGGTTGAGCGCACCGCCGCCCGCCTTATGGGCGTCGATGGCGTAGGCGAAGACGACATCCCCATCCCGAACCTACTCGTCGACGCCGCCCGCGACGCCGACGTGCTCGAAGACGGCATCTGCCGCGTGCTGGCAGCCGGGATCATCGAAACCGGCCGCGACGCACAGACGGTCGCCGAGGGCATCGCGCGAGGCGAACTCCTCATTTCCGACCTCGCCGACGTCGACGAAGAGAGCATCGTCGAAACCGCACGAGAGCTCGCCGTCGCCGCATGCGACCGCGTGGCCGCGAACGTGGCCGAGCGCGACCGTCGCCTGGCCGACTCCGAGCCGCGCCACGAGCCACTGCACTACGTGATCGTCGCCACCGGCAACATCTACGAAGACGCCGTCCAGGCCCGCACGGCCGCGCGAAACGGGGCCGACATCATCGCGGTGATTCGCACCACCGGGCAGTCGCTCCTCGACTTCGTGCCCTACGGACCGACCACCGAAGGCTTCGGCGGCACGTACGCCACCCAGGCGAACTTCCGCATCGTGCGCGAGGCACTCGACGAAGTTGGCGAAGAGCTCGGTCGCTACATTCGACTCTGCAACTACTGCAGTGGTCTCTGCATGCCTGAGATTGCGGCGATGGGCGCCCTCGAGCGCCTCGACGTGATGCTCAACGACGCGCTCTACGGCATCCTCTTCCGCGACATCAATCCACAGCGGACGTTCGTCGACCAGTACTTCAGCCGCCTCATCAACGCGAACGCTGGCGTCGTCATCAATACTGGTGAAGACAACTACCTGACCACCGCAGATGCCGTCGAAGCCGCACATACCGTGCTCGCGAGCCAGTTCATCAACGAGCAGTTCGCGCTCTCGAGCGGGCTGCCGGAAGCCCAGATGGGTCTTGGCCACGCCTTCGAGATGAACCCCGAGCTCGAGAACGGCTTCCTGTTGGAACTCGCGCAGGCCGAGATGGCCCGGGAGATCTTCCCCGATGCGCCCCTCAAGTACATGCCGCCCACGAAGTACATGACCGGCAACATCTTCAAAGGTCACGTGCAGGACGCCCTCTTCAACGTCATCGGCGCTTGGACGCGTCAGGGCATTCAGCTGATCGGCATGATGACCGAGGCCATGCACACGCCCCACATGGGCGACCGCTACCTCGCCCTCGAGAACGCGCAGTACGTCATGAACAACATGCGCGATATCGGAGATGAAGTGACCTACAGGCAGGGCGGCATCATTCAGACGCGCGCACAGACCGTGTTGCGAGATGCCGTGGAGCTGCTCGAGCGCGTCGAGCGCGAGGGCATGTTCGAAGTGCTCGAGGCCGGCGTGTTCGCCGACGTCTTCCGCCCGAAAGAGAAGGGCAAGGGGCTGGCCGGCGTGTTTGAACGCGGCCCTCGCTACCTGAACCCGCTCGAAGACGAGCTCCGACGCCGCCAGGGTCTCCCGGTCTAGCGACGGCGGTTGCTGTCGGCCTTGAGCATCATCACCCAGGCCAGAAAGGCGCCGTACACAATCCCGGCGCGAGCACGAGGCGACGCGGCTTCGCGCATCGTCGCGCGAATACCGGTCTTGTGCGAAAACGGCACCCGATAGTCGCGTTCGTACGACCCGACCACGCGGTCCTGCATGTCTTTGATTGTGCAGAAGTTCCAGTTGAAGTCTGCGAGGGTCACCAGAAACCGTTCATTTCTGCCAAAGACCACCAGCTCCATTTGAGAGTGGTAGCGCCACTCGAACGCGCACCGCCGCTCGTCTTCGTGCATCAGCTCGAACAATCCGGATTCCGGGTTCCGAGCCGTGACGAACGATTGGCCGCCAATCTGGTCGATGAGAACTCCGTTGTAGCCTTCGATTGCTCGATCGATCTCGTTCACCGGAGCGAAGCTCTCGTAGGAACCCACGAGTGAACCCGCCATCGTCGCGATTTCGAGGAATCGATTGTCCGACGTGAATCGCAGAAACAGCGACCCCAGGTCGAACATCGAACTCAGCTCGGAGACCGGCGTTTCATCGGCCAGGGCCGGCTTGATGTCGTGCATGAACACGTGCTTGGCGTGGCCGCCAACCGGTGACTCGCCCGGCGGTGGCGCCATGCCGTGAGGCTTGTCGAGCCGCTGTTTCGCGAACTCTTTTTCGGCCTGTTCCTGCTCGAGGCGGTGAATCACCATCTGTCGCACGGCTTCCCACTCGGTTTCGTCGAGCTTTCCATCACCGTTCAGATCGAAGCGCACCCGCACCTCCGGGTCCCCCTCGATCATCTCGCGCATCCACTCCATCTCCTTTTCGATGCGTTTCGGATCGATCACAACTTTCCTCCTGAGATATCTACTCGTCTCGGTCTCGGAACACGGATTCTAGCATGCGATACGCTTCGCTCCACGCGATGCCGTCGACTGCGGTCAGGCTCGCCGGTCCGGCGTCGCGGCCTCCGGTCGTGAAGTCGAGCGTCAGGAACTGCTGCGGTTCGTCGCGTTTCCAGTCGACTTGGTGTCCCGGCGTAATGCGGACGAATGCCTGCAGGTCCGCCCGTCGGAACTTGCGGCGATAGAACGAGATGCGGCCCGTCTCGTTGTTGGGGTAGCCCATCGTGAAGCCGAATCGTTTCATCTGCCCGCGCACAGCGCCGGGCTCCACTTCGATGTTGCGGAGCGCGGCGAGCAGGTCGGCCGCTTCGGCTTTTCGGAAGACCGGCCGGTCGAGCTGGTCGAATGGAGGCACGATCTCGTAGTCACCAAACAACGATGACCAGACCTCCAGCTGTCGCGGCGGCATCTCCAGCAAATGGACGAGTCCGACGCGCAACCCGTCGAACGCCTCGATCTCTACCGGTTCATCATCGGCGTCGACGAGTTCGCGCGACTCGTCGACCCGAAAGGCGAACACGAGCCCGTCGGTATCGAACGCTCCCCACAGGCATCGCTGCACCAGGTGCGTCATCAACGGATGGTCGACGTGGGTCATCCGCCACGGCCCCAGAATCCAACGCCGCCCGTCGATCATCGCGTCTTCGAGGCGTCGCCGCTGGGTCTTGAGCACCTCCGAGAGCCGCTTCTTCAGCAGCTTGTAGCGCGCCTTCGCACCCTGCGCCTTTGCGGCGTCGTCGCTCTTGCGTGCCCGCGGCAACGACCGATGCACTTCGCCGTCTTCGTCGCGAAAACGCGGCTTGAAGTCGGGATCGAACACCAGCTCGAACGTGCGCGTTCCATAGTCGAACGTCATGCGTCCGTCGGCGTCGAGTCCGCAATCGTCGACCACCAGGTCACTCAGCTCGTCGGCGCCCAATCCGCGCGCAATCGCGATGGAGTTGAGGCGAGACTGCGCCCAACGACGAATGCCCGCGAACGTGCCGCGCTGCGCGATTCCATTGAGCGCCATCAGCGCCGTGTCCGAATCGAGCGCGGCCAGGACTTCGACGCCCGTCTCGGCGACGTCGGTGAGGTCGTGCTTCGGCCACTCGTCCGTCCACCTCGCGAGCTCCAGCGCAAACGCGTCGTCGCCAAACAGGCTCATCACGCGCAAGCACCAGTCGTGCTTCTCGATGCAGCCCTCCTGGTTCCAACGATCGAAGATGACCTTGAACGCATACGCCGCGGCCTCTTCATCGAGGATGTCTCGGAACTTCAGCAGCGTCGGGCGAGAGTTTCGGGGCTCGTCGGTTTCGGGGTCGGGTGGCAAGTCCAGGTCTCGCGCCGCCCCGAGTAAGCCATAAACGGCCGGCTTGGGCAGCACGTGCTCACCGTCGTTGACCATGAACGCCGGGATGAAGTCGTTGGTCAAAAAGCGAGGAAGGCCTTTCGGCTTCGACTTGCGCGAGGCGTCGTCGAGCCAGCTCGGCCAGCTCGACTTCGGCCACTCCGGAAGGTCGAGCGCAACCGGCTCCGGCGCCGCGGCATCGAGCAAATCGGCGTCGATGTCGGGCCGAACTTCCGCTGCCTGTTGAAGCGCCTCGGGATTGCGGCGCCGAATCTCCTGCAGGATCGCTTCGGCTGGTTCCGCTCGACCGGAACGTCCGGCGGCGACCTGCAGCAAACCTGCGACGTGGGCTGGGTTTGCTTCGAGCAGCACTTCGCGGGCGGTCACGCCGCTGGTCGGATTCTGCGACAGATGCACGAGGATCTCGGCCGCTCCCGGCAGGTCGACCAATTCCAGCGCCATCGCGAGCCCTTCCGACGCGTCTCGCCCACGCCGGACCACAGCGTCACGCACGACCTCGAGGCCGGGCTCGCCCATTCGCGCGAGCAGCAGAACCACCTCGCGCCGGCCCCACTCCTTCACGCGACTCTTCAGCCGGTCGAGGAACTCTTCGTCGTCTTCGACCGCCTGGATCAGATGCATGACCGCATTCGAGCGCGACGCCGGCGGGTTTCGCTCATACAGGTCGAGCAATTTGTCGACGGCGTCTGCATCGCGAAGCATGGGCGCGAGCCGCTGCGCGATCGACTTCCGCCGCTCCTTCACGATGGCCTGCGCCTGATACGACGTGTAGTCGAGCGCGGTCAGATAGCCACCGCCCGCGGCACGATACGCCGCCAGTTCGTCTGCCTGCGGTGGCAGAATCGCCTCGAGAAACGCCGGAATCCCTCGCTCCGGAACATGCGCCAGGACCGTTCTTAATGCGCACCCCGGAGGTGTGAGGTCGCATAGCACTCGTGCCAGCCAGGCCTGGCTCAGCAGCCGCAAGTCGCCGCAGCGATCCACGAACAGCTCGATCCACCCGGCGAAGGCTGCCACCACCGAATCGTCGTCGGGAAACCGGAAGGTCGCGTCGATGCTCGAGCAAGATGAACTCGTATCGTCGATTCGACCGGGCGCAGTTCCAACCGCAAACCAGAACTCCGCCTCTTCGCGGCTCAAGAGCCCTCGCACGCCGACAAAGTCGGTAAACTTCCCTTCGCGCCATCCCCACGACTTCCCGGCTCGACGAGGCAGGGCCGATCGATACCGCTCCGAACAAGCCTCGCGGTCGAAAGCCCGCGGCTCCGACTCAACGATCTCGCCCCATGGATACAGGACCTGACCGACCTCTTGGGAACTGAATTGGTGCATCTCGTCAGCCCAGCATGATGAACGCGACGCCCACGATCATCACGGCCGCGCCTACCAGACGTCGGCCGACGTCGCCTTCTTTGAAGATGAAGTACCCGGCGGCGATCGATGCAATTACGCCAATCGCCCGCTTGATGGTCTCGACGTACGCGATGTCGGTGAAGTTGTAGCTCGCGAGCTGCAGAATCATCGCCGTTACGTTGAGCGCCGCTCCAATCATGAACAATTTCGCGCCGATGCGCAGCTCGCCGACGAGCTCGCCGGGCCCGCGGTCCTTCACGGTGCGCATCACGATGAAGACCAGCGCGACGCCTGCAGCGATGGTCAGCGTCTGGAACGTGCCGTTGGTGAGGCCCGCGCCCTTCTTGTCGACGACCGGTGTCAACGACCAGAGGAGGGCGACGAGCAGCATGTAGAACGAGCCACGCTCCTGCCAGAGCGCGAAGAGTGGTGCGAGCGGACCGTTGTCCTTGTTGCCGGGGTTCAGCGTGAAGGCGCCCACGCAGACCACACCGATTCCAATCCAACCGGAGGTCGACGGAACCTCACCGAAGGTCGCCATCGCCGTGAATGCGCTGAAGACTGGCGTGAACGCAAGATATGGAATGGTCAAACTGATCGGCGAAATCTGGACGGCGCGCAGGAACAGGAAGTTCGCGCCCACGTTGAGCAGCACCGTGCCTGCCCCGAACCACCAGTAGTCCACCGGCACTTCCGGAAACGGGTGAAACCCGATCGTTCGGTGAAATCCTTCAGCCGGTAGCACCCACTCGGTGGCGCTCATGATGCCAAGCAACAGTGGCACCTGAAAAAGGGTCAGCCCCGCGACAGCAGCCGTCGCGCTGACTTTCGCCCCCATATATTTTCGCGTCAGGTCGAGGCCGGACCACGCAAACGCACAGACCAGCGCGATACCCAGGCCAATGACGTATGTTTCGGACACGACTTACTCGACTTCAGGACCCGCCGAGACTCACCTCAGCGCCGCTTAGGGTCAAGCATCGGCCACATTTTAGGGTCCGCCCGCGATTTGCTATACTCTCTACGCAATCCAACCAAGCTGTGGGGAACCCATGACCGCACTCAAGGCACTGTTCGCGACCTTCGTCATCGTTCTCTGCACACCCGCGTACGCTCAGGTCCAAGACTCGTCGCCAAAAGACAAAGCGTTCCAACAGGTCCCAGAGAGGCCGATGGCGATCTTGGTTCCCGCCGACGGCGAGTTCGTGATTCCGCCCGTGTACGTGCGCGGTGTCGCGGAGCCAGGAGAAACGCTGGGGATCTTCGTGAACGGCTATCCACACAACGTGGTGAAAGCCGACGCGCGCGGTCAGTTCACGCATCGCATCGCGTGGTCGCACTCGGGCAAGGTGGCCATCGAGGTCCGCCGAGGAGACAAGCGCCGCCACCGGATCGAAGTGAAGGTCGCGAGCGTCACGCCCGGAGTCAGCACTCGTGTGCTCCCGCCGCAGCCCGAGCCGCGCGCGCTCTTGGCCGCTGAGAACAAAGCGAAGCCACCCGCTCCAGCCCGATGGAATGGACCGGCGTCTCCCGAAGCCGAATCCAGCATGTTGAAGCAGTTCTCCGCGCCCGTGAAACAGGTCACCCCGGTTGCCCGACACATTGTGAGCATGGGGCTCGGCTACATTCTCAGCTTTGGCGTGGTTTACGCCGCTGGCCTCACCGATCAGTCAGGTTCGGGCTCGTACACCTGGATTCGCAACGGAACCGCGGCAAACGGCGGAGTCCAATCCGCATCGGCATACACCATCCATGGCCTGCTCGGCGGCGAACCGACCATCGGCGGGACCATGCTAGGCGCGTTCATCCCCACCGTACTCGGACTCATCGGAACCGCGGTCGAGAACAACTTCTTGGTCGCGTCGGGGCTTCTGCTGCAGCCAGTCGGCGCCAGCATCGGCGCGTCGTTCTAGCGCTGAATCAACTCGCGCGCTGCCTCCAGCGTCTTCGCGGTCACTCGAGCTCCACCCAACATTCGAGCTACCTCTTCGACTCGCCCCTCGATCTCGAGCGGCGTCAGTGTCGACTGAGTGCGCCCGTCGACCACATTCTTGGCGATCAGATAGTGGTGGTCTCCACGACTCGCGATCTGCGGCAGGTGCGTGATGCAGAGCACCTGATGATCCGCCGCCGTCGCCGCAATCTTCTCGCCCACACGGTCGGCCGTCTCGCCCGAAATCCCGCTGTCGACCTCGTCGAAGATGTACGTCGAGATATCGTCGCGGTCCGCCAACACCGCCTTGATGGCGAGCATGATGCGCGAAAGCTCACCGCCCGAAGCAATCTTCGAGAGCGGCTTGGGGTCTTCCCCTTCGTTCGGCGCGATTCGGAAGGTCACATGGTCGATTCCGCGCGCGCTGAGTCGCTCCTCGTCGGGAATGTTCTCGAGCACGAACGTGGTGCGCCCCATGTTCAGCGCGCCCAGTTCTTCCTCGACCGCCTTCGAGAATCGCTTCGCCGCCTTCGTCCGCTTCTCTGACAGCGATCGAGCCGCGTCGAGCGCCACGCCGCGAGCCTTCTCCAGCTCCGCTTCGAGCACCTCGCCGCGCTCTTCCGCGTTCTCCAGTCGGTTGAGCTCGGCCTTCATCTCGGCCGCGTGTTCGATCAGTTCTTCAATGTCGCGACCATGCTTGCGCCGCAGTCGCTTGAGCTTCTCGAGGCGCGACTGCACCTCGTCGAGCCGGCGAGGGTCGGCATTGATGTCGTCGCGGAACTGCAGCTCTCTCGCGACGTCTTGCACCACAATCTTGGCGCCCTTCAGCTGCTCGATGGTCTCTTCGAGCTTCGGGTCGAAGCTCGTGACCGACCGCAGCAATTCGATGGCCTCGGCGATCGCCGCGCCCGCGCTGCTCTCATTTTCGTAGAGGTGCCCGGCCGCGCCGACCACTGCGCCGCCAATCTTCTCGGCGTTCTTCAGGCGCAGATACTCCTCGTTCAACGACGCTTCCTCACCCGGTTCGAGCTTCGCCGCCTGGATCTCGGTCAGCTGGTACTTCAGGAAGTCGATGCGGTGCAGGCGGTCGCGCAGGTCGGCCTCGAGCTCGCGTTTCTCGGCGAGCAGCCGGCGTACGGTGTCGTAGTCGGACGCGACTTGGTCGCGGTCCTTCAACAGGTCGCCGTACGCATCGAGGATGTCGAGATGGCGCTCTTCGTCGACCAGGCTGTAGTGCTCGTGCTGACCGCTGATGTCGACCAACCCACGCGTCACGAGCGCGAGCGTCGAAACGCTCGCGAGCGAGCCATTGATGAACACTTTGTTGCGACCCGAACGGCTGATGATCCGCCGAACGAGGAGCTGGTTCGACTCAGGGGCGATGCCCTCCGACTCGAGCACCGCGGTCACGCGTGATGCGTGCTGCTTTCGCAGCTCGAAGATCCCCTCGACGACGGCTTCGTCTTCGCTCGTGCGGATGACGTCGGTCGACGCTCTCCCACCAAGCAATAGGTTCAACGCATCGATGATGATCGACTTTCCGGCACCGGTCTCACCGGTCAGGACAGTCAGGCCGCGATGAAAGGCGATCTCGAGGTGGTCGATGATCGCGAACTTTCGGATGACAAGATGGCTAAGCATGGTCCCTCTCCGTGGGGCGGTCGTCGCACATAGTTATCGACCGTTCCCGCAATCCGTTGCGAAAAAAGTTGTAACGCCCTGAAAAATCGAGCGATTTGCAGTCAGGTGCTCTCTTCGGCGTCAGAGTCGTCGGCATCCGATTCCTCGGAATCGTCGACAGGTTCCTCAGGCACCTCCTTCGGCTGCTCTTTGGCAGGAGGCTTTTCCCGCGACCGCTTCGGCTTGTTCGGCTTCTTCGCCGCAGCCTCCTTTTCAGCGGGCACTTCCTTCGGTTTCGCTGCCTTTTCGTCTGACTCTTTCGCCTTCTCGGCCTCGGCTTTGCTGTCTTCCTCGGCCTTCTTCTTCTCGTCTTCGCGTGCCTTCTTCCACTGTTGGAACGCGTAGTCGTCGTGTCGAATCTGCTCGCGCTTCCACAGGTCGATCCCTGCCT
The DNA here is from genome assembly GCA_964384605.1 of uncultured Bradymonadales bacterium. GTDB lineage: Bacteria > Myxococcota_A > Bradymonadia > Bradymonadales > Bradymonadaceae > CAYLMO01. The sequence continues at coordinate 3,868 of CAYLMO010000073.1, read as the reverse complement.
TCAGCGACTCGACGACCACCGTGGCGACCGCCTTCTTCAATGTATCCACCGCGATCTGGCGCCACAGCGGGTCATCTTTCAGCATCTCTTCGAGCAACTTCATCACGACCTCGTATCGAAACACCTGCGCGCGTCGCACCCGGAGAGGATGTGCGACGCGCGCCTTATTCTAACACACTCGTTCAGCGGTTTGTGCCTCAGCTGTCTCCGTCGACCGCTTCTTCGAGTTCCTCATCCGCGTCGTTGCGAAGCTTCTCGAGCTTCGCTCGGATCTCGTCCGACTCCTTCTTCACTTCTGCGCTGAAGGAATCGAATTCCTCTTTTGTGTTGGCCTGACCGGCTGCGATCTTCGCTTCGAGCTCGTCGATGTCCGCTTGAATCTGCGCCAGTGCCTCTTCCGTATTCTCTTCCGCATCTTCCTGAGCCTCTTCGGCGTCGGCTTCTGCGTTGTCGGTCTTGTTGTCGACCTTATCTCCGAGCTGGTCGAGGTCGCGCTTCATCTCAGCGAGCGTCTCTTTCGACTCGGCACGGAGTGCTTCCATGTCGGCCTCGAGGTCAGCCACGCCGTTGGCGAGCTTCTCGTTCGAGCTTGGTTCATCAGGCTGCGTAGCCTGCGAATCGATCGCCGGATCTTGCTTCTCGTTCTTGTCCGTCGAGCAAGCTGACAGGCCCACGACGAGCACCAATGCGACTAGTTTCAATGCAAGTTTCTTCATGTTTTGCTCCTTGTTTCGAGTTCTCACTGCTTGGACCCGAGACAAAACAGCAAATCGCAAAGGTCAAGGAATTGGTCGTTCACGCGAGCACCTTCACGTACTTCCGGATGATCTTCTTCATCCCCTCTCCGGGGAAGTAGATCTCGAGGATCGCCTTGTCACCATCACCGGATGCGCCTCGCACCTCTCCCACGCCAAACCGGGTGTGCGAGACGGTCGCTCCCATCAGATTTCCATCCGATCGCGCCTCTTTCGGTGGTTCCCACGCGACCTCCTCGGCCGCCGCCTCCATCTCCCACTCGCTCACCTGTGAGAACTCGTCCCACTGCGGCGCCTGTTTCTTCTCGATCGCTCGCTTCAGCTCCCCGCGAACCATGTCGGCGGACTGGTCAAAATCCCACTCCGACCGTTCCACGCCGCCGCCAAAGAAGTTGAAGTCGCTCCCTTTGCCCCGCTTCCAAGGCGGCGCAGACCCCGTGAACCTCGCCGCGTAGTCGAGCTCTTTCGAAGTGCTCTCCGGCGAGATCTCGAGCCGCGATGGGTCGATGTCGAGCAAAAAGCGGCTCGGCCGTGTGTTCTTGAACTGCCCGTAGGTTCGCCGCCGTTTGGCGTTGGTGACGTGGAGCTTCCGCTCAGCACGCGTGATGGCGACGTAGGCGAGTCGGCGTTCCTCTTCCTCTTCCTCGGGCGTGTGCTCGCGCATGCTGGGGAATAGCTCGTCCTCCATGCCGACCAGAAACACCGTGTCGAACTCCAGCCCTTTCGAGCCGTGCACCGTCATCAAGGTCACCGCACCACGACTGTCGTCGACGAAATCGGTCGTCGCGAGCAATGCGGAGCGGTCGAGAAACGCCCGAAGCTTGCGCACTGCCAGCGCTTCCGCGAGCTCGTCGTCGTTGCTCTCGTTCGATTCCGGCAGCGAGTACACGTCGAAATCGCGCTCGAACTCCTCAATCGCGTTGATGAGCTCCGCCACGTTCTGCGTCTTGTCTTCGGCCCGTTCCGGATCGCTCGACTCCAGGTGGCCCATGTAGTCGATCCGGTCGATGAGCGTACGCACGACCTCGGCGAGCGAGGCGTGGTGAACCAGGTCGTCGCGAATCGCGCCGAGCAGTTCGTGGAACTCCGTCACACCCGCGGACGGTCTACCCGTCAGCGACTCCAGGTCGGCCAGCTCCGGGTCCTGCATGCCGTTCGGCGGTCCCATCCCGGGCAAGAAGTCTCCCATCCCCGGGTCTTCCCGCTCGCCAGCCGCGTAACGCACCGCGTTCCACAGGTTTCCGACGTGGGGGAGGGCGGCCGCCACGCGCAGTTTCTCCAGCGTACCCTTGCCGATCCCGCGCGACGGCGTGTTCAACGCGCGCGTCAGATCGACTTCGTTCTCCGGATTCAGCGCCACCTTCAGGTAGGCGAGCACGTCTTTGATCTCGGCGCGTGCATAAAAGCTCATGCCCCCGATCAGCTGATACGGAATTCCTTGAAAGCGCAGCTGCTCCTCGAACGCACGCCCCTGCGCGTTGGTCCGGTAGAACACGGCGATGTCGCCCCATTCCACACCCGCTCGGCCGTATTCACTGATCTTGCGCGAGACCCACTCGGCCTCTTCTCGGTCGTCCGTCGCGGTGAACACCGTGATCGGCGCTCCCTCGCCCTCATCGGTCCAGAGGCGCTTGTCGCGGCGCGAATTGTTGTGCTGAATCACGTCGTTCGCAGCATCAAGAATCCGCTGCGTCGACCGGTAGTTTTGCTCGAGCTTCACGACCTTCGCCTCGGCGAAGTCGTCTTCGAACCCGAGGATGTTCTTCACCGTCGCGCCGCGCCAACGGTAGATGGCCTGGTCGTCGTCGCCCACCACCGCCAGGTTGTCGTGATACGACGTGAAATGGCGCAGCAGCTCGTACTGCGACGGGTTCGTGTCTTGGAACTCGTCGACCATCACGTAGCGCCACTGCATCGAGTAGCCGCGCGCGAGGTCCGGATCGTCCCGGAAAATCTCGAGCATCCCGAGGATCAGGTCGCCAAAATCGACGCAGTTCGCGGCGCGAAGCTCCTGCTGATAACGCTCGTAGAAAAACACGTCGTCTTCTGCGTTCCGGTCGAACGCGTGCTCGTGCGCCTGCGCCGGGGTCAACCCGCGGTTCTTCATCGACTCGATGAACCCTCGAAGCCGTCGAGCTTCCGAGCGGTCCTTGCCCAGATCTTCCTCTTCCATCACGCGCTTCACGAGCGCGATCTGGTCGTCCTGATCGTAGATCACGAACCCCGGGCTCAGCCCCAGTTTGCGGGAGTGCCGACGGATCAGCCGCGCTCCGAGCGAGTGAAACGTCGAGATCGTGATCCGCGCCGCCTCGTCGGCGTACTCCTCGCCCATCAGCTCGTCGACGCGCTCCCGCATCTCGCCGGCTGCCTTGTTCGTGAACGTCATGGCCAGAATCTGCTCGGGAAAGACGCCGCAATCCCGCACCAGATACGCAATCCGATGCGTCATCACCCGCGTCTTGCCCGAACCCGCTCCCGCCAAGATGAGAAGCGGCCCATCGACATGCGCCGCCGCCTCGCGCTGCTCGGGGTTGAGCGCGCCGAGGAGTTCCGATTCTTCGGGGGCGCGATCCGTCGCGCTCTTCAATGTGAAGCGTCGTGCCATACTGAAAGTATGTTCAACATCGGCGCTTCGAAGTCAACCACGAGATGTGCCACCCCCAACGATCTGTGGCGACCATGCCACCTACCGGTACACGATCCCGTGGCAGCCGTGCCACAGATCCCACCTCAAAACCTCTTCTACGCGCGCGCGAGCGCGATCCTCACCTCGGCACACCACTTGCACCTACATCGTGCGACACGACGGAAGAGGGAATCATGCTCCGCCAATTCGCAATCCTGACGCTCCTCGCAAGCCTGCTGGTTTCGACCGCCTGCGAAGGCACCGTGGACCTGCTCGAGATCGACCCCGAGACCGGCGAGACCGTCTCGATTGGCGGGGAAGAGTCGGAAGAGCAGCTCCCACCGGCATTCGAACTGCGAAAAGACGCCGTACAGCTGCTCCCCTTCCACGTCCGCATGGCCAAGCTCTCGCGCGTCACCGGAGTCCCAGAATCGGACCCCATCTTTGACGACGTTCGAGCGTCCCGATACGATCTCGGTGACCACAA
>CAYLMO010000072.1:19287-24588 GCA_964384605.1 uncultured Bradymonadales bacterium | reverse complement strand
CATCGGCACAGCCTAGATTCGCAAGGCGGCTCAAGTGGAGGTGCTGTCCTTGTTCAGCTTGATGACCAGTATCCGGACGGGGGTATCCCTCTTCTTGCAGACAAATACAGAGTCGTTGGCGTCCATCTGGGAAGCAGAAAGGGAGATCTGACTTTTGAAGGAGAGGGCTGGGACCTCGCGAACACTGAATTGTCCGAGGTTTCATACGCTCCGTCTGAAGTTGAGGACCCAACCAACGCTTACACAGAGATTGTCGACGTTAGCTTCCCGAATAGAGACCTTACCGACGTTGGTGGGACGCCGTTTAGCCCGGTCCCGGTCACGTTTCCGTTCGATGTCGAAGCACCGTGTGCAGCGTTCGACGAGAACGAGAAGTGCGTCCGGCGCGGAGACGGCCCGAAGGTGGAAAACCCAGATCAGCGACTTGGTTGCGATCCGGAGTCCGAGATTTGCACCACGAAAAGGCCCGTGGGGGAGGTTGACCGGAGCAAGGACGTGCCACACTTGGATGAGCGTCTGTACGAGTGCGGTTTTAACGCCTCGGGGACGTCCTACATGAGCGGAGAAAACAATCTTGGGGGCGTTGTCGTGGGGTTCATTGGTGGTGAGACCGCAGAGGGCAATGTCGGTTCTCTCAGGCTTATCTGCGCGCCGCATACCGGTGTGGCACACCTGATTAACTGGAGATTCTTAACAACGATCGGGACCCGAGTCCCGATTGGGATGGACTCAACAGCGGGCCCCTTTGGAAGCCAGACCGTTAGTGAAAGTAGACGTGTTCCGCTTCGTTTTACATTGGTCGACAGCTATGAACGTCGCGACGGCAAAGTGCGACCGATTTCAATGAAGATGTGTCCGCCATACTACGCTGTCAAAGGAGTCGCGTTTTTTGCCGCACAAACTGCCGAAGGGGAGATGGTCATCAAGGGCATCTCAGGTCTGATCTGCGAAAAGATGGTAGAGGAGTACTTCGGAACCCAGGTACACGGACCAACCACAGTACAACTGCCGCTGAATGCCCCAACTGGGTCGTACGACTACACATTCGGTGGACAGCCGTGGACGCTCGACCAAAGAATCGGGAATCCGTCAGCAGGCTCCAGCGTGATTTACCGCTCTTGCAGCAACGGTTATTTGATGGATGGACTGCACTTGGCTCACGATAGTTCAGGCAACCTAGTCTACGCGGACCAATCATGTATCAGATCCCCCGTTCCTTAATCGCACTGGTGCTCTTAAGTGTGGCGTTTGGCTGCTCAGATTTTGATGCCAACAACCACGAGGGTCCGGTCGAGAATACATCTACTCCAGACAGTGGTGCCTCAGACTCCGGTTCTTCCGCAGACGTTGGACGAGACACTGCGGAAGCAACTCTTGGAGAGTCGTGCGCGGCAACAAAATGTACTAGGGGTCTAGTGTGCGATCAGAGCACGAAAACGTGCAACGAGTTGATTGGTTGCGGTGAGTTCGGCCCTCCGATTGACGAGGAGCTAGGTTGCTATTTCACCTTAACCGGGGAGGGGCGCGTCACAAGCAAAGAGTGCGATTCAAATGAGGACTGCATGGATGGTGAGTGCGTCTATCGAGTTTGCCAAAACCTCACAGGATGCGAAAGTGATATGGATTGCTCGGAGGTTTGTCGTTGGCGATTTTGTCAGGATGAACTCACACCCTGCACGGAGGAGCAAGATTGCGAATCGCTTGGGCTATCGTGCTTGGCGGATTTCTGTCGTTAGCAGCCGCCTGCATTTCACAAGAGCAACGACGGCCAACGCACACGAACACAATCTGGGCGATTCCGTTGACGCCTGAGGGCATTCTCACCATGGGGGAGGAGTTTGCGTTCGAATTGGCTGGGGAAAATGTCCGTATCATCGATCTCGAAACCGGCGCAGTCTCGACCGTTGAACGTTCCGCAGCCTGTTCATCGAATCGATTTCATATCAGAAACCCAGCGACCCTGATGACCGGTTTGCCGATCCCCCCATTTCCTGCGCGCATCAAAACGTTGGGAGGAGGATACTGGCAGCTCTGGGGCGAATGCGAGCCCTTCAGAGGGGCGGGACGCGAGGAGGGTTCGTCGATAATGTCGAGACCACAGACCGTCGTCATGAATAGCTCTGGCGAAGTGGTGCTCGATTTGGCGGAGGTATCTGAGTCGTACTACACTTGGACGATCTTTTGGAAAGGCAAATTCTGGCGCGCCACAAAAGAGTGCCTGTTCGAGATCGAGCCTGGCCCTATCGTTCGCCGTGTCGGCTGCAGCGAATCACCCACGAAGTATGAGGGGGTCTTGTGGTACCGCGACAGGCCGATCGTAGCGTTCGAATCGTGTTCAGATCTCCCAGCAGGTACCTTAGATTGTGTGCGCCCCGATACGATTCAGTGGAAGCAAGCGATGCTTTATGTAGGAGCGAAGGATTTTCCTATTTGGGAGATCAAGGAATCCGGAAACGCGACCTATTTTGTGTCCGAAGACAAGACCTTCGGGCTGGAAGACGGAGAACTCCGCAGATTGCCTCACCGCCAGCGCACGACTTCTGAGTTCGGAAGGAGGTTCAAGGAATTCTACCTTCCGGATTACATGGGCCGGAAAGTCAAAAGGAGCGAGAACTCCGACGTCAATTGACCTTTGGTTGGTCAGCATTCGCGGCGCGACGTCGAGGTCGACGAACAAGTTAGAAGCTCGATGCGGACAACGAGAAAGAACTTGATGGGAGCGGGCTACGGGCCTCTTGAGGAGGTGGTAGATGAGATCGCGCGCGACGGAGAAGCAGAGCAATATAGCTCATCTGAGCGAACTGCTCGACCAGTCGGCCGGGTCGAGACCTGCAGCGTCTGCCGCACGTTTGACCAGCCGGGAGACCGTTTTGGCACATAGCGGCCGCGGCCACAGATTCCCCCAGCGGTCCATAGCGCGAAACAACGGGCCTTCCGCAATCGCGGCCGCACCGACCCACTTCTCCAGCGTTCGGACCGGACACACCTCTTCCTCGAGGTGGCGGCCGACACGTATCTTGCGCGGTCGGGCGAGCTGCAGTCCGTCGACGCGCCAGTGCAACCGTTCATATCGAAGCGAGACGAGCTCGGTGCGTTTCAGGCCGGTCGCCGACGCGAGGAGCAGGATGCTCCGATCGCGGTAGAGTTTGGTCGGGATGTCGTCCTCGAGGGCGAGCACCATCCGGTGGACGACGCCTTCCGTCGCCGGCGTCTTTGCGAGTTCGCCGTCGCGCAGCTCGAGCCGGGCGCCGAAGTCCTTCTCCGAGATGAAACGGGTGTGCGTCGGATTGGAATGCCCTTTGACCTCGTGCACCTGGCCGATCGCGACGACGCGGTTTCGTAGCGTCGAGAACATGGGTTCGGTGGCGGTGAGCTGGTCGATGTAGTTCCCGAGGGTTGTGGGGGTCCCGGCCGACGGCGACGCACCAGGCATGAAAATCTGCCCAGTGGGCGGCGCGCATCCGCTTCGTGTTCTCGGACCAACCTCGCTTGGCCTCGAATTCGGTCGCCATTTTTCGTTCCACGTCTAATGTCCGATATCTTCCGGCAGTATGTATCGATTGCGCGAGAGTGAGCAAGATGACGGTCGCAATGACCCGCAGGATCGCGAATCGATGTCGAACATGCCACGGCATGAAGTCGATCGTGAGGTCGTCATTGTGCGCCATGCTGCCCCCTAGTGAAGCTGTGCTGCATCCCCGGCGTCGGCAACGCCAGCCGCGACCATTGGGTTCTCGGCCGATTCGATGAGGCCGGCGACCCTTTCAGCCTGCCAGAACATCTGGTTCGTTCGATAGAACTCTTCCAGCCGCTCGTAGCGCTCACGCGGGTGGAAGCCGACCGCCGTCTGGATTTTCCGCAGGTCGACCGGGCATAGCTGCAGCGGCGTGAGGTCAGACTCTTCGAGTGAGTTCACGCCGTTCATGGCGCATTCGAAATGTACGCAATGCAAGATTCCGAAGGCATGCCCGAGTTCATGCGTTGCGACCCGGAGGATGCGCTCGCGAAAGGACACGCCGTCGGAGTCGCCGTATCGAAACCCGGAGATCACGGCTACCCGCTCTTTGAAACGGGCATGGCCAAACACGTACTCCCAGTCTTCGCCGGGATACAGGTCGGTCATCGTGATGCCGAGGGTAGCGTAAGCGTCAGGCGGGCTGGTCTCGAACAGGAGGTGGTGCAGGTCGCCCGTGTGCCATTGTGGCGTGCCCGACTCGGAGTGACGGAGCCGATCGGACGGCGGGTCGATCCGAGGGAGCACCACCGCCGGCATGCCGAAGTAGATGGCGACGTACTGTCGTACCTGCGTCGCCATACCCGGCGGAAGGTCTCCAATCGGCTGGATGTAGAGCGTCTTGCGGTAGACCGTCACCGCGTTTGGACCCGACGCGAAGTAAGCATCCACGGTTTGACCAGGCTCTTCGAACTCGGCGAGCCATTCGCCCTCGCTGGGTGCCGGGAGCTTCTCGAAACGGCGTTCGGCGGTCCAATAGGCGACCACGTCAGCGTCGTCGGGTTCGACATTGCCGACTCCGACGTTTGGTGTGTCTGTCGCACTCGGAACCGCGACTGCCACTCCGAACTCACTGCGCAATACGATCGCCATCACCACCCCCAAGCATGCGGCCGTCAGAACCACTGCTGTCGCCGTGTGCGACGACGGCGCGAGCCGTACCCACCACGGACGAAAATGCGGATCGGTCGGGATTTCTTCGTGCTCCAACGGTTCACTCGTGCAGGTGGATCGGTATGGACAACGACAGTTTCGAAAGGTTCCATCTGGGACGAATTTCGAATCGTCGACGAGAAGCTCCATGCGCCGATTGGACTTGTTCGACCACTCTCCAAACCCCACCATGACAATTCAAACGACCTCGAGCGCCGCGTCCGCGCGGCGCAGACGAAAAGGAAGACCAATGAAGACCATTCATTACGTAGCGGCATTGTTCTGTGTTCTCGGGCTCCTCTTCTCGGCGTGCAGCGACGACGGCGACGGCGTCGACGACGTGGAGGTTCTCGAGTGTTCGGGTGAGTGCATGTGCGATCAGGAGACGCAGACCTGCAGCTGCACGGGCGGCACTACCTGCGCACTCGAAGGCGGGACGGATGTGACATTTACCTGCGACGGAAACGCCGCCTGTGAGCTGTCGTGCGATGGTTGCGACGTCATCTGCCCCGGCACGACCGGTTGCACCGTCACCCTCGGCGACGGCGGGACCGCTGTGTGTCAGGGCAATGCCATCTGCGAGTACGAGTGCCTCGGGAACTGCGACATCCAGTGCGGCGGAACGTCATCGTGCA
>CAYLMO010000072.1:0-19187 GCA_964384605.1 uncultured Bradymonadales bacterium | reverse complement strand
CTACTCTTCTTCGCCAGCGACATCTTCGTCGTCGGAGTCGATGAGCTCGTCGCGAACGTCTGCGATGGCGGTCTTGAGCGCAGCGAGAGAGCGTGTCATCGACTTTTCGGCCGCGCGACGGTTCGCGTCGGCCGAATCGATCGAGACACGGTCGCGGTCTTCCATCAGGTGACACGCCACAAAGTGGCCGGGCTCCGGCTCGTGGAGCTCGGGCGTCTCTTTGCTGCAGCGCTCCCACGCGAACGGGCAGCGGGTGTGGAACACACAACCGCTCGGCGGGTTCAGCGGCGAAGGCACGTCGCCCTCGAGCACGATTCGCTCGCGCTCCGACTCGATGATCGGGTCGGGAATCGGCACGGCCGAGGTGAGCGCCTGGGTGTACGGATGGAGTGGCCGGTCGTAGATCGCCGCGCCATCTGCGAGCTCGGCGAGGTTGCCCAGATACATCACGGCGATACGGTCAGAGATGTGTCGGACCGCCGCGAGGTCGTGGGCGATGAAGAGGTACGTCAGGTCGAACTCGGCCTGAAGGTCCTCCATGAGGTTGATGATCTGTGCCTGAATCGAGACATCCAGCGCCGAGATTGGTTCGTCGGCGACGATGAAACGAGGCTTGCTTGCGAGCGCTCGGGCGATGCCGATGCGCTGTCGCTGACCGCCGGAAAACTCGTGCGGGTACCGACGAACGAACCGCGGGTCGAGCCCAACCGTGTCCATCAGGTCCTGTACTGCACGCTGGCGGTCCTTTCCGCTCGCAAGACCATGCACGCCCATCGGTTCACCGATGATGTCGCCCACGGTCATTCGAGGGTTCAACGACGCATAGGGGTCTTGGAAAATCATCTGCAGGTCGCGTCGCAGCGGGTGCAACTCGCGCTGCGACAGCTTCGTGAGGTCGGTACCCTCGAACTCCACTGTGCCGGCCGTGGGGCGATAGAGCTGAATGATGGCGCGGCCGGTGGTCGATTTGCCACAGCCCGATTCGCCCACGAGGCCGAGCGTTTCGCCCTTCATGATGTCGAAGGTGAGGCCATCGACAGCACGAACGCGGTTCACTTCTTTGCGGATGAGCGCTCCCTTGTAGACCGGGAAGTGCATCTTGAGACCGCGAATTTTGACGAGTGCTTCACTCATCGCCGCCCTCCTCTGCTCCGTCGGTCGGGATGCTCTCGCCGTTCTGGACTCGCTTTTCGATCTCGGCGACGTGCTTGGCGGAGGCACGCGATCCGAGATTCGCCGCGAAAACTTCTTCGGCGCGGATGCAGTGCGAGCGGTGCTCGTCGGTGATCATGTGAGGCTCGGGGTACGCATCGAGGCACGCGTCGATCTTCCATCGGCAGCGCTCGGCGAACGGGCAGCCAGAGATGGGCTTCGACGTGTCGGGCGTTCGGCCCTCGATTGGGATGAGGCGGTCGGCCTTGCCTCGGTCCAGCCGCGGAACCGACTTGAGCAAGCCCACGGTGTACGGGTGCGCCGGGCGCATGAAGATGTCGCGCACGGGCGCTTCCTCCATGACTCGGCCGGCGTACATCACGACGATTCGATCGGCCATGCCGGCCACAACGCCGAGGTCGTGGGTGATGACGATGACGGAGGTTCCGAAGTCGGTCCGGAGGGCCTTGATGAGCTCGAGGATCTGCGCCTGGATCGTGACGTCGAGCGCGGTGGTGGGCTCGTCGGCGATCAGGAGCTTCGGCTCGCAGAGGAGCGCCATCGCGATCATCACGCGCTGGCGCATGCCGCCTGAAAACTGGTGCGGGTACTGGTCGAAACGCTCTTGGGCGCCAGGAATGCCCACCTTCTCGAGCATCTCGATGGCTTTCTTGCGAGCTTCGTCGAGAGACATCCCCTGGTGAATCATGAGCGGCTCGCAGAGCTGCTTGCTGATCTTGAGGAATGGGTTGAGCGAGGTCATCGGGTCCTGCCAGATCATCGAGATCTGGTTGCCACGGATGCGCCGCATCTCTTCGGCCGACAGCTTGAGCAGGTCTTGTCCGTCGAACTTGATCTCGCCCGACGGGATCTTTCCGGGAGGCTGTGGGATGAGTCCCATCACCGTGATCTGCGTGACGGACTTGCCTGAGCCGGACTCGCCCACGACCCCGACACATTCGCCGCGGCCGACGCTGTAGCTCACTCCGTCGACGGCACGCACAGTGCCCTCGTCGGTCTTGAAGTACGTTCGTAGGTCGTTGATTTCGAGCAGCGTGTCGGTCGACATCAGTCCTTCCTCAGCTGCGGGTCGAGTGCGTCGCGAAGTCCGTCACCCAGGAAGTTCAGGCTGAGCAGCGTGATTGCGAGTGCTGCGCCCGGGTAGAAGATGAGCCATGGAGCGGTCTCCATGAGCTGTCGCCCTTCCGAAATGAGTGCGCCCCACGACGTCTGCGGTGCCTGCACGCCGAGGCCGAGGAAGCTCAAGAACGCCTCTTCGAGCATGACGGCCGGCACGGTGAGCGTCGCGTAGACGATGATCGGTCCGAGTGCATTCGGGATGAGGTGCCGGAAGATGATCGCCGTGTTGCTCACGCCAATGGTGCGCGCGGCTTCGACGAACTCCTGCCCTTTCAGCGAGATGACCTGACCGCGCACAATTCGCGCCATCGTCAGCCACTGAATGGCGCCGAGCGCCAAGAATAGGAGGAAGATCTCTTGGCCGAAGACCACCATGAGGAGGATGACGAGGAACATGAACGGCAAGCCGTACATGACGTCGACGATGCGCATCATGATGTTGTCGACCTTGCCGCCCATGAAGCCGGCCGTCGCGCCCCACGACACTCCGATGAGGAAGGACACGAGCGTCGCCAGGAAGCCGACGGCGAGCGAGATGCGGGCGCCGTAGACCATGCGTGTGAGGAGGTCTCGACCGAGCTGGTCGGTGCCGAGCCAGTTGGTCGCAGGCTCCGGAAGCCCGGTGTATTCCTCGGGCGAGAGGAGACCGTCTTCATCGGTGTCGAACCGCGTGAGGATGTCTTGCGCCTCGCCGCCGTTCACGAGCTCGACGAGCTTTCCGGCCTCCTTCATGTCGATGACGCCGTCTTCACCCGCTTCGCACTTGAACACCTGCGGGTGCTCGATCGGCGCGAGCGAGCGGCGGATGATGCTCCACTTCTCGCAGTTGGGGATGAAGGCGTTCGGCGAGGGAAGCGAGAGTGGCGCCTCGGCGTACTCTTCGTAGTCGAGCGTGCCGTTGCCGTCGGAGTCGATCTCACGGAATTCGAGGGCGCGATAGGCGGACTCGATTTCGCGTGGCTCGAGGTATCCGTCGCCGTTTCCGTCGACAGCTTCGAACGACAAGTCGCCGTCCGCGGCCATCATCGAGTAGTGAACAGAAGGAACGGAGCGCGCACCAGGTGGTTTCGCGACCACGTAGTTGTGCTGCTCCTCCATGTCGAACCGAGTGCCGAACGCCGCGATCGCCTCGTAGCCAATCGCGCACAGCGCCATGAAGAGGACGATGGCGAATCCCGCCAACGCCGCACGGTTCTTCTTCAGGCGCTTCCAAGCATCGGCCCAGAGGCTGGTCCCCTCGACCAACTCGACCACTTTCTTTGCGTCTTGCTCGCTCATTCGTCGTAGCTCACGCGGGGGTCGAGGAAGGTGTAGAGAATGTCGACGACCATGTTCATCCCCACCAAAATCGTGGAGTAGAAGATGATCGTGCCGAGCACCAGGTTGTAGTCACGGTTGAGCGCGGAGCGCACGAAGTGCTTGCCGATGCCGGGGATACTGAAGATTTCCTCGACGACGACCGAACCGGTGAGGAGCGCGGCGGTCGCCGGGCCGAGGTAGCTGACCACGGGGAGCAGCGCGCCCTTCAGCGCGTGCACGAACACGACCGACCGTTCTTTGAGGCCTTTGGCCCGCGCGGTGCGGATGTAGTCTTTGCGGATGACTTCGAGCATGCCGCCACGAGTCAGGCGTGCGACGTAGGCTGCGTAGAACAATCCAAGCGTGAGACTAGGTAGGAAGCTGTCTTGCCATGTCTCCCACCCAACGGCGGCGAACCAGCCGAGCTGGAGCGCGAAGAACATGATCATCAGCGGGCCGAGCACGATGTTCGGTACCGAGACACCCACCATCGCAACCGTCATCGTGACGTAGTCGGCCGCGGTGTTCTGTTTGAGGCCTGCCAGGAGGCCCGCTGGAATCCCGAGCAGAAGCGCGATGAGGAGCGCCTGGAGGCCGAGCTGCAGCGTGTATCGCAGGCCCTCGGCGAGACTCTCGATGACCGTCCGGTCCGTCTGCATCGACCGACCGAGCGAGAAGCTCGAGAGCGTCTTCATGTAGATGGCAAATTGGGTATCGAACCACTCGCTCGGCCCAATGACGTTGACCGACCCCATCGAGAAGCCCGTTTCACGCTCCCAGTACTGACACCCTTTCGTGGGCGGCAGGATGGGCTCCATGTAGACGGGAAACACCGGTCGGTCGAGCGAATTGTCTTTGACGCAGGCGCACGTATTCGCCTCGCGCTCCTTCAGACAGGGATTACTCGGCGCCTGGCGGGTGAGCCAGAGCGAGAGAGTAATGATGATGAGGAGCACGACGAAGCTCGAGAGCAAGCGTCGCAGAATAAAACGGGTCACAGCGGACTACCTTGTCGCAAGTTCACCAGCGATTACTTCGCCGGCTCGAGCTCCATGTACTTGAGCAAGTGCACGTCGCGGTTGTGCGGCTCAAAGCCTTTGAGGCGCGGCGAGACGAGCATGTTTTGCGTGTAGTAGTAGATCGGGATGACCGGCCCACGCTCGAGGAGAATCTGCTCGGCCTTCTGGAGCAGTTCCATACGCTTGGCGGGGTCGAGCTCCGATTGCGCGGACTTGATGAGTGCGTCGTACTCTTCGTCGGACCAGCCCGTATCGTTGTTGCCGTTGTCGGTGACCCACATGTCGAGGAACGTCATCGGGTCGTTGAAGTCGCCAATCCAGCCGGCGCGAGCAATGTCGTACGACAGCGTGTCGACGTCTTGGAGGTAGGTCTTCCATTCTTTGTTGTTGAGCTTCACCTCGATTCCGAGGTTTCGACGCCAGGTGTCCTGGATGGCCTCGGCGACGAGCTTGTGGTTCTCGTCGGTATTGTAAAGAAGCTGAACTTCAGGGAAGCCCTCGCCCTTCTCGAAGCCGGCCTCTTTCATGAGGTCTTTGGCCTTCTTGATGTTGTAAGCGGTGTCGGTCGTCGACTTCCATCCGGCCATTGGCGGCACGTAGGAGTTTGCCGGCGAGTAGATGCCGTTGAGCGTGTTGTCGACGAGGCCCGAACGGTCGATTGCGTATGCGAGTGCCTTACGGACGCGTGGGTCCTTGAGCGGGCCGTCTTTCTGAACGTTGATTCGGTAGTAGTAGGTGCCCAGCATCGGGTGACGCGCGTAGTGCGGGTGCGTCAGGAGGCTGGTGATCTGCGCGACGGGCAGCGCCGAGCCGGTCCAGTGGAGCTCACCGGTCTTGTACGCGTTCACGATGGCGTTGGCGTCTGGGATGATGCGGAGCTTGGCCTGGTCGACCTTGAGGTCAGCAGCGCCCCAGTAGTTCTCGCTCTTCTTCAGGATGATTTCTTGCTGCGGCTTGTAGTCGGCGAGCGTGTACGGGCCGTTGGTGACGATGTTCTCGGGGCGAGTCCAGTCGTCGCCGTGTGCTTCGATGGCCTTCTTCGGGGTTGGGAAGAAGGTGTAGAACGCGACGAGCTCGAGGAAGAACGGCGCCGGGTAGGCGAGCGTGACTTCGAGGGTCTTCGCGTCGACGGCTTTCACACCGACCGTGCTCCAGTCGTCGGTCTCGCCTTTGTTGAACTGTTCTGCGCCCTTGATGATCCAGAGGAACTGCGCGTAGTCAGCCGGGAATCCGGGAGTGAGCACGCGCTTCCAGGACCATGCGAAGTCCTCTGCGGTGAGGTCGTCGCCGTTGGACCACTTGGCGTTGGGGCGAATCTTGAAGGTGTAGACGAGGCCGTCGTCGCTGACTTCGACCGACTCCGCGGCGCCCGGACGGATGAGGTCCTTCGGGTCCTTGAGGTCTTCGGTCGTCGGGCCAGGCATCATGAGGCCTTCGAAGATGTTGAAGGCCACTCGGCCTTCCGGAGCACCAGACATCTGGGCCGTGTCGAAGGTCTCGGGGTCGGCCGACATGGCCAACGTGAGCATATCGGTCTTGGTTCCCGCGACGAACGAATTCGTCTCGTCGGCTCCGGTGGCTGCTGCGCCAGTGCCGTCGGAGCCAGTTTCGCTGCCGTTTGCGGTGGGTTTCTTGTCGTCGCATCCAACTGCTGCCAAAGCAGCGAGGGCGACGACCGCGATCATGCGGACGCCAAGACTTTTCATTTCATCCTCGTCAACCAGATCCAAGTCACATTTCAAGCGCCCCCTTTTAGCGAGCGCGACCGCAAAGTGTCAATTCAGGTCCGCGGGGCGAAAACCGCCGTCGACATAGACGAGCGTGGGGCAATACGCGCCCGCGTCGGTGGAGGTCCACCAGTCGTCTTCGCCAAACCGGTACTGAGCACTTGGAAAGCGCATATAGCGCAGATTTTCTGCGGTTGGAGCTGACTCTACGAGAGCGATGACGTCGGGATTCTGCTCGATGATTTCTCGGGCCGTGAAGATGAGCCAGCTGTTGCGATCGCAAGACCCGAGGCCGGCGAACCACATCTGCCAGTCGAGGCGAGGCATGTGGAGGCCGGCGAAGACCGGCCGATCGTCGTGGGCGTTGGGCTTGTAATGAAACTCGACACGCTCCCAGGCCACACCGTCGGCACTGAGCTCGATGGAGATTTCGCGACGGTCCTTCGTCATCACCGCGAACAGCCCGTAGCCGTTGAACGAGCGCGTCGTCTGGAGCGCGAGCCGGAGCTTGTGCGGGACTACGTCGAGGGTCGCCGGGGCCATTCGGCCGAGGAGTCCGGTAGCGCTTGCCGTGACCAGCACCACGACCGAGGCTCGAGCAATCCAGATTCGAATGGGGCGCCCTTCCCCGTCGGAAGTCTCCGGCACCAAGCGCCGAAGTACGGCGATGCGGGCCCACACGTCATCGTCGATGAAGGGCAGACACAGCGCGATGGTGAGCAGGTTGAAGAACCCGAAGTTGCCGGTTGCCGCGATACCGACCTGCAGGGCGATGAGCGAGCCGACCGCAACCAGCCGCGGCTTTCGCGGCGCGAAAAGGAACCACGGTGCGACTAGCTCGATTGCCAGCGCCACGCCGGTCGCCGCGGCGAGGACGAAACCCGGCAGCGCATGCGCGTAGTAGGCGGTCCATGTGGGGAGCGGCTGGGTCCAGAGGTGATACTCCAGCGCTCCAAGTCCGGTCCAAGATGGGTCGCCACTCGCCACCTTCACCCATCCGGCGAGCCACATCAGCTTGAAGAGCAGAAACTTCGTCGCGAAATGGCCGGCCCACTGATGACCGAGCGGCGCCGGGCGAGCGATGAAGCTCCAGGGGGCCAGAAACCACGCCACGACGAGCGTCTCCAGGAGAAGCGCATCCCACTGAAACGAGAGGAAGACGCGCCCTACCCCCATGATGCTCGCGTAGCTCAACCAGATGATGGGAATCGTCAGGCGCGGTGCGACTCCGAGCGTGAGCGCCAGCCCCGCGAGCGCAGCGGTCCACGCGCAGCCCACGAGCGCGCCGTCGGTCTGGAACCACCAAAGGATTGTGGGAGCGCGAACGATCTTCGCCCCCCAATCGCCAGCGGCAACCTGCTCGACCCACTGGAGATACTCGGTGAACGGCAAGATTCCGTCGGTGCCGTAGAGGCCCTGCACCTGCACTGCGAGGGAGATGCCCGCGGCGAACGAGACTAGGCCGAGGAGCCGCAGAAAGAGATCCCGACCGATGGCGAACTCGCCCGGACTACGCTCGAAGAATCGAGCGATGCGGGTCGGAAACGTGTCTGAGATTTCGGCCGCGGGCGCGGCCGAGTCATCCGCAGTCATGGCGTGATGGTGACCGTCACTTCGTAGTCGAACTGAACGTTGTTCTCGTCGTTCGAGACCAAGAGGTAGAAGTCGTTCAACTGGTCGGCAGTCGCGAGCCACTCGATTCGGCGGTGCTGGCCGTTCTCGAATGAAGTGCAGCGGATGTTCTGATCGTCGGCGCACAGGTCGTTACTGACGGGGCTCTGGCCGAATCGATACGGCTCGACGTTGATTCTCGACGGGTTGCAGGTCTGCTCGATTCGGACGTCGATAGTGACGGTGAACTGATCCTGGAGACACTGGTCGGGCGTGCGGTTGTCGACGAGGAATCGATAGTGGTCACCGCCGTTCGCCGCGCAGAATGTGGCGTCGAAGGATGCCGACGGGCGTAGGTTGCCGGCGTTGCACCAGGTCTGCGAGTCGATGGGGAGCGTCTCACGATTCACCTCGTCGTTGGGCTCCCATCCGTCGTCGGTGCACGTGGTGGTGAACGGGTCGATCTCGCACGAAGCGCCGCCGTTGTTGTTCACGGAAGTGTTGTTTCCGGTCGTGGTGTTGTTCCCGGTCGTCGCGTTGGGCGAGGTGTTGTTGGTCGCGACGTTCGTGGAGGTGTTGTTGGTCGCGGTGTTGTTGGCCGTGGACGAGTTCGAGGCGGTGTTGTTGGTGCTCACGTTGGAGCCCTCAGCCACGCAGGTCCCGGCGCCACAGACCTGACCGGCGAAACAGTCGGTGTCGTCGACACACGTGTTGTCGTCGCCGCAGCTCATGAAGAGCGCCGCAGCCGCGAGCAGTCCGGCGAATAGGATCGAGCGGTTCTTCATGCGGAAACTTCCATCACCATGAGTCGCGTTGCGACGAGTTGACTGATTGTCTTCGATTCGGAGTCGCCTTCGATCCGAACTGTCATGAGGCCATCGTAGGGCTCGACCGAAAGCACTTCCAACGACTTGCCGGGAGCCAGGCCAAGCCCGCTCAGCCTGCGCAGGAGCTCGGGGTTCTGGTCGAGCACTCGCGTGAACTGCACGCACTCCCCGGCCGCAGTGTCGCTCAGGGGATGCGTCTCTCGGTAAAAGATCTCGCCGTCCGCCGTGGGGATGGGGTCTCCGTGCGGGTCGAACTGCGGGTTGCCGAGGAAATCATCGATACGTTGCGCGAGCTCGTCGCTCACGGAATGCTCGAGGTTCTCGGCCTCGTGGTGCACCTCGTCCCACGTGTAGTTCAACGTCTGCACGAGGAACATCTCGATGAGCCGGTGCTTGCGGATGACGTTTAGAGCGGTCGAACGGCCCGAAGACGTTAGGAGCGCGCCCTTGTAGCGCTGATACTCCACCAGGTCCTCCCCAGCGAGCGATTGAAGCATGCTGGTGACCGAGGCGTGAGAAACCTCGAGCGCTTCAGCGAGCGCCTTGGTCTTCACGCGACCACCTTCGTTCTGAAGGTGGAACATCGCCTTCAGGTAGTTTTCGACGGATATCGTGGGCATCGCCAATGTACCGAGTAGCTGAGCGTTCGGTGTTACCAGAAGCGATGCAGGTTCGCTACTCGGCGGGCTCCGGACGACCGGCGGGCGTTCGTCGCTCGGCGGCCGGCTCGCGGTCGAACATCGCTCGAACCGCCGACGTGATGCGGCCATGGCGCGGCGCAAATGCGAAGGCGAGCAGGTAGAGGACCGCGCCGGCGACGACGATCGAGCCGGCCGACGAAGTATCGAACCAGATCGAGGCGTACATTCCGATGACGGTCGACAACAGACCGTGGGCGACGGCCGTGGCGACCGTTGGGACCAGTCGATCGCACAGCAAGTGCGCGGTGGCTGCAGGCGTGATGATGAGCGCCATCACCAGGATGGCACCGACGGCCTCGAAGCTGGCGACGGTCTGCACCGAGACACCACCCATGAGGGCGTAGTGCACGAACACCACGGGCACGCCGATCGACGCGGCGAAGCCTTCGTCGAACGTACTGACCGCAAGCCAGCGCCAGCCAATGGCGACGAGGCCGAGGAGCATCGGCGCGGTGATCGCGAGCATGGTCAGAGTTCCGTCGCTCACGCCCAAGATGTTGCCGAACAACACGCAGTCTGTGTCGAGGTGAGCGTCGTGAACGCCAATCGTGAGCGCAATGACACCGGCCGCGAACAGGGTCGTGAAGACGATGCCGATCGCCGCATCGGTTCGGACATGGGGGCGTCGCTGGAGCCAGCCGATGGCGACCGCCGAGAAGAGGCCGAATCCGGCGGCCCCGAGCAGCATGAAAGGCCCGTCGAACGTGGCGCCGAGCAGGAACGCCGCGACAATGCCCGGCAGTGCGACGTGGGCAATCGCGTCGGCCACGAGGCTCAGGCGCCGCAGATAGAGGAACACGCCGAGCACGGCGCAAGGCACCGCAACGAGCGCTCCCGCGAGCATTCCGCGCCACATCCAATCTCCGTGGGACCACGGATCGACGAAAAGCTCCATCATGATGTCGCCTCCGTCAGCTTGCGGCGGCGAATCGAGGTCCAAAGTGCGCCCTGGCGCGGTCCGAACACCGCGGCGAGCGCGAAGAAGAGACCTGCGAACAAGACCATCGCCGGCCCGGTCGCGACACCTTCCAGAACGTAGCTCAAGGTTGCACCGAGCGCGCCGGCGACCCCGCCGAGCAGGCCCGAGAGCGTTGCGACGACGGAGAGGCGCGACGAGAGGTAAAGCGCGGTGGTCGGCGGGATGATGAGCATCGCTGCGACGAGCACGACGCCAACGGCTTCCATCGAGACGACGACCGTCGCGGCGAGCGCGACGAGGAGTCCCACGTGGAGCGCGCGTACGGGAACTCCGACGCTGCGGGCGAAAGACTCGTCGAACGTCGAGAGCGCCAGCGGTCGCCAAAACGCGACGAGCGTAGCGATGAGCACGCCGCTCATTGCGACTAGACGCCACAGTTGGGCGCGATCGATGCCGGCGGCGTTGCCGAAGAGATATGTATCGAGACCGGCCTGCGCTCCGGTCGGGGAGCCCTGAGCGATCGTGAGGAGAATCACGCCGAGGCCAAAGAAGGCCGTGAGGACGATTCCAATTGCTGCATCGGGTCGTGTACGTGGTCCGCGTGAGAGGCCAGCGACCGCCGCAGCAGCGGCAGCGCCGGACAAAAGCGCGCCGACGAGGAGCGCGATGGCGGCTTTCCCACCGGTCACGAGGAACGCGCCGACCACGCCGGGAAGCGTGGCGTGCCCGACGGCGTCGCCGAGGAGCGAAAGTCCGCGAAGGACCAGGAACGTACCCACCATGCCGCAGACAACACCCACCAACAGCGCGGCGAACAGCGCATCGAGCGCGAACGCGTGCTCGAGCGAGAACAGCTGTCCGAGCCGCTCCGCAACGAGATTTGCGTCGATGTTCGCCTGTTTGGTCATCCCAGGATCGCCTCGCCCGAATCGAAGAGCGTGAGTCGGCCGCCGTACGCGACCTGTAGATTGTCGGTGGTGAAGGTCGTCGATGCAGGGCCGACGGCCACGAGCGTCTTGTTCAGGATGAGGACGTCATCGAAATAATCGCGCACGGTCGAGAGGTCGTGGTGCACGACGAGGACGCTGCCTCCGTCGGCCCGAATCGCGCGGAGGACCTCGACGATGGCCGATTCGGTCGCGGCATCGACGCCCTGAAAAGGCTCGTCCATCACGAAGAGGTCGCCGCCCTGAGCGAGTGCACGCGCGAGAAAGACCCGCTGTCGCTGCCCGCCCGAGAGTTCGCCGACTTGTCGGCGGTCCAAGGCGCTCATGCCCACCTGAGCGAGCGCTTTCTCGACGGCCTGGCGATCTTCGGCGCGAGGCCGGCGAAAGATTCCGAGCTTGCCGTAACGGCCTTGCATGACCACTTCACCGACGGTGATCGGGAAGTCCCAGTCGACCGAGGCACGCTGTGGAACGTAGGTGATCTGCTGAGCCGCACGAGGACCCGTGCGCCCCTTGATACTCACCGAACCCGAGAGGGGTTGGAGCGAACCCAAGATCGCTTTGATCATCGTGGTCTTGCCCGCTCCGTTTGGGCCGACGATGCCGACGAGTCGGCCCGATTGGACCGCAAACGAAACAGCTTCGACGACAGGTTCGTCGTCGTAGGCCACGCTCAGGTTTTCAACTTTCAGAAGGTCAGACATCAGACACCCTGCTCTTTGATTCCGCCAAAGGCCACATAGGTGCCTCCGAGCGCTTCGACGATCATCCGAACATTCTCGGTGACCATTCCTTCGTAGGTTGCGGCCGGCCCATCGGCGGGGCCGACGCTGTCGGAGTAGAGCGGTCCCGCGACCTTTACTCCTGCGCCACGAGCGACCTGCTCGACCAGCTTGGGGTTCACGCTCGTCTCGACGAAAACCGCGGGTGCGCCGCGCTTCTTCACGAGGTCGATGGTGTTGGCGACGTCTCGCTGCGAGGCCTCTTGCTCGGTGCTGATGCCTTGGATGCCGACCACGTCGATCTCGTACGCACGCCCGAAGTAGTTGAACGCATCGTGCGACGTGATGAGAACGCGATTCGAATCGGGGACCGACTCGAGCTGTTCTCGGACCCAGGCGTCGAGGCTGGTGAGTCGCAGGCCGTAATCGAGCGTTCGCTTCTCGATGCGGCCTTTCGCGGCTTCGTCTGGGACGACCTCGGCGAGCTTGGTGCCGACGTGCTTGCTCGCCTTCGCCCAGAGTTGGATTTCGAACCAGAAGTGCGGGTCGACTCCGCCGGGGCTGCCTTCGCTGCGGATCGGTTCGACCACTTCGGCCGCCACGATGAATGTCTTGGGCTTTCCGCCGGCGTTCTCGACGAGGTCGTCGATCCATCCTTCGAGGTGAAGGCCATTGGTCACGATGACGTCCGCGTTCGCCACGTTCTTCGCGTCGCTCGGGCGGGGCTGATAGAGGTGAGGGTCGCCGCCGGGCTGCATGATCCCGATCACTTCGACATCGTCGCCGCCGACCTGCCGAACCATGTCTTCGAGCATGGTCGTGGTCACGACGACGCGGACCTTCTCACTCTCGTCTGCGGTCTTCGACTTGTCACAGCCGGTCACGGCGAGAACGCCGAGCGACAGGCCGAGAGCCAAAAGGACGGTAGAGAGGATGTTGTTCGTTCGCATTTTGTGCCACGCCTCAGTCAAGGTTTAGACATGGCTAAAACTACAACCAAGCCTGACTAAGTCAAGGCCGATCCGAAGATTCGGACCGGCCTTGGCGTGAACTGAAGGTGTGGAATGCCCAAGCGCGGCTGCACGTGAGCTAGCGGACGTCGAGGCGAGACGGAGGTCCACTGAGGCCAGCGTTGTGGCGCAGGTGCAGGTAGCTGTCGGTGAGCGCGAAGCGCAGCACGTCGGTCGCGACGGCGTCACGACGGACCCGTTTTTGAGTCGACGGTTCGCAGATGTCGCCGCTCCAGCCACGGGCCGAGAGTGTCGCCGTGAGGGCCGCCGAGATGTTGCCCGCCATGAGCAGGCCGATTCGGGCTGCAAAGGTCTCGACGAGCGTCGGCCACGATTCGCAGGCGACATCGCCCAGCTTCACTTCGGTCTCTTCGATCGCCTGCGTGAGTCGTCGACGCATTACGGTCAGCAATGCGCCGCCGACCTCTTCGGCCATTCGCTGGCTCTCGGCGTCGACTCGGTCCGTGAAACCTTTGCCCGTCTGCTTGAGCCACGCGCCTTCGCACATGTGCCACAGCTGACGGCCGTCGAGCTGAATGATCGCGCCGAGTCCCGACCATGCGAGCGCCGCGGACCAACCGGCCCAGAAGCGCAGCTCCTGCTCGGCGGCATCTTCGACGAGGTCGCGGTTCATCCAGATCGTGGGCGTCGAGTCGGGGAAGACCTGCGGCGTCATCGGGCCAGCTTCGCCGACCATGAGTCGGAACCGGCGGATACCGAAGAGTGACAACGCATCGCTCACGCGGTCGTAGAGCACACCTTCGCGAACGCGTTCGCCAGCGAGGGCTTTGCGTTGAGGCAGCTCCGCGTCCCAAACCTTCTCTGCGAGCGGGGCAGCGGCGGTGAGCACCTCGAACACCCCGTTGTGAAGGGGAACGGGGATGGCATGCTCCGAAACGGCGCCCGGGTCGAGCTGGCGCGATGGCACGGTCTTGGCGCGAAGTTCTTCGCGATCGACCTGGCAACCCAGCGCGCGGAGTGCTTGTGCAGCAACTCGTGCTCGGTCGTTCGCCGTCGCTCGTTCAAAGAGCTCGAGCATTCCTCGGTACGTCGTCGGCTCGAACGGTTCGTCCGAAGCCAGCTGGCGGAAGGACTCGAGCGCTTCGGCCTCTCGCCCGGCGATACGAGACCGCGCGAACGCGAGGCGGCGGCGGTAGTTGTTCCGCACTTCGCCATCGGTGGTTTTGACCAATTCTTCGTAGAGGCGCGAGGCTTCTTCGGCCCACTGCAGCTCCTCGTCGTAGGCTTCGGCAGCGCGACCCAACAGCTTGTTCGAAATCGCGATTGGCTGCGTGCGACCAAACTCCTCGAGCTGCTCACAGCAGTCCTGAAGCTCACCAAGCTCCCACGCGCGCTCCACGAGCGTGTCGAGATCTTGAGCCGACTCAGGGATCGAACGAACGAGCTTCCAATGCAGACCGTAGGCGGTCATCGGCTCGTCGAGGCGATCGGCATAGAGATTGATGAGCGTGCGCCAGTCGGCGGCAACTTCCGCGTTGGCCTCGAAGGGCAAGACCTTCTCGAACAACACAGCAGCGCGACGCGGGTCGCCGTGACTCACGTGCAGTCGGGCCAAGCGACGCTGCAGATTGTTGTATGCCGGAGCATCGACGGCCGGATGCAGCAGCTGCTCGAGGATGTGTACCGCTTGGTCGCCCTCCCCGTTCGCTTCTACGAGCTCGGCGAGGCGCAAACCGGCCTGAATTCGTTCGACGACACTCTCGCCAGACTCGATCGCCAGTTCAAAGCGATGGCCCTGCACGTCGATCGCGTAGGCGAGGTCGCCACGAGCCGTGGCCACCCGAACGATGTCCTCGAGTCGTTTGGCGTCTTCGTCGACCCACCATGCTGCTTCCCAGACGAACTGGGCACCGTCGAGGTCGACGAGTGCGTCTTCGAGCAGCTCGGCCAACATGACCAGCAACATGGTGCGGCGAGCTTCGCCGATGTCGCGGGT
The DNA here is from genome assembly GCA_964384605.1 of uncultured Bradymonadales bacterium. Classification (GTDB taxonomy): domain Bacteria; phylum Myxococcota_A; class Bradymonadia; order Bradymonadales; family Bradymonadaceae; genus CAYLMO01. The sequence goes on along the minus strand of CAYLMO010000072.1, from coordinate 4,156 downwards.
GAGGTGAGCGCAGATTGCATCGCGCAGGTCGTCCCACGCCTGAAGGGCCTGGAGGGTGTCGTAGAGTCGGTCGAAGCCAGGACCGTCGGGAATCTCGCATTCATCCGCGAAGGCGACGGCAATGGCGTTGCGCACGAACTCGATGGCGTCGAGCGGCTCCGAGTACTGCGCGCACTCGAGCCAACGCGAGACCTTGGTCTCGTCGGCGATACCGGCGCCGATCTCTCGAGCGGTGAGCAAGATGTGTGTTTCGAAGTCGTTTCGACTAGCGGCAGCCACCGCACGCAGGCGCAACCCGTGTGCATCGGCGGGTTCCGTCAGCTCCGTCACCCCTTCGATGACCTGCGTCAGATCAGCGGCGAGGCGCGCAGAAGCTGGGTCTCCAGCACGAACGTACCGCGCGGCGATGGTAGGATCGGCCGAAGTCAGGAGCCAGGCCCGCTCGACGTGGTCTGCCGCCTCTAGCGCGACGGCGAGGCCCTCGGCATCTGCATCGGTTGCGCCGGTGCGAGAAGCGCCCGCCACGGTGTCGAGCGACGTCGCCGGCTCGTTGCGTCGCACGCGCGTCAGTTCCTCCCGCTCGCCCGCCAACGCCATGGCGCAAGCGACGATGATGCGGTTCTCGAGGTTGGTTGCGTCGCCAAGGGCACGGTAGGCGCGGCTTGCTTCGGGAGTCTTCTCGGCCTCCTCGCGAAGGCGTGCGACCGCGAGGAAGTATGCGTCGCGGGCGCTGGAGTCCGAAACGCCGACCATCAGGTCTTCGAGTCGTGAGGCGAGTGCGTCAGGCGCCACGCCGGCATCGTTTGCACAGCGCACGACACCTGCGAGCGCGTGCGTGTCAGCCGGGCGAGCCTCGAGGGCTTTCTCCCAGGCGCCGAATGCCGCAGCGCGGTCTTGCGCGCGGAATTCGAACATGTGCGCGTTCGACGTGGACACGCGGAACCGCGTCTCGGGCCGATTGTCGGTAGCGAGCACCGATCCACGAAGCTCAGCCGCCTCGGACCAGTTGCCGCGCGACTCGGCGAAGCGAATCAATGCGTCGGTCGCGACCGGGTCGTTCGGAGAGATCGAGAGGATGTTGCGATGGATGCGCGCGGCCTGCTCTTCCAGGCCGAGCTGGCTTTCGAGAATCTCTGCGAGGGCTCCGAGTTGGCGAACTTGCTCGCGAACGTCACGGGTCGCGTGAATCTGCGCGCCGGTCATGTCGATGACTTCAGACCAACGGCCGCCGCGGACGAAGATTCGACCGAGGCCTTCCAGTGCCGGCAGGTAGTCGGGCAACAGGTCGAGGGCTTCGCGATACCAGCGCTCCGCGGCGCGGTCATCGGCAAGGAACACCGAGCAAATCTCGGCGTTCCGGACCATCATGGCCGACGCTTCTTCGGAGTCTTCGATGATGGCGAGCTCGCGCCCATTGAGCTCGACGAGCTCGGCCCATCGCCCTGCCCCGGCGAGCAAACGACCGAGCGCGGCGAACGCTTTGGGGTGCTCCGGATCGACGTGGAGAATTTCTTCCCACGCGCCAATGGCAATGTCGGTGTCGTGAAGTCGCGTTTCGGCAACTTCGGCAACCTTGTCGAGCAGGTAGAGCTTCTGGCGGCGAGTGCGGGCGGCTTCGGCAGCTTCGAGGAACAACGACGCGAGGTCGGCCCACTGCGAGGCGTCTTCGAGGATGCGTGCGGCGCCTTTGAGCGCAGGCAGGTAGCCCGGCTTCTGCGACAACACCTTCCGGAAGTGGTCGAGCGCATGTTCGCCGAGCCCGAGTCGGGTGGCGTAGAGGTCGGCAGCCTGGAAGTGGCGGCGCCAAACTCCTTCGGCGTCGCCAAGTGCAGCGATTTCGCGCTCGTAGAGGTCGGCCAGCGCCTCCCAGTTCGAGCGACGATTGTAGAGACGACCGAGCGCGCGGAGCGCGGGTGCGTAGGCGGCGTCGAATTCGAGCGCTTCGCGATAGATCTCGGCGGCGGCTTCTTCGAGGCCGGCTTCGCGTTCGTAGACGCGACCCAGGCGGCAGAGGGTCGCGACGCGCGTCGCGTCGTCGAGCGTGCCTTCCAAGCGCGCGTTCAGCGAATCGATCAAGGTTTCGGTCGATGCACCTTCGATCGACGCCCATTCGATGGCGCGCTCGATGGTGAAGACATCGCCCGGGGAATCTTCGAGCACGGCGCGGGCCGTTTCGACGGCTTCGATTGCGTCGGCGGCGTAGCTTGCGACCACCATTCGCGAGGCGGTCCCGAGGGCGGCGCCTTCGGCTGCGGTGCGGACGAGATCTGCACGTCCGAATTTCGCGGCGAGCGTCACAAACGACTCGCCCACATCGGCGCGTAGGTGGTGGCGACGCGCAGCATCGGCAAAAGCTTCGAGCGCAGACTCGGGCTCGCCGATGGCGAGGAAGTAGAGTGATCGGCAGACTGCAGCATCGGATCGAACGTGAGGCGCGAGGCGCAAGTCCGAGGCGACCACGTCGAGCGCGGCAATCGCGCTCGGGACATCGCCCTCGTCCAGGGCAACGTCGACATCCAAGAGCGCCGCGTGAAGCTGGGTCAGAGGACCGTCGTAGTTGTCGGTGACGAGCTGTTTTTCCCACGCACGAACATCGCGAGCGGGCTTCCCTGCGGCCCAGGCCTCGCGGGCGACATCGAGCGCGAGGAGGTGTCGCTCCGCGGCTCCGTCGATGTCTCGTGCTGCCGACACGAGCGTGTCGAACACCTGGTCACGCTCCGGCGACAGCGCTTTCACGAGCCGGCGGTAGGTGGCCCACAACTCAGGGGTCATCGCACCTTCGCGCCGAATTCGGGTCAATCGAGCTGCAGCCCGTTCCGTGTCGCCAACGGCCTCTTCGGCCAATGCGGCGGCAAATCCGGCGCGCGCACGTGCGGCAACGGAGGAAGACTCCGCGGCATCGCGACTCGCACTCTGGAGGAAGCGGCGAGCGATCTCGAGGCCCTCGGTCGTCTGCTCAGGCGCGACAAATGCCGCGCGCCGGCCAGCCGGTGGAACCGTGGGTCGGTCGTGTTCGCCAGTGGGACGCACAAACGTCGCGCGACGCTCGAGCACCGAATTTTGGTCGGTCGGGTGGTTCGCCATCCGTAGCTCCTCGTGGCCGCCATCCTTGGCAGCTCGTCAGTGAGGCGTGAATCGATTTTCGTGAGCCGTCTCTACGGCTCTCCCGGTAACGGGTAGCGTTGCTCGTCGTAGTCCCAATCCTGTGGAACTTCGTCCTTCATGGACGCCAGACGCTTGCGCCGCCTACTCCGGGTTATCACCCATGCTACGACGAACAGCAATGATGCGCCAAATAATTGCACCATCTCGTCGCTCAGGAGTGCCCAGAAGCTCGAAGCGTCCTCGAGCTGTTGCCGCCAGATAGCTTCATTGAGCTTGAGCGACCGGCCCGTAGCGGACTTGAGTGCGGCCTCGAACTCTTTGCCCTGCTCCATCTGGTCGAAGATGTCGGCGTATACGTCTTCGCCGTAGCGGTCGCCGAGCCAGCGGACAAAGTGAAACGACTGGTCGTAGGCGAGCGAGGCGGAGTTGTGGTGGGCTGGGAAGGTACGCGTGAGTTCCTCGAAAGACTTGAGGCTCCCGACGCTGGCCGATTTCGTGAGGGCGTCGCTACGTTCGGCGGTCCATTCCTCGGCGTGAAGAATCGCGAACCCTTCGTTGAACCAGCGTGGGACGGCCTTCCCTTTGCGGCGCCGGTCGAACGCGACGTGTGACAGCTCGTGTTGATAGGTCTTCACCAGGTCGACGAGTTGGCCCTTTGGCCCCGCTCCGTTGACCACGATGACGGTAGAGCGGTCGCTCAACGAAAGACCGACGGCCCACCCCGGGGGTTTCCCGGGCGCACCGGTGATTTCGAAATAGTCGTCGACTTCGGGGAGCACCCACACTTCGACGCCCTCGAGTCCGCCGAGCCGCAGCTCGCGGTCGAGCTTCGCGACGGTGTCGGGGGTTGCCTCGACGAGCTGGTCGACGGCTCGTGCGGCCCCTTCGGGATATTTGTAGGTGAGTCCATTCACCGTGCGTTCGCGGATCGACTCCGGACGCACGTCTGCCGAGGCGGACGCAGGTAAGATGAACGAGAGCGCGAGGAGCGCGATGAGAGCAATTCGTATCACGCCCCAAAGACTAGGCACCCTTCGGCGGGCGCCAAGCG
>CAYLMO010000071.1:0-24820 GCA_964384605.1 uncultured Bradymonadales bacterium | reverse complement strand
CCCATGTCGCTCGTGCCCATGTCCGACATCCCCATGTCGGCGCCCATGTTCCCGGGAATCGCGGGATCGAACGGGTCCGGATCGACTCCGTTCAACACGCCGTCGCCATCCAGGTCGGCCACGCCGCCGATATCCATCAAATCGGACGCCGAGGTAGGTAGGCTACCGGGGCCGGGAATCCCGGCGTGGTTCGCGAGGTCGTTGGAAATCGAAAAACCGGTCGTGCTTACGCCGACCCAATACGTGAGTCGATCAAGAGCGATGCCGCTGCCGAAGACGTCCGAGACAGGGAACGAGAAGTCGATGAAGTAGTCGGGATTGCCGTTGTTCGCTGTCGGAGCGACGACCACCCGGATGTTTGTACCGTCGACGAGTGGATAGGTGGCCATGACGGTCTCGGCGGGATCACCTGGGTCGCCAACGCCAGTTTTTGCAAAGTTTTGACCGATGGCGACCTCTTCGACGATCCCGTCGACGTGAATCACGAACTCGTGGTCCTCGTAGAATTCGTCGGTATCGATCGCGATGGCCCAGAAGAATGGCCGCAAGTTCGCCGCCGATCCGGCCTGGGTGGGATCCTCATCGAGGCGAATTCTCACCGAAAAGGTGGTCAGATCGGCATACACGTATCCGGCCGGATTCGACGAGTCTCCGACAACCTCTCTGCCCAACGACGAACCGTCTGCGACCGGGTCACCGATTGCCAGTCCTCCCGAGGTAATTGGGTTCCAGTCCGAATCGGCTGGGAAGGCGAGCGCGGAGCTTGCTGTGAGAGAGACCGCTGCGAATACGAGAAGGCGGTGGAGGCGTAGGTCGCGCATGATCGTCCGATGTTTGCGGGTGGTTCGACTCTACGCGGAAACTCAGGTGGGCGAAACGAGCAACGTTTTACTGTGGTTTGGGGGCGTCGCGGGCTCCGGGGTCTAACGCCTCGCCGGGCCCGATGGGGGCGACCGACGCTTGCCTCCAAGGCTCCTCGCCTCTCAAGCATTTAGGTGAATCCAAGCAGTCGCCAGCGCAAAGCACCCTTAAGCCCTGCGCCATAAGCCCTAAGCCCGCTCAAACGAGCGCCGCAGCTCGCACCTCCCACCCTCGCGACTCACCCCTCGCGACTCACCCCTCACGCCTCCGCGAGGCGTTCCCGCGCCTTCCGCATCATATTGCCCACCCGTCGAGTCCCCTCGAGGTCGGCCTGCGTCTCGGCGAGCAGTGCGTCGATGTCGGAGCTCTCGGCGCGTTCGCGCTGGACCTCGGCGAGGGCCTCTTCGATCTGGCGGAAGAGCCGGTCGCCTGCGGTCTCGACGAACTCTTTGAGCTTGTCGCCGTACTCCTGAATCATGCGGACGAGTTCTTCTTCGATGATTTCGGAGGCGCGCTCGATGGCCTTGTCGCCCTCTTCGCGTGCGCGCTCCTTGATCTTCGCGTCGACGCGGTCGCGCAGGAAGAACGCCAGCACAGGTGCGGCGAGCGTGAGCAGGCCGCCGACGATGGCGTTGGCGAACATGGCCGCGATGCCGAGCGCGCCGAGCGCGAACACCGACACGTCGTACGCCATCGTGTCGACCTCGAGGTCGAGGTCCCCCGACACGCCGAGCTCTTCGCGAAGCACGCCGAGGGTCTCGGCGATGCTCGCGTTCGTGATCTCGATGATCTCTTCGGCGAGGTCTTCGAGGTTGCCGGCGACGGACTTGCCTTCCTCTTCGAGCCAGGCTTTGAAGGTGTCCTGGATGAATCCGGGCAGGTGGCGCTTCACGTCGCGGGCTTCGGCCCGTTCGATCTCGACCGGGAGTGCCTCGCGGAACTTCTGCGTGAACGACCGCAGGTTGTGGCGGGCTGTCGCGGCGATGCCGCCGACGCGCTCGTCGATGAGGTCGAGGTTGTCGGAGATGACCTGGCGCGACTCGTTCAGACGCGAGCGCACGGCGGTGACGCGAGCGTCGAGTTCGCCGGCTTCCATCGAGAGGCCGCTCTTTTTGACCGCGAGGTTCTGCTCGAGCAGCGACGCAACACGGAGGCCGCCACCGAGTGCCGAGTCGAGGATGATGTAGTTGCGCTGCTTGCGCAGGAACTCGGTGATCGAGTCGCGGAACGCGGTGAAGGCCGCGGGCGGCTCTTTGCCGGCCTTGACGGCCCGAAGTGCCTCGCGGCCGCTGAAGGCGTACAGCTCGACCGGGCCGATGATGCCTTCGAGGCGTTCGCGTGCGTACAGTTCGACCTCTTCGGCGTCGGCGGGGTCGAGGGCGTCGACTTTGCCGAGCACGAAGATGATGCGGTCGCGATTCGACTTGAGGAGGCGGTCGCGGATGAAGACCACCTCACTCTTCTTGAGGACCTGCGTGGCGTCGAGAACGTACAGGATGACGTCGGCGCGCGGCAGATATCCGTAGGTGATTTCCACTTTCTGCTTCGAGATGTCGTTGACGCCGGGGGTGTCGACCAGCGTCAGCCCGCCCTGCAGGAAGGCGTTGGGGTGCTGGATCTCGACGTATTCGGGCTCCTGCGCGCCTTCGTCGGCGTGCTTGACAACATCGGCCATCTCATCCGGGTGGATCTCGTACTTCTCGCCGTCGAGCGGCGGCTGGACGACGACCTTGCGTTTGTCACCGTGGACGAGGTGCGTGATGACGGCGGTGGTCGGCGTGATGCCCATCGGGAGCACCTCTTCGCCGAGCAGCGCGTTCACGACGGTCGATTTGCCGTGGTTGAACTCGCCGAGCACAACGAGGGTGATGCGGCCCGCGTGTAGTGCGGGGATGCGGTCGTTGATGACCTCGCGGTGGAGCGAGTGGAGGCCGGATTTTTTCGCGATCTCGGCGGTCTCTTGGAGGAGGTCTTCGACTGTCGAGACGTCGATCTGGCCGTCGCTCTCTTGCTCGTCGGCTTCGCCGGATTCTGGTTTCTCGTGACTCGTTTCTGGTTCTTCTTCGTCGTCCGTCTCCGGTTCCGGCTCGTCGCTTTCCGGCTCGTTGCTTTCCGGCTCGTCGCTTTCAGCATCAAGCTCGTCGGCCTCAGATTCTTCGCCGTCCTCCGGCTCGTCACTCGAGACTCGAGACTCGTTACTCGAGACTCCATCCTCGTCACTCGAGTCTCCACGCTCGTCTTCGTCGGCCTCCACGACACCCCACGACTCTTCGCCATCCTCCGTGGTCAGAACCCACGCAGCATCGCCATCATCGTCGTCACCGTCGATCTCGAACATGTCGTCAGACATTTCGAATGACATCCCTACGTCGTCGGGATCGGCGTCTTCGATCTCGACCTCGAGGCGTCCTTCGTCGTCGACGTCGCCGTCGGCGTCTTCCTCGCCCGACGACACAACGTCTTCCTCTTCTTCGATGGTGATGTTTGCCGCCTCGACGACCTCGGAGTTCTCGCCCTCTTCGACCGGCTCGTCGGCAGGCGGCTCGTCTTCGGGAGCGTCGGCGTTCAGGTCGCCGTCGGTGCCTTCCTCTTGGGCCGTCGCGGTCACGCCTTCGGTGAACTTCTTCACCTTCCAGCCCTTGCCGTCGCCCTTCACCCTGGTAAAGCCGGGGAAAGGCGGCAGATCGGTGCCCTCGGAGCCGTCAGACGCCGCGGGGGCGTCGTCGGAAGACTCGTTCGGGTCCACGATTGGGTCGTCGTTTTGTTCGTCGGACATGCTTGGCCTCGAGCTGCGGTTGAAGCTCATCGAGGCGTCGAGGAGAGAGCGCCGGCGGCAGCCTTAGGGGTCGGGTCGTTCCCACGAATCCACGTCCGCACACTCGTCAGACAACTTTGAGCATGGCGCTCATTGCGCTGCGGCTTCCGAGTCCTGCGTGTGAGGTCCACGGGCGAGGTCTGATCCGAGGCGCAATGGCTTCGGGCCTTCCTCGAGCGGCCTCACTTGCTCGCTCGGTCACACGCTGCGCTTGAAGTCCGTGCGTTGATCCAGCGGTCCTTACGTGAAGGACGCATTGGAGACGGGGTCCAGTTCTACTGCCGCGCTGCCTGCCGGCTACATCACTTTTATGATTTCCTCGACGTCTCTGTCAATTTCGTCCAGGGAGCGGCCACCCCGTTCCCCCTTGATGTTTCTGAAATAGTTCGATTCTGCGAACAGGCGCACGGCCTTGATTCGCTTGGGAAGGTAGGGGTGCGAGTCGAACACTTCGGCGAATCGACCGACCCCTTCCTTGATGCCATCGAGCTGCGCCTCGAATTCGTCGAGGTCCATCTCTTCGGACAGATTCTTGCCGACGGCGAGCTTCATGATGGTGTTGAGCGCGATCTTGTCGTCTTTGCAGCAGACCATACCGGCGCGGTCGCACGTGACTTCGGCGCGTCGCGACCAAGAGTTGATGGCCGTCGTGGCCGGGATGACCGCCCACTTCACGTAGACGCCGATGCCGCGCGCCATGAACTCGGCGGTGGTGGCGTAGACGACGTGTTGGTTCTGGATGTGACCGCACTCGTGGCCGATCACAAATCGGAGTTCATCGTCGCTGAGCGCATCGACCAGGCCCGACTTGATGAGGATGAAGCTCTCTTCTTCGGTCCCATAGGTGCCCGCGTTGATGGCGGGCGACTGCGACACATAAACGGTCGGCATCGGGATATCGAGCGCTTCGGCACACTCGCCGACGAGCGAATGGATATGCGGGAACTGCCGGCTGGAGACCTTCACCGAGGTCCCGAGAAGCGAGTTCTTTTGGAACGTCTTGAACGCCCGAACGCTCGCCTTCGCGACGATGCGGACGGGCGCAAGGCGGCGTAGATTGCGGAGTACACGGATGTCGCCCGAGAAAGCGTAGTCGGCGAATCCGCCGCGCTCTTCGTGGCCGCCGCCCGGGTTCTTCTTGCGGTCGACGTAGTTCTGGAAATCGAAATCGTACGCCATCGTGGTCCTCGCTTTAGGGCGTGGGGTCTACCGGATCCACCAGCAAGTTTATTTCTGCACGTCGAAGGTAGCCTGCGCGACGTTGCCGTCGGCGTCGGCCGCTTCGACGAACACTACGAAGTTGCCTTCGCAGATGATCGGCGGGTCGAAGTCGCCCGGTGGGCTCCATGCAAACTTGGTGTCGCCGTCCGGATCTTCGAACCCGTCCATCGGGATCGAGTTGAGGGCGCCACCGATGCTGACCGCGACGAGGTCGCGCTCGGGGTCGGTGATCGTGACCAGCACCTCGTCGACGACCTGATTGTCGAAGCCCGCGCGGTCGGCGCAGTTGATCTCGGCAGCCGTGATCGTCGGCGGCGAGCTCGGTTCTTCATCGCCACAGCCAATCGTGGCGAAGAGCGCCGCCGAGCAGACAATTTGGATAGTCCGATTACGCAATCTGATGCTCCATCAATTTAGGCTGCGTAAGAGGTATCGCACGAGTGCGGGTGCCGCAACGTCGATCGGTCTATCCCGCGACCTAGTACGACGTTCCGCACTCCGGCTCACCGTCGCCACCGCATGGTGAACAGACGCGGGTGACGGCGTCGTCGCCCGTGCACTCCGGCGGGCATGCGCCTTCGTTGCAAAGCACATTGCAGTCGTTGCACTTCACGCAGCCGCCGGTGGGTTCGCCGTTCTCGTACGCTCCGTCGCAGAGCAAGCAGCTCGCTCCGCCGCAAACGTAGATGCCATTGCCGGGGTCGGGCACGCCGGTCTTCACGCCGAGCTGGATGTGGATGTGTTCGGCGTGGTCCGGCGTCTCGGGCCGCAGAATCTCGTTGAAGAGGCCGGCGTTCATGATGGCTTCGGTGATCTGGTAGATGTACTGCCCTTTCGCGGTCACGGGCGCGTCGGTGCCACGCTCCCAATTGCGCCCGTACCAAACCTCGCAGTCATAGGCGTCGAGGCCCTCGACTTCATCGGTCTTCTCGTCGCCCCACTCGTTGTCGGGCGGGAGGCCGGGATCGTCATTGCAGTTCCCCAAGAACTCGTGGGGCACGCGTTCGGGGTCGAACTTGAACCCGGCAATGTCGAGCGCCACGCCGCGGGCGTGCAGGCTACCTTCGTCGCAGACCCAATCGCCGATCTGATAGACGCGAGTCACGCCCAGCTGATGGAGGACTTGCGAAAGTCGGTACAGCTGAATGGACATGACGCAGGCGACGCGGACCTCGACGTCTTTGCCGTATCCGAGATGGTCTTCACGCGGGAGTGGCGGGTCCACGTTCGAAGGTTCGGCGCGGTAGTAGTAGGTGATCGGCCCAATCTGTCCGTCGGCTACGGTGAACACGTCGGTCAGTGAACACTCGTCTGGGACGGGCACCGACGGGTCTCCGCCAGGCGCGCGGTACCACCACGGTTCGCCCGTATCGACGATTCCGAGCGACTGGGCCTGCTCGTAGCAACCCTGCGGAATCTCCTCCTCTTCGGGCACGCAGACGCGCTCGATGAAGTCGCAGGTCAGGCCGGCACCGCAGCCGCCGAAGGTGCACTGTTCTTGGTCGGGAGAGGTCTCGGCGGGAGTCGTCTCGACCGGCGTCGTCGCGTTGTTCGCGTTGTTCGAGTTCGCGGTCGAGCCGGTCTGGATGTTGTTCGCGGTCCCATCCGCTTCTCCCTGCGGGACGAGGTCGATTCCTTCTTCGCCGCTGCACGAGAAGAGCGCTGCGGCGAGGGCGAGTGCGACGATGGATTGGCGTTTCATAGATGGATCAGCGTGAGCGTGTGACGTGAAGCGTCGTTTTGGAATCGACGCGTTGGGCGACGACAGTGAGCTGAACGCCCTCTCTCTCCATCAAGAGCTGATGGTCCGTGGGCGCGCCCTGCAACGACTCGAGCCGAGCGAGTGCGCCAGTGATTTCGAGGGGGATCCAGCCGCGTGCTGCCAATTGTGAACGATACGAATCGAGCGCGCGTTCCGGCTCGAGCGGCGAGACGAAGACCGTGGATTCGAGGAGCTGATTGGGGTCGCGGTCGCGGTAGTGCAGGCGTTGCGAACACATCTCGCACGCCGGAATTTCGGAGTCGCTCGATACTTCTCGAGCGCCGGGCGCCATCTTGTCGTAGTCGAATCCGGTGTGGCTCCACGAGGCGACGACCTCGGTTCGTCCAGTGCCGAGGCGAGTGATCTCGAGCAGTCGATGCGAGTCGAGCTCCGGCGCTTTGCCGGCCTTGGCGAGGCGGCGAAGTTCTTCGGAACTGCCGACGGCTGCGGCGGAAGCGGAGCCGACGAGGATGTGCGTATCCGACTCGACCAAGGTCACCAGGCCGCCCTGCATCGAGCGCTCGGTCGCGGCTTTCGACTCGGCTTCGTTTCGGGGCGCGGGCGACACGTCCATCCCCTGATCTTCGAAGGCTCGACGATAGTCGCGCCAGACCTGAGCGGGGTCGGCGGAAACGGTGACCGCCGAGAAGTAGACGTCGTTGCCGTTGATCTCGAGCGACCGCGGCTCACCGTGCCCGAGGTGGTCGAGCGCGTCGGCGAAACGTTCCGACGGGTCCCGCTCGCGGAACTCGAGCGAGAAGATATCGGCGTCGGCCGAGCGCGGTGACAGCGATCCGACCCCAAATGCCATGGCCACGATCAACCCTGCGGTCGCCGCGATTTTGCCGAGATTGCGTAGCGCACAGTTCATTGCGGATAGACCGGAGCAGTGGACGAAACGGAGATGTAGGGCTGGTCCATGTAGATCCCGAGGAGATTTCGGTAGGGACCGACCTGGTAGAGGGAGGCCTCGGAGATCTGGGTCGAGACCGGCTCCGAGATGGGTCCCATCGGGAACGGTGGGACGAGGCTCGAGAAGACGGCGCGGTACTCGAACTCGACGCCAGCGACCGAGCGCGAGCCGGTCGATTCGCCGTAGACGGTGCCGAATCGGTTGCCGGCCGCGATCGAAGTGCGTGGGCCCGAGAGGTTCGGGAGCGCAGCGTTCAGATTGTTCACCGGAAAAGGCGGCGCACCGGTCTCGTCGACCATGATCGCGGCGTATCTGGAGCTACCGATGACCTGCACCGGAGTGCGCGATACGAAGGGGTCGAGCGGCCCCACATTCGCGGCCCGCGAAGCGGTGGAGATTCGGGCGCCAGACTCGCCGAGCGTGCCCTTCGAGGACATCGACTGGTAGCTGTATGATTCGATGCCTTCGACACGCTGACGATGGCGTTCTGTCTGCCCCGGAGGCCGGTCGACGAGGGCCATCTGGCGGCTGGCCGACTGACCGGAGGAGACGGGATTGACGTGTGGTGTGACTGGGGTTCGGGACACATCGATGGCTTGCTCCATGGTGTCGCGATGGGCCTTGGCGAACACCTGTACCGAGTCGGCGGAGGACAGCCCGAGCTGCACGACCCCCATGAAGACGAGCACGAAGATGGGGAGGCAGATGACGAATTCGGTCATCGACGTGCCTTCCTCGCAGCGATGTAGCTGGCGGAGCCGGTGGAGAGTGCTCATTTGGTCATCCCGTTGGCGGTGGACGGGCCGAAGGCCCGCATCGTTCGCTCCATCGTGGCCATGTCGGGCACGCCATCTCGAACGCTGCGGCTCGAGCCGGCGCCGATCTGGGCGCTCAGAGTCATGTACGGAAGGGCGGAGTGGAACGCGTGGCTCATGTCGAACCCGACGTCGCGCCACTCGTCTGGGAGCGAGACGGGTCGCATTCGCGCGGTCCAGGTCGATTGGTAGGCGTCGGGTAGACCGTCGGGGGTGAAGTACTCCGCGCGGGCGATGGACCAGGCGCCGGTGGTCTCGAAGGTGGCCTGGTCGGCCGTGTCCATCTGATAGTCCTTGTCGACCATGTCGTACTTGTTGCCGAGGTCGCCGCGCATCTCGTCGTGCCCGTAGGCGAAGACCAGCGTCGACGTGCGGGCGAGCCATTCGGCCTCGCTGGAGGGGACGTCGAGGATGTACGGCCGTCCCGCATCGCCGAAGGCGAGGATGGTCCACGAGAAGGCGCGCTCGAAGTAGTAGGACGAGCCGAGGCGCACCACGCGGTCTTCGGCGGCTCCTAGTTCGGACAGGCGCTGGTGCATCTCGGCCCACTTCTGGTGTTGGGCGCGGTAGTTGTCGTTGCGCATCATGGCGTTGACGTAGAGGTCGCCCCACCAGCTGCCCTTCTTCCACGGCAGCTCGTCATCCATCGGGGCGAGTTCGAAGGGCCAGTCGGAGCCGATGTTGGACATCGCCAGGTGCATGTTGGTGGCCTGCGAGATGTCGGTCGTCTGCGGGTAGCCCTTGGGTGCGGGGAAGTTCGATACGGCGGTTGCTCCGTTGCGCATGCCGCGGAACGTGGCTTCGCTGAAGCCCCACCAGGGCGACAGCTCGATCATGTAGCGCTGGTAGTTGTCGAGCGCGCGAACGTCGATGGCGTGATAGCCGACCGAGTTGCCGCCGACGCCGAGGTCACCGTTCTCCCAGCCGACCTCCCAATCGCCGGAGTAGACGAGGTAGTCATTCTTGGTTTCGCGCCAGTAGAGCGGGTCGTTGGCGACCCGGATCGAGCAGGCGGAGAGGTCTCCCTGGCGGCAGTCGTAGTCTTTGCGGAGGTACCACATGCGGTACGAGAGGTACTGCCCCTGGTACATGGTGTGGATGCCGACGACCGTTCGTTTGGCCACGTTGGCGTAGGCGGTCAGGTTCATCGCGCGCGCTTCGACGGAGGCGTGCGAGAGGGCGGCGGTGTCGGCCGAGGCCTGGAGCATGACTTTGTCGCGCGCCGACACGCCTACGTCGTAGATGGTCATCGCCACCATCAGGCAGATGAGAATCGCGCCGAGGCACATCATCAAGACCGCGCCCGATTCGTCGCGGTCGAGCCGTTGGAGGAGCTCCTTCATCTGCCCCCCGGCCATCGTGGATTTGCGGGCAGCTGCTTTCGGTAGAGGAATTGGCGGCGGTACGTGTGGAAGTACCCCTGCCGGCCGCCGACCGTGTCGCGCTCGCCGAACAGGAGCGGGACGATTGGCATCGATTGCTGGTGTTTGTATTCGACGAAGACGCCGATCTCCTCGGCGTTTCGGCGGACGCGGACGTCGAGCGCGCGGTAGGCGAAGACGAATTTTCGGGCGGTTCGCACGCGAAACGCGGAGGAGTCGAACGACTCGCTCATGATCAGGTCTTCGCCTGAGCCCGTGCGGTCGGTGTCGCCTTCGGCGAACAGGTTGTTTGCCTCGGCGGAGCCCATGCGACCGGAGTCGTCGACGAGCACGTCCATCTGGCCGGCGACCAGTGCTGCGCGGGTTTGGCGGGCCTGGGGCGAGAGGCCTGCGGCCGACATTTTGTAGTCCGATGGGGCGACCGGGGCGAGGACGACTGCGGCCTGGATGAGCGCGGCTTCTTCGACGTCTTGGCGACGAACGCCGTAGCGACCACGTTCGGCCTCCGAGTCGAAGATCCACGCGGTTCTGGCGGCCTGAAAGGTCCCGAGATTCACCAAAACTGCCGCGATGTTGTTGATGCTCAGCTGGAGGATTCCGAGCGTGATGAGCAGGAATACCGGCATCACGACGAGGGTCTCGATGAAGGTCGAGCCTCGCGCGGCGATGCGTCGCGGCGAGATGACCTTGCTCCTGGTGGAGCGGGCATAGCCGACGCCTAGTACGAGCGCGGCGGCGAGCAGTCCGCTCAGCCCCAGGTGGGCGAGAAGGTCGGGCAGTAGTTCACTGCGCATGCTCGGGTTGGTCCACGCCCACGCGAGCCCGTTGCGAACCGAGGGGTTCGCGTAGGGCAGCGCGAGGGCAGTGCCGACGATGAGCGTGGTAGTGCACCACACAGCCAGAGCGCCCAGTGCTTTCGCTGGAACGACACGTTTCATGCGATCATTCGCTCACGACGCAGTCGTCGTTCTCTCCGCAGATCCGGTGCGCACCCGAGAAGTCCACGTGAAGGTGGCTGTCGTGGTTGCTGTAGTCCGGAGTCAGAATGAGATTGAATACGTGGGCGTCGTGGAGCGCATGCGTGATGTCGTAGAGGAACTGCCCCTCTTCGGTTTCAGGCGTGTCGGTGTTGTGCTCCCAGTGCTCCGTGAAGTCGTAGTCGGTGCCGTCGGACGTGCGGAACCCGCCGATGTCGATCGCCATGCCGGAGGCGTGCTCGCCGCCATGAGCGCAATCGTAGGCGCCGACGTGGTAGACGTGCGTGACGTCGAACTGGCGAAAGACGTTGCTGGCGAAGGCGAGCGACTTGATGAGGGTGCAGTCGGCGCGAATCAGAGCGGGGCTGTCTTCCGGTCGGTTCTTGTCGCCGTAGTAGAGCCAGCGGATGCCGTTGATTGGGCCTTCCGAGATCATCGGCTCGGTGACGTAGCACGACTCGTCGACCGCGAATGCGCCACGATTGCCGATGCCCATGAGGTCAATCTCTTCGAGGCACGTGATCGGCTCGGTGGAGTCGTAGTCCTCGCACATGCCTTCGCCATTGCAGATTTGGTCGGGGCCGCACTGCGACGAGAGCACGCAGGACATGTCTTGCGGAGTGGTCTCCTCGGGAGTGGTCGTGTTGTTGTTCGAGCTCGTCGGAGTCTCGATGTTCGATGCGTTGTTGGTCGCGATGTTGTTCGCGGGGATCGTGTTGTTCGCTGGGGCTGTGGTGTTTTGCTCCAGCACGATTGGGGTCTCGTCGTCGCAGTCGGCGGCGATGCACATGAGACCGAGAATGGTGACTGTGATGAGTCGTTTCATGGTGGCCCCCTACTCGTCCATCCGGTGTTCGCCAGTCAGATCGACGTGCACGTGGTCGTCGTGATCGGCGTCGTAATCTGGCGTGAGCATCCGATTGAACACACGTGCGTTGTGGAGCGCGTGGGTGACATCGTAGAGAAACTGCCCTTCGTCGGATTCGGGCTCGTCGGTGTCGTGCTCCCAGTGGTCGATGTAGCGGATATTCTGGTCGCTGGTGCGGTATCCCTTGATGTCGAATGCAGTGCCGAACGAATGCTGCGAAAGCGTCTCCGAGCCAGCAACGGTGCGGCAATTGTAGCTTCCGATGTGCTCGACTGATTCAACGCCATGGGCCTTGAACACTTCGGAGGCGGACACCAGTCGCATGGCGATGAGGCAGGAGGTCGTCCAGCCGGTCTGGAGCTGAGGTCCGTAGCCGTAATTAATGCCGTTGATGGGGCCGCGAATGTTCACGGCATCGGTGACACCACAATCGCCCGGAGGGTCTTCGGTCACAGCACGATATTCCACACCAGCCGCGGTCAACTGCTCGTAGCATGTCGGGAGTTCTTCATCGCCCGGGTCTTCGATGCACTCGCCGAAAGCGGCGCAAACCAGGCCGTCTCCGCATTCGGAGTCGTCGAGACAGAACTGCGTCTGATTCGGAGTGGTCTCGGTTGGGGTCGTCTCGTTGGGCGTCGTCTCTGCCGGTGTGGTCTCCGTCGAGTTGCTCGAACTCGTCTGGATGTCCGGTGAGGTGCCTGGCGAGGCGTTCGGTACGAGGACGTCGGGGGTGTTGTCACCGCAGGCGCTCGCGACGAGCAAGACCGCGGCAAATATGAGGTTTTGATGCTTCATGGCTTCCATCTCGAAGTTTGGAGTACGGACGAGTTTCGTCCGGAGGATCTCGGTTGGGTTCAGATACTGCGAATCACGTGCCAAGTTGGTCGGACCACTTTCGACAGACGCCGAAATTGGTCCTACCAAAGCGGAGCGGGGGGCGTTTGGGGGTGATCAGAAGATCTGGGGGCAGCATTGGTCGGACCAAAAGCGTGCCAACTTGTCACACATTGCGGGATCTCGACCTCATGGGGACGGTTGATCCCTTCTTGGCGGCACGAAGCAGGACGCCTATAACGCTCTCGACCACACCGGAGCACCGACATGACTGACGAAAAACGTGGAAAAGAGTGGCGCGACGTCGACTTCGAGAAGGCGCGCGGCGACCTCTCGTACAACAGCTACTTGCACGTGCCGCAGCTTCTCGACCTGCAGAAGTTCGAGAGCTCGCCGCCCGCGCACGACGAGCTGCTCTTCATCATCATTCACCAGGCCTACGAGCTCTGGTTCAAGCAGGTGCTTTACGAGATCGACGCGGTGTCGGATTGCATGGCGCGTGACGACGTCTACGAAGCTTCGCGCCTGCTTCAACGAGTGCTCGCCATCGAGAGCCTGCTGGTGCAGCAGATCCACATTCTCGAGACGATGACGCCGCGCGACTTCCTGTCGTTCCGTTCGGCGTTGAACCCGGCGAGTGGGTTTCAGTCGATTCAGTTTCGGGAGGTGGAGTTCGCGACGGGGATTAAGGACCGGCGCGTCATTCAGGGGATCGAACTGACCGACGACGACCTGGCTCGACTCGAGCACCGGCTAGACGCTCCGAGCCTACGAACGGACTTCTACGAGATGCTCCAGCGCCTGAACTTCGACGTGAAAGTGCCGCCGGAAGAAGGTGAGTGGGACGAGGAGATCTCGAAGTACAATTTGGCGGCGCTGCAGGAGCTGTACGCGCACCCCGAGAAGTACTTCCACGTCTATTCGTTGGCCGAGAACCTCGTGTCGCATGACCAGAACATCCTGCTCTGGCGTTTCCATCACGTGCGCGTGGTGGAGAGGCTCATAGGCACCAAGATGGGAACCGGCGGCTCGCCGGGCGTGCGGTACCTGGAGTCGACGCTGCGCCGGCGGGCGTTCCCGGACCTTTGGAGCGTGCGTGGCACGCTCGAAGATGCGGACTTCTACGGCACGTCTCGGGGTCCGTCGCAGGTCGGTCTTCCGTCGAAGAAGGACTGACCGCGGATTACAAGACGATTTCGAAGGTCGTGACTCCGCGGCCGGAGCCGAGCACGTTGGTGCATGACGAATCGTCGCCACCCAAGATCCCGCTCGTGTCCGAACAGATCGAGAATGTGAACTCGTCGTCGGTCGTACCCGAGCTGCAAGTCCCCCCGTACTCGTAGACGAACACGTACTGCCCGTCTTCGAGCACAACGGGGTTGTCAAAGTTGTCCAGGAATTCGACCGCGATCCACCCATTGCAGCCGAGACTGAGGACGTTTCCGGTGAAGCTGTCGACGCAGCCGTCTGCGTCGAGAGACCGCGGCGTCCCGTCGACCACTCCAAAGTTGGTTTCGTCATTGCCGGTCAGAATCACATTTTCTGCCACGATGGAGCCCCACCCGAGGCTGTTACCACCGCTATCGACGAGTTCGACCCCCTGGATGTCGCTGCCGGGGTCTTGCGATTCGCACAAGTCAGCCCCTGCGGTGACGTCCTGAATCTGAACCACGTAGTACGAATCGGTGAGCCCCACGTCGCCAACGCAGCCCCCCGTTGCTGTGTCGCAGAATGCACCCGCGCCCAACTGCGCCTCGCAAAACGCGTTGGGGTCGGACTCACCGGAGCAGCCTTCGGGCTCTACGTTCGCGTCGCCCTCCCGACAGATGGTGCCTGAGCCATTCGTGCGGGACTCGCACACCTCGCCGACCGCGCAGTCCGCGTCGACCGTGCAGGTTGCGACGCAAATCGTACCCTCGCATACGTCTGGAGCGACGCAGTCCGTGTCGAGCAAGCACTGGACCTCATTGTTCGGGCTCGTGCTGTTTGGGGTCGTGTTGTTCGCTGTGGAGCTGTTGGTCGAAATGTTGGTGACAACATTCGTCGAGCTGTTTGGTCCCTTCGGTTCGGCTTCGCCGCAACCGGTGGTCAGGAGCATGCCGAGGGTCAATGCGCCCAGTACGTTCAGTCGTCTGTTCATTTCGTGGTCCTTTGGAGGTTCGAATCATCGTCTCGAAGACGAGCCCGCTCCGCAAGGGAGCGCTCGGCTTGGAGCCTCGCACCCACGCCTTAGAGCCTCGCAGCAACCCGAGTACACTGTCTGGTTTTGTTTGCCCCCAAAGTGGCGTTTTCTATGTGTATCGGTGCACTTCTGGCGTCAGCGCGAGCCCGACAAGCCATCAATTTCGGTAAAATCCGGCGCGGTCGATTGTGGATGGCAGAGAGCAGCGAAGGAGCAAACTGCTCTTGAAAGTCAGCTGAATGGGCAGCCCAGCTAGCCGCTACTTGTCGGGGATTCTATCCAGGGCGTCGGTCCATTTCGTAGCCATAGACGTTGACCATCTTGTCCGTTCCCCACGGGAACACAACGTCCTTCCTCCCTGCCTTCACAAGCGCCAGCGCTTCGCGGTACCGCGGCAAGAAGTACTCTCGACGAAGTTGAAGGAACCGAGCCTTGATCAATTTGGTCGCTCCGGTGCAAGGAATCCGGCTGTGACTGACCTTAGACTTCCGGTCTGTCGGCTTGACTCGATTCTGCACGTCTTCCGGAAACAAGAGAGGTTTTCCCGAAAGGAGAACCTCTTCCAGCGCGTGCATTTTGCCCTCGGCGACCGCAACCTTCGTCTTCGCAAACCAAGTCTCGCGGGTGTGCCCCTCCGCTCGAGCCGCAGGGGGAACCACCAACTGAATGGACGCCTTGTCATCCCATGTACGTTTCTGAAACCAGCCAGTTGGCCTATCGATCTCGATAGGTTCGAACAGGTAGTCACGCCGAGATACTGCGCCTTCGAGTTCATCGTGCGGATCGAGAATTCCAGCCTTCGCCATGTTGTTCTCGACATAGCTCACCAATTCGATCTCCGTGGTTACGTCGAGAATCGGTATCTGTTGGGTCAGTACATCAACGTCAAAGATGTTGCCGCTGCTGTCCCAATAGTGGTTGAGCCACATCGCGAACTTGCTGTGAACGTACTGCACGAACAGCGACTGCGCGGATCGCCCGGTCCAATGCGGTTCGCGCTCTGGATCGTTGTCGCAAATGGCGAGGTGTGGGTGCGACGACATCAGCGCCCACGCGACGATGCCGACATCGTAGAGCTTGCTCGCCTTGTGCACGATAGTCAGGAAAGCTGCGATGACCTCAGGGGTCGGAGGGGCGTAAAAACCGAACTTTCGGAACACCGCTGTGATGTGACGCATGAAGCCCACTGGAAGAAACTGCGGACTACTCATTTGATAATCTCCGGAGAATGGAACGAGGTCACACGCACACCATGTGACACCAGAGTTATCGGCAGCTCATCGCGATCGTTGCGAAAAAAGTTCAATTGTCATTTTTCGTTTGCCGCAGGACGCCAAAATCGTCATTCATCGGCGCACTTTTGCGTGGCAT
The DNA here is from genome assembly GCA_964384605.1 of uncultured Bradymonadales bacterium. GTDB lineage: Bacteria > Myxococcota_A > Bradymonadia > Bradymonadales > Bradymonadaceae > CAYLMO01. The sequence continues at coordinate 8,819 of CAYLMO010000071.1, read as the reverse complement.
TGCTACCCCGCCTCGGAGCCTCGCAATGCGAGGCTCCGAGGCGGTTATTGGCAGGCGGGGCAGTAGTACGAGGAGCGCCCGTGAACCTTGGTTCGCTGGAGCGTCGTGCCACAGCGTGGACATGGCTCGCCCTCCCGCGCGTACACATCGAAGGGATTCTCCGCGGCTTTGCCGCTCGTCATGTAGACAACCTCGTCAGCCATCTGTCGCTCGATGAGTTCGTCGAAGAACACCGGCATTTCAGTGGCCAACGCGTCGAGCTGACCAGCCGACAACTCGGCGGTTTTGATGTCCGGGGCAAACTGCAGGCGCCAGAAGAGCTCCGAAATCGCAATGTTTCCAACCCCCGCGATCACCCGTTGATCCATTAGGGCCGATTTGAGTTGTCGCCGTGCAGGCAGCAGCCTCCGCAGATCGGCGCCATCGAGACCATACGGCTCCGGCCCCATCTCAGCGATCGGCTCGTAGCGCTCGATCTCCCCGGGCGCAAACCATTCAACTTGACCCAGTCGCCGCGGATCTTTGAAGACGAGCCAACCGCTCGAGGTCTGCCACGCCAAACGCGCAAAATCCGGATTCGGGCACGGTTCAGTGGTGATCTTCCCGGTCATTCGGAAGTGGAACATCAGCGAATCGCCCTGCTCCATCTCCATCCACAGGTACTTTCCGCGCCGCCGAGCGGCGACCGCCTTGGAGCGAAGCGAACGCTCGAGGTCGTCGGACGACCCTCGCTTCAGTAAGTCGGCATCGAGCAACAGTACTTCGCTCGCGGTCTCCCCCACCCACCAGGACTCGAGATTTCGGCGGACAATTTCGACTTCGCCGAGTTCAGGCATCAATCAGCTCACGGCATTGGGGGCAATCTTCGACGGGGCCCAGTTCTAGCGTCCCGATCGCGGCCTCAGAACTCCCATCCGTCGAGGAACTCGTGTACCCGAATCATCAGGGTACCGCCCTCTTCCAGGCGTGAGACGGGACCGATTGTAGCAATCGCACGAGATGGAGATTCAACCTCGATCTCAACACCTACACCCTCGAAGACCACGACGAAGTCATCCGCGGCGGTCAGGTCCATCTGCGGCGACCCGTCGGTTTCGAAGATCAATCGAGCGTCGGATTCGACCACGAGCTCGATGGAAAGCTCTTGGGAGCGGTGAAGGAAATCGCGGTCGTCACTCATCATGCGCCCTGTTGCTGTTGGTTGACCTGCACCATCAGATTCCGCTTGCCGCCGATCATGCCCGGCGCTTCTGGAAGCTCGATCTGAATCTGGCCGACGTTGGGGTTCTCGGCCGCGATTTGAGGAATCTGCTGGATGATGTTTCGCAGTACGTCCTCATAGCCCTTGGGCGCATTTTTGGCCTCCCCGAAGAGCTCAGAGAGGAGCATGCGAATATCGATCGGCTTGTTGGGATTGATCGGGATGTTGCCAACGGGGTTGAGGGCTCCGTAGACGAATCCGGGAAGTCGCGAAGACCCTTCGACTTTCTCTTCGTACTCGGCGGCTTTCTCGGGTTTGCCGAGAAGTTTGTAGGCTGCCGCGTACAGGGCGAAAACGTCGGGAACGTCGCGGACATCGTCGGCGACTTCTTCGGCCTGTTTCAGCGCGGCGACGGCCGGGCCTCCGTCGACCTGAGCGTGAATGTGTGCCGCGGCCAGCTGGAGGTAAGCCCAAGGAAGCTCTGGGATGAGACCGGCGGCGAACTCCGCGTCGTCGATCGCGGCGTCCGTGCTGCCCAGTGCAAGCGAGAGCTGGGCGCGCAATAGTGCGCCCGGGGCGACGAAGTCGGCATCCTCGCCTTCGTCGATGAGGTACTCGAGAAGTTCCATCGCTTCGGCTTTCTTGCCGTCGAGCGCATAGATTCGAGCGAGGTTTAGGCGCGACTCTTCGTCGTCTTCGTCGAGTTCGACGGCGTTGACGAGGTCCGCTTGCGCCTTCTCGACGTCGCCCCATCGGAGCAAGATCGAGGCGCGAACCGCGAACGGCTGGCCAACGCTGCTGTCGATGGCGATAGCACGGTCCAAGTCGAGTTTCGCCGCGTTCAGGTAGCCAATGTTCTCGTGGACGATCGCTCGCCCGACGATCGCCGGGTAGAGGTCAGGATCGGCACGCACAGAGTCGTTGAAGTCTGCGCGCGCGGCTTCGAGTTCGTCGAGGTAGTACCGGGCGTAGCCGCGAGCCGACAGAATTCGTGCGAGTAGCTCGGGCTGATCGTCCTCGACCGATGCGATGGCGAGCTCGGCGGCACCGATACAGCCTTCAAGGTCGTCAGCATCAAGCAGCATCTCGACTTGTAGAGCGAGGAGCTCAGAGGCATTTCCATGCTCCTTGAAGGCTGCCTCGAGCGCTGCATGAGCGTCGTCAAACGCCTCTTCGCCGATGAGGTCTTCGATGTTTTCGATGGTTGCGTCGAGCGCTTCGCTCATGGTGCTCTCCCGTCGGTCTTGTTGGGGCCGACGGTATATCACTGCCGCGCGCTGTGCGCGAGCGTTTCGCACTTGAGACCGGTACAACAACGAGTTGAGTGCTGAAAACAAAAAGGCCCGGACTGCGAGCAGTCCGGGCCTTTGACGTTTCACCGAAACGCTTACTTCTTCTGAAGCTCAGCGTCGATGACTTCCTTGAACTTCGCCGGAGGCTGTGCTCCGACGAGGCGGGTGCCGTTGATGAAGAACGCGGGGGTTCCGCGGACGCCAACTTCCTGGCCCTGCTTCATCTCATCTTGAACCTGCTTAGCGACGGCCGGGTCGTTCATGTCCTTCTTGAACTTCTCCATGTTGAGGCCGAGCTCCTGAGCGTACTTGTCCAGGTTGCTGAGGTCCTTGAGCGCTTGCGTGTTTGCGAAGAGCTTGTCGTGGTACTCCCAGAACTTGCCCTGCTTGCCGGCTGCGATTGCGGCGCGGTGAGCTGGCTCAGCTTCCTTGTGGAAGGGGAGCGGGAAGGCCTTGAAGACGACCTGAATCTTGCCGTCGTACTCCTTGTATATGGCGTTGAGCGTCTCGGTTCCGCGTGCGCAGAAGGGGCACTGGAAGTCGGAGAATTCAACGATGGTCACAGGAGCGTTCTTCGGGCCTTTGGTGAATGCGTTGCCAGCCTTGAGCTTGGCGACGTCGACCTTCGGCTCGGGCTGGTTCGGCTGCGGAGCAGCTGCGGCCGGCTTCGGTGCGTTTGCCTTGTTGTACTCGACGATTGCTGCGTACAGCTTGTCGCCGGAGAGCTTCTTCTCAGCCTTGATCTTCTGAGCGATCTTGAGCTGCTCCTTGATGACCGAGTCGAATGCGGGGAACGGCTTCGCGCCGACGACCTGAACGCCGTTGACGAAGAAGTTCGGGGTTCCGCGTGCGCCAACCTTGGCGCCGAGGTCCGCGTCAGCCTTGAGCTGAGCCTTGTACTTGCCCGACTCGAGAGCTGCCTTGAACTTGCTCATGTTGAGGCCGAGTTCCTGAGCGATGCCTTCGAGCCACTGATTCATGTTGGCTGCGTTCGGCTTCATCTCTTTCTGCTTCGCGAAGAGCGCGTCGTGGAATTCCCAGAACTTGCCCTGCTCGTGCGCTGCGAGAGCAGCTTCGTGAGCGATCGGAGCTTCTTTGTGGAAGGGGAGCGGCGTCTGCTTGAACGCGATGCGGACTTTGTCGCCGTACTCTTTCGACTGCATGATCTGGTCGAGAGTCGGGTTGACGCGCGAGCAGAAGGGGCACTGGAAGTCGGAGAATTCGACGATGGTGATGAGCGGGTCTTTGGTGTTGCCTTTGACCGGGTCATTCTGGTTGACCGGGACCATCTGGACGACGGTTGCCGGTGCAGGCTGGTTGCCCTGGCTGGGCTCCGGAGCCGACTTGAAGTTCTCAGCAACGCGCTTGCCGTAGATTTGATCCTTGGCGACGCCTGCCTGCGAGAGCTTCTTGGCAGCTTCGAGCTCTGCCTTCACGATTTCTTCGAACTTGTTGAGCGGCTGGGCGCCCGAGACGCGCTGGCCGTTGATGAAGAAGTGTGGGGTTCCACGAACGCCGAGTTCTGCGCCGAGCTTCATGTCGGTCTCGATCTGCTTGGCGAATGCGGGGTTGTCGAAGTCCTTCTGGAACTTCTGGACGTCGAGGCCGAGCTGCTTGGCGAGGCCGGAGGTCCAGCCCTTCATGTCAGCAGCGTTGGCTTTCATCTGCTTCTGCTCTTTGAAGAGCAGGTCGTGCATCTCCCAGAACTTGCCCTGCTCGCCAGCAGCCATGGTCGCGATCGACGCGGCCGGAGCTTCTTTGTGGAATGCGAGCGGGTTGTGCTTGAAGACGATGCGAACGTCTTGTGGGTACTTCTCGATGAGCTGGTCGAGCGTCGTTGCTCCGCGGCCGCAGTAGGGGCACTGGAAGTCGGAGAATTCGACGACGGTGACAGGAGCGTTCGGGTTTCCCTTGGTGTAGGAGTTGCCGACCGGAATCTTGTCGCTGGTTGCGCCTTCGCCAGCTGCGGCTGCTGCGCCGATTTCGCCGTCAGCAAGCGCTGCTGGCTGTTCGTCGACGGTTGAGCCGTTGCGGGTACCGATAAAGTAGCCGCCTGCAAAGGCGACGATGGCGACGGCGATGATCATCAAGACCGTCGTTCCACCGGATTGTGGTTGTGCTTGTGCCATTTGGTTCTTCTCCTATTGAGATTTCGATTCGGCCAATGCGGCCGAGAGTCGATGAAGACGTGTCGCGAAACATTGTCGTAGTGACGACACGTCGATTCTTTAATGCGAACGACGAGGGCGTATCACCGCACGTACGGTCGCGTCAAAACTGTTGTGATGTTGAAGGCTTCGGGGTTTGGACAGAGCGGTAGCTCGAGAACCCCTACGACGTCATCTGGGCGGGGGCACCGGGACGTCGAGCGTGCGCGAGGTCAGGCGACGGTCGCGCGAGAGTGGAGTGTCGTTCGAATCGAGTTCGGTGATGTCGCCGAGGAACAACGCAAAAGAGTCGTTGGCGGCGGCGGGTGAACTGACTTCGGGAATCCACAGTGATGGCAGCGCCGGTGCCGTGCGGCAGTTATCCGGCGTATATGCAGTACATGCGGCCTCTTGCTTCGGCATGCTCTGCGCGAAATGCTTCCATGCTGCCCGAACACGTTGTTCGGGCGAGAGCTCCACAGAGGCCTCAGAAGGGTCGGGCTGAACAGCTTGGCGCTCGACCGCTTTTCCGAGGATGACACCAACCTTGCCGAGCACTCCTGCGGAGGCCCGGTCGGCTTGATGTTCGGCAAAGAGGCTGGGGATCGTGCTGATCGGCAGGTCGACGCTGTCGTAGCAGGCGGCGAACTTGGGATCGGTTTCGGAATCGTCATCGAGCGTGGAGCAATCGGGCTCGGTCGACTCGGGTTTCACCGACATCGCGAGCTCTGCGCGTGCTTGTTCGAGATACTCGAAGGCCTCGACCACGTCGTTCTTCGGAAGCGACGGCTCGACACAGGACCCCAGAGCGGCAGCAATGCTCGGCACGATCATTCCAATCGCGACGATGGCTGCGGCTACGAGGTGCGTATGTGGGAGGCGTCGGTTCACGCGTTCCTTAAACGAGTTATGGCTCGATGAGTGGACTCATCGGCCGGTCACACTAGGAGAACCGCCAATGCGGCGCAAGTGTTTCAGTGGTCGACAACCGCCACTCGGCGGCCCTCGGCGGCGGATTGATAGGCCGCGACGACCACCGCGAGAGTACGCAGCGCTTCGTCTCCGTCAATCTCTGGCCGGGTTTCGCCGCGGATCGTTTGCAGAACGTTTTCGTAAAAAGGGGTATGCCCGGGGCCATAAATTGACGTCGAATCATGTGCGAAATCAAGGATTTCGGCGTCTTCGGGGCGAGGTGAGTCGAACTCCCATGCTTCAATACGGTTGCACGCCAGGCCACCCAAGCGGACTCGTCCCTTCTCGCCGACGATCGTGATGGAGCCTTCGAAATTCGAGGGCTCGGCCAGCATGGTCGTGCAAATGGTGCCGAGGGCGCCGGAGCGCCAACGAAGCGTTGCCACGGCAGTGTCCTCGACTTCGATGTCGCGGGCGAGGGTCGCGGACTCGGCGTAGACACTGGCGATCGGGCCTACAAACCAGCGCAAAAGGTCGATGTAGTGGATGGCCTGGTTCATGAGCGCTCCGCCGTCGAGCGACCAAGTGCCGCGCCAGTCGGCCATGTCGTAGTACGACTGAGGGCGAGACCAGAAGAGATTGAGGTTGGCGGCGTAGATGCGACCGAAGCGACGTTGCTCGATGGCGCGACGCACGCGGGAGACGGCGGGGTGGAACCGGTGCTGCTTGACGACGAAGAGTTCGACGCCGTTCTCGCGACACCCGTCGACGAGACTTCGCGCGGCGCGCCACGAGGTGGCCATCGGTTTCTCAGTGATGACGTGGCAACCGTGCTTTGCGGCGAAGAGACCCTGCTCGGGGTGTAGACCGCTGGGCGTCGCGAGCGAAACGACGTCGGGCGTGACTTCGGCGAGGAGGGCTTCCATCGAGGAGAAGGTGGGCGCGCCGGTTCGAGAGGCGGCGGAGGCGCGGGCGTCGGGATCGATGTCGCAAACTGCTGCCAGCTCGGCACCCTCGAGGGCCGCGATGGCGTCGATGTGTCGCGGAGCGATGCGGCCGCAGCCAATCAGGGCGAATCGGACGGGTCGAGTCACGGGGTGTGGCGCTCGATGACGTCGAGCAGTTCTTGGAACTGGAATGGCTTCGTGAGCACATCGGCACAGCCAGCCTCCATCGCGCGATCGCGTTCGGAGCGAATGGCATGGCCGGTGAGGGCAATGAGCGGGATGTGCTCCGTAGCCGTGGCGGTCGAGAGCTTGTGGGCAACCTCCCACCCGTCGATGACTGGCATACTCAGGTCGAGGAGCACGAGGTCGGGGCGATGCGTCTGCACCATCTCGATCGTTTCCTCCCCATCGACAGCTTCGATCACCTCGAAACCTCGGCGTTCGAGACGGCGGCGAAGCATGTCTCGATTGAGGTCGTTGTCTTCCGCGAGCACGATTTTCACGCGTCTCCTTCTGCTGAGTCGACATCACGAACCGTGACGGCGTCGAGGATATCATCACCTTCGATGGGTTTATTCAAGAAGCCGCGGGCCCCTTCGCGTGTGGCGCGGGGTCGATCGTTCACAACGCTAAGTATGTAGAAGGGAATCTGACTGAGCCTAGGGTGAGAACGCCAGTGATCGAGCAGCGCCCAGCCGTCGATTCCTGGGAGGAGAATGTCGAGGAACAGCAGTTCGGGCTCGATCTCCTTTGCCTTCTTGAAGCCTTCTTCGGCGGAGAACGAGGAATGAATCACGATGTCAGTTTCGGCGAGATGGCGGCGAATGAGCGCGTGTGTGGCGCGGTCGTCGTCGATGACGAGGAGCGATTCGACGGTGCGCGTCGGGCCGGGAGTTGGGTCCGGCACGATACCGGTGAAGACCTCGGAGACACCGGCTGCGGGCAAGACGATACGAAATACGGACCCTTCGCCTTCGACGCTCTCGACCTCGATTTTCCCGCGCATCGCGTCGATGACTTCGCGCGTGATGGCGAGACCGAGACCAGTGCCGCCGAAGCGGCGGGTAGTGGAGGAGTCGGCCTGGGTGAATGGGCTGAACAAGTCTGCGAGCTTGGCCTTCGGAATCCCGATGCCGGTGTCTTCGACTTCGCCCACGACCTGGGTTCCGGCACGTGAGTATACGCGGAGCGTGATCGTGCCGTTCTCGGTGAATTTGCCGGCGTTGCCGATGAGATTGACGAAGGCCTGCATGACTCGGATCGAGTCGACCTCCACAGTGGGGAGTGGGTCTTCGATCTCGATCTCGAAGGCGTTCCCATTGTTCACGGCAAGTGGATAGGTGGCCTCGTAGGCGTCCCTAGCGACGGCGCCGAGATCGATCTCTTCGAGTTCGAATTCGAGTTTCCCCGCTTGGATTTTCGACATGTCGAGAACATCGGAGATCAGGCCGACGAGGTGGCGTCCTGACCGCTGGATCTTGTCGAGGTCGGGCAAGATCTCCGTGTATCCGAGGTCTTCGGCCTCTTCAGCAACGAGCTCGGAGTAGCCGATGATTGCGTTGAGGGGGGTTCGAAGTTCGTGAGACATGTTCGCGAGGAAAGAGGCCTGGGCCTGGCGTGCTTGTTCGGCGGAGGCGACTTCGACCTCGGCCGCTCGGACTCTCGCGGCAGATCGCTGGCGCTCCGTGGCGTCGGCGATGCTGATGACGTATCCGCCGAGACGTTCGGTCGCTCCCTGGTCGAAAACTGGGCTAATGACGACCGAGGCCGCGAACTTCGTGGTTCCTCGACGAACACTGCATTCTTCGTCGCGCCAGATCGCGCCACGCTCGAGTTTGTGAACCACATCCACCGTATCGACAGATTGGCGCTGGTGATTCTCGATGATCACCAACTCACTGATGTTTCGGCCGGTCGGGTCGTCTTCGATGCTGAACATGGACCGGAAAGCCCGGTTGGCGTAGCGAACCCGGCCGGACCGATCCAAATGGACCACGCCGTTCGAAAGCGCGGCCAGCACGGCAGTGAGCACGTCCTTCTCATTTCGAATTTGGTCCGCGAGCTGCCGCATCTCCTGCGACGAAAGCTCCAGCGAACGCTGCATCTGCTCGCGCTCCCGCTCCAACCCCTCGAAGGCATCGCTCAAAGCCGCGACGAACTCGAGCCAGGTACTGGCCGAAGGCATCTGATACACGTCATCGAGCCCAATCCCGCGCGCCACGCGCAGCAGCGCCTTGTTCAGGTCAGTCATCGGCACACCAATTACGAGACTCGTCCCACCATACCGAAATACCGACCTCCGTCACGCCTGCAAGGTGTA
>CAYLMO010000070.1:21578-25024 GCA_964384605.1 uncultured Bradymonadales bacterium | reverse complement strand
GCCTGTCACCGCGAAGCCTACGGTGGTAGAATCTCTTCCTGACACAATACAACCGCCTCCCCGACCGTCGCGCATGCACTCGACCACCGCACGCCTTCTGGCTCTCACTGTCGTATTCGCCGTACTCGCTGGCTGCCAGACCGAGTACGACTTCGAGCGACAGGAACCCGAGCTTCGCACCCTTGGCCATGAACTCCACGCGATCTGGCGAAAAGACGCCGAACGCGCCGCAGAGAACTCCGAAGCCAAGGTCGCGATGCTCGACGACCAGTACATCCCGTTCGTCGACGCCGTCGACGCGATGGCTCCCGAGTCGGAGCTCGATGCGGTCAACGGGTTCCTCCAGAACATGATGACGATCGTCGACGAGGGCTTCTTGCCCACGTTGACCCGCAAGATCATCGTCGCGCTTCGTGAAGCAGCCGAAGACTTCTCGCTGCTCGCGAGCCTCGCGAGCCCCAGCGGCCCGGCTCCAGAGGACTTCATCACGCCAACCGCGGGCCCGAACTTCCTCGGGTACGCGACCAACTTCGATCAACTCCCCGAGGTCACCTCGTTCGCCTCGCGAGCCATCCTCGAGAACGACGGCCTCACCGACGAGGGCCGCCGCACGTTCGACGAACCGGCTGCCGTTTCGGATCTCACGCGCATCCTCGTGAACGAGATGCGCAACCTAGAGCCTGCGAAAGAGGGCGACAGCATCGCGCTGTTGGTGCGCGACCTCCTCCTGGTCCAAGACGACCGCTACTCGCCGGAGGAAGCGACCATTCCACTCTGGGTCGCCCACTACGACGACCGCGGATTCCCGCTGGCCGCGAGCGATGGCAACGGCCCGACGTTCCCCTTCGTCGACCGCGATGGCGACGGCCTCGCCGACATCGACGGGAACGGTAACTTCGTGCTGCAAGACGGCACGGCCGTGGTGGTGCGTCCGTTCGCGAGCGACGTCACCCTCGAAGAAGGCGTCACCCGCGACAGCATTGGGCGAGCGACGCTTCCGGGCGGCGCGTATGCGTTCGAATACGTCGACCTCCACCGCACTGGTCTGGGCTTCCTCATCCGGCAGTTCCACGGCCTGGCGATCAAAGACACCCTCTACGACATGCTGACCGCGTTCCAATCGGTGCTCGGAACGAAGGTCGTGCAGAGCGACGACATCGGAGGCTACGAGGGCTACGACCCTGACAACCCCCTGATGGACCTGACCTACGCAGCGGTGAACACGCTCGATTTCGATGGACTCGGAGACCTTCTCGAAGGCTTCGCCGAGCTGCTCGATCGCCATGCCGGAGCCATCGCCGCGCTGCTGTGGAACGTCGACAACTTCATCGAAACGGTCGACCGCTATCCCAACGCCGAGCTTGGGGAAAACTCCACCATGATGGCGGACCTCACGCCGCATCTGAACGCGTTGGCGTCGGACCCTCAACTCTGGGCCGACGTGATGGCCGCGCTGCGTGACCCCGTCACCGAGAAGACCGGCGAAGCACTCGCCACGATGATTCGCCACAGCAACACGGACACGGTGCCGGCTGCCGGCGGCCCGTACGACGCCTGCTTCCAGCAGTGTCAGTCGAACTACTCGATCGGCACGCTCGCCCGCTACGACTGCATCCGCGGCTGCCCGAACGGCGAGCTGTTCTCGCAGGCGACCGATTTCGATGCGCCAGAATCGGCGACCACTCGCAGCCAGCTACAGCAGTTCATGCACCTGCTACGCGACACGGCCGGCGTGCCCTACGAGATGAACATCGAAGAGGCGAGCACCAACGGAAATCCGCTGCCAGAGCTGCCCCCGCTCATCGCGCTTCCGGGCGCTGCCGAAGCCATGGTCGCATCGATCGCGGGCAACCTCGATCTGGCCGACTACGTGCCCGATGCGGTCTGGAACAGTGACCTGGGCGACCTGCTCAACCTGCTCGGCATCGACTCCGGCAACGTCGCCGAGATGGTCGCGACGCTCAGCGAACTCTTCGGCACGGCGCTCGATCGCGAGCCGCGCCCCGACCAAATCACCCGCCTCTTCAACCAGAAAAACCTGCGGTTCGAGACCGACTCGATCGTCTTGGATATCGCGGAACCCCGCTGCAAAGACGGCTACAAGATGGCCGATCACCTCGCCTACGGGCTCTACCTGGCGGAGGCGAGCGGCACGATCGACACGGTCTATCCGCTGGCGAAGGCGTTCAGCGACCACGGCCGCGAAGACATCATGACCGGCATCTTCGTGGTGCTGCACGACCACTACTCGAGCAGCGAAGGCCTGTACCAAACGGCCGCTGGCGGAGCGTCTGAGTCACGCGGCGCCAACATGCGGTCGTTCGAGCCGGCGATGGAAGAGGTGTTCGTGGCCAACGAGCTCTTCGCATCGCTGCGGCAGTTCGCAATCGCAGTCGAGCGCACCGAAGATTCGACCGGCATCCCGATGGAAGAGAGCATGCGTCGCCTCGTGCTGCGCGCTACCGACCGCAACGGATTCACCGCGTATGGCGAGATGCCTGGCACGCCGATCTTGCTTCCCGACAACCGACAGATTTCACAGCCGAGCCGCCTCGATCAGATCTTCGCCGCCCTCGACGCAGCGAGCGATCGACTCGATGACGAGCCCGAAGCGCGCGAACGCCTGGGCGACGCCGTCGGCAACCTGACCGAGCTGATGATCGGCGCCGACAAAGACACCAACGGAATCCCTCGCTTCAAGACCCCCGGCTCGACCGCCTTGAGCATCAACATGGTCGAGTATCTGGCGACCGAGGTCCGAAAGAAGGAGGCCGAACCGGGTGGCGTGAACCAGTGGGTCGCCAACGACCTGGTCCCAATGCTCGTGGACTTCTGGGGCTCGCGTCTGCTCACTGCGCTGGTCGATCTGGCTTCGAACACGCTCAGCAACGACGCCGATCGCGCCACGCTGGATGCCTACATCGGCTATCAATTCAACTCGCGCGAAGGCGTCGCGCAGATGCTCATGGGCACGTATCAACTGCTCGTGCAGTCCGTGAACACCACCCGTTTCAAGCCAATCGCGAACTTCCTCGCCGACGTCTTGGATCCCGACCGTGAGTGGGACATCGAGCCGTATCAATCGGCCAATGCCGATGGCGATGCGGTCACTACCGAGGACCTCCCGATCGTGAGTTTGGTGGGACACATCCTCGCCCGCACGCTCCAGCTCGACCCCGAGAACGACGGCATCTTCCTGATCCATCGCGCCCTCGACGCGAGCAACGGCGACGCGCCGATCGACGTGATTCTAGACGTCATCGCTCGCTACCTGTCGCCAAATCCGAGCGCCGAAACCTTCGAGTCGCCCGATGACTACGGCGCGTTCTTCAACGAGATGTCGGACTACATGCAGGACGACGTGCACGGCCTCGAACGGCTGTACGAAGTGGTCGACATGCGAGCAAGGTAAGGCTGCGCGGTGGTGGGCTTCGCGGTGATGGGCT
>CAYLMO010000070.1:19902-21478 GCA_964384605.1 uncultured Bradymonadales bacterium | reverse complement strand
TGGGCTTCGCGGCCTACCTGAGAAGATCTTCGATCTTCACGCCAACCTGCGCGCCGTCGGGGAACGCCGTGCCGGTCAGACGTGACTCGAATCGAGATTTGGCGAGGGAGTAGGCCTTCGGCGGAAGCGGTGCGAACCCGCTCTCCTCGGCGATCGCGGGCGCACCATCGAGGATGAAATCGACGAACGCCGACACCTCCGCTCTCTCGGCCGAAGTCGCCGAGACGTAAATGAAGATCGGTCGCGAGAGCGGTTGGTAGGTCTCTTTGCGGATCGTATCGGTCGTCGGCGCGATACTTCCGACGCCGTTCGAATCGTCGCCATCGTCGATGGGAATCGTCTTCAGCTTGGCGTCAGCGCCCCGCGCGTAGGCGAGGCTGAAGTAGCCGAGGGCGTTGGGTTCGGTCGCGACGGAGCGGGCGATGAGGTTGTCGTCTTCGCTCGAGTCGTAGTCGTCGCGCGATGTCCCTGCGCCGAGAATCGCTTTGTTGAAGTAGTCGTAGGTGCCGGAATCGAGGCCAGGGCCGTAAAGCTTCAGCGGTTTCTTTGGCCAACCTTCGCGAACGTCCGCCCAGGTCTTCACTTTCCCGGTTGCGTCGGCGCTCCAGATCTTGGCGAGCTCCTCGGTCGTCAGTTGGTCGACCCAGTCGTTTTCGGGGTGAACCACGACCGCGATGCCATCAAACGCGATGGGAACTTCGAGGATGCCGACCTGTGCGGTCTGACACTTCTGCCGTTCGTCAGCCCGAATAGGGCGCGAGGCTCCCGCGATGTCGACCTCCCCGCGGCATAGCTTGTTGATCCCCGCGCCAGTGCCGCCGGCGCTGATGAGGAATCCACCGTCGACCTTTCCGTTCGGGAATCGGTCGGCGAGGCTGCGGACGACCGGATACACGGTCGAAGAACCGTCGTAGCGAATCGGCTCGACCTTGGGCGGCTTCTCTTTGCAGCCCAGCAGGCTGAGCGCGACCAATGTTACTGCGAAGTACTTCATGCGGCCCTTGTACAGACGGAGGTCGCAGTGGGCAACACTGTTCGCCTCAAGGCGAAACTCGTTCGCTTCGCGAGGGCCCAGGCCGAATCCTGGAAGTTGTTTGAGGCATCTTCCCACACGACTTCGACGGAGAGAGACGATGACTGACTTGCTGGTGACAGATGTTGACGAAGTTGCGGAGATTCTGCGGACCCACAAACGGGTCGCCGTCTTGGGTGTGAAGCCCGAATCGCGCGCTTCAGCGGCGGCGTACTATGTCGCGGAGTACCTCGACCAGCACGGCTACGACGTCATCCCTGTGCCGACGTACTACCCGGAGGTGACCGAGATTCTCGGCAAGCCCGTGCAGCGCGACCTGACCGCCATCGAGGGCGAAGTCGACATCGTCGATGTCTTCCGAAAGGCCGAAGACATTCCGGCGCATATCGACGACATCATCGCGCTTGCGCCCAAAGTCGTTTGGTTTCAGCTCGGCATTCGAAACGATGAGGCCGCAAAACAGCTGACTGACGCGGGCATTCGAGTGATCCAAGACCGCTGCATGTTGGCGGACCATCGGCGCCTTTTGTAGAGGCGCTTCGC
>CAYLMO010000070.1:7274-19802 GCA_964384605.1 uncultured Bradymonadales bacterium | reverse complement strand
TCCAAGACCGCTGCATGTTGGCGGACCATCGGCGCCTTTTGTAGAGGCGCTTCGCCTGCGGCGAGGTTCGTTCGCTTCGCGAGGTTCGTTCGCTTCGCGAGGCTCCTTCGCCTGCGGCGAGGTTCGTTCGCTTCGCGAGGGTCAGACCGACCTCCGCCGCTCGAATCCACAATCCGCGAAGCCCACGACCGCGAAGCCCATAGCCGCAAAGCCCACAACCGCGAAGCCCATAGCCGCGAAGCCCGCCGGCTTCGCCTAAAGCTCTAACTCGACCCCAGCACGCGCCCGGAAAAAGCGCTCACCCTCAGATTCAAAGACGTACGTTTCGTTCGTCCAGCCGCCCTCGGCGAACGGCCTCAGCACGTACGGGTCGTTGCCCGAGCCGAGCTGCATGTCCAGCGCGAGCCGCCCCTTCTGGTGCCACGTGTAGTCCCAGAGTGGGAACTGGAACGCGCTCGACGAAGACAGCTCGAACGACACCGCGTTCGCGTACGAACCGCCCGTGTGCATCCGGAACATCACGAACGCTCGGGCCGCCAGGTGGCCTTGCGTGCCGGCGTCGACGAAGAGCGCACGGGCGGCGGGAAAGACGCCCAGCACCAGGTGCGACGAGGCGTAATCGGCTCGCCAGATTGGCCACAGATACCCGCCGGCGAGCTCCAGCTCGGCCCACAAGTCTCGCGCGCCGTCGTGACGAACGTTGCCGTCGAAACCCCAGCCGAACACGTCATCCCAGGCGTCGCGCACCGGGTCGAGCGGCTGCTCGATCGTCTTGAAGCCAAACAGCGTCAGGTCGGCCTCGATGTTCCGTAGGGCGTCGCCCGTGAACGGCACTGCGAGCTGCAAATCGAACGCCTGCGACTGAATGTCCGGCCGCAATCCCCTCCGCCGCTGTTCGCCCAGATACTCCGCGATGAACGCGTAGCGCAGCCGGCCCGAACCCATCAAAACGCCGTCGTTCTGCAACGCGCTCCCGCCCACCACGACCCGGTTCTTGCCGCTCGGCCCCACCGCTCGCGCGTCGCGCGCCGCCTCGGCCGCCTGAAACGTCGATTCTTTCTCGTCGAGGTAGCCGACGGCGTCGAGGTCCGGTTCCCACTGGTCGATGATGTCCGTCAGCCCGGCGAGGGCGGCGCGGTAGGTCTCACGAGCAGTGACCTCGCGTGCGTACTGTGCCTTCGCGCCCGCCGGCCATTCCTCGGGGTCCTGCGCCTCGAGCTTCTTCTCGGCCCGGTCGTTCCATTCGCTGGCGACTTTGGCGCGGCGCTCGAGGTCTTCGAACATGTAGAGCGTTTCGCGTGCGTCGAGCTGTTCTTCGGCGGTCATCGGCTCCAGCCGAACGGCCCGCAGCCTCGAAGTTCGTGTCCGCGCCTGCTCCACCTCGACAACGAATCGTTCCACTCGCGAGCTGTAGAGGAAGTAGTCGATCGCCCGCCGATGCAGGCCGTCGCTCCCTTCGTGTGCAACGAGTGCCTCCGAAAACGCGCGGCTGAGCTGCTCGTACAGCTCCCCTCGCCGCTCGGTTTCGGCTCGCTCGACCTCGTCGGCGAGCTGTTCGATCTCGGGCGCGCCGCCGACTCCGTCGACAAATGCCGCGACCGCTTCGCGACGGCGTTTCGACCCGTCTTGGGCGCGTTCACGGCTGCTGAAGTGCACCTCCGAGGTCTTCTTCAGCAGCGGCCCCCGACCCTGATTCGAGGTCTCGGCGAGGGTGTCGAGCACGTCGGTTGGCGACACGATGAATGAACCTCGGCCGTCGAGCTCGAAGCCGAGGGCCGGCTCGATGAGGTCGTAGAGAAAGCTCGCGCAGTTATCGTCGAGGAAGAAGTACGGATACCGCACGCGGCGCTCGGCCTCCCAGAGCCGTTCCTGCACGTGCCGAATCTGCCGACGATCCAGGTTCAGCCGATAGTGTCGAAGGTTGCGCTGCTCCGACTGCATGATTCGTCGGTCCACTGCGCGAAAGTCCGAAATCTCGATCGCCGACCAGAACCCGCCCAACAGCCCTCGCGAGAAATACTCGATGAAGCCGACGTCCGTGTCGGTCACCGCGCCGAATTGATAGACCGGCTCGAACCCGTCGGACGCGCCCCGATACCGCACGTGCAGCAAGAGGTGACCGTACAGCGACTCCGGACGGTCCGCCGTCGCAGCTGCGATGAGGATGTCGATACCTTCGACGTCGGACGTGCGCGCCCATCTCTCGAACTCCGGGCACGCATTGAACCACGAGTCGTCTTCGCGCCAGCCAGGGTCGACCTCGAGGACTTTCCGCTCGAGAAAGCGCGCCTTCGTGAACTCCTGGCAAGCGACCAGGAAGTTCGGGTCGAGGGCTTCTCGACGCTCGGCAGAAACAGCCGACTCGGGCCTTACGAAAAACTCCTCCGCGAACGTCACGAAATCGAGATGCGGTGACCGCTCGCCCATGAAGCGCGAGTAGCCCCAGCGGTAGACGTTTTGCGGGTCGGTCTTGAGCGTCCAACCGTTGATGGAGCGCCACGCACGTAAGTCCGACCACGCTACCTTCTCGTCCCATTTCGACATGAACGCGTGCACGATGGCTCGCTGGCGCTGCACGGCCACCCGCTCGTCGCGTTCGAGTCGTTCGAGCCGCCAGACCGGCCCCTCGCCCTGGAGTGGGGGCACGTCGTAGAGCAGGAAACGTCCTTCGTCGTCCCATGTCGGGCACGCTTCGGAGTACCGCCCCATGCCAAAGAGGCACGCGCGTCGAACCCTTCGAAATGTGATGGGACCGACAGACTTTTGCACCGCGCGCGGCACGTATCGTGCCCCGGTATGAACGTCCGCCAGCTCTTCTTTGGAAAAATCGTCTGGATTGGCGATCTGAACGACGTCTTGGGCCGCAGCGCTACACGACCCCAAGACAACCGCTAGAAATGCCACACTCGACCAGAACCTCACGTTGCCGAGGCCTCCAGACGCCGCACCACGGCCCAGGTCGTGCGGGCGATCCGCACGAACTCCGTCACGCGAGCGCTCGTCAGCTGCTCAGGAGCTGCTAGCTCGAGCAGGTCCTCGCGGGCGGCTCGGAGCGCCCGGCCAAATCGTGGCCGCTCTTCGAGCGGAACGCCCAGGAGGAATGCGAGGTCGTCGATGGTCTGACCTGCGCCCAGGTGCACGTCGCCTTCGAGCGCGACGGCGTTCTCGCGCAGATAGCGCTCGATCGCAGCGGAGTCGTCTTCCGGCGTGATCGAGACGACCGACGCGAAGATCATGGCCACGCCGACCGCGGTCGTCGTGGTGGTTGTGGAGCTGAAATAGAAGGTCTGGGTGCCGTCGCCCCCGCTCGCATCTTCGTCTGCGAAGACCTGAGCGACCGCCTGAGAACTCCAGCCGAAGCCGACGATGGCGATGATGAGCGCAACGAACCGGTGCATGACGTCGTGCCAATTCATAGGGAGCCGGCAGGCTAACTCATGACGAGGTACAGAATCCAGAGGCTCGCCGACACAATCACGAAAACCGCCGCGATCAGCACGAACAACATCCGCTTGTCGGAGCTCGAGGTCGTTCGCACGGTTCCCGGGCTTTCCAACTTCTTCAGCGGTTGCTCGTCGGTGGGGTTCCGAACGTCGGCCAGGTTCTGGAGCGGGGCATTCTGCGGCGCCCACTGGCCCGAAGGACGAGCCGGCTCGGGAGGCAGGTTTGGAGGCCCCGGCAGCGGGTTGCCCGGCCCCGACAGATGCGGCGATGGGGGCTGCGGCAACGGTGGCATTCCGCCAGAGACCGGCGGCGAGAGAGGTTCGTTCGAACCCGAAGACACCGTGTTCTTCTTCGTGCGGTCCGAAGTGTCGGCGTAGTCCTTCCCGATGACCACTTTTGGTCCCGACGGCTGGGATGGTGTGCCTACCGAAACGCGTTCTCGCTGCACCGGATTCATCCCGCTCGACCGCGACTCGGGGATCATTTCGGCCGACGTTCGCACGTTGTCGAGCGCCGCTTGGTACTGGCTCTCGCTCATCTTCGGGGCGGTCACGTCGCGGCTGTTCGCGTGCTTGTCGAACACCTCCACGCCGCCTCGCCGTACGTCGTTCACTTTGAATTCAGCGGGGTTGTCGAGGTCGCTTTGCGACAGCTTCGCCGAAGGCCGCGATGGTCGCGTGATCTTGTTGCGGCCAATGTCGTCGTCGAGCGTCGTGATGTCGTCTTCCTGCGCGACCGCGGCGCGCGTCACGTCGTCGTCCTTTGCCGCCAGCCGCTCCGCCAGCGACGGAATCGGCATCGTCTCGCCCACATCGATCGTCGACGAGAGGTCGTCTTCGGCCTGCTTTGCCTCGTTCAGCGCCTCCGCCTCGGCCGTGATCTGCCGGAGGGCGAGCGCACTGATCTCTTCGGTCGCTTCGGTTTCGTGGTCGGGGAACGAGAGCTTTTCGCGAACTCGATCGCGGTTCAGCTCGTGTGTCGGCAGGTCGTCCATTGCCGCCAGGTTGCCGCTCGCTTTGATCAGTCGATTCGCCGACGACAGGTCCATCTCGCCCGTTCGGTCGGTGGCGATCTCGTCGGCCTCCATCGCGAACTGCAGGATCTGAGCAGGAATCCGGTCGGTCATCGTGTCGGCGACGACGCCGGCGCCTTTCGAGGTCTTCGACCGCAGAATCGCCTGCGTGAACTCTTTGATCGAGTCGAATCGGTCGCTCGCTTTCTTGGCCATCGCCTTCAAGATGACGGCTTCGAGCTCGGCCGACATGTCTTCGCGCAGCTGCCGCGGCGGCAGGGGCGGTGCCTCGACCTGCGCCATCATCAACGCAAACTCGGTCGGCGCGTTGAACGGCACCTCGCCGGTCATCAACTTATAGATGGTCACGCCGATGCTGTAGATATCGGCTCGACCGTCGATCTTCTTCGAACCGACGATCTGTTCGGGGCTCATGTAGTGGAGCGTGCCGACGGTCGTTCCCGTGGCCGTGAGGTCCCGTTTGGCGCTCTGAACCTTGGCGACGCCGAAGTCCATCACCTTGGGGACCATCAGCCCGGAGCGTTGCTCGACGAGGATGTTGCTCGGTTTGATATCGCGGTGAATCACGCCCTTGCTGTGCGCGAATCCGACGGCCGACATCACGGGAATGATGATGTCGACGAGCTGCTGTTCCGACAGGGGGCCGTTCTGGATCAGGTAGTCGTCGAGCGTGGGGCCATCCACGTGCTCCATGACGAACGCGAGCACCGGATCTTCGACGACATTGAAGACGTGCACGATGTTCGGGTGCCGCA
Source organism: uncultured Bradymonadales bacterium (assembly GCA_964384605.1). Classification (GTDB taxonomy): domain Bacteria; phylum Myxococcota_A; class Bradymonadia; order Bradymonadales; family Bradymonadaceae; genus CAYLMO01. The sequence continues at coordinate 14,570 of CAYLMO010000070.1, read as the reverse complement.
ACATTTGCTGCAGGCGCCCCTCTTCGAGGAAGCGCACGCGGATGACTTCGTTGTCGGCGTAGTAGTCGTAGAGCACCTTCACGGCCACAGAGCGGCCCGTCGCCTCGTCGGTCGCGAGGAAAATAGAGGCCATACCACCCTCGGCAATCGGTTTCTCAATCGAGAACCGGCCTAAGAGTCGGTCGCCCTTGGCGAGTGCGTCTTTCGACATCAGTGTGTTGGCTGCCCTTGCAAGGTGGGGCATCGCTAGCGTGTCAGCAGTCTAAACCATGTAGACAAAGGCGCAAAACTTCCTCATTCGCGCTAGCCGCTTGTTTCGGGCGCTATTTTCGTGAGAATGTTCCCAGCCCCCGATGATCACGCACGAGAATCATGACGAAAACGCGCCATCGCATACTGGTTCTGGCCGACGACGCACTTGGCCATGACGTCGAACAGCACCTGACGGAGCAGGGCTGGTCCGTCGAGCTCGAGACCGAAGTTTCGGAGGCGAGCAAGACCATCCGAGCTGTGCGTTTTTCGTGTTTGTTTGTGGCCGACGGCGAGACGGACCGTGTCCGCGACATCTTGACCACGATCGACATCAACTTCGCCACTCCGGTTGTCGCGATGGTGCGGCCCGGCGACGTACCGACCGCCGTTGACGCGATGCGGCTCGGAGCCCGAAACGTACTTCAGTTCAGCGGCGACACCCCTGCCGAGCAGATCTCCGCAGCAATCGAAGAGTCCGTGCCAAAGGGTGGCGCGCCGTTCCTCGATCGCGACCCGCGAGACGTGATCGTTCGATCCGATGAAAGTCCGTTCAACGCTATCCTCGGAATGCTCCCCCAGATCGGCGCGTCCGATGCGCCGGTACTCGTGACCGGAGAATCCGGCACCGGCAAAGAGCTCGTCGCCCGCACGATCCACAACATGTCGGGCCGGGCGAATGGCCCATTCGTCGCGGTGAACTGCTCCGCGATCCCAGAAACACTGCTCGAGAGCGAGCTGTTCGGCTACATCAAGGGCGCCTTCACCGGAGCTCACAAGAACCGCGAAGGCTACTTCCAAGCGGCCAACGGCGGCACCATCTTCCTCGACGAGATCGGCGACATGCCCACGCGCCTGCAGGTCAAACTGCTGCGTGTGCTGCAAGAAAAAGAGGTCCTGCCCGTCGGCAGCAACAAGCCCATCTCGGTCGACTTTCGAGTGATCGCGGCCACGAACCGCGACCTCGAGAGCGAGATCGAACGGCACCAATTCCGAGAAGACCTCTACTACCGAATCAGCGTGCTGCCGCTCCACATCCCGCCGCTCCGCGAACGCACCGCCGACATCGAAACCCTCGCCAGCCACTTCCTCGCCGAGCAAAACCGCGTCAACAGCACGCAGCTGCTCGGGTTCACGAAGGAGACCTTCACCCTGATGAAGCGATACGACTGGCCGGGCAACGTTCGCGAATTGCAGAACCTCGTGCAGCGCCTGTCGATCTTGAAGCGAACCGGTTTCATCGAGCGCGACGACCTTCCGCCGCAGTTCTCTGGAGACTCCGCAAACGCGCAGCAGCTGGGCCTCTACGTGCCCTCGGAAGGTATGGACATGGCCGGCACCCTCGAGCGCCTCGAGGTGCAACTCCTCGAGCAGGCTCTCGAGAAGGCCGAGGGCAACAAGGCCGCCGCCGCACGCCTCCTCGGCCTCAACCGAACGACCCTCGTCGAGAAGGTCAAACGTCTGCAAATCGACACCAACAAGAGCTGAGCTCGGTGTCCGACAAACCTCATCATCCTTACGCACTTCTGATCGTTTTGGGCGCTCTAGCCATGGGAGCGGCTGGCGCCGTGTTCTATCTGATCGCGGCGGCACCGGAGCCGGAGATGGTCAGCGGCTCGCAGGTCGACGAGACAACCCAGGCAGATGCGGGTGGCGAGGTCGCCGAGCCCACGGAGAAGCCAACCGAGAAGGGCGTGTTCGATTCGTTGTTCGGTTCCGACGAGCCGACCTCCGACAAGGTCGCGGTTCCGCTGCAGGGCGGCGCCGAAGTCGAGGTTCCACCCGACTCCCCGGCCGCTCGGATGCTCGAGGCGAAGCAGGCGCGAGAAGCCGCGAAGGGCCTCGAGGCGAACCAGCGCGAAGCGGCCGCGATGAACAATCCGGGACCGATGGGGCCCGACGGATGGGCTGCACCCATCTCGCCCGAAGAAGAGGCCGAGATTCAGGCGGCATTCGACGCGCTTCCCGAGCCCGATCCGCGGGTCACGCGCCGCGACCGGAAGACCTCGATCGAGGTCGCCCGAGTGGTCGTCGAAGACTGCTATCGCGAGCTACAGCGCCGGCATCCCGGGCGACGGGGCCGAATCGCGGTCGCCTGGACGGCCATGGCGAACGAGGGGCAGGGCACGATCAGCGAGCCCGAAATCACGCTGAATCTGCGGCTGCGCGAAATGGAATTCGAGGCGTGCATCGAGCAAGGGCTCGACGGACTCACGTTCCCGGCTGACGATCAGGGCGAGCCGCTGCGGGTGGAGTATCCGTTCATGTTCGACAAGTAGCGCTCACTCCGGGTTAGCTCACGCCTAGAACGGCGACCGACTGATACGCCCCCAACCCACCATTCCCATGAACGAGCCCCAGCGGCGCGCCGTCGACGATCGCCTTTGCGACCAGCGCAAGCCCCCGCAGCGCCGGACCGTTCCATGGTCCGTACGCGAGCGTCATTCCACCCGAAACGGTCAGGGGACGAGCCCGGATTCGGCGAAGCGCCTCGTCGGCGGTTCCGGCCAGCCCCGACTTCATGAGGAAGGCGAGCGGTACGATCGGAAAGCAGGTGTAGACCTCGAGGGCGCCGGCGTTCCAGAGGTCGTCGAGCGAAACGCCAGCCTGCTCGAGTGCGCCCGACAGAGCCGACACGAAGTGGTCGAACCGGGCGATCTCGTCGATGTGCTCCGGCCCGTCAGAGACGTTCGACGAGGCGACTCCCAGCACTTGTGGGCCCGGCAAACCGAGCCGGGGTGAGGCCAAGAGCACGTCGCACTCGAAGTCGATTTTGGGGTTTGCGCAGTCTACGCGTCGGAACCAGTCGGTGACCATCGCATCGTGGGTTCCCGGCGGGGCGACCGGCACTCCACGCGCGCTGGCGGTGTCGCGATAGTTCGCCTCCAGCGCTCGCGCGACTTCTGCGAATTCCTCCCGGGCAACTCCGTGTTCCGCGCAGAAATACTCCGCGAAACGGCTGTACCCCTCGGGGATCGAGACGTCGCCGTAGATCCGCATGAGGCGAGCGCGTTCTTCGCGGTCGTAGCCGGTTCGGAGCGGGTCGACGCATCGAATCCGAACGTAGTCCTCACCGTTGTTCAGCAAGTCGACCGCACGTTCGAGCGCCTGAACGGGCCCGGCGCCGGAGCGAAACGTACGCGGTTCGCCATCGCCCCAGCCGTCGGAAAGCGCAGCGACTTCGAGCTCGACGGCGTCGGCACACGCGTCTCCCCACTGGGTCACGCGGTCGTCCTCGACGACGCGCACTCCTGCGATGGAGGCCACGCTGAGGTTCACATCGAGATCCGAAGAACGCCGTACTTCCCTTTGGGCTCGGCACCCTGGTGAATGCGCGAGGTGGTCACCAGCAAATCGCCGTTGGGCGCCCACGAAAACGAGTCGGGCCAAGCGATGAGTTCGTCCTGTGCGATGGTCTCGATGGTCCCGTCTGGCCGGTAGACACGCACCGCGTTCTGCTCGAGCGACGACAGGTAGATCGAGCCGTCCGGGCCGGCAATCAGCCCGTCAGACGGCCCGACTTCGGCGAGCGTCTCGACCGCTTCGGCTCGTGCTTCCTCGCTTTCACCGCGCTCGAGCATGTCCTGCGAAATGCGGTAGAGGGTGCGCCCCGAGAGTGCCTGGTAGTAGACGAAGCCGTCGTGTAGCGCGATGCCGTCGGCGTGCACCTTCGGCGGCTCGCCATTCCGAAGCCACTTCTCGCCGTCGATCGTAATGACGGTGTCGGTCGCCATGGTCGACGGGTGGCCGTCGAGGGCGCGGTAGGTCGACTCGGTCTCGAGGTCGACGACGATGAGTCCGCCCACGCCTGAGTCGGTCACGTAGGCTCGGTTCCGTTCGTAGTCGAACCGGATGTCGTTCGTGTACGACTGCGGTTCGACCGAATCGATGAAGTAGATCTCGGCGGTCTTGTTGCCGCTCTCGTCGAAGCGGAACAGACGAGTCGAGTTCTGGTAGATACCTTGAAATCCGGGGTTTCCGGTGTCCAGCACCCAGACCTGGCCGTCGGGCGCGGGGACCACGGACTGCACCGATACGAACTTGTCGGTGATGTTGTCGCCCGGCTTCCATGTTTGCCAGGAAGCGTTCGGGAACGGGACGACGGCGCCGCCCTCATCGAGGTAACCGACGGAGACCGGTACCTTCTCGGACCACCGCGGAAAGTTCACGTACACGCGCTCGTCCACTGCGGCGACGCCAGTCCACTGAGCCGCTGATTCAGCGATGATGGTGATCCCTTCAGGCGTTTCGGTCGCGACAGGTACGGCCGGCTCGGCGGGCGCCACAACTTCTTCGGTCGGTTGCTCATCGACCTTCTCGGCGGGAGCCGAGCACGCGGTCGAGACAGTCGCGAAGGCAAAGACAATCCAGCGAATATTCATAGGTATCCTCCCAGTGAATCGGTCTCGCAGCAGAAACGGAAAGTTCTCGGCCGTCAGCCGTCGGCCAATAATCGACCGCCGTCAGCCAATTCGAAAAGAGCGCCCGCTGATACTTCCGGAGTTGAGGAAGAAATCGTCTTGGGTAGGAAGAGGTGGTGGTGGGACCCCAGGTCGCACAATGCCTGGCGTCAAGAAGTGTGGTTCTGCTAGGTGACATGACAGCTGCCGCAATAAAGCCACAGCCTGAATCTTGACTAGCCTCCTCTAGGGCGATGCCCGACAACGAGGAGCAGTATAAGGGGCGTTGGCGAACTCTCCCCCAACTCCCGAATCACCAGCGTCAATGCGCTCTTTCCGTTCGAATTGTGTTGCGCACAATGTAGGACAATGTAGGTACGCGGTCAATCTGCCGCCCCATTTCCGCCGGTGAAGCGGAAGGTTTTTGCGCGAAAAGCGACGCGACTTTGCACCCAACCTACTGCGTACGCAGCGGTTTCTATTTCGAGGCACCTCCGAGCTTGTCGAGGTTGGACTTGATCAGTTTTGCGAGTTCTTTGTCCTTCGCCTTGGCCGCCGCCGGTTCGCCCGCCTTCAGCGCGGCTTTGGCGGCATCGCGATTCCCGAGCTTCAGCTGAGCCTGAGCGAGCATGAGTGATGCCCATGCTGCCCGGTCCCAGGCCTCGAGGCGTGGCCCCTGGTCGAGCACGGGCTGCAGTGTCTCGACCGCGTCTTTCCAAGCCTTCGAGTCGATCTGCGCTTGCCCCAGCTGCGCCCGAATCTCCATGGACGACGACAGTCCGACGTCGCCCAGGCCTTTCGTGAGCTCCAGCCCGCGCTTCCAGGTCGCGAACGCCTTCGACTTCTGCTTCTTCTTCAGCTGAAGATCGCCGAGCAGCACCAGCGCGTTTGCCGCTTCGACCTTCTGATTCGCGCCAACGAACATCTCCGCCGCCCTCGACAGATTCGACATCGCCTCGTCGTCGTTGCCCGCGTCGCGCGCTTCGGCGCCGACGTTGTAGAGGGTCATCCGCTCCATCGCGAGCTCCGACGGCGACTTGTCGTCCAGCGCCTTCAGGTCAGCCGCGGCGTCGCGACATAGCTTCAACGCGCCCGAGTTTCCGAGGGTTCGCTCGACCTGACACAGGTTCACTCGTTGCGTCGCCAGATCAGCTGCATGGTCGCGGCCTGCCTTGGTCTTCTCGAGGTCGGCGATCACCTGAAAGTAGAGGTCCCGTGCCGCGTTCAGGTCGCCGCGAACATGCGCCGCGCGGGCCTGAACGATGATGGCCCGCGTCGCCAGCGTCGGCATGCCGACCTGCTTGAACAAGCTCCGCGACCGCGAGCAAGCCGTCACGCCGCGCTCCGGATTGTCGGTCCGGCCGTAGAACTCACACAGCGCCAACAGCGAGTTCGCCTCGATCTGCGGCGATTGCAGCTTCTTCGCTTCGCGCACCGACAGGTTGTAGTTCTTCAGTGCCTGCTTCGCGTCGTTCTTGTGCTCCGCCTGCCGACCCTCGAGCGCGTATGCGGTCACGAGCGCCGGTCGATTGCGCATATTCTTGAACGTCAGCACCAGCCCATCGAGCTCCTTCGCTGCATCGCCCCACTGGCCGAGCTGCTGGTACGCCTGTGCCATCCGCATCTTGTTGCGCGTGATCGCCGGGAGGCTCCCGGCCTTGTCGAACTGCTTCTGGGCCCGCCGCAAAAAGTCCAGGCCGCCAATCGGGTCGCCCGACTTCTCCTGCAGCTCCGCGGTCTTGGCGAGCGCGGTGCCCACGAACAGCGGTTGGCCCGAGGTTTCCAACGTCTTGAGGTCTCGCTTGAACTGCTTCTCGCTCCCCGGGTCTTTCCCGCGAAGCTTTCGCACAAACCGAGCATTCATGCGGCACAGCGCCTGGAAGTTCGCATCCTTTTGCTCGCCGGCGAGCTTGATGCAGAGGTCCAGGGTGGTCTGCGCACCGGCCAGATCACCACGCGACGCCTCGATATGCCCCAGCGTCAGCAACAGGCGACCAATCGCCGCCTCCAGCTTGAGCTTCTGCGCCCGATCCAGCGCCTCTTTCGCGCGCTTGTACGCCGGGTCGTAACTCCCCTGTTCCCAGAGCAAATTCGCCCATTCGAGCGTTGCTTCCGCCTTGGTGACCGTGTTCTCCGGAGCCTTCGCGTAGGCCTCTTCGTAGGCCTCTTTTGCGGTCTCCCAGTTCCCACTTGCGTAGAGCTCACGCGCTGACTCCAACTGCTTCTGCGCGGCGTCTTCACTGGCGAAGCCGACCGCTGGCAGCAAGAAAAAGGACGCGAGCACACCCATCACGACGGTGTGTTTCGCCGACTGCTTCATCGATTTGTTTCTCACGAAGGATCTTGAGCAACAGTGTACGTTTTGGATTCCTTGGTGACAACAACTTGGACCCAAGTCGTATTCGCCGCGCCAACCTCTCTTGCATCGCGATCCCGATTCTCGCTAGCCTTCCGGCCAACTAGTTAAGGCGGCGACAAATGGCTCGAGCTCTCTCCTACTTCGCGATCGTTGCGGCGATGGTGTTCACCGGTTGTTCTGATGACACCGCCGATGGCTGGAAGTTCGACGAAAACCCCGGCAACGAGAACCCAGGCAACGAGAACCCAGGCAACGAGAACCCGGGCGAGACCAACAATCTCGACCCGG
>CAYLMO010000070.1:0-7174 GCA_964384605.1 uncultured Bradymonadales bacterium | reverse complement strand
GGCAACGAGAACCCAGGCAACGAGAACCCGGGCGAGACCAACAATCTCGACCCGGGAACGACGCCCGACGACCCACCCGTCATCGACCCTCCCGAAACCTGCGAAGCCGAAGCCCTCACCCTCGGACCTCCCACGTTCCTCGCCGGCAGCCCGATGGAAGCCGGACGATCGATCGTGATGACCGACCTCGGAATCGGCGCATTCCGACAGGGCGAGCTGACGTTCTGGTCGCCCGAGTTCGGCGAGAGCGTCTTCCCGTTGGAACTCGGCGATGTCGTCGTCGGCGCCGGGGGTCCGACCGTCCTCTCGCTGTCGAACCGAACCGAAACACCGTACTACGCGCTCAACATCTCCACCGGCGCCGCCCCCTTCGAGCTCGGCGCAGGCGATCGCCCAAACCTCGCCTACCTCAACTCCTGGGATGGCGACTTGCCCCGATTCGTCGACACCAACGGGCACGCCGTCTTCATCTCCGATGGCAGACTGCAGTTTTGGGACACGGTCGAAGTCTTCTTCGTCGCCGAAACGCCAGCCTACACGTTCGAGATCGGCGAAGGCCGCATCGGCTGGGCCGAAACCCGCGGCCAGCGGCGCTACGTCGGCACCTGGAGCTTCAACGAGGTCGAGACCGTAGAGGTGGAAGGCAGCGACCAACCCATCGCCTTCGAGGTGTTCGAAGAGGGTCTCTTCTGGTCGACGCGTGAACAGCTCTGGCTATGGAACGAGAACGACGAACCCCAGCAAATTGGCGAGGTTTGTACGCCTGCATCATTCGATCGGACGACACGTCGGGCCTACTACGCCTGCTCCGACTCGGGCGATTTCGACGGGCCCTACACCATCTTCGAGTGGTCCGAAGGTGGCGCTCAGCCAATCTGGACCTCGATGATCCGGCCCTACGGCCTCGTGGCCGACGGCGGAATCGTCGTCTGGGCCGAATACTCATCGAGCCCAGACACACCCCTCGAGCGCGGCGTTCTTTACGGATGGTCGAGTGGGATGGAGCTCCCGCAGGAACTCGATACGATCGGGCAAGGTTGCCTGTCGTGCGGCGCCTACTGGACGCCCGCAGAGATCCTGCTCGAGGACGGCCTCATCGGCTGGACCTACGCAAACGAAGACGGCGGCGACTTCGCCACGTGGGAAAACCACGTGGAGGCCCGCGAAATCTCCATCGATTGTCGGGAGTAATCAGTCGTTTTCGATGCGCGCGTCGAACGCTTCGATCGCGCTCGTGAGCGACAGGATGAGCCGGTCGCGGTGCTTGTCGCGAATCACGCGCTTGCCCTCTTTCGGGTGGGTCAAGAAGCCACCCTCCACGACGATCGCCGGCATGAGCGCACCGCGCAGCACCCCGAAGTTGGCCTGCTTCACGCCGCGATTCACACTCTGCAATCGACGTTGGAACTGCTCGACGACCGTGCGCGCCAGGAGCGCTGACTCCTCGTGCTGACGCTGCCGCGCGAGGTCACGCTGAATCGTGACGACCGCGTCGTTGTGCGTGCCGTGTTCGTGGCCACCAACGTGCGCCTTCTCCATGCCGCTTGCGCCCGCGCCAGCGACCGGTTGCCCCTTCTTTTGCGCGAGGCCCGGCGTGGTCTCATCGACCCGCAGGTAATAAGCCTCGTAGCCGATCGCACGGTTGTGCACGGCCGCGTTGTAGTGGAGCGAAACGAACAGGTCCGCCTGAATCGTATTGGCGAAGTGGATGCGCTCTTGGAGCGACAATCCTCGGTCCCAATACCGGGTGAGCACGATTCGGGTGTTCGGATACTTGCGCTGCAGCTCGTCTCGAAGCGACAGGGCGAGCTCCATCGTCAGGAACTTCTCGTGAATCTCGGCGACGCCGATTGCGCCCTGGTTTTCGCCACCGTGCCCGGGGTCGAGCACGATCGTCCGCACGTTCTTCAGCTCGCCTTTCGCCGTCGAATCGCCGAGCAGATAGTCGAACTGTCGCACGCGGTCATGAAACGAAAGCACCGTCGGTAGATCGATGCCTCGCATCACCGGTGGCAGAGCCGATGCGCTGGATGAAATCGTGATCACGCTCGCAACGACGGCGAGCGCGAGAATCGCGGAGAGTTTGCGTCGCACTTTGAAACCTCGCTTCCAGAATAGGCCATCCGTGGTGATTCTGGAATCTCGGCAGTCTGGCTGGGCCTCCATGGCGGCCTCCTGCCTCGATCTACCACGACGCTATCCCGTGATCGGGATCCCGCAAGTTTTTCAGTGTTTTCGGGCCGTAAACCATGCTTCGGGCATCGGGCGACGCCGTCGACAAGCACCCCAACGAGCGCAAACGAACGCCAGCGGAATCGTCGCCGGCAGCGCGTAAATGTGATCGATTGTGGCGAGGCAAGCGATCCCCACGGCCCCCGCCGCTACGCTTGTTCCGAGCAACATCTTCGACTTTTCGATCATGACGAGACCTCCTGCACCCCCAGAACTTCGCAACGATCGTGCCGATTTTGTTCACAGATCGGCCGATACCGTTCTCGGCCGCAGTTTGCGCGACCTTCAAGGGCATCGACCTCTGACGTGTCACGTCCGCGCGCCATAGGCCGTCCGGCATCGCGATCGGATTGTCTCAGCATGTGGAGTAACCTTTCACCACTTGCCAGCATCGCCCCAGATCACTAGCTTCCTCGCCCGCGCACCTCGCGCGTCACACTTTCTCGTTTGCCGCCCGCCGTTTGAGCGACACGACCCACAGCGTTTACGACCGCAGATTCGTCCTCTTCACTGGGAAAGGGGGCGTGGGCAAGACCACGATTGCGTCGGCCTTTGCGCTCAGCTGCGCGCGCCGCGGCGAACGAACCCTGCTCGTCGAAATCAACACGACCGACAAGATGGGCCGCCTCTTCGGCAGTGGTGAGGTCGGCACCGAAATCGTCGAAATCGAGGACAACCTCTACGCGGTGAACGTCACGCCCGCCGCGGCAATGGAGGAGTACGCACTCATGATGCTCAAGGTGCGACTCGTCTATAAGGCGGTGTTCGAGAACCGCATCGTGAGCTCGTTCCTGCGCGCCGTTCCGGGCCTGAACGAGCTCGTCATGCTCGGCAAAGCCTACTACCACGCCGTCGAAAAGGAGGATGACCGCTACCTGTGGGACAAGGTCGTCGTCGACGCACCGGCCACCGGGCACGGCATCTTCTTTCTGCAGATTCCGTCGGTCATCACGTCGATCCTCGAGTCGGGAAACATGTACGACGAGGCGTCGCGCATGCAGGAAGTCCTCTCCGACACCGAGTTCACGGCGCTCAACATCGTGACCCTCCCCGAGGAGATGCCGGTCAACGAGACCTTCATGATGTGTGAGGCTGCACGCGACAAACTCGGCATGGAGGTCGCTTCCATCGTCGCAAACGGCGTGTACGAACCGCGCTTCGACGCCGACGAAACGACATGGCTCGAAGGAATCCGCCCCGAGGTCGACCGAGAGGTTGGCCGGATGCTCGATGCGGCGAGCTTTCGGGCGCAGCGCGAACGCGTCCAGTCGGAACACCTGGGCCGACTCGACGAACTCCCCATCGACGTCGTTCGCGTGCCGTTCCACTTCGTCGAACAGCTCGATTTCACGTCTATCTCGTCGATCGGCGACACGCTCGCCGCAGCATTCGGAGGCGACTCGTGACCTTCGAAGAGCTGATCGCGAGCAAAGAGATTGTGGTCTGCGTAGGTTCGGGCGGAGTCGGCAAGACGACGACGTCGGCCGTCATCGGGCTGCACGCTGCGCTGCAGGGCAAGCGAGTGCTGGTGCTGACGATCGACCCGGCGCGCCGACTGGCCAACTCGTTGGGCATCGACGCGATTTCGGACGAGCCGGCACAGATCCCGCTGGAACGATTCGAAGAGGTCGGGCTCGACCCCAACGGCGGCGAGCTCTGGGCGATGATGCTCGACATGAAGACGTCGTTTGACCGCGTAGTTCGGCGGCATGCGCCACCGGATGCGCGCGACGCCATTCTCAACAACCGAATCTACGCCTACTTCTCGACCAGCCTCGCCGGCACGCAGGAGTATGCGGCGGCGGAGCGGCTCTTTGAGCTGCATAGCGAAGGTGGGTGGGACCTCATCGTGTTGGATACGCCACCAACGACGCATGCGCTCGATTTCCTGGAGGCACCGACTCGCCTCGAAGACGCGATCGACAACAAGGCGCTCCAGTGGATCTACAAGCCGAGCGTTCTGGCCGGAAAACGCGGCCTCGGCATCTTCTCGATGGGGACGTCGTACGTGATGAAGACGCTCGGAAAACTCACGGGCACGCAGCTGCTCGAGGAGTTCAGCGTCTTCTTGCGGTCGTTCTCGACGCTGTTCGATGGGCTCAAGGAACGCGCGCGCGAGGTGCGTGACGCGCTCACGGGCGACGCGGCGACGTTTGTCGTGGTGACGGCGCCAGATCCGCCGACGCTGGACGAGGCGCTGTCGTTCCATCGGCGGTTGGGTAAGGAGCAGGTGCAGGTTGGCGCGTTCGTGGCGAATCGAGTGCACGCGCACTGGGTCGACCCGGACGAACTCGCGCGGCCGATGGTGCAGCAGGCACAGCGATTGGCCGAGGCGCATCCCGATTTTGCTGCGCTTTCGGCCCAGCGTCGGCGAGAGGTTGCCGAAGAGCTCGTCGAGACGGCGCGGGAGTTTGGTGCGTTGGCTCGAGGCGACGAGTCGTCGCTCGAGCGGCTCGATATGGCGATTGAGGGCGTGCCGATCCAGCGGGTGCCGTTCTTCGCGGTCGATATCCACTCGATCGAGGGCTTGAATCGGGTGCGGACAGCTCTTTTTGAGTTGGACGCCAGGTAAACCTGAGCCCCAATCGACTGAGACGACCCGGGAGCCGTCCCGCGTCGAAGCGACGATACTTCCCCCTACTTGCTCCGAAATTGGAGCACGTTGGACCCAGAGAAAAGACCCTCACGAATGGATGTGCCTTCGGTTCGTTCGGATGTATCGAAGTCGTAGCCACGAATCCAAGGATCGTTGAACCGGAAGAAAAAGACGTCATGACGTCCAGGCTCGTCAAATGTCGCTAGGACGCTCCCACGGTCATCCACTCTTTGGTTGTCGTCAGTCTCGACGGGGTCACGCTTAATCCATCGAGGCTCGCCAAATGGAACGCCGTCATTCACAGGCACGAGCACTGCTTCTCGGGATGATTCGTTGCCCGAAAGGAAAGAGTAATAGACTGGGACCTCTTCTCCGATTTGGGCGAGGTACTCGTCTTCCAGAGCTCTCCAAATGTTTTCGATGGGCTCGTGGAAGATGGGAAACTCTCCAGCGCCGATAACGGCAAGATTGTAGAGTCTTGCCTCTGATTCCAATGGGGCCTGACCAAGAGACGGAAGTGCACACGGATACTCTGTGGTGTCAAACCCTCCGTAGTGAACAGCTGCACGGGTGGTGTGGACATAGCCACCAATACCTTGGGCATACATCCGGATGCCTAGCCCGACCTCATGCGTTCTTCCGGGCTCAAAGGCCTCAGCAGGGATTGTCACTCGGACGGCACCCATTTCTGGCTCAGCGCGAGAGCCTCCAGAGGCCGTGTAGCTTTCCAACACTTGCCCGGTGAAAGCATCGAGCCACTCAAAGTCGGCGTCGATTGTTGCGTAATCCAGCAGGACCGTAACCGTATAGATCCCCTCGCCTCCACCAACTCGGCCCTGCACTATGAACGAGAGATCCGACCCCTCGGATACAAGAAGATCATAAATCTCGAAATCATTGTGAGGCCCCCGGTGGGATGAAGAAACGTAGAGAGAGGAGCCTGAGAGTTCGGATGGATCAAGAGGGACTACGGGGCCTTTGTACATCCCCCCTGGGAATGGTTCCGTCGACGCAGGTTCGGAAGTGCGGGTTCCATCGCAGCTTCGATTTGATTGCCATGGCTCAAGGGACTCAGGCTCGAACGAAAGTACGTCCGAGGTATCTGCGTCGGAGCCGACGTCCGGTACGATGCCAACGTCGGCTGCGGACGCGTCGATTCCTGAATCACTCCCACCGCCTTCATCGGAGGTTGAGCTGCAAGCGACAACAACAGACGAAGCAATTAGAACTGCCAGATGGATCCGCATGGGCACGCTGCTTACCGTGTTGAGGGGTTAATGCAAATGTGACCTGGCCATAGTGGGTCAACCACGGTGTCCGCGTACAAGACGGCACCTGATGAAAATAGCGATTCCGAGGTGGCACAGATGGACCTGACACCCAACTCGTAGTGCTCGATCGAGACCGTGGGGAAATCTAGATTTTTCGTTTTTGCCAGTGGAATCGTGCCTGTTTTGCCCGCGCGCATCGTCAGATTTCCTTCATAAGGGGTTGATGCTGTGTAACTGATGAATGGCCCTTCTAGATCACACGAGCCGCCTTCGAGAGGATTTTTGTCGCAAGTCCACAAGTAGTCCCTGTCATAGCTCTCGAATTGGTACGTCGTGACAGCGCCAAGCACGTGGTCAGTAGCTGCGAACAGGGAGGTCCGTATCTTCCTAGAGCACTGGCGAATATCCGCTCCCGATTGAGTCGCGGTATCAACAGAGCCTTGGCTGGGTTCTCCGACGCACTTTGCCAATTCGGTCAGGTCGACCTTTTGTGAATCGAACCACGGCTGCCCGTTGATGGTAATCTTTCCGAACGGGCCGCTTAACGCATTGAGAAACAGGCTTGTGTAATTGGTTGAAGACCACGTGACGTGTCCATTTGTGTTGAAAACGAGCGCCCCTGAGACTCCCCGTTGCTCGATCGATATGGGGGGGAACTTTAGCTGCCCTTCCTCGGTGTAAGTCGGTTCAAAGTCAGCGCCTACAAGTTCCCCTACCGCATCTATAAATGCTTGATCAGACTCGTATTCGCCAGAGCCAGGGCGTTTTACAAGCAGCCCTTCACCTGGCATTGCGGATGTATCGATCGATACCCTATATCGCCCTTCCGCCTCCTCAAACACCGTTTCGACATTCGCAAGTACTCGAATGGCCTCGAAGTTGTCTGATTCAGGTATTTGCTCGAACGACGCGATGGTACAGTCCTCGGAACAGTCGCACTCCCCCTTCTCGCAGAAACCAGCGTATTTTGCTCCGTCTTGAGCGAAAGTATTGCCCGGGCTCAAAAAGAGCAGTGCAGTGGCCGAAAGAATCACTCCGATTGTTCGCTTCATATCTCCTCGCGGTGTGTAAAAGG
>CAYLMO010000069.1:0-25427 GCA_964384605.1 uncultured Bradymonadales bacterium | reverse complement strand
CCACAGTTGCGCCCGATTCACGTGCTACAGGCGGAAGTGCCAGGCCACGTTCAAGCCGATCGTCGAGTAGACCGGATAGCGTCCCAAGTCCGTCGCCAACGCATGCAGCTCTGCCTTGAATCCCGCCGACCACGAACGATCGAACCGCCAGTCCACCCCCACCACAATCTTGCCGCCGAGGTTCGTGTTTGCCGGCCCATCATCCACCAGAGGGGTATCCAGATATCCCGCCACTCCCAGACCGACGAATGGCACATAGGTGAACACATCCAGATTATACCGAACGCCCACACTCACGGCGGTGACCAGATCGTCGCGAAACCCCAACTCCTCGTCGCCAAAGTGATACGACGTCCCAAGGTCCGCATACACCGCCCAAAAGTCGGTCGCGTTCCACTGGCCGCCCAACTGCAATCCTGGCCCCCAAATCCCGCCCTCACCAACGGTGTTCAGGTTCGCACCGTCGAGTTCGAGCCACAGCCGGCCATCGTCGGCCGCTGCCGGCGCCGAAACCGCCGAAACGAATACGCAAGTCGCCGCCGCCATCCACATCCGTAGATTCGCCGGAACTGCCCGAGTTGTGCGCATTTCGCTCAGTTGACACCTCCCGAGTGCCTCACTATATTCCGCGGCGTCGCCGTCCGGTCCGAAATGATAAGCATTTCTGTCCGGACGTTGTTTTCTTTGCCGGACGGCGCTGAAGGTTAGGGAGAGGCTGCATGGCCATCAAGATCAAAAAGAAAGGTAATCGCGAGGAAGATGGAAGCGTAGAGGCGGGCGAAGCTGAAGCCGCCGCCGCTCCCGATCTTTCCACTGCCGACGTTTTCGAGCGAAAGTCCGTCGAGACCGCCGCATGGGTCGAAGAGAATCGGCAACTTGTCGTCGGTGGCTTCATCGCCATCGTCCTTCTCACCTTCGGCGGCTACTTTGGCCTCGAATACCTCGAGAAGCAGGCGGTGAGCGCTTCCGCAAACCTCACGCCGGCATTCCAAGCCTACGCGAAACCCATCGACGGCTCGCCCGAGATGGAAGCGTTCGCCAAGAACTGGGAAGGCGAAATGCCTGAGGGCTTCGCTGACGAAAGCGCCAAGTGGCAAGCGGTCTACGACTCCGCCCAGAAGACCCTCGACAGCAGCGACGGCGCTCTCGCGCTCCCTGCCAAGATGGCCAAAGCTGGCGCCGCGCTTCAACTCGGCAAGACCGAAGAAGCCGTCACCATCTACGAAGGCGTCATCGGCTCCACCAAAGACGAAGGCGTCCTCGCCGGTGCATATCTCGGACTCGCGAGTGCCCGCACCTCGACGAAAGACTTCGACGGGGCGATTGAGGCCTACGAAAAGCTGGGCGAGATCGATGAGACCATCGCCGAGTCGCTGCGCTACAAGAAAGCGCGACTGCTCGAGCGCAAGGGAGACATCGAAGGCGCGAAGAAGCTCTACCACGAGATTCTGGACGATACGCCGATGTCGCCCAACAAGTCCGACATCGAACGCCGCCTCGCGACGCTCTAACGAATGCGACTACTCCTCCTCGCTGGTGCGATTGCGCTCGCTGCTGCCTGCGCACCGCCACCACCCGCCCAATCGAAAGCGTTCTTGGTCGAGCCCCAGGGCTCGCCAGTACGCATCGTTCATCAGTGGCGCACCCCTCCGCCGCCAATGGAGACTTTCGGCACGACTCGACAAGAGTTTGCCGCCGTTCTCCACATCGGCAGTCGCGACGAGATCATCGTCGGCGATAGCAAAGGGCGCGTAACCTCCTATCGCGGGGCGAACGGCGAATTCCGCTGGGCAACTGACGTTCCGGGCTCGGTTCACGCCCACCCATCGTTTGCAGAAGGCTCACTGTTCGTGCCGCTGCTCGATGGTGGCCTCGTCGCCCTAGACGCCGCGACCGGTGAGCAACTCTGGGTTGCCACGACGGACAACTCGCTGGAATCCGCGCCCTTAGTCGAAGACGGACGCCTGTTCGTCACCGACTCTGGCGACGTACTCCACGTGCTCGACGCCGTGACCGGAGAAGAGTTGTGGCGTCACGAACGAGAATTCCCTGGTTACTTCACGATCAAAGGCGCAACGACGCCTGTGTTGGTGGATGGGGAGCTCATCGCCGGATTCTCGGACGGGCATCTGGTCAGCTTCGTCGTGGATACCGGCGAAGTCATCTGGGACACCGACCTCTCGTCGGGTGCCTCGGAGTTTTCAGACGTCGATGCGCCGATCATCCAAGAGGGCGACGTCCTCTATGCAGCGAGCTACGCCGGCGGCCTCCACGCCATCGATCGCATCGAAGGCGAAGTGATCTGGTCGCTTCCTCTTCGCAGCACCGCGTGGCTTCATGCGATGCCCGAGCAGCTCGTCGTCGCTTCGGCCACGGGCCGCATCTCGGCGTTCGACCGGAACGGCGAGGGCATCTGGAGCTTCCGCACCAAGGACACCGCGCCTTCGTCACTCACGAACTTCGGTCCGTACGTCTTGGCCTCGACAGCCGAAGGCCCGGTCTACGTTCTCGATGGCCCCACCGGCTACCCGATGTATCAATGGCGTGGCCTGGCAGGCGTACACGCTCCACTGAGCTACGGGGCGGAGCGCGTATACGTGCACACCGATTCCGGTGCGGTTCACGCTATCAAATTGGGCTGGTAAACCGAGCGAATCGCTTGCTTTGGTGCCGTTGATGACGTATATCTCCGCGCCCGGCGAGCAGTGGCTCGTTGAATTTTTTGTTGTTTAAATCGCTTCACCCCCGCGCCTAGTGCCGCGCTCCGCTGATTTCAAGAGCGTCGAGGGGTCCAAAAGGAGGCAAGAATGAAAGGATTGCTCGGACGTAAAGTTGGAATGACTCAGATCTTCGACGATGCCGGAAACGCCATTCCGGTCACCGTTGTCGAAGTCGGCGGAAACGTCGTCGTTCAGAAGAAAAGCGAAGAGGGCAAAGACGGCTACGCCGCAATCAAGCTCGGCTTCGGCGACGTGCACAAGCACGAAAAAGACGGCGAAGAGCCGCGTTGGCGCCTCAACAAGCCGCAGGTTGGTGTCTTCCTCAAGGCCGGAATTGACGCGCCTCGCAAGCACGTTCGCGAGATCCGCATCACCGAGCCGGAGCTCGAAGCCTACGAAGTCGGCCAAGAGCTTGGCGCAGACACCTTCAAGGCAGGCGAATTCGTCGACGTTGCTGGCACCTCGAAAGGTCGCGGATTCACGGGCGTCATGAAGCGTCACAACTTCGCCGGTACCAAGGCGAGCCACGGTGTTCACGAATTCTTCCGCCACGGTGGTTCCATCGGTGCTTCGGCCTATCCTGGTCGCGTCTTCAAAGGACAGAAGATGGCAGGTCACCACGGCAACGCACGCACGACGATTCAGAACCTCCGCGTCGTTCGCGTCATGGCCGATGACAACGCGATCCTCATCAAGGGCGCTGTTCCCGGACCGAACGGCGGCATCGTCGAGATCCGCTCGGCCACCAAGAAGCTCCAGTTCTAGTGCGATATCGCACCTGAGAATGAGGCGACCGCACGGTCGCCTCTTTTCGTTCTTGGGTACCTTCACGAGCGTTTGACATCGCCCGCACATCCCCACAAACTGCGGGACTCGACTAGTCCCCGGTAGGGCCGCACGCCCATGTCGTCCAACAAGCTGCGAAAATACCTCGCGTACTATCAAAAAGTGCTGCGCGACGAGCCCGAAAACATCGAGGCTCGTCTGCGCCTTGCCGCGCTTTTTCGAGAGATGGGCCGCACTTCGCACGCGATCGAAGAGTATGTGACTGCATCCAAACTTCTCGCCAAAGAAGGGCTCCCGCTCGAGGCAATCGCTGCCTGTAAGGCCGTGCTCGAACTCGACCCTCAGCACCTCGAAGTAAAATACTTCCTGGCGCGCTTGTTCGCCCAGGTTCCTGAGGCCGGCGGGGGAGGGCGAGTAGCTCAACCCGTAGCTTTGGCCTCGCAGGTTGCTCCCACCCGCGAAACCAAGCCCGTTGCGCCTCGGCGGGACGTCATCACCCTGGACACGCCGAAAGACGACGCAGGCTCCACGCAACGAGCCGACGTTGTCGCCGACGCTTGGGACCCGCACGCGGCAGAAGGAGAAACACGCGAAGCCGACGTGCACGACCTCGTGAACGACTCCCTACGGGATACGGTCGAGGAGCAAGAACACATCGACTCGGGCGACACCAGCCCGCTACTCGACCGCCGACAAGACCAAGCTACGGTCGAAATGGACCCGGTCGAACGACCCGACGAGTTCTACCAGACCGTGGATGTGGATGCGGCCGACATTCTGGCGGAGTATCGAGATGAAGAAGAGACCTTCGAGGTAGGCATTTTCGACTTCGATAGTCTGGGGCTCGACGAACAGACCGACGACATCGACTTCGGAGACCTTCATCTCGACGAAGTCACAAGCGAACCGCTCGACACGGCTCCCGCCGCATCGTCCACCGTGCGTGTTCGCCGCGGCGACCTGCCCAAGATACCCCTGTTTTCCGACCTCGATGCAGACGCATTCGTCGAACTTCTCGAGGTCATCGATGTCGTGTCCGCCAAAGCTGGTGAGGTGATCCTAGACCCCTCCGACGTGTTGCCGGTGGTCTACGTCATCGTCAAAGGCGAGGCCAAGGTCTTGCGCGACGTCGAGGGAGAACAGGTCGAACTCGCCCGAATGGAAGAGGGCGACTTCTTCGGAGAGTTCCGTCTGCTCACCGGGCGCGATGTGCATGCCCGCATCGTGGCACACTCCGATATGGAGCTCCTCGCGCTCTCGAGCGACGTGATTCACACCCTCGGCGCACGGCACCCGCGCATCTGGGACGTTCTTTGGGAGTTCTACTACGCGCGCATGCTCAACAACCTGTTGGCCGCGAGCAAGATGTTCCGACCGCTCGACGCCGCTGCCCGATCTCGAATCGCAAAAGCGTTCGAGCTTCGCGAGGTTGTCGCCGGCGACACGTTCCTCAAACAAGGCGACCTCTGCACCCACCTCTTCCTGGTGCTCAGCGGCGAAGTCATCGTGGAGCGTCGCTCCGACGGTGTGTCGCAGCAGCTGGCTACATTTCGTGAAGGGGAGTTCTTCGGTGTCGCCTCCAGTCTTGGGAACGAACCGTACAGCGCTGATTGCACCGCGGTTCGCGACACCATGCTTCATTGCCTGCCGGCCGAAGCCTTCCAGACCGTCACAGACGAATTCCCCGAAGTGATGCGTGAAGTTCAGCGGGTAATGCACCAGCGACGCACCCTCAACAATGCGTTCGCGAGCGGAGTCACGCTCTACGCTGAGCTCGGCGTGACCAAAGTGGCGCGGGACGAAACCTGACCTACGCCTGCGCCTGCCAGAAAAGCACCGCGCCGTGCGTCGTAAACTGAACATCATCCAACGCTGAGTTCCGCATCTCCTCGACGAGGAACTCGGCCGTCCGGAGCATGGGGAACACACCCCACTTCTCGTAACGATCGAGTACGGCATCCGCCGCGAGTTCCTGTCCGCGAATGAGTGCCGTGCCGCCTACGTAGCCGCCATCGCGCACTACTCGCTCAAACTCGTTCAAAGCGGGTGCTCGATCGACCAGCGCATGTAGTCCGTTGAGCGACTGAACAGCCGCTGCGGATCCGTCGGCGATCGGCAGGTTGCTCAGGTCAGCGCGAACCAGCTGAATTCGATCGCCATGATGTGCCAGCCGCCGAGCGGCCTTCTGCAGCATCTTCCAGCTCGGATCGAATCCGATGACCTGAAGGTCGTGGTAGGGCGCCAGCACCTTGTCCAAGACGATACCGGTGCCGATTGGCGCTTCCACGTGCACTCCGGGATTCGCTCGACCCAGCGCAACGTGCTGTGCGTCGACGTAGCGCAGCGGCGAACATTTCCAAACCGTCGCGGACATCACCGGTGCCGCAAAGTCGTAGAATCCCGCGATCACGTTTGACAGGGTCTCGGTGCGATACGTTCCCGGAACCGGCGCGCGCTTGGTCGACACAAGATCGGGAATTCCGTCGACCACGGGAAAGCCATGGTCGCACTCGTCGCACGTGAGCGTGGGCCGTCGGCCGGCTCCGATATGCAGCGTTCCCGCGCAATCGGGGCACCGCAGCACCTCGAGTGCTCGTTGAGAGATGGCGCTCATTTTTCCTTCTTACACAGTTCGGCTGCGGGAGATTCTTTCAAAGCTTCGAGGCTCTTCTCGCGGTCGAGCTTCTTGTAAAGCTTCTCCACGGCTTCGAAGGCATCGCATCTCCAAGGCGCAACGTCGACAACCTTTTGGAACGACTCCGCAGCGTCGGACTCATTCGGCCGACGTTGCTTGAGGTAGTACAGTCCCTTGTGGAAGTGGACGTCCGCGTCGTTCGGGTCACCTTTGGAAAGTGCGAGATTCAATCGCGACAATACCGACGGGTGTCGCCAGTTGTGCTTGTCCCGATAGGTCAATGCCGACTGCAGGAACAGATCCGAGGTACGCGCTTTGGGAAGCGGAGCGTCTTTCAGCTTTCGGAGCGCAATTCCGAGGTTCTCGAATGCATCGCTGTACCGCTTCTGCCGCCGCCGAATCTCGGCGAACGTCGTCCAGGCGAGGCTCGCCCACACACGATCCTTGAGATATCCATCGAGAACTTCCTCTGCCTCTTTGTGGCGGTTCAGACGCGTGAGCGTGATTGCGTAGAAAACGCCCGCTTCACCGTCTTGCGGCCGCAGGTCGTGCGCCGCTGCCAGATAGCCCGAAGCCTTCGCGTAGTTCCGCTGCGCAAAGGCGAGCCGGCCTTCCAAGAGCTTCATCTCGAACCCATTGCTCACGGGCTTCCCGAGCATCGCGTTGATCGTGTCTTGAGCCTTCTCGTGGTTCCCCATCTCGATCGCGGTGCGAGCATCCAGGAGCGCCACGCGATCGCTGTCTGGCCTTCGCTCCGAGAGTTTCTTCAACAACTCCGCAGCCTGTTCGAACTCGCCTTGCTGCAGGTGAACCTCCGCGAGCGTCACCAACCCTGGGAAATAGTCCGGCGCGAGCTTCTGGCCCGCCTCGCATGCGCGCTTCGCATCCTTGCCTTCGAGACCGCGCAAGTGAACGTCACACGCGGTGTAGTGGAAGAGTGGCCAGCCTGGGTCGATCTCGATCGCCTTCTCGAGCGCTTGCTCCGCTTCATCGAGCGCCTTCTCAAACGCCTTTCGGTCTTTCAGTTGGTCTGCGTGTGCAAGGCGTACGAGGGCAGAAGCCCAGTGCACGAACGAGTCCTTTGGATGTTTCGATGCCAGGCGATCGACTTGATACATCGCTTCTTCGGCTTCGCCGGGGGCATCCGCAACGCGAGCGACGTACAGGAACGCCGAAGCGCCTGGCGTTTCCTGATCACGCTTCGTTGCGGCCTCGAACGTCTTCTTGGCTTCGCCGGGTTTTCCCTGTTCAAGCTGGGCAAGTCCCAGGAACAGGTCCTTTCGGCCGTCTTCGAACTCGGCTCCTTCCAGCAACTCGGCGACTGTTTCGGGCGCGCTCTTGAGAAGCATGAGGCGCGCGCGTGACAGCACGAGGAGCGGATGACTCGCGCCCTCTGTCTTCGCTTTCTCCAAGAGTTCGTCGACCTCTTGGTACTCCGCGTTGCGAAACTTCTGATGAACCAGCGGCATGTAGAGGTCGGCGCGCGACGGCATCTTGCGAATACCTGTCCGATACGCTTTCTCGGCGGCCGCTTCATTTCCTTTGGCGGCCTCGAGTGCGCCTCGCGCCGCCGAAACCTGAGCGAGCTGGTACTGCGACGCCTCGCTGGCGAGCTTGGTCTCGATGGTCTGAAGTGAACGACCTGCCTCTTCGCGCGATTCATCACCTTCGAGCAGCACGTGGGCCTGGGCGATGCGGACGCCAATGTGGTCTGGATGCTGGGCGCGAAGTTCTTTCAACAACGTCGCCGCGGCCGGGTCATCGAGCGCGAGGTCCACACGAGCAATCAGCAGCATCTGATAGAGCGTCGGTTGTTCCAACGCACGGAAGTCCTTCAGGGCGAGAGCGGCCGCCGCAGGTTGCTCGAAATCAAGGTGTGCATCGACACGAGCTTGCTGCGTAAGGAGGTCCGCCGAATCGCCTTTCGCGGCACCGAGTTGCTCGAGCGCTTTGTGTGGCGCGCCTTCTGCCAGGGCGATGTAGGCGCCCGCAGCGATGGTGAATGGCGACTCCGGACTCGCCTCTTTGGCGGCCTCGTAAGCCTTCTTCGCGTTGCGCGACCCCGCAGATTCGAATCGATACTCCACGAGCGCGACCACAAACGCCCGTTCGGTCAGCGCTTCTCGCTTCAGCTGCGCGGCTGTGACATCTCCGACCGGCGGAATCAAACCTGCGAGCATGTCGTCGAGGGCCGGCCCCAGGAAGCTGTTCGAGTCGATCGCGGCGACATACTCCTGTTCAGCCGCCACGAGCCCGGTGAAGCTATCCGCGGAGGCAGCATCGCGCGCTGCCTTCAACTGAGTCTGAAGCTCTTCGGCCTGCGTGTAGCTCGAGAGAATGGCCGTTCCGGCTGCTCCGACGACCACGACGAGCAGCAAGACCAGAATCAACACGGGCAGAAGCGACCGCTTCTTCTTGGGCTCGCTCGTCGCTCGCGATTCCTGCGAAACCGCTCCTGCCGGGGTCAGCCCGGTGGGCTCCGGGCGTCGCGGCGGCGCTTGCATTGGGTCTGAGAAATTCGCCGGGCCGAACGGGCTCTGAGGGATCTGGCTGGGATCCGGAGCGTCGTACGACGGAGCAGGGGCCTGGAACCCTGGACTCGCCGCGGGGGAGGGCGCTTGCGGACTGAAGTGCTGGGGCTGCGGCACCGCTTCGGGCTCAGGCGCCGGCAGTGCAAATCCTTTCTTCGATGGAACTTCTTCCAACGTCGGGCTTACCGGGTCACCCCATTCCGACCGGAAGGAGTCGCGTTCCTTCGTCGGCTCTTCGTCGACTTCGAACTGCTGCTCCACTTCGTCCTGAAAGCCGTCGTCGTACTCGAGGGAAGGCACGGGGCCCGCGGGCTGATTGCTCGCCGCGGGCGAAGTCTGATGCACTTCGTCGTCGTCGAACACGAGTGCGGCAGTCTGGTCGCTGGGGTTCGCGTACTCGTGCGCCTGATCATCGATCTCCGACGGCACGAACGCCATCGTGTCTTGTACTTCGAAGTCGTCGAAGGCCTCGGAGATAGCGGACTGAAGCGAATCCTCCTGCTCCGGCGGCGCGCCCATGTCGGGGCCCGGATAGAGGCCACTTTCGATCGTATCGTCGGACCAACCCGAAAGGGTCGAGAACGTACCCGACTGCAACGTTTCTGGAATGGCCGGCGGGGCGGCCACGGACGGCGCGGCGTCGGGGGCGTCGCTATTCGGATCGCCGACGTCCCACTGCGGGGCAGGGCCGCCCGGCATGGTGTTCATTCGGGCGCGCCCCGGTTGGATTTGTAGCCGAGCCGGTTCTGCTTCAGGCTTCTCGAGTTCGCCCTGCAACAGCGTGCTCTGCTTCGGGCGAGTCGTCTGATCGTGTGCCGAGAGTTGTTCGGAGACGACGTTGGTCGCCGTCTCCCCAGTCAGGTTGGCCCACTTCTCCGAAAGCCGCTCGCACTCGCGTGCGTCCGCGCTGCAGGCGCGCGCGCGGTCCAACATCTTGTTGGCGCGTTCATACTCGCCGCACTCCAGAAGGGCATCGGTGAGCAGGAGGAGGGCCTCCGCATTCCGCGGTTCTTCGCGCAGAATCGCGACCATGTGGCCCATCGCGTCTTTGTACCGACGGTCGCGCGCCAACACGTGGCCAAGCGCGATTCTGAGGTTGGAAGTTGCGTGCTTGTTGACCGCAGACTCGAGAATCTGCAGCGCTAAGTCGTTGCGCCCATTGATCATCGCCTCGCGGGCGCGACTCAGCACCTTCGGTTCCGTTCCTGGAAGCCCGTTGATGAGGTTCCCGATGTCGCCCGTCGGGTTCATGCAGCGCGAAAATAGTAGTTCGTGAGAAGCCGCAAACTACCACGGCTTGCCGCTGAGCGTAAAGCCAACAGGCTACTCGGAGCGGACGTAATAGAGGGGGTGCATCGGCATGCCGAAACGCATGATATGACGCTCCCGAGTGCTCCGGGGAAACGGCTCGACCGGGTAGTCTTCAGGTGCCAATGGGGTGAACGCAGGATGCTCGTCGAGATGAACGCGCATCCAATCTGCGAGCGGTCCCACGTCGGTTCGAACGTAGATTCGGCCGCCTGGTGCCATTTTGCGCTCCATCAGGTCGAGAAACTCGGGCTGAATGATGCGCCGCTTCTCGTGTCGAGACTTCCACCAGGGGTCTGGGCAGACCAGGAAGAACTCCGCGATCTGCCCGTCTTCGGCCACGATCGGCACCACGAGATTTGCGTCCGCGCAGAGCACGTGCGCGTTGGGGACGTCGTTCTTCTTGATCTTCTTCTCGGCCGACCGGGCGTACTTGCGCCGCAGCTCCACCCCGAGGTGAAGGAGTTCGGGGCGTCGCTGCGCCAGGCCTAGCAAGAATCGGCCTCGGTTGCTGCCAATCTCGAGCGCCATCGGCAGAGACAAGTCCGCCGTCGACGCAAACTCGCGAATGCGAGCAAGCGTTCGTCCGGAGTATTCCTCCGTGATGTCGTCGAAACGGAAGTCGAGGTCAGGCACGGTACAACTTCGCCGTGAGAGTCAGATTGTGATTTCGAGGCCGTCAGCGCCGACGACCGAATTCGGAAAGAGCGACTGCGCAAGCTCGCCAAACGAGTCGAGTTCCTCGTCGACCGAAACCGGGTCGTGATGGAAGAGGACGAGCTGGTGTGCGCCTGCGGTCTTCGCGAGCGAGGCAGCGATTTCTACCGTCGAGTGCCCGTATCCCTGCGTGGGCACTGGCATCGAGACGTAGCGAGCTTCGGTGTACATCGCGTCGTGAATCAACAGATTCGCGCCGCGTGAGAACTCGATGAGTCTCCGGTCGCCGTTCACGTAGCCTTCGGTGTCCGTTGCGTAGACCACGCTCTTGTCGCCGGCGACCACTTTGTAGATGTTCACCCCAGACTTCGGGTGATTGTATCCCCGCATGCAGTGCACGCTGAAGTCTACCGTTTCTGGGGCGGGTACCTTTGGGCGGTCACTCGGGTGGCCCGGTCGAAGCCGCACCGGCTCGAGCTCGCCCTTCAGGAAATAGACCACGTCCGCTTCGCCAATGTTCGTGAACGACTGCGACGACTGCATCTCCCACAGTGCCACGGGGTGATACGGAGGTCGGACGATCGAATCGATCGTCGACCTGATGTCGTCGAAACGGCCGTTCGGTGGCCCGTAAATCGCGACCGTGGCATCGGGTCGGTACATCGGGTTGAAGTACGGCAACCCCACAACATGGTCGAAATGCGCGTGCGAAATGAAGATGTCGTATCTCGCATTCGCCTCGCCGCCATGCTCACGGCCAAACTTCGCAAGACCCGTCCCCGCATCGAGAACGACCCGTCGATCACCAATACGAACCACGACGCAGCTCGTCGCTCCGCCGTATCGCGAGTGATCTGGCCCCGAGACAGGATAGCTTCCCCGGCAACCGTAGATTTTGACCGAAATGTCTGAGGGCATGGCAGACCGCCCCATTAATGGAGCTTTCCTTAGAAGCGTCGTCAGAAGTGGCACTATATCGGGCGAATCGAAACAGCGTCAATACGTACGGTCGAGGTTGGATGATGAACTCCAAAATGAGATAAATAGAGTGCTAGATTCATAAATCGACCGACGGACACACCCATGGGGCAGACCTTCTCCGAAATCCTCTCCTCCTATTTTACCCAGGCGGAACTAGCAGGATTCGGCATCTTCGCGGCGATCTTGGCGGTATTCTTCGCGGCCTGGCGACGTGAAACTCCCATGCTGACCTCGTTCGCGGCCACCGGAATCGCGGGGATCGCGGCCGGACTAGGTGCACGACTCTATTGGGTCGCCCTCAACCCGACCGCGTCGCAAGACTGGTGGGCGGTGAACGCCGGTTTCTCGTCGTTCGGAGCAATCCTCGGTGGCGCGGTGGCGGTTGCCGCACTTCGCTTCACCCTCTTCGAGAGCGCCCGCGAGTTCCGCGAATCGATCGACGTCATCGTACCGGCCGGCCTCGTCGGCCTCGCGTGGGCAAGGCTCGGATGCCTCGCCAACTCGTGCGACTTCGGCGCACCCACCGACCTCGTCTGGGCCATCCGCTACCATGCGGACAGCGCCGTGACCCATCACCACGAACTCATCGGCCTCATCCCGGTCGATTCGTTCTACTCCGCACCCGTGCACCCGCTCCCCATCTATCTGATCTTCGCCGCCGTGATCGCGGTCTTCGCGAGCGGTTGGATCGGCCGTCCCGCGGGACTCTCAGGCGGTGTTGCCACTCTCGTCTACGCCGTTCTGCGCGCCGCCGCCGAGACCACGCGCGCACCCGCAGCCGGCACCGAGATCGGTCCGACTACGCTCGGCGTCTTCGCTTCGATCGTGCTGGCCATTTGCGCCTCGGCTTGGATCGTCCACGTTCTCCGAACGGCCGACCCACGAGATACCGGGGTGGTCGAGTGAGAATCGTCGTCGCACCATCGCCTGACGCCGAGGAGCTCGCCGAGAGACTCGGCGATGCGCTCCCGAGAGTTCAGGTGGTGGTGTCGCACGACCTCGCGATGGGCCATTGCGTGGTCACCGACCACTGGGAAGACACCTACGCCGAGGTCGGCCTTCGGCGACCCGTCTTCATCCTCACCCCACCGACCGAGTCTCAGGACTGGTTCGCCAGGAACGTGCGAGCCGTGCCCGAAGATAACTTCCCGCTCCTCGTTTCGGAGTGCGATCTCGCGATTCGTCGGGCCGAGACGAGAGCCAGCGAAGTCGTCGAATTCGATGCCAACGCAATAGAAGCCGCGACGCCCATGGAGCCTCGATTCATCACCGGGGCGACCTTCCAGATCATTCAACAGGTCTGGCCACGCGCCGACGTCGCGTTCTTCGAACTCCGGGCCGACGCAAGCTTTCACCTCGTCTCCGCCACGGGGCACGGATTTCCCGAGTCACTGCAGAACGCCCCTGAGAATCTCGGAGAGGTGCGTGTCTTCGAGAAAGGGAAGTGCGACCTTTGCCTCGCCTCTGAACAGCCCCTCATCGACGATTCGGGTCGCTGTCACTTCGCGCCGGTAAAGAGCGCGACCCGCAACTACGGAATCCTCGTCGTCGTCGACCCCGACCACGATGCCGAGAACACGATGCTCTCTTCGGCCCTCGAGAATGCCGCGCTCCAGCTCGCTTACGGACTGGAGTCGACGCTGCTCTTTCGCCAGGTCAGACGCGCCTATGGCAGTCTCCGCAAGGCGAAGGACCAACTCGTTCACGCCGAGAAGTTCGCCGCACTCGGTGTCCTGGCGGCCGAGATCGCGCACGAGATCAACAACCCCGCGAGCTTCGTCATCACCAACCTGAGCGTTCTCGGTGACTACGCCGAAACGCTCGGCGATTTTCACAACGCGATCCGAGCTGCCGCAAAGACCGGGCTCGATTCGGAGCAGCTCGAAGCGCTCGAAACTCGATTCGAGATCGGGTTTCTCGAGGAAGATGTGGAGGTCTTGATACGCCGCTCGCTCAGCGGCCTCGAACGCATTCACCAGATCGTCCAAGACCTGCGATTCACCAGCCACGTCCGCTCGACTTCGTCCGGCCGCGTGAACGTCGAACGACTCATCGAGACCGCGATGGGGCTCGTCCGACACGAAGCCAAGTTCCGGGCCGAAATCGCGCTCGACTTCGCGGGCGTTCCGATGGTCGAGAGCGATCCAAACCGCCTCAGTCAGGTCTTCCTCAATCTACTCGTCAACGCGGTTCAATCGATCCCGCCCGGCGAGATCGAATCGAATGTGGTACGAGTTTCGACGAGGCTCGAAGACGGCAACGTTGTCGTTTCGGTGTCCGACACTGGTTCCGGCATCGCCGAGGAAGACCGCGCCCGCATCTTCGAACCCTTCTACACCACCAAGAGTCCGGGCGATGGCACTGGGCTCGGCCTGTCCATCTCGCGAGATATCGTCCGTGGGCTCGGTGGTGACATCACGTTCGAGTCCGAACGCGGAGTCGGCTCGACATTCTCCGTTTCGCTTCCATGTGAGCTCCGAGCGGCATCGTGACGTTGTTTCCTGACCACGAAACCTGGGACTTCCCACCCAATCGAACCATTCACGACCGCATGTTCCTCGGTAGTGCGGGCTGGTCGTACGACGACTGGGACGGCGTCTTCTATCCCGAGGGAACCTCTCAGCGCGACCGATTGACCTACTACTCCGGTCGCCTCCGCAGCGTCGAAGTCGACTCCACCTTCTACGGAATTCCGACCCATCGAACCGTCGCCGGCTGGTACGAACGCACTCCGGACGACTTCATCTTTGCCGCCAAGTTCCCGCGCGCGGTCACCCACGAAGCGCGACTCGTGAACTGCGCCGACGAAGCCTACACCTTCGTCGATGTCATGACTGGCCTCGGCGAGAAGC
Organism: uncultured Bradymonadales bacterium; assembly: GCA_964384605.1. GTDB lineage: Bacteria > Myxococcota_A > Bradymonadia > Bradymonadales > Bradymonadaceae > CAYLMO01. Next base: position 10,957 of record CAYLMO010000069.1, on the reverse strand, counting down.
TCGGCCCGCTACTCATCCAGCTCCCACCATCACTCACGATCGACGCATTCGACGATATGGCGCGCCTGCTCGAAGGCCTCCCGGATGGCCTCATGTACGCGGTCGAAGTGCGGCACCGCTCATGGCTCGTCGATGAGTTCGCAGACCTTCTCAAGAGGTGGCGAGTCTCGATGTGCCTCAGCTGCGGCGGTCACCTGCAACGATTTTGGCGAGTCACGTCACGCGTGGCCTACATCCGCTGGCTCGGCGAACACGACGCGATCGACCACTTCGACGAAATCCAGATCGACCGGTCGGAAGAGCTCGACTGGTGGGGTCCACGCATTCGACACTTCCTCGACCAGGGCGGCGTCGTCTTCGGCTACGTCAACAACCACTACGCCGGCCACTCACCCGCGACGATCGACATGATCTCCGAACGCCTGCGAGACCTCGACGAAGCCACGGAATGACTGTGGACATTCCACGAGGCACACTCCTATAGTGCGCGCGTCGAGCAACCTTCAAAAATTGATGGGCGAGCACGATGGCATTCCGACCCGACTTCGATCGAATTCGCGCCGAACTTCCGCCGGCCGAGAACAAGATTCTCGACGGGCGCGCCGTTGCCCGATTGCTTCGGGCCGAAGCGCGCAGCGGGGTGGAGACCCTGCGCGAACACGGCGTGAATCCCAAACTCGCGGTCGTGCTCGTCGGCGATGACCCAGCCTCGCACACTTACGTGAAGTTCAAGGTCCGCGCGTGCGCAGAAGTCGGCATCGAGTCCGCCAAGACGGTCTTGCCGGCCGAAACGACCGCCGAAGACCTCTACAGCTTCCTCGCTGAGCTCAACGCCGACGACTCCATCCACGGCGTTCTGCTGCAGCTCCCACTTCCCGAACACCTCGACGCCAACGACGCGATTGCGCACGTCTCGCCCGAGAAAGACGTCGACGGGTTCCATCCGCTCAGCCTCGGTCGCTTGATGGCCTACGTGGGCACGCTCGAACCATGCACCCCCCGTGGTGTCATGACCATGCTCCGCGCCTACGACGTTCCACTTCGCGGCCAAAAGGCAGTCGTCGTCGGACGCTCGATCATGGTCGGCCGACCGATGGCGCAGATGCTCGTGCGTGCGAATGCCACCGTCACCGTATGTCACCGGCACACGACCGACCTCGCCGCAGAAGTTTCGGCGGCCGATGTGGTCGTCGTCGCCACCGGCGTACCGGAGCTCATCAAAGGCGCATGGATCAAAGAGGGCGCCGTCGTCATCGACGTCGGCCAGTCTCACGTCGACGGCCGGATCATCGGCGACGTCGAATTCGAAGCGGCGCGCGAGCGTGCCTCTCTCATCACTCCCGTGCCTGGCGGTGTCGGCCCAATGACGGTCGCCACGCTCATGGAGAACACCGTTCGCGCCGCAGCATCGAGCGCTGGCGTCTCCATCGCCCACGACCAAACCTGAGGAGAATCTGTGTCCGACGAACTCAAGCGAGTCCCACTCGACGCTCGACATCGCGAACTCGGTGCCAAGATGGTGCCCTTCGCTGGCTTCCACATGCCGCTCCAGTACACCGGCATCAAAGAAGAACACCTCGCCGTTCGAAACGGCGTGGGACTGTTCGACGTGAGCCATATGGGCGAGGTCGAGTTCCGAGGCGCCGACGCCGTCAAAGCCGTGAATCGACTCGTCACGAACGACCTCGAGCCAATCGCGATCGGTCAGGCAATGTACACCGCGATGTGTCACGAAGATGGCGGCATCGTTGACGATCTCATCGTCTACAAGCTCGCCGAAGACCACGTGTTGGCGTGCGTGAACGCCGCAAATCGCGACAAAGACTTCGGCCACATGCAGGCCCACCTCATCGACGGCGACGTCACGATGGAGGACACGGGGGACCAGTGGGCACAGCTCGCTCTCCAGGGGCCGAAGGCACCGGCGATGCTGGCAACGCTCACCGAAATGGACCTCGACTCCATCGCGACCTATCACTGCGCGTGGGGCGAGGTTGCTGGCGAGCGATGTCTCGTCGCGCGCACGGGCTACACGGGTGAAGACGGCTTCGAACTCTACATCCCGGCCGAGTCGGCGGGCGCCGTTTTCGACGCGATCGTCGCTGCTGGCGCCGACTGGGACCTTGCGATGGCCGGCCTCGGTTGCCGCGACACGCTGCGGCTCGAGTCGAAGTACCTGCTCTACGGCAACGACATGAACGATGCGACGAACCCTGTCGAAGCTGGCCTGAACTGGGTCGTGAAGCTCGGTCGCGAGCCATCGTTCGTCGGCGAAGAGGCCATCGCCGCGATCAAAGAGGCTGGCCCGAAACGTCGTCTGCGTGGATTCGTCCTGGAAGGGCGGGGCGTACTGCGGCCCGGATTCACCGTCATCGTCGACGGAGAGCCGGTCGGCGAACTCACCAGCGGATCGTACGGCCCCACGCTCGAGAAGAGCATCGGGCTCGGCTACGTCGACGTTGAGGCCGCGGACGCAACCGATGTAGAGATCGAAGTGCGCGGAAAGCGGGTGGCCGCCACCATGACCAAAAAACCGTTCTACTCACGACCGAAGTCATAAGAGGACCGCAATGAATTTTCCCGAAGACCTGCTCTACACGAAGTCGCATGAATGGGCGCGAAACGATGGCGACGGAGTGATCGTATGTGGCATCACCGACCACGCTCAGGAGTCGCTCGGCGACATCGTGTACGTGGAATTGCCCGACGAAGGTGAGGATGTCGAAGCTGGCGGCGCTTTCGGAGTCGTCGACAGCGTGAAGGCGTCGAGCGACATCTACGCGGCCGTCACCGGCACGGTCGTTGCCGTGAACGAGGCGCTCGACGACGCACCGGAACTCGTCAACGAGAGCCCCTACGGCAAGGGCTGGATCATCAAGATCAAGATCGACGACGAGTCCGAGCTCGACGACCTGATGGACGCCGAAGCCTACACCGCATTTCTCGAAGACAACGCCTAGCGGAACGGGACGAACTGGAAGTTTCCGCTCGAGATTTCGAAATAGAAACCGAAGCGGAAGTGAACCAGCCCATCTTCGTCCTTTAAACCTTCCGGCGGATTATGGAACGGGGCGGCTGCGCGAATGGCGCGGACCGCCTCGTCGTCCATGAAATCCAGCCCAGAATCGCGCTGCAGATAGAGCTGGCGGACCGATCCGTCGGGATTGAGCGTGATCTCCACTACGCTGTAGCGGTCTTTCACGCCGAATACGTTGCCGTACGGATCCCGCTTTCGATACTCAGAACCGGGCTGCCAGTTCTCTCCAATCTGTGACTTCACACGGTTGAAGAACGCCCAGTAGCGAGTCGTCTTGCGATTGAGAAGGGTTCGGTCGCCCTCGGAAACGTCGCGGAGGTAGTCGAAGGAGCCGCCTTCGCCAGGTTTCGAAATATCCACCTGGGATGCCTGCGGAAAGAGCATCGCCGTGTCGAGTTCGCCGTCGCCTTCGTTGGCGCCTTCTCGCGCTACGGTTTGCTCTTCGCGAATCACCGGATCCTGTTTCGCGCCTTCCATCCCCGCTTCACTGGCCTCGCCCGAATCGCCTTCCTCACGTGCGAGCCACTCATCCTCGGTGTTCGGAGACGATTTGGTCGATTCTTTGTCGGTGGGCGCCGTCTTTTCTTGTTTCTCGATCGCCTTCCGGGCCGCTTGCGACGGTGGGATGTACCCCGGGGCGAGCTTTTTGACCTGTTCCTCTTCGGCCTTCGACTCGTACTGATCGAGGAACTTGGCCTGGTCGGGCGTCTCCTCTTTGTCGGGCGGCGGCATCGAGACAATCTGGCCGTCCGGATCGAGCTCCTTCTTCTTCTCTTCTTTCTCGAGCTCCTCGAGCTGTTCGGCGGTCATCACGTTGACCGAGAACTCTCGCTGGGCATCGAACTCGGTGCTGTCGAACGGCTCCGGCGACATGTCGATCATCATCAAAAGACCGAGCGCCGGAAGATGCAGCAATAGCGATCCGACGAAGGTCACCGCGACCCGTCGGGTATGGGATTCTCGCTGTCGTGCGCCGATGCGCATCAAACGGTGCCTCGTAGTCGGAGGGTCACACCAGCCGGATTCATCTGTTTCGAAAACACCCTAGAAGGTCCCATTATTCTACCGGATACCCGGCCGGAGTACACAGCCCGAGAATCAGTTGCCCGGATGGCGTCGCGCGATGTAACGTCCCCGCACGGTCTTTCCAGCATTTGATGTCCCGGCGGCGCAGTAAGTTACGCCATGGGGTGGGTGAGAGGGTTAATGAGCAACCTTAAGTATTACCATTGGGGACTTTCCCAGGCCGCGATCGGCTCGGATGGGATTGGTCCAGAGGACCGAGCCGGGCTCGATGCGCATCAACAGGCGGCACTACGGGGCTTGAGAGAGGCCCGTGAGTCGCAGCGACTCGGGTTCTTCGACCTGCCGGAGTACGACTTCGAGCCGATCATCACGTGGGCGGAGGAGAAACGGCGAGGCGTCGAAGACGTCGTCGTCGTAGGGATCGGCGGATCGAGCCTCGGTGCGCGCGCCATCCTTGCTACAGAAGCCCCTCGCGAACGACGCCCCAACGTCCATTTCACCGAGAACGTCGATCCCATCACGTTCCAACGGCTTCTGAACAAGCTCGACTTCACGCGCACGCTCGTCGTCGTCATCACGAAGTCCGGCACGACGATCGAGACGATGAGCAAGTTCGCCGTGCTCTGGACCAAGCTCCGAGAACGTCTCGGCGATGGGGCAGGGGAGCGTGTCGTTGCCATCACCGACCCCGAGAAAGGTGGCCTGCGCGCACTCGTCGACCGATACGGTTTCGATGATTTCTCCGTCCCGCCCAACGTCGGTGGGCGGTTCAGCGTCCTCACGCCGGTCGGTTTCATCCCACTCGCGTTTGCAGGCTATCCGATCGGCGAGCTGCTTCAGGGCGCTGCAGCGGTACGCGATGCCGGATTCTCGCCCGACCTCGAAACCAATCCAATCGCACAAGCCGCGGCGGACAACTTCCTGCTCATGGAGCGGGGCTACAGCCAGACCGTGATGATGGCGTACTCCGACGCGCTCTACCCATTGGTCGACTGGTTCTGTCAGCTCTGGGGCGAAAGCCTTGGAAAGGCGATGAACCGTCGCGGTGAACGTGTCGAGGTCGGCCTCACCCCGGTGAAGGCGCTCGGCGTGGTCGACCAACACAGCCAGCTTCAGCTCTACGCCGAGGGGCCACGCGACAAGCACATCGTGTTCGTCGAGGTCGACTCGTTCCCGAACGACGTCGCGATCCCCAAGGTCGATGGATTCCCCGACTCGCTGTCGCACCTGGCCGAAAAGAACTTGAGCGACCTGATGGAAGCCGAACTCATCGGCACCCGTCGCGCGCTTCAAGCAGCCGGTCGGCCAACCTCGCGAATGCGTCTCGATTCCATCAATCCTCGCTCCGTCGGCGCCTTCATCATGGCATGGGAGATGATTACGGCATGGATGGGCGAACTGCTCGACATCGATGCATTCGACCAGCCGGGAGTCGAACTGGGCAAGAAGATCGCCCACGGACTCCTCGGCCGCGATGGATTTGAGTCGTGGGCCGCCGAGGGCGCGGAGCCAGCGGATGATCCCGGAATCTCCTTCACATGAGCATTCCCCTCGGAACTCTTTGCATTGCCCGACCGTTGCGCGCTAAACTGTTGGCAGCGACTATCCACCACGAACTGGAAACTTCCCCGGCCGAACCGTCGGCACCCAAGGGGTGAACGAGCGACATGGGCAAGGACAGCACCGTCGTCACGGTCATCAGCAAGGTCCCCAAAGAGACCCCCAAGCGCGAAGCATGCCTTGTGGTGATCAATGGAGCCGACCTGGGGAAGAAGTATGTCCTCGGTCAGACTTCGACCGTGATTGGCCGATCCAGCAAAGTCGACATCCAAGTCGACGAAGACGCCGTCTCGCGTAGCCACGCCGTCATCGACAACTATGGCGACCACGTCGTCGCCCGCGACCTCGAGTCGACCAACGGCACCTACGTCAATGACTCACCCATCCGCGAGATGAAGCTCCGCGACGGTGACCAGCTCAAGATCGGCCGCACCATCTTCAAGTTCCTCTCGGGCTCCAACGTCGAAGCGCAGTACCACGACGAGATCTACCGGCTCACGACGGTCGACGGCCTCACGCAGATCTACAACAAGCGCTTCTTCGTCAAAGAGATCGACCGCGAGATGAGTCGTTCTCTCCGATACGAACGGCACCTCGCGCTCATCATGATCGACATCGACCACTTCAAGTCGATCAACGACACCTATGGCCACCTCGCCGGTGACCACGTCCTGCGCCAGGTCGCAAAGCGTATCAACAATCACATCCGTCGCGACGACATCTTCGCCCGATACGGCGGCGAAGAGTTCGCGCTGCTTCTGCCCGAAATCAATCGAGAGCAGGGCGGCCAGCTCGGCGAAAAGATTCGACGTTTGATCGAAGCGGAACCCTTCTACTTCGACAACATCGCCATCCCGGTCACGCTCTCCATGGGCGTCTCCGACCTGGCCGAATACGCGCAGGCGCAAGCCAACTCGCTCGACAACTCCGGCGAGATCGTCCCGCAGCTCTTCATCAAGCTCGCCGACGACCGACTCTACCAGGCCAAGAAGAATGGCCGGAATCGAGTCGTCTGGCAGTAAAGCTCAACTACAATCTGGTTTAGGAGCCAACCCGGTGGAACTTCATCAGGTTGGTTTCGGACTGCTCTTCGATCGGCGACCCCATCACGACGATGATCTCGTCGCCGTTCGACACTTCGTCGCGGTCGCGCAGAAGCGTCTCGATGGCTTCGACCACCTCTTCGGTCGTGTACCGAACTGCCTGACCTGCCTGCCGCTCCGCAAACAGCCCTCGCTCGACCCATTTCTCCACGAGCAGCGGTCGAACGCCCCAGAACAATCCCATCTGTTGATAGATCTTGGGGAAGGGCGTGCATGCGATGATCTGCTTCGATGGTCGATACGTCATCATCAGGCGCGCCGTCGAACCCGACAGCGTGAGTACGACGATGCCATGGACGTCGAGCTCGTCTGCAGCGACCGCCGCCGACTTGGCCACGGCGTTCGGGAACGTTCTCAGGTGCGAGATAAAGGTCGGAGACGGAGCCGTGTTGTAGATGGAGCTCGTCTCGACCTCCTCGATGATGCTCGCCATCATGCGAACCGCGCCAACCGGATACTTACCGGCAGCGGTTTCGCCTGAGAGCATCACGGCGTCGGTGCCGTCCAAGATCGCGTTGGCCACGTCCGATGCCTCCGCCCGCGTCGGCCGCGGATTCTCGGTCATCGATTCGAGCATCTGCGTCGCCGTGATCGAGATGCGGCCCTGTTTATTGGCCAGCTCGATCGCGCGCTTCTGAATCACCGGGACCTTCTGCGGCGGCAGTTCCACGCCCAGGTCGCCTCGCGCGATCATGATGCCGTCCGACACCGAGATGATGTCTTCGAGGTTCTCGACCGCCTGTGGCTTCTCGATCTTCGAGATGACCTTCGTCGGATGCTGCATGTCGGGCGGGAAGAGGGCGCGCAGCTGGTGAATGTCGAGCGCGCTACGCACGAAACTCAACGCGACGTAGTCGACCCCGAGCTCGAGGCCGAACTTGAAGTCTTCGATGTCCTTCTCGGTCAGGCTCGGCGCCGACACTGCGGCGGTCGGCAGGTTGATGCCTTTGTTGTTCTTGAGCGTCCCTCCGACCTCACAGATCGTGTGAACGTCTTCGCCCTGAATGTCGATGACGCGAAGCCGGAGCAGTCCGTCGTCGAGCAGAAGCACGTCGCCTTTGCGCACGTCGCGCGGCAATTCTTTGTACGTGGTCGATACGCGCTCGGAATCGCCTTCGCAGTCTTCCGACGTGATGATGAACGTCTGCCCCTCTTCGAGCTCGATCTTTCCGTCGGCGAACGTGCCCACGCGGATCTTTGGCCCCTGAAGGTCCTGCAGAATCGCTACCGGTTTGCCGAGCTTCTCGGACAGCGCACGAATACGGTTGTACATCTCGCGATGCTGGTCGTACGTGCCGTGAGAGAAGTTCAGACGAGCGACATTCATGCCCGCCTCAATCATCTTTTCGAGAACTTCGGGCGAGCTCGAGGCTGGTCCGAGGGTGCACACAATCTTTGCGCGTCGCATGATTTTGACGGGGAAGGGAGGGGCGTTTCTTGTGAAAGCGGGGCGAGTGGAATCTATCAACTCGACGTCGAAGCGCAAACCTTAAAGACTCGGTTCGCTTCGAGGCCACTCAGGTTCTTGCAGGTCACGCTGAAGTCGTCGACAGGCACGTCGCGCGGGCATTTTCCGCTGTTGTTCACGATGGAGCCGTCGCCGCACAACAGCGAGCACCAGAACTCGCCCTGACGCAGTTCGACGCAGGCCGACCCGTCGGGGCACACGCCGTCACCATCGCATCGTCTGCTGCAGTAGCCGTCGTTGATGTAAGTCTCGAGGCACTCCCCAATGCATTCGTCGTCCGAACTGCACGGTTGGCCTATCTCGGCCACTCCGGGGAAGTAGCAGGCGTCGTCCCACAACAGGTCACCCTCTGCGGTGTTGTGCGGAACTTTGATGCAGCCGAACTGCTGGTCGCCGCAGATGGCTTCGCAGGTTGGGGCGCAGTGGTTGTAGTTCGCGTTGGGCGCGCCGAGCGGAGCGAGGTCGCCGTCGACGCAGTACGCGTCGGCACCGCAGTCACTGTCGTCGGTGCACTCTTTTGTGCAGTAGCCTGGAACTGCGACCGCCGGACAAGTCTCGTCGGTCCCGGACCCGCAATGGCAGTTGTTGCTCGCGCATTCATCGTCGGTGGTGCATGGCGCGCCAGTCGGTCCGCCGCTGGTGCAGGCGCCCTCGAAGCAGACCGTGCCGTCGGCACACGGCATGGTGGTGTAGCCGTCTTCCGTGGCGCGGCAGGTCAGCACCGTTACCTCATCGAAACAGCTCTTCTCGCCCGCATTGCAGAGGGGAGGAGTCGTGCACGTTCCATCGGAGCACTCGTCGCCTTCGGGGCACGGCATCGAACCGAAACCAGTCCCCTGAGGATTGCACACCCCGATGGTCGCATCGTCGAGGCAGACGCGATCGTTCGGGCAACACATGCCGCACTGGCTCATGTCGACCGGCGTGCCCATATCGGGCACGCTCGTATTGTTCGAATTGTTTGCGTTTCCGGAGTCGGCGATCGGCGTGGTTGTCGTGCCTGCGTCGCCGTCGCCCTCGACCGAGCCTTCGGCACAGCCGAAGAGGAAGAGCAACGAAACGGTCAGGATCACCGAAAGAGACAGTGAACGAGCCACGGGGCGCCTTGGTCGAGAGAGCGTGCGGTTCATCCGAGTGTACGGCGGTGGTGGATCCGCATCAACTTCCTGAGTCGACCAGTTCTTCGCGCGGGATCTCGGCGGTCGCTCGTTCGGCGGCATCGTCGGCGGAGGTTGCGCTCTTTCCGCTCGGTTCAGCCGTCTCCAACGCTTCGTCGGGCTGCTCAATCATCATCGCGAGTTCGCCAACGCGGACCACGATTGCTTCGAGGTCGCGCTGGTAGCTGAGCGCCGACTGCTGACCGTAGAGCCAGCCCGCCATCGCCCCGAGTACCGCGGCCGGCAATCGGCCGCGCACGCCGCCGCCACTGAAGAAGCCGAGCTGCGCACCGATGATCATCGCCTCGATCGGCACCTCGATCTCCTCCGTGAACTGCGCGAGGTCGAGCAAGAAGCCTTCGAGCTGGGCCTTCGCCGCGCGCTTCTCACCGCGCCGGATATGGGCCTCGATGCGGAACAGCCTTTGGGCAAAATCGGTGACCTGACGGTCGGTGTGGGCCGACGATTCGAGGAAGTTCGCCATATCGTGCTCCAGCCTAGTTCGTGTGCGCCCGAACCTATCTCGGTGCATCGGGCGCGTAAAGCGGCTCAGAAATCTTCGATGCGTTCGACGAGGCGCGGTCGGTCGACGAACGGGTTGCGATTCTGCTGTTCGTTCTCGACCAGGTCGTTCCGGATGAGCTCGCGTAGATCCGGGGGATCCTCGCAGTGCCAGTCGCGCAGCACGGCTTCTTCGAGCGGCGGAATCTGCAGATCGTATCGAACCGCGAAGTAGAAGTGTGCGCGCGCAATCTCGCCGCGAAACTCCGGTCGGACTTCGAACACGAACGGCTGGCCGCTGATCCCCTCACCGAGCTGCGAGCCGCCTTCGGCCCACGTGCATGCCGCCTCGCCCGCGTCGTCGCAGTTCGTGATTCCAAACGGGTGCACCCCTCGTCGGTTGTTCGAACCGGCCGTCGCAGGGAACAGGTGGTGGAGGTCGCCTTCGGCCGGGAAGAACTCGGCCCCTTCGTTTCGAGGCCAGCTGTGTTCCGTCGTGATCTGTTCGTTCCCGTCGGAGGGCGACCGGGTGCCGTCTGGCGCGATCCGCACGCCGGTGTAGATGCACTCGATGAGCCCATCGTCGTCGGACACGTCGAGCCCCGGACTTACGTACATCCGAGTGCGGGCGTCGTCGTACGTCAGCCCACGGTGCGGCCCAACGATTCCTGCCAGTTCCGTGCGAAGTGATTCGCCTTCGAGATCACCAACGCCGGCGTAAATCCCCAACGTCGACGGTGCCCGAAACCCGCATGGATTGGGCTCCGCCATATCGGGGCCCATGTCCACTTCCGCGTTCATGTCGGCCTCGACCGACATGTCGCTCGTCGAGCCAGCATCTTCGGCGCCCATGTCTGCGGCCCCGGAGTCCTGCACCGTCCCCACATCGGCGTCGACCGGTGGCTTGGTCTCAGGGTCGTCCGCACAGGACGACAAAAGGGCGGCAATCGCGAGGGCGTACAACGTGCGCATGAATGCTCCGGTTGGCGGTCGCCGGCATTCTACAACGAAGCCGATTGCGAAAGAACCGGCGGTTGTGACGAGCGACAAGAACGAAAAAAGCCGAACGACTCTAAGTCGTTCGGCCTTTTCGAGTGGAGCTGGG
>CAYLMO010000068.1:0-25616 GCA_964384605.1 uncultured Bradymonadales bacterium | reverse complement strand
ATTTGAGAGGTGCTATCGGCCCGACTCGAGCAGTCGTTCGTAAGTCTCGCGGTCCCTCTACTGAAGATATGTAGGCCTAGCTGTCCTCACCGGGTTCGGGCACGTTCACGCCTTTGGCACGATAGTCCCGTATCTTCTTGTGCATCGTTCTCACGCTGATACCAAGCGCCTCGGCCGAGCGGCTTCGGTTCCCGTTGTAGTGTTGGAGAGTCTTGAGAATTGCGCGCTGTCGAACGTCAGTCAGCTCGTCGTCTTCGGGCCAGAACGGAATGGTGGCTTCCGAGTCTGAATCTTGAGCCAATGAAGCTTCTGAACCGCTCTCGCGTTGAACGCTGCCGGCGGACTCGAATTCATGGGCCGAGCGAAGGTAGTCAATCGTCGCCAGAGATCTCGATTGTTGAGTGGCGAGGACGACGGCCCTTTCGATCAGATTCGACAGTTCTCGAACGTTGCCCCGTAGTTCGAGGCCCGAAAGAAACTCGATGATCGTGTCATCGACATCGAATTCTCCGTGGTAGACGTCGGCGAAGACCCGACCGAGGTGGGAGGCGAGAATCGGAATATCACCTCGCCGTTGTCGGAGCGGTGGAATATGAATTGGAAACACGTTCAGTCGATAGTACAGATCCTCACGGAACGCTCCCTCATCCACCAATTGTGGCAGGTCTTGCGTGGTCGAAGCGATTAGACGTGCGTTGAAAGGCAGTGACGAAGTCGCTCCCACAGGACGATATTCTCTCTCCTGAATTACGCCGAGCAGCTTGGTTTGGGAGTCCCGGCTCAGCTCAGAGATTTCGTTCAGGTAGATCGTTCCGTCCATTGCACGAGAGAAGCGGCCTACATGTTCCGCTTCGGAGCCGATGCCATCGATTTTCGAGCCGAACATTTCGAATTCGAAATCATCTCCTGCGATGCCCGCGCAACTGACCGCCACAAATGGACTGTCAGCGCGTGGAGACTCGAGGTGAATGAAGCGAGCGAGAACAGTCTTTCCTACGCCGGACTCCCCACTAATCAGCACGGTGGAGTGAGCTCGTGCGACGATCGTCGCCAAGTCGAGGACCGCTTTGGAAGTCGGGTCTTCGGCTACAAAATTGAACTGCTGGTTTGGTGTCATGCTCAGTCGTCGCAGATTGCTTCGCCGCACGAATCTGCGCATGCGGTCTCGGCGGAGGTCCACCCCCCCATTTTATGATCATCGAACGGCCTCGCCGTTGCAACTCGCAGCATCAGAATTCCTAGAAATATCAGATCTTTGGTCTCATTCAGTGATTTGTGTGCGGAATATGCGCACTACGCAGAAAATTACCTAAAGATGTGTATTTTCTGCGGCGAATAGGCTTGTGTAGGAAATAGTGCGAAACATGTTCGGTGTGAAAAGTCGACTGTTTCACCTCAGGTCAGCCGACGGAATACGTAGGGTGGTGGAAATGGCGGTCGATGAGTCGAAGATCGTGTTTACAGCTCCGATTACGAGAACCAGTCTGCGTCGGATCGAATGCCTCGAGGCCGTATGGTTCGTGGGAGAAGAGGCGCACCTTCTGCACCCTTCATCCGAGTCGAACTCACCACCTCTGCCCGAATCAAGCATTGCCCAGTTTGTGGCGGGGATCGCCGAATGCTCCGACGAGTTGGGTGACATCCTGATCTTCGAGAGCCGGTCTGTTGGGCTCATCGTCGCCAGACGCGTCGCTCAAGGATGGTTGGTCGGATCTACGTCTGTGGGCGTGAATAGCGCCGATGCGCTGTCCAGTCTGAAAGGTTTCGAGCGGAAGTTCGCCTCTCGTTTTGTCTCGACCTCGCTACGAGTCACACCGGGTGAACTTGGTGGGGAATCCACGGAGGTGGCGTTCGGCTCGTCCGATCCGTCTCGAGTTGCCACGCCCGAATCGTGGGATGACGTGGCCCAGTGGCTAAATGACTGGGCCGCCGAGGCGCCCGGCCGCGTCCGCATGTTCGGATGGAAGTCTTGGAGGAGCGAATCTCACCACGATCTGCCGATCCATTTCGACCTGGAGACTTCATTTCATTCTTCGAGTCGCGCTCGCCCCTCGGCGGAGGAGTTACGAAATCTCGAAACGGTGGTCCAACGCTGGGTGGAAGGGATCGAGCGGGCATGTGGAGACGTCCCTCAGTCGATGAAAGTGGTCCCGAGATGGTGTTCCACTCGCCTCAAGGAAATCTCATGAGCAGCTGGCTGGTACCTATTGGCCAGAGGAATTTGAGGGGACTCAAATGACAGAAGACAACGACGCAAGAGCCGAGGTGACATTCGCGAGCCTTCTGCACGGGCTTGGAACCTCATCGGAACGCTCGGTCCGAGAGGACACGGATGTGGCTCGCAGTGCCGAGAGAACCACACACACCGACACCTTCGAGAACCGCCCGGAGTTTCCGACGTCTGACGAGCATCTCGTCCCGACGGTGCCGCTAGAACAGAAACTCGAAGAAGAAACCGCCGCCTACGAAACCGGAGGGGCGGAGAACCTCGGTTAGACCATTGGGGCAAAGAAGTCAGAAGTCGAGAGGTAGCTACATGAGCTTGTTCCCTTTTCAGAATTGTGCGCTCGTTCTCAGCCGCGCAGCTGACCCGGCACGAATGGACACTCATTCCGAGTCACGGGCGGGAACGTGACACAACACTAGTAATCATCGATTCAGATGAGGTCTTTCGCCGGCTTCTCGAACGAATCACGCTGGGCGTCTTCGACTCTGTCGTTCTCTACGCTGATGCCGATTCGGCGTGGAACGAGATTGTAAGATTGCCAGACTGCCTCGTTCTTTGCTCGTGTGGGGGGTGGGCGGTAGGCTCGGATTCGACTTGGGCCGACGCATGTTCGAGTCCGTTCCATCACGGATACACCAACTTCGATTCACTCGGCCGATCTCACCCTTTGGGCGAAGATCAGAGCTTCCCGAGTTCCCACTCTCTCGAAGCCATTCACAGCTACCGAATTGCTCGAGTTTCTTGGTCAAGAACATCCTGAGCAACAGCAATCCTACGAGGCATCCGACATCAACTACTCAAGAGAACCCGATGTCGAGGAATCCCTCGAGTAGATACCTCTTGGGTTGCACTAGAAGGCCTTCGCCGCCGTAATGCGCAGCCACAAGACCCCATCGAACTGCTCGGTGAGCGCAATCTGGTCGATGCTGTAAGGTACCGGCGAAAACGCGTCGACCAATGAGAAGCGGGGTCGAAACTCCATGAAGAGCGCGTCGGCACCGAGGCCTCCAGCCGCCTGTTCGAGCGACCCGGCCTCTGGCGCCGGCCATTTGGCCGGCATTCCGGTCGCCGGGTCGAGGTACTCGGTATCGAGCGCGGCCAGTCCTACTGCGCGGTAGGAGGTCTCCCGGTCCTCTCTCAGGAACTCGCCGAACCCCTTCACGCCGCCGTAGACGGCAGACGAATTCCGGCGCTTCATCACGTGCATGTCGTGCGCCCAGACGATCGCGCGTTGGCCGCCTCCGAGGGTCGCACGACCCGCCTGGAACGCGATCGCCATCGATTCGGAACGTGTCCGGGAGAACTCGAAACGGTCGCCCGACACGAAGTCGGCGTAGTTGCCCCGGGCAAACGCTTCCATGCCCGTAAGCGCCACCTCTACGTACGCCCAGCCCGTGTCGGAGATCGCCGTCCGGTAGGCCTCCTCGTTCACGGCGAGGTCGCCGCGCGCCGCGGCGATGGCGTCGAGGCAGGGCTGATACGACGCCTCCAGCGAGCTCGTGTCGCCGTTGTTCCAGGCCGTCCATTCGGTCCCGCGATAGAACTCGGCCGCCGTGCCGGAGCCTGCGCCCGGGCAGACCTCGAGCGCCTCGGCGAACAGCACCGCCTGCGGCGCCACCTGATTGTACACCGCGCGCATGTAGGCGATGTCGGTCCACGGCTGCTGCGTGTCGAAGCCGATAAAGACGACGGGGTCTTCCGGATTGGCCGCGTTCCATTCGCAGAGCCACTCCAGCAGTCCGACAATTGCCTCGTCGCGCCAGTAGCCAGCGAGGTTCTGTGCGGCCTCTTCCGGCGTACCGACGCACGTATCGACGTACTCGGCGACGTTGCGGCCGACGCCCCACGGAGTCTCGAACGCAACCGTCCGGAAGTCCTGCTCCGCCACTAAATATCGGACGATGGCGGCTTTCAGCATTTCGAAGTCGTGGGTCAGGTGGACCGTTTCTCCCAGGCCCAAGACCTCGGCCGAGAGCGCGAATTGACCGAACGCTTGGAGGTCTTCCGGACCGGGTTCGGGCGCGATTCGCCACACGTTCTCGTCGACTTCAGCCGGGCCCGCGTCGACGGCAGCAGGCCCGGCGTCGGACTCGACCGAGCCCGAGTCTGGCTCGCCGACATCGGACGTGCCCGCGTCGGCAACTCCTACGCCCGCGTCGGATTCAGTTGGCTTGGGTTCCGACTCGGCACCACAGGCCGAGGTGATCAAGAGGAGGGCGAGGACGAGTGTGCGCATGGAAGCTCCGGTTCGAGGTCGGAGCAGAGCGTCGTTTCATGCGGGGCAAGGTTCAACGAATCGACGTTGACGGATTCTTACACGCTACCACGGGGTCTCCACCGGCTCCGGTGTCGCATACGCATTGTTCGTCGCGGCTTCCCCGCGACCGAGCTGCCCGCTGGAGTTGTCGCCCCAGCATTCGAGCCCCCCGGTAGATACCGCGCATGTGAACGTCGCCCCGGCGGCGATTGACTCGACGTCGAACAAATCGAGCGGCGACGGGACCGAATTCGAGGTCGTGCTCGCCATCTGATTCTCCCCGAGCTCTCGATTCGCGTTGTTGCCCCAGCAGTGGACCTGGCCATCGGCTTCGGCACAGGTGTGGAAATGGCCCAGCGCAAAGTTCCCGATTGGAGTTCCGGCGTTGAAGACCGCGACCGCCTCGTCGAAGTCCAACGGCCCCAATACCGCCTCGCCGAGCTGTAGAAGATCGTTTTCGCCCCAGCACCGCAACGTACCGTTGCTCACCGCACAAGTGTGGGCGGGTCCGGTCACGATGTCGGAGACGTCGGTGAGGGGGACATTCGCCGGGCAGCTACACATCGTCCCGCTTTGGATGACACACACCGCGTCACACAAGGATGGGTGAAACTCGGCGTTGCCCCAGACCCAGAGATTTGCGTCCTCTCGAGCGTAGGTGAGCTCATTGCCCGACGCCACCTGCCGCACTGAAGCAGGACCGGCTGCGGCCTCACCGAACGGAGGGACGGGATCAACGTCTGCGTCCGCTACCTGCCCGGAGTTGTTCTGCCCCCAGCACTGTACTTCGCCGTTGGTTGCGACGGCGCAGGCATGGTTGACGCCCACGTTGACCGACGTGAAACGGCCGCCGGTGAGGACTTTCGGACTCGGGCTCGACCCAGGCTGGGTGGAGACGATCTGACCGTCGTTCGCCCCCCAGCACCACACGTTGTCTGCCGAATCGATCGCGCAGGTGGTGTCTCCACCGGTCGTCGGAGTACCCGGGTTAGAGTCGATCTGAACGATCTGAATGCCTGCACCAAAGTTGATGAGCTTTGGTGTAGGGGCTGGTGCCGGGCCCCCGGCAAACTGGTCCGAATCCCTGCTTCCCCAGCAGAAAACACGGCCGCGATTGGTGAGTCCGCAGGCGTGTGCTCGGCCGGCCGCGACCTGAGTCCACTGCTCTTGGAGTTGGCCCGCGTCGGCCGCGTCGGCCGCGACGGTGGCGTCACCCGCCATGCCACCGTCTGGGCCAACTTCGCCCGAAGCGTCGCGGTCCGAAACGTTCGGACCCCCGCCGTCAGGCTCATCGACCAGGCGGTCTTCGGGAAAGGGGAGACATCCCGTGAAGGACACCAACGCCGCTATGATCCAAACGTGTCGCACGCTGCCACATTGCACGATGTGTCGAGCCCGATCAAAGACGGACTTGCCGACTACCAGGGAGTGAACACAGGTGCAGAGTCGCGGTAGACCCCGTTCAGGTCGTTCGGGCCCCGACCGAGCTGACCGTTGTTGTTGCGACCCCAGCACGAGAGCTGACCTTCGGAAACTGCGCACGTGAAATGTGCGCCGGCCGCCAGTGACTGGACGTTCGAGATGTCGATGTCCCGGGGTTCCGCCGTGAAGCCTGCGGCAGAATCTGGTCCGAGCTGGCCGTAAGAATCGTCTCCCCAGCACTTCAGGTTACCGTCGACCTCGGCGCACGTGTGCTCGAGTCCGACCGCGATCGCTCCAATCACCTCTTGGCCACTGAACGGACTGGTGGCAGTCGGGAAGCCCACGGGCCCTTGATCCTCGCTGCCCAGCTGGCCTCGGTCGTTCTCCCCCCAGCAGCGCAAGCTGCCATCGACCACGGCACAGACATGGGACGCACCGGCCTCCACATCGGTGACGCTCGCGTTCGAAAGGCTCAAGATGCAGCTGCAATTCTGGCCGTTCGAGACCACACAATCCGCCGGATCGCCGCACGTCACCGCGTGGTACGATAAGTTGCCCCAGCCTTGGAAAAGCCCGCCGAGAACCGCATAGGTCACTCGGCTTCCAGCGCTCAACTCCGTTGTGACAAGTCCGGTGGCTCCACCGAACGGTTCTACTGGATCGTCCAGAGAGTCATCCGCCTGGCCGGCTGAGTTCTGGCCCCAGCACCGTGTCTTGCCATCCGAGTCAATCCCACATGCGTGGTTCCCGCCCACATCGACGAGGGAGAAGTCCGCTCCATCGAGCCTAATGGGGTCGGGCCGAGGCATTCGATCTGGATCAACCAGGTCCCCTTGGTTTGCGCCCCAGCACCAGATCTTCTGATTCGAATCGACGGCGCACGTCGTCCCGCCATTGCTCGCGGACAGCCCGTGATGCGAACTGATTTGGGTGATCGAGACGTCTGACTCGAATTCGATCTCGACGGGGACCGGGCTCGTTTCGCCGGACCCGGCAAACTGTCCTTCTGCCCGCCGCCCCCAACAGAACACACGTCCTCGATTGGTCAGACCGCAGGCGTGCTCTCGTCCAGCGGCGACCTGGACCCACGCTTCGACCAGCGGCCCGGCATCGGAGTCAGCATCGGCATCGGCTGCATCCGCTGCGTCAGGTTCGGCTGCGTCGACCTCCGCTGCGTCGGCCTCGCCAGCCGCATCGGCATGGCCAGCGTCGCGAATCGTCCCACCGTCGACAGCGCTGCTCTCGGGAAACGGGAGGCATCCGCAAAGGACGACAATCGCAGCTATGGCCCAGAGTTGAAGCATGCGGCCAAACTTGCCCTAACTTTCGTTGCGGCGCAAAGCTGTCGCTCGCAAATTGCGGCCACTCGCCCCCTGCTCTAGGGTGGACGCCATGGGTCGGAACCTGCCATTCGAAGCCGGGCAAACACTGGGCGAACGATACGTCCTGCACTCGCAACTAGGCGAGGGCGGTATGGGCGTGGTTTGGCGCGCGTGGCAAAGCGGCGTCGAACGCCCCGTCGCGATCAAGTTCCTCAAAAAGGCCGGTGGCGACATTCAGAGTCAGCGCTTCGAACTCGAAGCGCAGGCACTTGGCCGGCTGAGCCATCCGAACTGCGTGACGGTGTACGACTTCGGGTTCTCGGAAGCTCACAAGGCCTACTACTTGGTCACCGAGTTTCTCGAGGGAACTGACCTGAGCGCCTGGCGCGGTCGGCAGATGCCGCTCGGCGACGTCCTGGAGGTCACCAAACAGGTCACCAACGGCCTCGCCTACGCCCACCACCACGGCATCGCACACCGCGATCTGAAACCCGAGAACGTGTTTCTCATCAAGGATTTCGCGGGCCACACGACCGTGAAGGTCATCGACTTCGGGCTGGCCAAGATGTCGATGCGAGAGTCCAAAGGGCTCGATTTGACGCGGTCTGGCGAGATCTTCGGAACGCCAGCGTACATGAGTCCCGAGCAGATCCGAGGGACGCGAGATGCCGGGCCATCTTCGGACCTCTACTCGCTCGGCGTGATGCTCTACGAGATGGTCGAAGGCCGACTTCCGTTCGACGGCACGAGCTCATTCGAAATCGTGACCGCGCACGTGACCAAACCACCGGCCGCGTTTCAACGTCACGGCACCCCTCGAGCGCTGCTGGACGTGGTCTCGAGACTTCTGGCGAAAGACCCGCAAGACCGCTTCCCATCAGCCCTTGCGCTCTACGACGCCCTCGCCGAAATCCAACCAAGGCGGCGGTTGGAGACGACTCAGGAGTTCACGGCGCTGGAGTCGCCGCACAAGACGCTTTCGGACGTTCCGCTCGAGACGGTCCCCATGATCGAGGTCCAGACGACGGCCCCCCGTGTGCCCGCGGAAGAGAGCGCGACCGTGCCCGTTGCTTTGGTGGCGGAAGCACCGCGAGAACCCGCGAATCGACCGAAGACGTGGGTTTGGTTCGCGGCGGCGGCGCTTCTGGGCGGCACCGTTGCGGTCGGCGCCGCGCTCATGAGCGGCGACAGCGATGCAGAAGAACTGGCGGAGCCGACTCCTGAGGTCGCCACCAGTGCCACGACCTCGACATCGACGAACGAAGTGGCAACGGGGCAACTCGAACCGGACGAAACACCGGAGCCGGTCGAGATAGCCCCTGAACCTGCGACGGAGAAAGCAAACGTCGTCGAGCCCGACCCCATCGAGACGAAGAAACCCGCGACCGGTTCGACGACCAAGAAGACCCGCTCGCAGCCCAAAAAGAAGACCGAGCGTAAGGCCGCCGAAACCAAAACGGTTGGCGGCAACACCTCCGAGAAACAGACCTCCGAAACGAAAGAACCGGCGGAGAAGTTGGGGATCGGAACGGGAGACCGATGGCAGTGAATCGAAACACATTTCTATGCCTGCTCGCATGTTGCGTTTCGCTGGTTCCGGCGCAAGCGTTCGCCGAACCGCCAGCCGAAGCGCTCGAGCTGAATAAGCAGGCGCAAGAGCACTATCAGGCGAAGGACTTCCGCGCTGCAGCCGAGAAGTTCGACGCCGCCTACGAGATCTTCCCCGAACCTCAGATTCTGCTCGGCGAAGCACTCTCTTGGTTTCGAGCCGACGTGTGCAAAGAGGCAAAACCGAGCGCAATGCTCTTCTTGAAGACAGCGCCCGACGCCCCCGAAATCGACCAGCACGACATGGGATTCGTGATTGCCGAGTGTGGCGCGAACGAGGCTCGTGCGCTGATCGCGAAAGGCGATCTGGACGGCGCGCAGGCGAAACTAGAAGAGGCGCGGGCGCTCGACGCCGGCAACAGGGCCGACGAATCCCTCACCGCGGTCGAAGCCGAGCTGGCGACGGCGCGAGCGGAGGAAGAGAAGGTCGCGAAGACTTCACCGGGACCCGAAAAGCCCGTGGATGTCGTCAAACCTGCGCCCGAACCGGTCGACGAAGGCATCAGCACGCGCACTTGGATCGGCGGCGGACTCATTGGTCTCTCGGCAATCGTCGCCGGCTCCTCGCTCGCGTTCTACGCGGTCAATATCGACGATGCGAACGCGTACAACGACGGCACGTGCAGCGATTGCGACCCGGACAAGCTTCGCTCGAACGCCACGCTCAACCGCGGACTCTACGTCGGCGCGGGAGTCCTCGCCGCGGTGGGCATCGGGGTGCTGCTTTGGCCGGAAGATGAGGGCGAGCCGACCGTTTCGGTTGGCGTGTCGGACGGCGGTGCGAGCTTCACGTTCCAATCGCGATTTTGATTCCGAGCCAGCATCCGAGAGGACACGTCTCCTAGACTCAGATTCCTTTATCTAGGGCGGCGCTACTGAAGCTTGTAGAATCGCCCGCTCGACACTTGTTCTGTCCCGAAGAAGTAGATTGCGTCGTCGACGTAGTTGTAGTCAGCGCTATTGTCGTCACTACCCATTTCGGTGGCGACTACACCGATATGGCTCGGGTTTGCCCCTGCTGGATCGATGATTGCGTGGATTCCCGCCGGCGATTGAGCGTGGAAGTAAAGATTCGTGGGGTTGACCGGATCGTCGATAAGCACCGGTGCCTTGTCGAGGCTGAGAGAGACGTCTCCTGAGATTCTCTCGGGGTTGGTCACCGGTGGAAACACACTGAAGGTCGAGATTGGAATCCGATAGATCCCCTCGATCGTGAAGTCTAGCGAGTCTTCTGCGGCCAAGTATATGAAGTTCGCGTCGATGGCCATTCCAGCGACGCTGTGGATGTCTTCCACGACGGCGACTTCCTCAGGTACGGATGAGGCGCTCGCTAGGATTCGATAGATTTGAGTTGGCGAAGTCGAGGAGCCTTCGTTCGTCGCGTAGTAGATGTAGGTCCCGTCCGTTGCGGACGCGGAGATGTCTTCGCTCGGGTAGAAGCTCGATGCTTGACCGGTGTCCCACGGAGTTGGCCCCCACGGGGATGAAACCCCATCCCAAAGCCGCCAGACTCTGGTTGATGAAGTTGTGGTGTCGTCGAACGTGAAGAGCTGGCCGTTGACGAAGAGGCCCGAGTCGCCGTTGTGCCGAAAATCGATGCCGTTGACGTTGGGGTCGACCAAAGTCGATCGAACGCCGCCCGTTTTTGGCGCGCGAACGAGGCCAGTAGTTGAACTGACCCAGAGGAAAATCTCGGAATCGTTTACCGCCATCCAGTCGTCGAGATTGATCGAAATCTCGCTGCCGGTCGAGTTCAGCGGTCGCTCGATGCCGAGATCTACGGCGGGACCTTTCAGGCCAGTGTACGACTTCTCAGTCAGTGAGAAGCTTCCTAATCCTGTACCAGGGGTTGGGGGAACCTCAACGGCAATACAGACGTCTTGTCCGACCGCAAGAAGGGAGGCGTGGCCGACCGAACTCGCGTCCCGAGAGCAGAATAGAGGTTCGACGAGGTCGTCTGCGCTAAACAGCGAGATTGCGCCGGCACTATTGGTCGCCAAATCCAAAACGTCTTGAGTCAATGTGTAACGGTACCATTCGACGTTCGCTAGCGGGTCGAAGCATGACGGCCGAGCGATGGACTCAGCGCTGGTAGCGTTCACCGAGACCGAGCCGGGAGATGTGACCGCAAATGCGTTCGCACAACTCTCACCGGGGCTGAGTACGGTCTCGCGGGCGCGGACGGTAAGTCCAGGGAACGTGGAACCAGGCGCCGTTCCGGCAATCCAGATGTAGTAGACCCCAGCAGGTCCATCGAACGAGAAGTTGGCATCTCGAACGCTCGCAAGGCACGACAGGGATGCGGTAGCCGACAGCGATTCGCACGCGTCTAGGACCTCGACATCAAATCTCCCAAAGCCGTCGTTTTCGATTTCCACCTGTACGGTGGACTGGTCGCTGATCTTGTTGAACCGGATGACCGCGTCGGACCCGTGGAGGTCGCCGTAGGTGGGGTCATTGCTGCATGAGATCGATCCCGAGCCGTCGCCCCAGGTGTCACCCATGTCGAACGCATGAATCGAGTCCGATGCGATGACCCATTCATGATACCCGGAGCCAGCGGACGGAGGCGTGTAGTTCGCGCTCGAACGATCAAAAGGAGCGGCACATGTTTCGCCGTCTGGAGGGGTCGCAATCTCTTCCAGAAGTACGGTCATCGCGGGCAGCGTGGAGTTGACACTGCTCCGACTGATCCAGAAGTAATACACCCCCGGATCGAGGTCGAAGTACCCGCCCCAGTCGTGATCATTCCATAGACACTTTTCGACGACCGCAGAGGGATCCGACGGGTTACACGCCCCACTGAACACTTCTACATTGATGCTGGCTACCGCATCCGCGAAGAGGTGGAGCATGGGTCCTCCGTTGCTGAAGGAGGGAGTCGTCTTCTCGTAGAGAATGACGATGTCGTCTCCGGCGCCGTCAGCGTCGCACTGGGTCGCATTATTGTCTTTCGCGACCGTTTGACCGGAAGCGATGTTCCAAAGGTAGCCGTTGTTCGTGCCGGTCGGCGTCGCTTCTGCGATGGAGAGCGGTTCACTGCAGTCTTCGCCGGTCGGTGCAACCGTGGAAATGTCGAGTCGACCGTCGTTCAGGTAGACGGCGGCGTCCAAGGGGTTGCCAGCCACATCCTGTAGCGACCGAAGGTCGACGCTGATCTCTCCCGCGACGACCACATTCGAGATGTCGAGCGTGAGCTGCGCGCCACCGTTCGTCCAAGTTCCCACGATGGGCGACGTACCCGCGCGGGTCGCCACGTCCACCATGGTGACGGTTTGGTCCATCGCCTCGCTGAAGTTGATGATCACCTGCGAGGTGGTTAAGGGGAGGTTCATCGCCCCCTCGGCAGGGGTCGAGCTCACGACGACCGGGTCGAACATGTCGGTGCTCGTCAGAAAATCGAGTCGACCGTCGCCGAGGTAAGTCACGGTGTCGAGCGAGTTTCCAAACGCGTCACTGAACCCGCTCAGGTCGATCGAAACGTCGCTGTTGTAGGTCAAGACAGGCGCCGGAAAAGTGATGGTGGTCCCCGCGGCATCCCAAGTTCCGGTCAGCGTCTGCATGCCCGAGCCAGGCTGGGAGGCTAGTGTCACTTGGACTCGCGAGGTGTCCATCGGCTCGCTGAACGTGATTGAAATCGGAGGAGCCATGTCGGGGTCGACATCGACCTGGCCTTCCATCGGAGTGCTGCCGACAACGGCGGGTGAGTCAGTGTCGGAAGCAACGACAAAGTCGAGTGCACCATCGGTCAGATAAGGGACCGGATCGAGCGCATTGCCCTCCAAATCGGCGAAGTTGACCAACGCGATCGAACCCTCCACGCCATACGTGAGGTCCTGAATTGGCACCGAGATCGTCGTGTCACCGATCCACATCGGTTCCCCCAGGGTGAAGCCCCCTTCGGCAACTACAAGTTGTCCACGCTGAGTGTCCATCGACTTGTCGAAAGTCACAATCACCGTGGATGTCGTTGTGGGTATCTCGGCGCCCTCGGCGGGGACCGAATCGGTGACGGACGGCAACGCATCGACAATCGTTGAGAAGCCAAATCTGAACGGCTCCTCCAGTGGGTTTCCGGCGAGGTCCGTAAACCCGGACAGGGTGACCTGGTAGTCGGTTCCGGCCTCCAACGCCTCCGGGATGACTCGGAATGTCCGGTCGCTCAGCCACTGGCCGTCCGCCGCCAAGATGCTCAGATTACCAGGGCTGAGAAAGACCTCGCCATTGGCCGGGTCCATCGCCTCATCGAAGGAAACGACGACCGCCGAATCGAGTGCGATGTCTTGCGCTCCTTCCTCGGGTTCTGTCTCCGCGACGGATGGCGCCGTGTCATCGACGTCCACGGCGTCAGCGACTCCCATATCAAGCGTTTGAGAATTGCCCGTCGAGTCATCTATGGACGATGGCTCTTCACCACAGCCAACGAGTCCCACGACTAACAAACCAACGAAAACACGAGAGTTCCCGACGTTCATACCGATACTCCGATTCGAATTCCCCACCTAGCCGGATGTTGCCGACCACGTATGTCAGTGGCTCGGAAAGAACATAACACGCCTGTCGGTCGCAAACACGCCGACATGAAATCAGCTGCGCCTACTTCTTCCGCTTTTTGCCTTTCTTCTTCTTGCTCGACACCCGAACCGGACGGTCCGCCGCTGGCGCATCGTTTGGCAGGATGCGGGCGCGCTTGTTGCGGAACTCGGCGTGCGAATGGTCGGCGAGGAGCTTCTCGGCGACCGGTTTCGGCAGGCCGATGAACGCGCGGTGCGAGCCGAACGAAATCCGGCCGATGTGGCTGGCGAGGATCCCTAGCTCGTTGGTGAACACGCCGACGATATCGCCGGGTCGGATGTGGTCGCGGCGCCCGAGCGTGACGACCACCTCGACCTCGTTCACGTCCTCGTAGTTCTGTTCGGGTTCGATCGCGGCGTCGCCTTCGATCTCGAGCCCGATGTCGTCCTCGAGCAAGCGGACTGCGGCGATCGCGATCTCTTCGATCGACCAGTCGTTCTCGCGTTTGAGGTGAACGAGCCACTCGGCGGCGTCGCCGCGGCCCGGCTCGAGCATCTTCTCGGCGAGCTTGTCGCGAAGCTCCATGCGTTGGGCGTCTTCGACGTCGCTCTCGGTCGGCACTTCGACCTGGTCGAACTTCACGCCCACCGTCTTGGCGATCTGCTTGGCGCGTCTCCATTCGCCCGGCTCGACGAGGGTGGTCGCGTCGCCTTCGCGGCCGGCTCGGCCAGTGCGGCCGATGCGGTGCACGTAGGTTTCGGCGTCGTGCGGAAGGTCGTAGTTGATGACGTGGGTGAGGTGTTCGACATCTAGGCCTCGCGCGGCCACATCGGTGCCGACGACGACGTCGAGCGCCTTCGAACGCAGACCGTCGAGCACGCGTTCGCGAGCGCGTTGGTCGAGGTCGCCGTGGATGGCGTCGGCCATCACGCCCTTGCTCACGAGCATCGCCGCGGTCTCGGCGCAGCGTGCTTTGGTGCGGCAAAAGACGAGGGTTCCTTCGGCGCGCTGGGTCGCGAGGAGTCGCAAGAGCGCTTCGTCTTTGAGCCGGCGCGGTGCGCGCATGAACGTCTGGTCGATGTGATCGACCGAGAGGGCCGAGTCTTCGACCTGAATCTCGATCGGGTCGGTCAGGTAGGTCTGTGCGACCTTCTTGATCGCGGCCGGCATGGTCGCCGAAAAGAGCGCGACCTGACGCTTCTCAGGCAAGTTCTGCATGACGCGTTCGATGTCGTCGATGAAGCCCATCTTGAGCATCTCGTCGGCTTCATCGAGCACGAAGTAGCGCACGCCGCCGATCTTTAGCGCGCCGCGCTCCATCATATCGATGACGCGACCGGGAGTGCCGACGACGATCGATGCCCCCGCCTTGAGGCCGCGCAGTTGCGGCTTGTACGACGCGCCGCCGTAGATCGTCACGATGCGCGCGTCGAGGTCGCCGCGCAGCTCCTGAATGGCAGCCGCGACCTGAACGGCGAGCTCGCGGGTGGGTGCAAGGACGAGGGCCTGCACGCCGGGTGCGTCGGTGATCGAGTTCAGCAGCGGCAATCCGAACGCCGCCGTCTTTCCCGATCCCGTTCGCGCTCGCCCGATCACATCGCGACCGTCGAGCAAGGGAGGCATTGCTGCCACTTGGATGGGGGTGGCGACCTCGAAACCCAAGACCTGCGTGGCTTTCACCAGCGATGGGTGGAGGTCGAACTCGGCGAAATTTTTTGGGGTGTCGCTCATCGCGGGACCATAAGGGAGACGCGGTCGCGGCGCTAGCGGAAAGCGGAAAGCGGAAAGCGGAAAGCGGAAAGCGGAAGACTACTGCGTCCAGTCGCCGATCTCCCAACTCTCGAACAACACAACCGCCTCGTCGATGAACGCTCGAACCTTCGGGTCGAGATGGTCGGCCTGCGGCCACACGATGCTCACGGCGCCCTCGGCACCGAGGATTTCTGGCAGCAGGACCACCATCGCACCGGACTTCACGTCGGCGTGCACGAACTCACCGGGAATCATCGCGGCCGTGAAGCCCTTCAGCACCAAATCCCGCGTGAGCGGCAGCTCGTTCGACCGGACTCGTCCCTTCACACGAACCGTGCCCCCGTCACGCAACGGATACTCGTCCACGGGCTTCCAGCCCTGCTGGTAGACGCGCACGCACGGCACGCGCTCGAAGTCTTCGAGCGTCTCGATTGGGCCCAGGCGCTCGACCAGTGACGGCGCCGCGACCACGACCACCTCGGAACGCATCACCCGCCTCGCCATCAACCCCGGATCGCGCACCATCCCACCTCGAATCGCGACGTCGATCCCCTCCCCCACCAGATCGACGTGACGACTCGTAGCCACCAGATCGATCGAAACCTCCGGGTACTTCTCCAAGAAGTCGATGATGAACGTCGAGAGCCGCGGACCGATGGCGGGAGGCACCGAGACCTTCAAAACACCCCTCGGAACGCCGTCGAGCGCGCGTACCGCGACCTCGGTCTCTTCGATGTCGGCCACGATCTTGAGCGCCTTGCGATAGAGCTCTTCACCGGCCTGGGTCATCGCCAGCCGCCGCGTTTCGCGGTGAAGGAGCGTTACGCCCAGCTCATCTTCGAGCGCAGCGAGCCGACGACTCAGGGTGGCCCTTGGGATGTCGAGCTGACGCGCCGCCTCGGAAACCGAGCCGTGCTCCACGATGGCGACGTACTCCCTAATCTCGGATGCAATCATTTGTGACGTTTTTGAGCGGTTAGTGTGTGGAAACCAAATCTTGCTCAATTACATCATAAGTTCGTACGATGACCAAGATGAAAGGACAACACTTCAAGGAGAAGACCATGAACAAGAAAACGATTGTATACTGGGGATTTACTGGAGTTGCTTCGCTCGCACTGTTGGGCTCGGGACTGGCCAACGTCGCCGGCGCTGAGGAGGTCGTGAAGAACCTGACCGCGCTCGGCTACCCCGAGTACTTCCCGAAGATTTTGGGAATCTGGAAGGTACTCGCCGCCATCGCATTGTTGGCGCCCGGGTTCGCCAAGGTGAAGGAGTGGGCGTACGCGGGAGTGACTTTCGCCATGACAGGCGCGACGTTCTCCCACATCCTCGCGGGCGACCCGATCGGCGCAGCAATCCCACCGCTGTTCATCCTCGCGCTCGTCGCTGGCTCGTACTTCCTGCGCCCCGCCGGTCGGCGCATCGAGGCAGCTGGCGACGATTCCGCACCGGTTGGCGGACTCGCCACCGCATAGCTAGCGAGGCGGACAGCGACCAGACACGAGAAGAAGCATGAAGTTTCTCCACAGTATGGTTCGCATCCGCGACATCGACGAATCGCTCCACTTCTACTGCGACCTCCTCGGCCTCGAGGAGGTTCGCCGTCGCGAGAGTGAGGGTGGGCGCTACACGCTCATCTTCCTGAGCGCACCCGGCGACGACGGCGGGATGATCGAGCTCACCTACAACTGGGACCCGGAAGACTACGGCAACGCCCGTAATTTCGGGCACCTCGCCTACGCCGTGGACGACATCTACGCGCTCTGCGAGAAGCTCCAGGCGGGTGGCGTGACGATCAATCGCCCGCCGCGCGATGGGCGAATGGCGTTCGTGAAGTCGCCAGACAACATCTCGGTGGAGCTGCTGCAGAAGGGCGATGCGCTCGAGCCAAAGGAGCCGTGGGCTTCGATGGAGAGCGTCGGGACCTGGTAGCTTCTTCGCGGCGGGGCCGGTAGTCTTAAGACTCCAACCACACGAGAGTCTGACTATGCGACCGTTCATCGCCGCGGCCGTAGCCCTGAGTGCGTTCGCGTTCGCCGCCGAGGCGTACGCATGTTCGTGCGCGTTCAGCTGCGATTCGGAGATCGCGGTGGGCGACACCGTGCCCGCGAATTTCAAGGGTGTCGGAGCGATCTACTGCGACGGGTTGGTGCCGGCCGCCCCTGCCGAAGCGCAATTCTCGCTCGAGCGAAAATCGAGCGCCGGGTGGGAGAAGGTCGAGGCCCAGGAGTTTCCGGGCGACGAGCCGGCGTATGGTCCGGTGTCGCCCTGGAAGGAGGGTGAGCGGTACCGGCTGACCTACTTCCGGGTGACGAAAGAGTTCGATGTCGGGCCGCCGCTGAAGTTCGACTCGGTCGAAGTCGGCTTGAAGATCGAGGGTCCCGTGGTCGAGGAGGTCGCGTACTCCGGAAGTCCTGCATGTCGGCGAATGGTCGAGGCTACGCGCTATGACGTGAGTCTGAGACTACCGGCGAAATTCGAGCCGTATCGCAATCTCTTCATCGTCGAGCAGCTCAAGTACGACGAGCCCTGGGTGCATCGAACGTCGAACTGTTCGATGGACAGGCCCAAGCGGATCTTGGACGACGAACCGTTTTTGGTTCCGGTGGTGTGCATCGATTCGCCAGAGGCGAAGAACAGCAAATCAATCGCCGAGAGTGCGCCGATGTCTTACAAGCTGGCGCTTCCGGGATCGAACGCGAAGTTCTCGATCGCCAAAACCGAGCCGCTAGAGGCTCACTGCGCGCAGGACGAACCGCTCGCCGACGCGGGCACGAAGTACATCTCGCCAGACGGGGGCACGTCGTCGACGCCGCCCGAGCCGGAACCCGAGCCGGAGCCGGAGGAGGTCCCGAACGTCCCGGTGATCGTGGGCGAGGCCGAAGGGGCTGAGTCCGAGGACACGAGCACGTTTCCGATGGTTCTCGTGGGGTTGGGGTTGTTCCTCATCTTCGCCATCGTCGTCGGTTGGAAGATGAGCAAGGAAGGCTGACCAGAGCTTTCTGGACGAGCGATTGGATGCGTCCCAGAATGGCGGTGTGGCTCCTTTCAGCACGAGATATTTCATGCGCTATCTAGTTGTCCTCACCGCTCTCTTCTTGGCCGTTGGCTGCTCCGATACCGAAGAAAAGGGCGACCCCACGGTCGGCCAAAGCTGCGACGGATCGGACTCGTGCGCCGACATGCAGACCTGCTCAACTGGGAGCAAGTCGGAGTACCGATGCTTGGCCGATTGCAGCGAAGACGCAGACTGTGAATCGGGGCAAGAGTGCGTGCGCGACGACGAGGCTTTCCGCGTGTGTGACGACCCGCGGCCGGTCTGCGACGGCGACGCTGCCGAGGCCGATTGCGATTGTGGTTTCAAGCCGGGAGTCGCCTTCGTGGTCTCGGGAACGGGTGCGGATTGCGCGATCGTCGAGCGCGACACGGACGCTTGTTTCGGGCAGTGGTCGACGTGCCTGAACGCGTGTGTGGACGAGTTCTACCGGTACGATCTAGGCGATGGAACAGCGCTGATCGTGCGTGGATTGCAGGGCGGAATCACGGAAGGGTGGACGAGCGACGGTCAGGGAGGCTTTCCGATGTCGTGCCCGGCGTTGGACGGCGAGTTTGCTCCGTCGAACATCTAGCGACCTTCCGCAGCTCGCACGAGCGCCGCGCGCTTTTCGAGCGTGTCATCCTTGTCGAGGCTGAACGCCTTGGCGTGCCCGAAGTGGTCGATGACCGACCGGGCGCGCTCGAGGCCGGAGAGCGCCGGCGCGGATGGCGCATTCCCAAACAACGTGTGCACGACCTGACCTTCTGACGGCGAGAAGGCCCACAGTCCTACGGCGCGACCGTCCCAGAAGAGGGTGCGCTGCAGCGGCTGATTGACCTCCACGAACTTGCGGGTGGATGTGCGGCCGAACTGGGCGACGTCGACGTCGTGATGTTCCGGGTCGATCAGGTAGGTCGCTTCTTCTTGGAGCGCGAGCAGGTTGTCGAGCGCGGGCACCCAGTTGAGCTCCTCCGGGGCGGGCAGCTCCGCGTCGAGTCGCGACTCGAGCATGAACGACTCGCCCATCCCCTCGACTTCGACCTCGACGAGTGCGGCCGCGGCGATAGCGGCCTTGGCCTGCGTCTGGTTGAGGCCGGACCACGCCGCGAAGCCCTTACGCGTGGCGGGACCTGCCCAACGGAAATAGAGCTCGGCGACGGCGGCGTAGACTGCCTCTTCGCTCAAGTGTTCTGCGGCCTCGAGGGCATTGGTCTCGGGGATATGCCACTCGTATCGTTCGTGGTCGAGGCGGTCGTCCTGCACGCGACGCGAGAGTTTGCCGGCGAACTCGAGCTGGCGGAGCGCCGGAGGTAGCGTCGACGTGATTCCGACCTTCTTTCCAGCGTCGCCGAGCTTCTTCACAACCCCATCCGGGAGGTCGCTTCCGAGCTTGCGCGTCGACCGAGGCTTGCCGTCGCTGAGTAGCTCGAGGACCGCTGATGCTGCGGTTTCGAGGTCTCCCGGACCGATTCCGGCCTTCTCCATATCGCGCTCGTTTCGACGTGCAGACAGCAGGTCGGCGATGCGTAGCGAGAGCGCGGCGTGCTCGCGCGGGACCAGGTAGATACAGCCGCGAACCGACGGGAGAATCTGGACGTCACCGCTCGCGACGGCTGCGGTCACTGCATCGACGCCATGCAGGCTGCGGACGGCGATGCCGAGGTAGGCTTCGATGCCGCCGAGCGAGCGGATCCAGCCGGTGTCGACGAGGAGGTCGTGGACCGAGCCTGCGTGCGGGCTGGCGAGCCCCTGGGCGTGGCACCAGTGGCGGCGAGCTTGTTCGAGTGTGAGGTTCATTCAGGTTCTCGTTTGTCTATTCTCGGTCCGCGGTTTCTTCGCGGTTTTTTGACCAGCGTTTTCAGTCGATTTCACTGCCGAGCGACTCGAGCCAAATAGCATCCCCGATGTCCTTGGGGCGCCCCGTAGCCCGCTTGTTCTGAACCAAGTGTGCGCGGCTAGGTACCGACAGCTCGAGTCCATCGAGTTCGACATGTTTACGATTTGCCCAGGCTGTATCGAAGTCCAAGCCGGTGACGCCCGCGAGGATATCGATGCGAATTGGAGCGACGCCAATCTGAAACACCGTATCTTCGTGTGTCAGATCGTCCGGGGTGAGATCGTCAAGCCCAGCTCCGAACTCCGCGAGCGCGGCCCAGACCTTCTGAGCATTCTCGATCACCGGTCGAACCCAGATGTCGATGTCACCCGTGGCGCGCACAAGGCCGTGCGCGGCCATCGCGTGCGCGCCTACGACGAGAAAATCAACCTCGTGTTCGCACAACGTTCGTAACATCTCGGCGAAGTCGGGATGCAGCATCTTGTCCTGCAAAGGCGAAGGCATTGATGGAGACCTGCCACACCATAGCCATTCGTTCGCCCGGAGTCGCGGAAGCGATTGTGTCGTCCGTTTCGGGCGCGGTGCGGCTCGTCTTGGTGGTGCTCTTACGGTCGAGGTGTTTCATGTGGGCATCATATCACAATGATCTCGAGTCAGGTTGGCTGGATGTTTCATCCAGCCTGTAGGCCGAGAGGATTCGTTCCACCAGACCCAATCCCGCTCTTGCTCCACGGGAGTCCCCGCTGCATCGAAAACGAGCAACTAGAAACTAGAAACTAGAAACGCTAGCTCAACTGCTCGTCACAGAAACGCAGAAACTCGTCGTACCAAGACACGATGTTCCGCGGTCGCAAGATCCAGTGGTTCTCGTCGGGATAGATGAGCAGCTGCGATTCTACGCCGTACCGCTGCAGCCCCTCGAACAACAGCAGCGCCTCGCCCACCGGCACGCGGTAGTCCTGCTGCCCGTGGATGACGAGCGTCGGCGACTTCCAGTCGGCAATCTTCGAGATCGGCGAGTAGAGGTCGAGGCTTGGCTGGTCTTCGAAGGGGTTGATGCCGAGCATCGCAGACCACCACATCGGACTGTCGGTGATGCCGTGGAAGGTAGCGAATGACGCGATGCCCGCGTGACTCACGAGGCACGCGAAGCGGTCGGTCATGCCGCCAATCCAGTTGGTCATGTAGCCGCCGAAGCTGCCGCCCATGGCGACGATCCGGTCGGCGTCGACGTCGGGCCGGGCCTCGACCTCGTCGGTCACGGCCATCAGGTCTTCGTAGCATTGGGCGCCCCAGACGTTGCCCCAGATGCCGTTCACGAAGTCGCGACCGTAGCCGGTCGAGCCGCGCGGGTTGCTCAAGACGACGCGGTAGCCGCGAGCGACTGGGATGAGCGAGTTCCAGCGCCAGTGCCAGATGTCGCCCCACGAGCTGATCGGACCGCCGTGAATCCACAGAAGAACCGGGCGTTCTTCGTCGTCATCGGGCCCGACCATGAAGTAGTGGACCTTCTCGCCGTCTGTCGATTCGGCCCAGAATTCCTCGACGCGGAGGTCTCCCGGACGTTCCCAGTCGCCGATGGCGGCGGGTGTTTTCGGCGTCGAATCTGCCTCGAATGGAACGGTGAACGTGGCCGGTGCGTCGAGCAGCGTCGAGCGAACTCCGGCGATGTGGGTCGCACCGTCGAGGGTGAATGCGGAAACGCCGGCGTGCGAGCCACCGGCTTCTTTTGCGGTGATTCGAGTTCGTTCGCCGGACTTGGGGTCGAGCGAGAAGACAGGCGTGTGCCCTTCGTGGTCGCCCACCGCGACGAGCATTCCGTCGGGCGCCACGTCGACCACGCTCAGGTGACCGAGCGCTTCGATACAGATTTCGGGCTCGTCTGCCTCCAGATCCCAGCGGAGCAGACGCGGCTTCGGTGACTCTTTTCCATCGCGCGTCGACTCGCCCACGTAGAGCTCCGACTCGCCGAAAACGAGGCCGCCGAACCAGCTCTTTTCGCGTGCAAACGTCGCGACGCCTTCGAGCGTTTCGACGTCCCACAGCTCGAGGATCGAGTCGAGCATCCGGTCGTCGGCCACTTCGCCACGGCTGACGACGGCGAGGGTGGTGCCGTCGTGCGAGATGGCGAAGTCGGCTTCGCGGTACTCCGCAGCGCCGAACCACGGCCGTCGTTCGCCCTTACGATACACGGCGAAGTGGGTCTCGTTGTCGGGCAACCAGTGGTCCCAGAAGCGCACCGGCATCTCGGTGTACCGAATCGCCGTTGGCCCCTTCTCGCCCCGTTCTTTCGCGGTTTCGCGCTGCTTTTCGTCTTCGACTTCGGGCAGCACAGAGGTTCGAACAACGAACACGTCTGCGTCGCGTGCCACGACGAAAGCCTGCACACCGAGCGGCTCGTCGGTGAGCGCGACGGGGTCGCCGCCCTCGGGACGGAACGCCCACAGCTGCATGCGCTTTCCTTCTTCGTCTTCGGCGGTGGGACGGTCGCTCAGGAACAGCAGTGCGCCGTCGTGACGGAAGGCGGGCGAAGTGTCGTTGTGCTTGCCGCTGGTCAACTGAAGCGCTTCGCCGCCGTCGGTAGGCACGCGCCACAGGTCGGTCACGTACTTCTGCTTGTCTTCATCGAGGCGCTGAGCAGCCACGGCCAGCCAGGTGCCATCGGGCGCGGCGGCGACGGACTGAACGCGCGGCAAAGCGACGAGCTGTTCGGGAGTCATTGTGCTTCCTCGCTAGGTTCTTCGGGGGCGACGATTCGGTTCACGATCTCCATCGTCATGACCTTCTCGCCGTCGACCGTCTTTTCGTAGCGGACGGGCGCGCCGGGCAGGTCGAGCGCGAACCACGCGCGGTCGACGTGCTTCTGGCCGCCCTGTTCCTTGGTCGTCGTGAAGAGGAGCGCTTCGTGGTCGCCCATGGTGGTCGTGACGGAGCTCTTTGCGACGGTGGTGTTCGAGACGTCGAAGTAGGCGTGGCTTTCGAGCTCAGCCCACGTGGTGCGGGCGGAGGTCCCTTTGCCAAGCGGCTTTGCGTTTCCGTCGACCGGTACGTTCGAGATGGTGACGCCGTCGGCATCGGGCTTGTCGAACGACACCTGGACGACGAATCGCTGCCCCTTGTCGATCATCACGATGTGCTGGACGAGTCCGGCTGGCGTGCCTTTGCGAATCTCATCGGCCGAGAACGGCGGCTTCCAGACGGTGCGGCCGTCGGTGGTCGTGACGGTGGGGTAGTCTTGGATCGAGTCGGCGTCTGCGGCGGCGACGGTCTGTTCCGCGGGCGTGCTTTTGGCGGGTTCTTGGCCACTGCATGCGACGGCGGTCAGGGCGAGTACAATGATGGTGAGCGATTTCATGGGGAGGTTTTAGCGGTGCGGCGGGTGGATGGCCAGTCTGATGACTGCTTACCGCTTGCCGCTTAACGCTTTCGGCTTTCCGCTTTCCGCTTTTCGCTTTCCGCTTTCCGCTTTCCGCCACCGGATAGCGGGCAGCGGACAGCGGACAGCGGACAGCGAAACAAAAAGCCCCCGGGAAACCGGGGGCTTTTTGATTCACTAGAATCGAAGAGTTACTCAGCCTTCTCGGGCGTCTCTTCGGTCTTCGGTGCCTCTTCCTTCGTGTCGCCGTCGACTTCTTCGACGTCTTTCACGTCGCCTTCGACTTCGTCGACTTTGTCCTCGCGCACCGTCTTGGTGACGGTCTCTTGCTCGAGGATATTGAACTCGACGCGGCGGTTCTTCTCGGCACCTTCCTTGGTCTCTTTGCCGTCTTCGGGCAGCGGGACGAGAGGCTTCGATTCGCCGTAGCCTTTAGCGGTGAGACGAGCTTCTTCGACGCCCTTCTCGACGAGGTAGGTGCGGACCGATTCGGCGCGCTTCTGCGAGAGGTCAGCGTTGTACTTCTCGGAGCCAGCGTGGTCGGTGTGGCCACCGATCTCGATGAGCTTGATGCGCGGGTATGCCTTGATGGTCGAGGCGACATCGTTGAGGAGTCCGAACGACTCTTCTTTGATGGTGGCCTTGTTGTACTCGAAGAAGATCTTGTCCTTGATCACGATGCCTTTCAGCGTGACTTGGACCTTCTCGAACGGGCAGCCCTGCTTCTGCGGGACACCGGCGGTGTCGGGGCACTTGTCGTCTTTGTCGGCGATGTTGTCATTGTCGTTGTCGAGGTCCGGGCAGCCGTCTTCGTCTTCGAAGCCGTCTTTGTCTTCCGGATCGTTCACGCACTGGTCGTCTTTGTTGAGGATGCCGTCGCCGTCGAGGTCATCGTCGGACTCGGGGCAGCCGTCTTCGTCTTGCCAGCCGTCCATGTCTTCCGGATCCAGCGGGCACTTGTCGACGTCGTCGTTGATGCCATCGCTGTCGTTGTCGAGCTCAGGGCAGCCGTCTTCATCTTCGAACTTGTCGAAGTCTTCGGCTTCGTCTGGGCAGGAGTCGACGTCGTCGCGCAGGCCATCACCGTCGGAATCTCCGACGACTTTGACGTGCTCGGGGTAGAAGCCGAACCGAACACCGAGGGCGAGGTATGCGCCGCCTTCGTCGAGGTTGTCGTCGTCGTTGAGCGCGGGGCCGTTCAGAGTCGAGCGCGGCGTCACGCCTTCGGGCGAATTGACGATCCACTGGTTGAAGCCGACGCGGCCGTACACTCCGAGGTACTCGCTGAAGTAGCGGCGCACTTCGAAGAATGGGCGCATCAGGATGAGCGAAGCGTCGAGGTCGCCAGCGACGTCGGAGGAAGCGCTCAGGCTACCGAATCCGACGCCCAGGCCGATCGCGAGTTCCCACATGTCGCGGCGGAACGCGAAGGCCGGCTCGAAGCCGATGTACAGTGCGCTTGCGCTCGGATTGCTCGAGAACGGCGACTGAAGTCCACCGAAGATGGAGAATCGAGTGCCTTCCCAGATCGACGCTTCTGCAGCGAGGTCGAAGTGGAACGGACCGGCGATGTCGTAGTTCGACCCGCCGTTGTTTTCGAAGGAGTAGAGGCCGAGGCGCTCGAGGTCGTTGAACCAGAAGCCGGCTTCGAGACCGCCACCGTAAGAGCGCTTGAATTCGTACGAGCCGTGCTCGGACTCCTTCTCTTCCTCGGCTTCTTCGGCGTCTTCTTCCGACTCTTCGTACTTGTCGGCTTTTTTGTCGCCGTCTTCGGTCGCCTTCTCTTCGCCACCATCTTCAGCGCTTTCGGCGCTCTCTTCGGTGGTTTCGGCGCCTTCGGCGGCTCCGCCATCCTCTTGCGCTGCGACGCCGGCCGGGGCGGCCAAGCTGAGCAGCGCGACGATCAGGATCATTACCCAACGGTTTTGCATCACCATCTCCATCGCACAAACACTACGAAACGTGTGGGGGGTTGTACGACGAAATGCTCGGATTTCAAAGTCATAACATGAGGCGCGAGCGGTTCTCGGTTCGCGGCTCTCAGTCTGTCGTTGCGCAGCATGTCGCTACGCACTCGCCACACCGCGCCTGCGCCTGTGAACACTTACAGAAGAAGCTGGTACTGAAGCCGCGCGAACGACTCGTCGGCCTCTCCAGGGAGGGTTTGTCGTTTCGGCCGGGGGTCGACATGTAGACCGGGGTCTATCGTCTCGTTTGGGCCGTTGGCCCGCACGAGACTGGCCTCCCGGGCACGAAAACT
>CAYLMO010000067.1:0-25711 GCA_964384605.1 uncultured Bradymonadales bacterium | reverse complement strand
AACACCGATTCGGTCTTTCTTCAAAACTCGCTTTCGTGGTGCCACGCGCTCGCAGCGAGATGGAAGCTAGCAGAGAAGCATTCGCCTGAAGTCGCGAACGATAAGATCAGCGCGGCTGCAGCAGATACCTATGCCATCGCAAAGCTCGGCGTGGGCGATTACGACGAGGCACAGCGGGTTTGGGAAGAGCTCGAGGACTACAAGCAATGGGCTCCGATCGCCGAAATTGCATCCGACCGCAAGATGGACCCGATTGTGCTTGAACGATTCGTCTCGAGCCGAGAAATCGCCGGAAAGGTCCAGTGGCGACTGTTCGAAGTGCACTTCCGTGAACTTGTGCGAGCACTCGAAAAGCGGGGCATGACGGCTCGGGCGGCCGAGCTCCGAGAGTCACTTGTAACCAAGCGTATCTACCCAGATCACCTCGCCCTCGTTGATGAAGCGACCAAAGACGCGTGGGAACATCGATGGCAGCGTCGCTGGCCCGGTCGCGAAGCCCAGTTGAGCCCTGAACCGCTCGAAGCCACTTCTCAGGATGGTCCCGAAGAAGGCCCATGAGACTCGCGGGCCTTGGCGATGACGAGCCGGTGACTAGAGTTCAGCCGCTGAACTCACCGCTGTCGCGAGGCCGCAAGATGAGCACTCGATACGAAATCGACATCGATGGCATGACCTGCGGCAAGTGTGTCGCCCGGGTGGAGAACGCACTCGCGGCATTCGACGAAGTAGACGAGTTCGAGGTGGTCCTCGATCCTGGTCACGCGTCGATCTTGGCTCCGCCCGGCCTCGACCCGAAGCGATTCGCCGAGGCCATCGAAGACGTCGGTTTCGATGCGGTCGTCGCCGAGGGCCTTGCCGATGCATCTGTACCGCTGCCTGAAATCAAGCCGGACGAGGCCCCTTCAGCACCCGCCATTCAAGACCGCGAGTATGATGCGGTAGTCGCCGTCGAAGGAATGACGTGCGCGTCGTGCGTCGCTCGCGTCGAGACCGCGCTCGCGAACACCCCGGGCGTAAGTCGTGTCGTCGTCAACTACGCGACAGAGAAAGCCCACATCTCGTTCGATCCTGGGGCAGACCTTTCTGACCAAGATGTCGCCGCCGTAATCGAAGGCGCTGGCTATGACGTTGGCCGAATCGAACGCGCCGGCGAAAAGTCACAGACTCGACGTACCGAACCCGAGGATCCGACCGACTCCGTGACCGCCCGGCGACGCCGCGAGGCGGAACAATGGAAGGGTCGATGGGTCTGGGGTCTCGTCATCACCATTCCGCTGTTGTTCCTCCAAATGGGGCCGATGTGGTTCGGCTTCGAACTTGCCGGTGCTGCAGATTTGCTTCGGTTGAGCGTCGTCGCCTACCTCACGGCCGTCGTGCTCGGCCACACCGGCCGGCCGTTCTACACAAGCGCTCTGAAAGGCCTCAAACATCTCTCGGTCAACATGGACACCCTCGTCGCCATGGGGTCCGCCGCAGCCATGGTGTTTTCGACGGCTCAGCTGATACGGGCGTTCATGGGTTCGACGATCCATGAGGTCTACTTCGATGGCGCCGCCATGATCGTCACGCTCATCGCGGTCGGGAAGTGGCTCGAAGCCCGCGCCAAGGGGCAGGCAGGAGCAGAGCTCGAGAGCCTCCTCGACCTCGCCCCACGAAATGCGATGGTCAAACGCGGAGGGGACTGGGTCGAAATCGACGTCCGCGATTTGTCTGCCGGCGATGTCGTCATGGTCCGCCCGGGCGAGAAGATTCCGGCCGACGGTGAGGTCGTGGAAGGAACCTCCGATGTCGATACCTCGATGGTCACCGGAGAATCTGTCCCGGTCACCAAGTCCACAGGCGACGAAGTCATCGGCGGAACCATCAACCGGGATGGCTCGATTCAAGTTCGCGTCGAACGAACGGGCAGCGAATCGACGCTGCAGCAGATCATCGACCAAGTGGAGGCCGCGCAGGCCTCGAAGGCCGATATTCAACGGCTCGCCGACCGAGTTTCGAGCATCTTCGTCCCGGTGATCCTCGTCATCTCGGTCATCACGTTTGCAGTCTGGATGTTCATCACGGGCGACGTCGGCGCAGCGACTCTTCCGGCAGTGGCAGTGCTCATCGTCGCATGCCCATGCGCCCTCGGCCTCGCGACGCCAACTGCGATGATGGTCGGCTCGGCGTGGGCCGCCCGACACGGAATCCTCATTCGCGAAGCTCAGGCGCTGGAACGGGCGAAGTCGCTCGACGCAATCATCTTCGACAAGACCGGAACTCTGACGACTGGGAACATGTCGGTCGACGAGTTCGTCACCTACGACGATGAGGCAGACGTCGCGCTCGGCATCGCCTCGCTCGAACGCCCCAGCGAGCATCCTCTAGCCGCCGCGATGGTCACCCACATGGGCGAACTCGGCGCGAAGCCCAAAGAGGTCGATGACTTCGAGAACACGCCGGGCCACGGCGTCTCGGGACGTTTCGACGGCGCAACCTGGCGGGTTGGCAAACCGGGATGGATCGCGCTCGAAGGGCAAACTGCTGAAGATGCCGACCGGCTCATGCGAACCGGCGCGACCGTAGTTGCAGCCGAACGCGACGGCGCAGTGGTCGGGCTCGTCGCCCTACGCGACGCTCCAAAGGCCGGCGCGAAAGACATCCTCGCCGAACTTGGCCGTCGCGGCGTCGACGCATGGCTCATCACCGGCGACAACGAGGCGACGGCGCACTTTGTCGCGGACGAGCTGGGAATCGCTCGCGACCGTGTGCGCGCCGGAGTGCTTCCGGGCGACAAAGCTAGCGTCGTAGAGGAACTGCGCGACGCGGGAAAGACCGTCGCCATGGTTGGCGACGGCGTGAACGACGCGCCCGCGCTCGCCGCGGCAGACCTTGGGATTGCGCTCGGCAGCGGCACCGACGTCGCGATGCAAACTGCAGACATCACGCTCGTCTCGAACGAACTCGAGGCCGTGTTGCGCGCCATCGACGTCTCCAACGCGACCTTCCGAAAGATCCGCCAGAACCTATTCTGGGCATTTTTCTACAACACCGCGCTGGTGCCGGTGGCCGCCTTGGGATTGCTGCAACCCGCATTTGCGGCCGGTGCGATGGCACTTTCGAGCGTATCCGTGGTGTCGAATTCGCTGTTGTTGCGACGGTTCCGCGCCTAACCGCCGTTCGTGACTTTCGATTTCGAATCGGGTACCCCTTGGGCAGCACCAAACGACCCCCAAGGCACCGCATCATGTCGCACTTCCGACTGCTCGGACTCGTCGGACTCTTTCTGCTCCTCGCCGCATGCGGCGACGACGCGAAGAAGAAGACCTTCCCGCCCGTTCAGGTGAACAACGTCACCGACGCCGGCTCTAACTCAATGACCGGTGACGCATCGACCGATTCGGGTGGTCCCAACAATGTGGACGACCCGTGCCCGGCGAACGGCATTCTGTGCGGCGGCCGGTGCGTCGACGGTCAGACCGACCCTTCGAATTGTGGAGGCTGCGGCGAAACCTGCGGAATCGGCGAGATTTGCGTTGGCGGTGGGTGTGAGGCTGCACCTGGTGATTGCCGAGACGATGGCTGTCCGGCCGGCTTCTTCTGCGAAACCGCCATCGGCCAGTGCGAAGTGGGTTGCGACACCTCCAGCGACTGCCCAGGCGGCGCGTCTTGCGACGTTGCCACTCGCCTCTGCCTCTGCCCAGGCGACCAGAATTTCTGTTTCGGCGCCTGCATCAGCGACGACGCCTACGCCTGTGGCGCGAACTGCACGACCTGCTCGGCGCCCGCGAACGGCACACCTGTTTGCAATGCCGGTGTTTGCGACTTCGAATGCGCCGACGGATTCAACAAGTGCGGCGACCAGTGCGTGCCTGACGACGATCCCACCCAGTGCGGTGAAGGCTGCATCGCCTGCCCCGTACCTCCAGGCGGAAACGCCCTCTGCATCGACGGCGCATGCGAAGTGGAGTGCCAGCCCGGATTCCACAGCTGCAACGGCACTTGCGTCTCCGACGATTCGCCCGCGTCGTGCGGCGACTCGTGTACGCCGTGCCCGGCCGACGCAAACGGAGCCGCCACGTGCAACGCTGGTCAATGCGGTACCAGCTGCAATCCGGGTTTCCATCTCTGCAATGGCGTCTGCGTTTCCGACACCGATCCGAACTTCTGCGGCGCTTCGTGCCGCACTTGCCCGGTACCGGCGAACGGCCTCGCCATCTGCTCAGGCGGGTCCTGCGACGTCGCTTGCAGCGCGGGCTTCCACGAGTGCAACGGTCGATGCGTGCGCAACAACGACCCGGCCACTTGCGGCTCACGCTGCAATCCGT
Source organism: uncultured Bradymonadales bacterium (assembly GCA_964384605.1). Lineage (GTDB taxonomy): Bacteria > Myxococcota_A > Bradymonadia > Bradymonadales > Bradymonadaceae > CAYLMO01. Next base: position 21,404 of record CAYLMO010000067.1, on the reverse strand, counting down.
GCTCCGACCCCCTCAACGGCTTCGCAACCTGCGACGGCACCAGCTGCGGCATCGCCTGCGATTTCGGATTCCACGAATGCAACGGCCAATGCGTCTCGAACACGAACGTGAACACCTGCGGCTCGCGCTGCTCGCCCTGCCCCGCCCCTGCAAACGGCTCGGCCACCTGCAACGGCACCTCCTGTGGCGTCCGCTGCAACTCAGGGTTCCATGAGTGCAACGGCCAATGCGTCTCGAACACGAGCCCATTGACGTGCGGCAACCGATGCACACCTTGCCCGACGCCTGCCAACGCCACGGCATCCTGCAACGCCGGTCAGTGCGACTTCACCTGCAACTTTGGCTACCAAGAGTGCAACGGCCAATGCGTGCCGCAGAACTCGCCAACGGCCTGCGGGCCGGCGTGCGTCGTCTGCTCGGCGCCATCGAACGCGTCACCGACCTGCGTTGGCGGAGGATGCGACTTCGCCTGCAATACCGGTTTCCACGAGTGTAACGGGCAGTGTGTCAACAGTTCGTCGCCAGCAACCTGCGGCAATCGCTGCACTCCGTGCCCTTCTCCGGCCAACGCTACGGCGACCTGCACGTTCGGAAGCTGCGGCTTTGAATGCTCCGCCGGTTTCGTCGCAGCGGGCTCGAGCTGCGTTCCCGCCGCGAATCTGCTTTCGCTCGGCGGCTATCACACCACGGGCATCGACAGTTCGGGCCAGGTTCGAGCCTGGGGCCGAGGCGACTATGGCCAGGTCGGTGATGGCGCTTCCACCACGGTCGCGACCCCGCGGACCGCCGCACTGGCCTCGCTCAACATCGTTCAGGTCGAGTCCGGCAACCTGCACTCGCTCGGAGTCACGTCCAACGGGGCACTCTATTGCTGGGGCAACGACTTCAACGGCCAGTGCGGCCACGGAATCTCCTACTTCTACCCAGACTCGCCGTACGCAGTCCCGACATTCACATCGGGCGTCATCGATGCAGCCGCGGGCGACGACCATTCGTGCGTCCTCCTCAGCAACCGCTCGGTTCGGTGCTTCGGCGGAAACGACGAGGGCCAGCTCGGCGACAATTCGACCACCGATTCGACCACTCCGGTGTTCGTCTCCGGAATCTCGAGCGCCATCGCGATCGACTCCGGCGGCGGCGACTTCACGTGCGCCCTCTTGAACGGTGGCGCGGTTCAATGCTGGGGAAGCAACGACTACGGCCAGCTCGGCAACAACACCACCGTCGACAGCAGCGTACCCGTACTCGTTCAGGGCCTGACGGCTCGCTCCATCTCGGTCGGGCGGTATCACGCATGTGCCGTAACCACGACGGGCGCCGCCCGTTGCTGGGGCCGGAACGTCAACGGTTCGCTCGGCAATGGTTCTCGAACGAATTCGTCGGTGCCCGTCAACGTCACCGGACTTTCGTCAGGCGTCGCATTCGTGGCTGCCGGCGGATATCACTCTTGCGCCATCGATAGCGCCGGCGCCGTTCGGTGCTGGGGCTCAAACTGGGATGGACAGATTGGAGACGGTACGACGACGTACCGGACCACCCCGGTCGCGGTAACCACGCTCACCTCATCGACCGCTTTCGTCTCGGCCGGTTTCTACCACTCGTGCGCTCTCCAAACCGACGGCGACCTCTATTGCTGGGGCGAAGACGACTACGGCGCCACCGGGTACCTGAACGATTTCTCCAACCTCACGACGCCGCGCCTGATCTCGGTGTTCTAGGAGTCGGGCGCCACTCGATAGCGTTCGCCCTGTAGCGCGAACTCGAGGCTTTCCGGTGCCTCGAGCCCGTCGGGATAGTGCACGACGCGCAGTCTCTCACGAATATCTGCCGGGAGGTCTGCGAGGGCCTCGAGCGGCGTGTGCGCGGGCCCGAAGCTCGTCTCGTGAAGGATCAGCTGCGCTCCGTCCGCCAACCAGTCCACATATTCGCGGTCGAAGGCGGTGTCGCACGCGTATCCCAGGCTCGCCCCCTCACACTCCAACCGGAACCCCGCCGTCGGGATGTGGTGAATCGTCTGCCGGGTCGTGATCCGAAACGGTCCGATATTGGTGGGTACGCCCCATTCGACCACGTGCAAATTTGCGAACGCGGCGAGTTCGAGTTTGTTGTGCGACGTACCGTCCCACATGGTGCCGATGGAACAGGCGAGTCGGCGGTCCCACAGGTCTTTCGCGACATCCGGCGTCGTCCACAGCTCGAGCTTGCGCTGCAGAGCGAATGCCGAAAACGCCAGCACCATCTCGAGCCCATTCACATGGTCGCCGTGCAGATGTGTAATGAAAAACGCATCGATGCCGTCGACGTCGAAGCCCCACTCGTTCTCGACCAGTGAGCGCCGATAACTGTCCGGACAATCGACCGCGAGCACGAAAGACTCGTGTTCGCAGAGGAAGTTCGTCCCGTATCGCTCGACGCTGAACGCGTCACCAGTCCCGTTCATCAGCACTTCAAACATGGTCGCCTCACCTTGTTCAATCGCGCGCCGATCCCCGCTATAGTGCGCCCGATCCAATGGATGGAAAGTAACATGCTTCGAACCAATCTGCTCGCCCTCCTCCTCCTGGCGCTCGCCCTGCCCGCTTGCGGCGACGACTCGAGCACTGAAGACCCGCCCGAGCCGATCATTCGGTGTGGTGACCTCGAGCCTACCGACGAGGACCCCGACACCGATGGCGACGGATTCGTCGACTCGTGTGACGTCTGCCCTGACCTCGCCAACCCGGAACAGGTCGATTCCGACCATGACGGCACCGGAGATCTCTGCTCCGACGACGACGACGGTGACGGCACGCCCGACGACGCGGACAACTGCCCGCTGCTGCTCGACATCCGACAAAGCGACGCAGACGGCGATGGACTCGGCGACTGGTGTGATCCCTGCCCAACGGGCGGAGACACCCGCGACAGCGACTCCGATGGAGTCGACGATTGCACGGACCTCTGTCCGCAAGTCGCCGACCCGACCAATTCCGACAGCGACGGCGATGGACTCGGCGACGCCTGCGACAACTGCCCCGACGTCGCCAATGCCGGCCAGATTGACCGCGACCAAAACGGCGTGGGCGACCACTGCGAGCAGCGACCGTTCGCCGTCGAAGAAGCCTCCATCTCGGACATTTCCAACGCGATCGCTGCCGGCGAGACGACCTGCGAAGAGGTGGTCACCGCCTATCTGAATCGTATCCAGCGATTCGACCTGGACGTGAGCGACGGCCCACCAATCAACGCGTTCGTCGCATTCAACGCCAACGCTTTGGAGCAAGCCCGAGCCCTCGACGAGGCTTTCGCTGATTCCGGCGAACTGGCGGGATCCATGCACTGCGCACCGATTGTGGTGAAGGACTTGTTCGCGACCAAGGACACACCGGTCTCGTCGGGCAGCCTCGCGTTTGTCGGCATGCAACCAACCGCAGACGGATTCGCAGTTGGTCGCATGAAGGAAGAAGGCGCGATTGTGCTCGCGACCACCACCATGGACGAAATGTCTCGCGGAATTTTCGGTATCGGCGGACGCCACGGGAAGACCGGGAACCCTTATGACACAACGCGGAATCCAGGCGGCTCCTCGTCGGGGTCGGGCGCCGCGGTCGGAGCGAATTTCGCGGTTGGTGGAACCGGCACCGACAACTGCGCGTCGCTCACCATCCCAGGCGCATACAACGGACTCGTCAGCATTCGACCTTCCGTTGGACTCATCTCGATGACTGGTGTTTTCCCAAGCGGCCGCATGGATGCCGTTCCCGGACCTCTCGCCAAATCGGTCCCCGACCTCGCCATCATGCTCGACGCGATGGCGGCGGAAGACCCGGACGACGGCCGCACCGCACAGTTTGACGGCGAGCGCCCCGTCTACGTGGACCAGCTCGACCCGCAAGGGCTCGAGGGCGCACGGATCGGCGTGCTCCGGCGCCTGGGCAAGTCCGAGGCGGAGAACGTCCAACACACGTTTGTCGGGGGCGACAACGACATCAACATCATCTTCCAGCGCGCGCTTCAGACGATGGAGGCGAACGGCGCCACCATTGTCGACAACATCGCCCTCGACGAACTCAATACCCGTCGCTCGGGATTTGGATTTGCCGAAGACTTCGAGCAGTTCCTGTCGATCATCGACGGCCCAATCCAGTCGTACGCCGACGCTTGCAAGACCGGAAAGTTCAGCGCCCACGTGTTCGCGAGCGTGGAATCATGCCTCAACTCGGCGAACAACCTCTCGCGATTCAACCTCGGCTCTGATGCCCACCAAGAGGCGATCGACCGCTACGACGGCAACGCTGAGCTCATCGCTCGAATCATGGACGAGCTCGAACTCGACGCCATTGTGTACCCGGCAGATGGCCAAGGCGTTCCGGGCGTGTTTGCTTCGCGGGCAAACTGCACTACCGGCTCGGTTTCGCAGACTCCTGCCGTCGTCGTTCAAGCTGGCTCGAGCGGTGGACTTCCGGTCGGTCTCATGTTCCACGGCCGCAAATGGGACGAGGCTACCCTGGTCAAGCTTGCGTTCGCCTACGAGAACGCGACGCGACATCGGCAGTCTCCAATCCTCCAAGCAGCCGCAGACCCAGTCGCCGTACCTGAATTTGACCCCATCGCCGCCACCGACTTGCGCCTCGCAATCGGGGAAGCCTCGTTTGACGAGGTCCTCGGCACCCAGGGCAAATTCGACCTCACATCGATGCGCTTCCTTCCCATCGTGACCGAAGTCCTGCGCGCGAACGGGTACGACTGGCTCGTCGAATAACAAGGCAAATTCCGAAACTTAACGAACCTACGTTCGTATGTTTTCGTCGGCGCTCTAATTGTGTTATACAATTGATCTACACAATGGAGATGCGTCATGCTCAATCGATTTCTGGCCCAGAAGGTGGGCGCCTACCGAGACTTTCAGGTGGTGTTCACGGTGCTCACCCTGAACTTCGCGATTCCGACTTTGTCGTATGTCTTCGCGCCCGACGTTGCGATGGCCCAGTTCTCAGCGCTGAATGAAATGCTGGGCGGCGGCCCGTACACGGTCGCCGAGAACACGTCGCACTTTTGGCGGTACCTGGGGTCGGCCAATGTCGCGGCTCTGGCGTTCATGTGTCTCTTGTTGCAGCTCGACATTCGCAAGTTTGGCGTCGTGGTTGTTCCATTGAGCTTCCTCAAAGGTACCGCAGCAACGCTCTGGCTCGCGGGGTGGGTGGCGAATCCGGAGTACCCCGCGTTTTTGGCGGCAGCGGTGCTCGACTACGCAACGACTGCGGCATTCCTTTTGTTCGTGCATCGCGCATTGGCAGGGATCGCCGCGCTTCCGGAGGCGGAGCTCGTCCCGAAACCGCGATGGAGCTGACCGCGATCGAACGCCGGTGGGCACAGAAATGGGCGACCGCCTTCTATCCCAGCGAACCCGGTTGGCCGCCAATTTCGGGCGCTCTCGACGATGCGTTCTGGAGGACGCTGCACCGCAGCGCACCCGCGCTCTTGCTCATCGGCTTTCGCAGCGCACTTCTGCTCGCGACCAGCGTGCGGTTCGGCAGGTCGCGTCAGGCCCTCCTCATGAGGTGGCGCGACTCCGAGATCTGGGCTCTTCGTCAGCTCGTGCTTGTGATGCGACTCGTGTTCTCGTTCGCATACTTCCGCGACGAACCGACTCGTCGGAGGGTTCGATGAAGCTCGACGGGCGACAGATCTCGGCTCCGCTGAGCCTAGAGTGCGACGTGGTGATCGTCGGGTCCGGTCCCGCGGGCTCCGTCGCCGCCTGGGAACTCCAGAAACTAGGGGCGAAGGTCGTCGTGGTAGAGCGAGGACGGTGGTGGGATCCATCCGATTTTTCCGAGGATGGCTTCCGCGCCATGGCCGAGCTGTACGACGGTATGGGCGCCACCGTGACGCGCGGCCGCGCTCCCATCCCGTACCTTCAGGGCGTCGCCGTCGGCGGTACGTCGATCATCAACGGAGCGATCTCGTGGAGACTGCCAAAAGACATATGGCAGAGCTGGGTCGATGACGACCGAGAGCTCGAGAAAGCCCTACCCTGGGAGGCGATCGAGGAAGCGACCGACGAGGTAGAACGAGAACTCCAGATTCGCCCTACCCCCGCGGCCGTTCAGGGCCGCAACGACAAGCTCCTCGCGATCGGCGCCGAACGACTCGGAATCGAACACCGCCCCATTCGGCGAAACACGCCGACCTGCGTCGGTTCCGGTCGATGCCTTCAAGGCTGCCCCAACGGCGCGAAAAAGACACCCGACCGCACCTATCTGAAGTGGGCGCTCGACGCCGGGACCACCGTCTTGTCTTCGACGACCGCTCGCCACATCCGCCACGACCAGTCCGGTGCCAGAGGCATCGATGCGCAGACAGCCTCCGGACATGCGGTGCGCATCGACGCAGACGTCGTCGTGGTCGCGGCGAGCGCCATCGGGAGCCCGCTCCTGTTGCTCGAAAGCGGCCTCCACCAGGGGCCAGTCGGCCACAACTTCCAAGCCCATCCAGGTGTCTCGGTCTATGGCGAATTCGACGAAGACGTCGAGGTCTGGAACGGCTCCACCCAGGGCCACGAAGTGATCGGCCTTCGCAACCAGCGGCTCAAATTCGAGGCGCTCGGATTCGACGTCACCATCGCTGCCACCCGACTTCACGGAATCGGCTCGCCGCTGCTGCGAGAGGTCGAGTCCATGGGCCGGCTGGCTCACTGGGGCTGCGCGGTGCGCGCATCTGCGCGAGGTCGAGTGCGGACCGGATTGCTCGGCGCGCCCCGCGTCGACTACGAGCTCTCGCGACAAGACCGCGCCCGAGTCCGCGAGGGAATCGCCTGGCTCGGCCGCATGATGCTCGCTGCCGACGCGAACTGGTGCGCGCCGGGAATCCATGGTTGGGACGACCGCGTCGCCGATGCGGCACGGCTCGACGCCCTCGCATCAGAGGCGTCAGACGACGCCCGCCACTACTCCTGCGTCGTCACGCACATGTTTGGCACCTGCGGCATGGGCTCAGACCCGACGAAGTCGGTCGTCGACCCCAGCTTCGAGCACCACCATGTCTCGGGAGTTTTCGTACTCGACTCTTCGGCGTTTCCGACCAACACCGGAGTCAATCCGCAGACCTCGATCATCGCGCTCGCCAAACTGGGCGCGCGCGGAATCGCCGCTAGGTGAGCGACGCCCGAAACCGAGCAATCGTCTCGCGATCGAAGGTACCAAGCATACCCACCACGATTTCGCGAACATCGTCGTCCGACTCGTCTGAACCCAGCAAAAGCGAGAAGGCCCGGAGCCCCTGAACATTCGCATCGGGGTCCGCGTACATCGCCTCGACCACCTCAGGAACTTCCAGCATCACACGCTCGAGCGCATTGAACACCGTCGCGTACGCGAGCTGAGGTCTGACCCTCAACACCGCCCGAAACACACCGACGTCGGCAGCCACGATATCGGCCATGCGCCCCGCGTCGGTCGCCTCCTCGAGCCGGTCCACTGCCGCCATCACCGACTCCTGCGCGTGCGCGCTCCAGTGCTGGCGTGCGCGCACGGCGAGTTCTCCAGCCAGCTGTCGCCGAAGCTCGAGGAAATCGCCGAGGACCTCGCACGCTGCGTCGGGTTCGCTCAAGATCGCCTCGATCCAGAACGGAATCGCTGCCAGGCCCGCATGCGTCTTCGGGTCTAACACCAGCATTCCCGACCCCTGAACCACGTGCAGCAACCCCATCTGCTCCACTCGGGCAATCGCGCGCTGCGTAGTGGGAACCGTCGTGTCGTACTGTTCGGCGAGCGTGCGCAGAGGTGGTAGCCGCACGCCTGGCGCGTAGTCGCCTCGAAAGATGGCCGCCGCCAAATCTCGCGCGACCTTGTCGACCAGGGTCTGCTTACGTTTGCGCGCCATTTCAACACCTCGGATGAGAGCTTCGACCTACTTCGCAGCCGGCTCGACTTCGACTCGCAGGTGAGGTTTGCCAGCGCGCGTCACGGTGATGGCCCGTGGCCAGTCCCCGTCGTCGACGTATGTGAAGTGAGCTTCCCACTTGGCTTCGTCGGTCCACGCCACACGAAGCACGCGGTCGAGCCCTCGAGAAACCACGACTCGAGGCTCGTCACCGTACCAGTAGCCGAAAGCATCTCCCACGACCTCAACGCCAGTTTTGTTGGGTCGAAAGTCGCCTCGCGATTGTAGGCCAACGATGAAGCGAGACGATGTGAGCAGCCAACCGACGAGAGCGCCGGCGCCTGAATCCCCTCCCACCTCGATGGTCTTTCCGGAACGGTGTTCGAGCACGAATGCTTTGTCCGAAACGAGCTTCACGGTCGCCGTAAACTCGTCCGAACGTTTCGAGGATAGCGTTACCACCACCTTCGAATCTTGCGGTGCTCGCGCACTCCTCGCCTGGTGAAGCCGAGGCTCCATGAGGTCGGCCGGCGGTGTCGCCCCGATGGAGACAACGGGGAACAGCAGCACCGCGACAAAGGCGAGGAGTCGAATCATTTGCTCTTTTTGAGTTCGGCCAATGTCTTCTTCATGTAGGCGACCAGGTCGTCCCGCAATTCGCCGCGCTCCAGGGCGTACGAGATGTTAGCCGTCAGGTAGCCAAGACGGTCACCGATATCGTGACGCGTTCCGGTGAACTCGTAACCGACCAGCGCTCGGTCGCGCGCGAGCTTGGCGAGGGCGTCGGTGAGCTGAATCTCACCGGAATCGTCGCGCTCGACCTGCGTGAGGTACTCGAAGATTGCCGGCGGCAGCACATAGCGACCAATCACCGCAAGATTCGACGGAGCGACCGACTTCTCGGGCTTCTCGACGAGCAGACGCACGCGGTGCAGGCCGGGATTCCACTTCTCGCCGTCGACGATGCCGTAGCGGGAAACTTCCTCGTCGGAGACTTCCATGACGGCGACCACGCCTTCTCCATACTTCTCGTAGACGTCGAGCATCTGTCGGGCCACCGGGACTTCGGCCGCGATGATGTCATCCGGCAGGAGCACCACGAACGGTTCGTCTCCGACAACGTCGCGAGCGCAAAGAATGGCGTGGCCGAGTCCGAGCGGCTTCTTCTGACGCACCGCGACCGTACGAATCATGCCCGAGATTCGGCGAATTGCCTCGAGTTCGCGGGTCTTGCCGCGCCCCTCGAGGATCGACTCGAGCTCGTAGCTGTAATCGAAGTGGTCCTCGATCCCACCCTTGCCTCGACCAGTGATGAAGACGACCTCTTCGATTCCACTGGCAATGCACTCCTCCACGATCACCTGGATCGCAGGGATGTCGACGATTGGGAGTAGCTCTTTCGGCACACTCTTGGTGACCGGAAGGAGGCGAGTTCCTAGCCCAGCGACCGGCACGACTGCCTTGCGGACCTTTTTGGTAGTAGCCACGACGTTTCTCATCTGTTCGAGTAAGCTGTTTACGCCCCCGAGTGGTAATCGGTGGCAATGGACAGAAGCAAGTGAAAACGGCGTGACGACGCCGCGGATTGCGCGCGACGCTTGATCGACCAGCACCCGCCGCGCTATCCCGTAGAGACGAACAACAACGCTATCGGAGCGAAGATGCAGCAAGTTCTGGTTGCCTGCGGCGACGTCGCGACGCTCAAACAAATCGTAGCCGCTCTTCCGAGCGACGCGTTCAAGCCCATCGCGACCAAAAACGGCGCTGGGATTGCGCAGAAGATTGCCGGTCGTGGCGTTCTTCTGGCGATCGTTCACGAGCAGCTTCAAGACGGAATGGCCGGCCAACTCTGCGTGCAACTCAAGGCGTTGAACCCCGCCCCGCGAATCCTCTTCCTGGCCGCACGTCCACCCGCCGAGGGCCCGTTCGACCGTGCGCTCCGCTTCCCCGTCCCCGGCCCACTTCTGCGGCGTGCCGTAAACACGCTCATGGAGCCCGACGAGAGCGAAGACGATTTGGAACGCTGGCGCGGCTTCTACAATGAACTGAAAGCACACGTGGAAGCGCTCCCGAACCGCGACTACTACCAGATTCTGGGTTCGAGGCATGACGCCCCGCACCACATATTGGTGGCGCAATTCGACACCCTCAGCATGAGGTTCCACCCCGATCGATACCGCCAGCTCCGCGGCACCGACTGGGGCGACGCGATTCACGACCACGCGAACACGCTCTACAAGCACATCACTGAAGCCTGGTCGATTCTCTCCGACCGAAAGCTTCGCAATGCCTACAACGAACGGCTCGGGCTCGGCTCACTCCGGATGAGCTCCGAAGTGGTCAACGCGGAGTCTCGACCCAAGGCACTCGCCGATTTCGCCACGAATTCGCGATCCAAAAAATTCCTACGCATGGCCCAGGCTGACATCGCAAAGAGCGACTGGGCGAGTGCACTTCAGAATCTACAGTTCGCGGCGAGCATGGAGGGAGACAATCCCGGCATCGCCGCCAAAATTGCCGAAGTCGAAGCGAAGCTCGGCTGACGCAGGCCCCACGAGGCGTACATGGCCAAGAATGGCAAGTCTGACCTGGCCCCGCGGCTCATCACCGCTGTGGTCGCCATCCCCATCCTGCTCTATCTCATCTTCGCGGGCCCCCTGTGGGCATTCGCGCTGCTCATCGGTTGGGCCGCCGCCACGTCGACCTGGGAGTACGTGAACATCACGATCGGCAAGGAGTTTCCGACCGCGAGCTGGCTCATGGCCGCCCTCGGTGCGGGCCTCTTTTCGGTGATGTACTGGGCACCCGCACACCTCGTCGGCGCACTTGCAGCAGGCGTCTTGGTCCCCTTCCTGGTCTTCCTGTTTGCACACAAAGACCAGAAGCGTGTGACCCACCTGATGGGTTCGGCCGTCACCGGCCTCGTCTACGGGTCCGTGCTCCTCGGCACGGTCGCCCTCTTGCGACGCGAAACCGGCACAGCCGGTCCGTTCTGGATCTTCCTGACGCTCGCGATTGTCTGGATCGGCGACACGGGCGCCTACTTCGCCGGGCGCGCGTTCGGCAAACACAAGCTCTATCCGTCGGTCTCCCCCAACAAGACGATCGAAGGTGCTGCGGGCGGATTCCTGTGCAGCCTCGGCTTTGCAGCGCTCTGTAACTACGGGTTCGCGAGCATCGTCGGGCTCGACGGATACTCCAACGCTCTGTTCGGCCAAGAATGGCTGACGATCGAGCTATCGTGGAGCCAGCTTAGCATCACGGACATCCTCTTGGTGGCCATCCCCGCCAACCTCCTGGGCCAACTCGGCGACCTTGCCGAGAGCCTCGTGAAACGCGCCCACGGCGTGAAAGACTCCGGCACAATCATCTACGGGCACGGCGGTATGCTCGATCGAATCGATGCGTTGATCTTCGCCGCACCGTGGGTCTACTATTGCGCCGTCGTCCTCTTGTAATCGCCTCTCGCGAAATGAGAGGAAATGTGCCGACGACGGGGACGGTTCCCCTCCAAGGTGACTTTCCCACCAGCTTGAAGTCTTCATGGGCTTTTTCTACGCCGTAATCCTAATTGGCGCTCTCATCTTCGTTCACGAGCTAGGGCATTTCCTGGCCGCGAAGTGGTGCGACGTCAAAGTCTTGAACTTCTCGATCGGGTTCGGGCCAGCGATCGCCTCGTTCACCTATGGCGAGACGGAGTACACACTCCGCATGCTGCCATTGGGCGGGTATGTCCTCATGCTCGGAAACGCGATGGAGGAGATCGAAGAGATCCCCGAAGCCGACCGAGAACGCGCGCTGATGGCTAAGCCCATCTGGCAACGCGTGGTCGTGACCGCGGCCGGACCGGCATTCAATCTGATCTTGCCGGTCATCCTCTACTTCTTCATGACGCTCACGCTGACCACCACCACGCCCGCGGTGGTCGGTCAGGTGTTCGACGCGATGCCCGCATCCGGTGCCGGACTCGAATCTGGCGACACCATCGTCGAGATCGATGGCGAGCCGATTCAGTACTGGTACGAAGTACTGGAGCGCATCACCGACGCGCCGGGTCGCCCGGTTGAGCTCGCGTACGAGCGCGACGGCGAACGATTCGACGTCGAGCTCACGCCCGAGGTGAAGAACCAGACCGACTTCCTCGGGCTCGCCTCGCGCACCTACGGCCTCATCGGGATTCACCCCGGAACGTACGGCCCGACGATGGGCATCTCCGACTCCGAAGGGCCCGCCGCGCAAGCAGGCCTCCTCAACTTCGACCGTGTGTTGACCGTCAACGGCAAGGCCATCACGCGATACGACGAACTCGAAGCGAGCATTCGCCAATCCGGCGGCAAGCCGCTGGAGCTCGTCGTCTTGCGACGCAAGCCGATCGAAGTCGATTGGGGCGTCGTCTACAAACAAGAGAAGTCGGTTCACACCGTCGTCCCCGTCAAAGACGGCACCCGCTGGTACGCCGGCATCGACCGCGCAGAGATGTTCGTCGCGCGTGTCGAACCCGACTCGCCCGCTGCCGCCGCCGGACTTCGAGTCGGCGACCAACTCACCCAGATGAACGGGCGCCCCTACAGCAATTGGCGCCTGCTCTATCAGCAGATCCAGAACACGGTGAACGAGAAAATCGTCGAGGCTACCGCCAACGGCGACAAAGGCGAAGACGTCCGCGAGACCTTCGAAATCTCGTACCTCCGCGACGGAGTCGAGCAAACGACCACGCTCGAACCAAAGGTCCGCAAGCTCGAGAACCAAGACATCTACCGACTCGTCATCGGCTGGGGGCACATCGGCGACATGGTCAAGCCGCCGGAAGTCCCCTTCCCCTTCACCACTCGCGTCGGATTCGCGGCTGAGTACTCCGTGCGAAAAACCGGTGAGTTCATCGGGATGACCGCGATGGGCTTCTGGCGCATGGTTCAAGGCCGCGTCAGCCTCGACAATCTCGGCGGCCCCATCATGATCGGCGAACTCGCCGCACAAGCGGGCGAAGCCGGTTGGGACAAGTTCCTCGAGATGATGGCCCTCATCTCGATCAACCTCGCCGTGCTCAACCTACTGCCGGTTCCGATGCTCGACGGAGGCCACCTGCTCTTGTACGCCATCGAGGCGATCAAGCGCGGTCCCATCAGCTTCCGCACGCGTCAGCTCACGACGTACATCGGCCTCACGTTCATTGCTTGCCTCATCATCCTCGCGTTCAAGAACGATATCGAACGAAGCTGGGATGACATCGCGCAATGGGTCAACGAATTCTAGGGCTGCTCCGTCATGCCGCAGTACATCCTCTCGATCGACACCTCGACGAAGTTCCAGTCGCTCGCGCTCACAGATGGCGCGACACCTCTGGCTCGTCGGCTGCACCGCATCAAGCTGGATCACAGCGACACGCTTCTACAGAACATTGGAGATATGCTCGACCAGCAGCACGTGCGAGTGGAAGACCTCTCGCTCGTCGCGGTCGGGCTCGGCCCGGGTAGCTTCACAGGGCTGCGTGTGGGTCTGGCGAACGCCAAGGCGCTCGCGCGAGCGGCAGGCGCCGCGATCGTGGGCGTATCGAGTCTCTCGGCCGTCGCGCGACCGGCTTGCTACATGCACGAGGGACCAGTCGTCGCCGCGATCGATGCCCGCCGCGGAGAAGTCTATTCGGCGACGTATCAAGGCCGCGGGGCGGAATTCAAGCAGCTCGCCGAGGAGCGAACGACCGACGCGAAGAGTCTCCGTGAGCACGTGCTCGAGCTCGCGAAGGATGACCCAGTCCTGGTCGTCGGCGACGGCGTGCGACGCTACACCGATCAGCTCGGGGCGTTCGACCATTCCAACGTGCGGGTCCTGGATGCGCCTTGGGATGCGCCATCATCGGTCTCGATCGCATTTCTCGCGCGGTCGATTCTGGAATCGGAAGGGTCCTCGGACATCAACACGCTCGAACCCAACTACATTCGGCCGAGCGACGCCAAGGCCCCGAAGCCAGCACCATTCGGACCAACCACCTAGTGCACATCTGGTCGAATCGGCCGAGTTTCTCATGTAGAGTCATAGAAATACGACATCTACATGGTCCAACTGATGCGCCTGTTCATCGCCATCCTATCGCTCATCTCTGTCGTCGGTCTCGCCGCCTGCAGTGATTCTGGGGAGTCCTGCATTGAAGGCTCGACACAGTCGTGCGCGTGCACCAATGGTGCTACCGGCGCGCAGACCTGTCTCGGCGACGGCACGTTCGATGCGTGCTCGTGCGCGTCGAATGTGGGCAACAACGCCACGTCGAACAACGCGACGACCAACAACGCGACGACCAACAACGCGACCTCCAACAATGCAACGACGGGGAACAACACCACCCCCGGCCCCCGCAATCTCTGCGGCGGCACCGCGGTGCTGGCGGACGTTCCCGGGACACCTTGTGGGGTCTGCAACGACGGCGTGATCACCTGCGAATCGGCCGATTCGACCGCCTGTCTGTACGCGAGCGACTACAACGCGTGCGGTTCGTGCGGCCCACTTGCCGGAGAACCCGAAACTCCGTGCGGTTGCGGCGACGGCGTGTGGACGTGCCAGGCAGATGGGGCAGTGATTTGCACGAGCACCGAGACCAACGCGTGCGGCGGCTGCACTCCGTTGAGCGGTGAGTATCGCGACGCCTGCGACAACGGGGCAGGATTCCTGAGCTGCACTTCTGAAGACGAACTCATCTGCGTTCCGCTGGGCGCGAACGCTTGCGGTGGAACCGCCGCACTCGCTGGGGCACCCGGGTCTGCATGTGGTGCGTGCCTGCGAGGCAAGTACGCGTGCGACGGAATCGACGCGGTTAGCTGTAGCGACAACACTTCGAATCGAAACGCCTGCGGCGGATGCGGTGAACTCCCTGCCGTCGTGGGAGATTCCTGCGGCGACTGCGGCGGGGTCGTGGTTTGTAACGGGTCCGAAAACGTCCGCTGCTCGGTCGAACGAAACGCCTGCAGCGGATGCTCCGCACTTTCGGGCGCACCCGGTGATTCATGCGCTGGGGGCATGCTCGTGTGCGGACCAAACGGAGCGCTTCAATGCTCCCAGACGGCCTCCAACGTCTGCGGCGGCAACACGAATCTGTCGGCAACTCCGGGAGAGAGCTGCGGCGCTTGTGGTGAGGGTTCATGGACTTGCGTCGGACCCGAGGCCGTCTCGTGCGTCGGCGATGCCGCACAAAACGCATGTGGCGGCTGCGGCGCGTTGCCGCTTCGACCGGGAGATTCGTGCGGTCCGGACCAAATCGTCACCTGCGACGGCACGGACTCCGTACTCTGCGTCGACCGCTCCACGGTCAACGCGTGTGGCGGCACCGGACAGCTCCCGGGGATCATCGGTGACTCCTGTGGTCCCGCGTCGGAATGCGGCGTGTGGGCCTGTGACGGCATCAACGGTGCCATCTGCGACCGCGACACCGATCCGAATGACCTGCTGAACTGCGAAGGCTGCGGAATCGACTGCGCCCAAGGCCAGCAATGCCAGGCCGGCGTTTGCACGACCGTCGTTCAAGGCAACGGCAACTGGCTCGACATCGAAGTCGGCAACCAGCACGGCTGTGCTCTTACCGACCGTTCCGAGGTCTGGTGCTGGGGCGACAACTCGAAGAGCCAGCTTGGCCTCGCCGGCTCGAATGCTCGCGCCGAACCGGAGAAAGTCCCGGGACTCGGCCAAATCGTCGACATCGCCGCCGATGGCGATCTGTCGTGTGCGGCCAACACTTCAGGCGAGGTGCTCTGCTGGGGAACCACCACTGTTCCGGAGCTGCTCGACGGCACGAGCACCTCGTTTGCTACACCGACCAAGATCCAGGGCGTGAATCCCGGCATCGTGCAGATCGACGCTGAAGGAAACACCATCTGCGCGAGAAACTCGACGGGGACCCTTCAGTGTTGGGGCCGCAACTCTACGGTGACCAACATGGGTAAGCTCGGCAACGGCTCTACAGCCGCCGCTGCCACACCCGGTACGTCCGTTGCGGGCAGCGGATTCACCGACGTTTCCGTCGGCGTCTCCCACGTCTGCGCCATCTCGCCACCCAACGCCTATTGCTGGGGCCTGAATAGCCGTGCTCAGCTCGGCATCAACTCCACGACGCACACCTCCACGCCACAACCTGTCGACCTCGGAAATCAGAGCTTCACGGCGATTGGGACAGGAGACTTTCACTCCTGCGGCGTCACGTCTGGCCAACTCTATTGCTGGGGACAAAACTCCAGCAATCAGATCGCGTTCCTGAACTCGGGACCGATCTTCTCCCCGCTCCTCGTCACGTCGGTCAACAGTCCCGCCGTGATCGAGCTTGGGATTCAATCGACGTTCATTGGTCGTTTCAGCGGCGAGCTCTGGCCGTTTGGCGAGAACGCGAACGCCAGGCTCGGCAACGGCCGCAAAGGCGGCACGTTCCGGCCGGCGCTCAAGTCGTTGACCGAAGTCGTGATCGACATCGCCGTCAGCGATTCTTGGGGCTGCGCGATCGACTCGAACAACTACGTACATTGCTGGGGAACTGCCCCCGGAGGCGCGCCGGTCCTGCTCGACGGGCAGATCGCGCCCATTCAGCCGCGGTACTCCCCGTTCCGATCACCGTTCGTGAAAGGTGGCTCCGAACTCTGCAACGACGGTGTCGACAATGACGCCGACGGTGCCATCGACTGTGCCGACTCCGACTGCGTCGCCGGAACGCTCACCTCGGCTGGCCAGCTTCAGTCCACTCCGGCCTTCGCATCAGCGGACGGCAATTATCACCAATCCGTGGGCACCTGCAGCATCGGCGCAGGTGGCGTCGAGAAACGATTCCAATGGACCGCGCCCTCGAACGGCGATTTTGTCATCTACGGAGACACATTCCCGACGTCAGGCGGCTCGTACCTCTATTCGTACTACGTTCTCGACTCATGCAACGCGTTGGTTTCCAACGAACTCGCCTGCTATTCGTACGACGCCGAGATTTCGATGATGACCCCAGCTGGCTTTGACACGTTCACTGCCTCGATGGGCCAAACCTACACAGTCGTCGTTCAGATCGGAGACAACGAATTCGATCCCGAAGCTGTCAGAAACATGACTGGGGAGTTCGAGGACTACTCCGTCTCGATCACCCCCGCCCCGTAGCTTCAGCCGTCGAAACGCGAGCTCGCCAACGCCTCGGTGAGCGCCGTCAAAACGCGCTCGCAATGCTCTTCGTCGAGTGGCGACCCCGAGGTCGAGTCTACGAAGAACGTGTCGATGACCTGAGTCCCGAGCGAGTCGATCTTCGACAGGTGGATGTTCACCTCGTTCGCCTGGAGCGTCGATGCGATCTCGTACAGCAGGCCGATTCGGTCGGGCGCCTTCACCTCGATCACCGTGAAGTCGTCCGAAAGCTCCGGCACCACGCGAACCGCCGTCTCGACTGGCGGCGTCTCGCGATCCGCCAACCGCTTCTCGCGAATTCTCGACTCCAACAGTTCCTCTACGCTTAGCTCGCCTTGCAGCACTTCGAGCAACCGCGCCTCGAGCCGGGCGATTCGATTCTCGTCGGTCACCGCGCGCTGCCCGCCCGGATTCAACGCGTGCGCCGCTCCGCCGGATTGCGCCACGCGAAAGATATCCAACGTGGTCTTGTCGGCCGTCGTCACAATCTGCGCGGTGAGAATGTTCAGCCCCATCGCAGAGATCGTCCCCGTAATCTGGGCTAGCGCACCCGGCACATCCGGCGCTGAAACGATGATCTCGGTCACCCCGCGCACCTCGAGCGGCGTCGACAAGACCGAGGGCGCTCGGTCGACCTTCGCCGCCGCATACACCTGGTACTGCCGAACCAACGCTTCCACCGGAGTCTCGACCACGTGCCCCGCCGGAACGTCCCGGAAAAACTCGTCGAGCGACGACTTCGCCTGGCCCTCGTCCATGTCGTTGCGCTCGGCAAACAATCGAACGGCCGCGTCCTGGTGCTGCTTCAGTTCCTCCGACACACGCTGCCAGACCGACTCGATGCCATGCTCAATCGCAACGTGCAGACGCCGATGCAGCGACAAAAGGAGCGACGCATTCCAGTCGTTCATCACGTCGTCGCCAACGTTCGACATGTCGCAAAACGTCAGCGCCGTGAGCTGGTTCAACGTCTCCGATGTTCGAATTCGAGCCGCGAGGTCTCGGATGATGCGGGGGTCGTTGATGTCGTGCCGGCGCGCGGCATGACTCAGCGCGAGATGCTCTCTCACCAGGTAGCTCAGCTGCGAGACCTCGTCGCCGTCCAAACCCAGTCGTGGCCCAACGTTGTACATCATGACCGCGCCCTTACGGCTGTGGCCACCGCCCCGATTCTTGCCAATATCGTGGAACAGCACCGCCAGCAGGAACGCGTCTCGCTGCTCGATTCGGCGAGCAATCTCACCAAATTCGGGCCACTTCGGCTCGAACGTCTCATTGAGCAGGCCACGCGCCATTTGGTGGCAAAGCAGCGAATGCGTGTCCGTGGTGTAGACGTGATAGACGTCGTGCTGCACGTGACAGACGATCGGCTCGAACTCGGGTACGACTGCGGTGAGCAGGCCTAGATCGAGCAGGCGCTGAGCGGTCCGCTCGCTCGTCTCGAGGTCCGTCAAAAGGTCTCCAACGAGCTCCCCGATCTCCGCTTCGCCGACCTGCCAATTCGCCACAGCTTGCTCGAGTTCGTCCTCGAGCTTCGGATCCAACAACAGCTCATGCTCAGAAGCGACTCGAAGGGCTTCCGCAACCTCGCGCGGCTCCATATTGCTCGCATCGCGAGACGTCCCCATCACCTCTCCGACCGTGAAGAAGGCCGTGCCCGCAAGCTCCTTCGGCTGCGCCGTAGGAACATCCCACCGACGCAAGAACCGCTCGGTGAGCTTCGATGCGGAGCGAGCGTGCGAGTAGTGTTCGCGCATCAAACGTTCAGCCGCATCCCGTGGATCGAGTTCGGGGTAGCGCGCCTGCGCCAGAGCGGACTGGTCGCCAAACCGAAGTCGGTCGGACTTTCGTCCGTTTCGAGCGTGCATCGAGTGGCGAATATCGAGGAGCCACTCCCGCACCTGGCGAAAGGTATCTCGATGCTTCGCCGACCAACCGGCATGCTCGCAAATCTCATCGTGCGGAGCGCAGTCGAACCGAACCTGTGCGGCCCATGCGACCGCGTGAAGATCGCGCAATCCTCCTGCGCCATTCTTGAGCTCGGGCTCGAGCCGATACACCGTCTTGCCGAACCGATTCAGCCGCTGTTTGTATCCCTCCCACAGCAGCTTTACGAAGCCGACTCCGGCGTCGGCACCTTCCAATTCGACCCGTGCAATCTCGCGCGAACTGCCGTTCCAATTCGGTCCAAGGGGGCGCGCGTCGAGGTAGGAAACCGCGGTCCGGACGTCTTCCACCACGGCTTCGCGCAGCTGCTCCTCGGAACGCACGGCGTGAGACACTTTGACTCGGGGCTCTCGGCACCACGCGACGAATCGACCGACCGCGTCGTGCAGCTCAGGGTCTGCCGTTCCTGACGCTGGGATCTCGATGACGAGATCGACGTCCGAGCCCAACGCGAGTTCGCGACGACCGTATCCTCCGAGCGCCACGAGCTCGGCCTCGAAGTCGAGGTCGGCACCAGCGATCGACCACAAGTCGCGAATCCACAGATCGGTCGCCGATGTCAGCGCCTCGGCGGCTTCGGGACCCGACATCGCACCGATGGACGACCGCGCCGCAAGAAATGCCTCATTCGCGGCTACCACCTCGTTCGGACTTGCAAGCCTGTCTCGCATCGCGATCCTCGCAATCAACGCTCTCGCGGGAGACTACCATCAGCACGATTCTCGAGAAATTGTCGCATCGTCCATTCCTCACGTCCGACCTCGAGGGCATCGGTGGCCAGTGGAAAGCTTCGCCAGCCGACTTTCGAGTCGACGAGTCGCCGCTCTACCCGACGAGCGGCGAGGGCCAACACCTCTATGTTCGCGTCGAGAAGTCAGGAATGACGAGCCACGAGCTCGTCGAAGTCCTCGCGGACCGCTTCGGGTTCGATTCCAGGGATGTGGGAATGGCCGGCCTCAAAGACAAACACGCCGTCACAACGCAATGGCTGTCGCTCCCCGCGCACCTGATGAACGACCTCGATGTGGTCGGCCAGGTCAACGAGAGCGTGAGAATCCTCGAGGCCGAGCTCCACGGGAACAAGCTGCGCACGGGGCACCTCGCAGGGAATCGTTTCGACCTCGTGATTCGCGAGCTCGACGTTTCACCTGTGCTCGCGCTGGAGCGCGCGCGGGCGGTTTTCGACAGGATCGAAGTGCTGGGAGCGCCGAACTACTTCGGCATGCAGCGGTTTGGCCACGGAGGCTCCACGGTGGAGCTAGGGCTCGGGTTGCTCCACGATACGCCTGAGGCGAAACGTTCGGTTCGCAAGAAACGTCGGCTCAAGAAGCTCGCGTACAATGCCGTGCAAAGCGCGGTGTTCAACGGGGTTCTCGCACGACGCATCGACGACGGAACCGTTGCGTCGCCAATGATTGGAGACCGCGTCGAGTGGCATGAAGAGCGACGCTATCGCCGAATTGACGATCAGGAAGAGCTCGAGACGATACTGCCCGACGTGCAGTCCGGGGCCGCATCGATTACCGGACCGATGCCTGGACCGCGGCACCCGGAAGCCGACGGAAAACCACGCGCGCTCGAGCTCGAGATTTATGAGGAGTGGGGGGTCGACGACGACACGTTCGCTTCGGCGGGCAAGCTCGCGCTCGGAACGCGACGACCTTTCACGGTGCCGGTGCGGGATGTGGAACTCGAGGCACTCGACGACGGATTGCGTCTCGCGTTTTTTCTTCCCTCAGGAAGCTATGCCACAGTAGTATTGCGGGAAATCATGAAGCACGAAAACTGACGCGCCGACGAGTTTCGGCTCCACGCGACTCATGGATGGGACCTTTCAAGACGATGAATCTCACGACGCACGACTCTGAGAGCCTGTCGAAACTTGCTCAGAAAGCCGGCCTCGCCATCGATGAGGCCGATCTACAGCAGCTGGTGAAGCGTCGAATTCTCACGACGCACAACGACACGTTCGTCTCGGCCCACCTCTTCATTTTGGCCCTCTACGTCGACTCCGTTCGGATGATTCGACATCCTTGGGGCCCGAAGTCGAGCGATGTCTCGGCTGATGAAGTTCGAGGAGCCAACCAGCGGCTGCAGTCGGTGTTGGCCGAAGGCTCTGCCGAAGATGCCGGCAATTTCGTGCGGGAGATGGAGCGGTACCTTGCGAAGCTGGACCCGTTCGGGCCGTTCGCCAGCGTGGTGGACATGCTCGGCGATGATGCGGCGCAGGCGTTTCGGGGTGCCGGACGCCTCTACGTAGAACTGCGCCGGGTAGCGACGCAGTTGGCGCTCGTGGCAGAAGCCTCGGAAGACGACACGCCCGACACCACACAGGTGCCGGAAGTCGAAGAGGAGGACCCGCGCGCAACGGCTGACCTCAGTCAGGCGGACGTGCTCGCACGGCTTCACGCGACGAGTGATCCTGCGGAAGCGGACGAAGAGCCTTCGGAAGCGGACGAAGA
>CAYLMO010000066.1:0-27004 GCA_964384605.1 uncultured Bradymonadales bacterium | reverse complement strand
GCGCTCTAGAAGGCTCGCCAATCGCCAAATGGGCGGCCCCAATTCGGCTTGAATTTGCGCTTGCGGTAGAAGCTGCCTTCGGGCGGCGTGTAGGGCTCGCCCCACCGCGCTCCGGGCGCGATCAGTTCGCCGTTTGGAAGGCGCGCTGTGACCGGGCTGCCCTTCTCTCCTCCGCCAAAATGGGCTTCCGGCACTGGAGTTGGCTCTTGCGCAACTTCCGCACCGTCGAGGTCGAGTTTCACGGTATGGGCGCCCGGCGGCAGCGGGACGCTCGCCGGCTCGAAGACCATCTCGACAGGCATGTGCTCTCGGCCCAGATGGGTCGCAAACGCGCTCGCCATGTTCGAGCGAAGGCCGATGATGCGCAGGGTCGTGCCCTCTCGGATGACCTCATAGTCGGTGAGTCGACCGTTGTAGAACTCTTCGAGCTCGGCAACGGAGAGCTTCGTGAGCCACTTCACCTTGTATTCGTTTTCGACCTGGAGCGTCCCCTCGGGAGGGAGCGGGATACCGAACGCCATGCGAATCTGCGGCGGTCCCGACGCGTCGGGACTGCCCGCGTCGGCCTGCTGCGTGACCTCGGCAGGGCCGTCGGTATCCTTCTCGTCGTCGCATCCGACGGTCGTGACGAGCACGAACGTCAGTAGATAAGCGGTTCTTCGGAGGTTCATGTCAGTTGCTGATGACCGTCCAGGAGAGTGGAACCAGGACCGAACGCGGCGGCCTCACCGGCGTTACGATTCGGTTGATGTCCTGCACGCCGAGGTCTCCACCTTTCGCGTTGGTGAGCGTCGAGGATGCCTCGGTGCCGCCAGTTTGCGCGATGAGTTCGGGCTGCGGGTCAGCGTCTTCAATGAACGTCTGACTGCTGGAACCGATGCCCTGCACGGAGCAAACTGCGCCGAGCGTCAGTGTCAGACCACGGATGAGCGTCGGCTCGACCGGACCGAACCAATAGCGATTGATTCCGTCGACCAGTAGGCCTGAGCCCGCCAGAATTCCGGTGTCGACCAGCCCCTGCGGCGCGCCGGCCGGCTCGGGCTGATAGGCCAGCGTGTAGATTCGCGCGGAGCCGGGCAAACACTTGTCCTCGTTGGGCACGAAGTAGGTCGGGAAATAGACCGCCTGGTTGAAGATGAACGGCGCGCCGGTCAGCTTTTCACCGAGCTGGAACACGAGGTGCCACTCGAGCGATGCCTCCCCGGTGATGGCGTCCTCGCGAAGAGCGATCACGGCCTGGGCCTGGTTGTTCGGGACGGCGTCGCCGACCTCACCCAGACCGTATACCACGATGGGCTCGCGATTTTCGTTGACCGCGATGGCGGGCTTGTAGGCTGCCGGACCGAACGGGTCACCACTGAGACCGGCCGTGGAATCACGGTCCGTTCGCACATCGTCGGGGAACGTGCCTGTGTCTTCCGGATCGAAGAAGAGCGAGACCTCCCATGCAGCGGGGTTGGGATCGCGGAAGTCGATGCGGAAGAGACGACCGAAGGTGTCGCCGATGAAGCCTCGGGTCGCCACGTTTCCGGTGAACGAGTCGTAGAGCGCGGGACTTCCCACGAGCGCGCCAGGTGCACCGGATGGTCCGCCCTTGGCGAACGTGTAGAAACTACCGTCCGGGTGCTTGAAGTCTACGAAGCGGCGCAGGAGCGACCCGGTCTGCAGGTCGACCACATAGATCGCCGCGCCGGAGCCCTTGCCGCCGCATCCGACGTTGTCGGGGTCGGGTGCGCCACCGCCGAAGACCGCAATCGGCCGCTGGATTCGGGGCGAACCGGAGAAGTCGTTCGACTGGATGATGACTGTCGCGATCTCAGGATCGCTGACCGAGATGCCCATCAGCGATTGTTCCCAGAACTCGTCGTCGTTGGAGCAAGGTGAGACATCGTCCGGGGCGTCGCTCGGGTTCTGCGGCAGGGCGAGATTCTCCGTAGAGCCGTTGCTCAACAGGTACTCGACGTTGCGCCGCTCCCATTCGGGGGTGAATTCCCAGAGCGGGATTGGGTCGGGGTTGGTGACCACGAAGTTCCCTGCGCCGTCGGGCTCGAGCTGACCCGGGCGGGTCACGTCGAGCGCGAAGTAGCCGCTACCAGCTTGGCCGAGGCCTTGAACCAGTACCGACCGCCACTGACGTTCCGCGGGGAACGAACCGCACGAATCACAGACCGCTTCACACGCCGCGGTGTTGGTGTTGAAGTCCGGATTCTGGTGACACAGGCGAACGTCTTTGACCGCCGGAGTTCCGTCGAGCAGATACGGCTGAGAGTTCGTCCGCGACGACAAACTTCGGAGGAACATGAACGGCATGTACGCCCAAGCCTCGCGCTGCGCGGAAGCATTGTTTCCTGCCGCGAATGCGTCGTTCGGCGGTTGATTCTCGGATTTGAAGTCACGGACTCGAATTCGTCCGTCGTTCTGACCGGTGTGAATCGCGTGCAACAGGCCGTCGAGCGTGGGCACGTACAGCATGGTCGGTCGGTCGCCGTGGCGCGCTTTGTAGGCGCGATAGCTCTCGCTCGGAAGGTCGAGGTCGGGCGGAGTCACGACCACCGGGTTACCGTTCAAGATACCGTTGAGTGCGCGTCCATTCTTTTCGATGACTCGTCCACGGTAGTTGTCGATGACCTCTTTGAACTCGTCTTCATCCGCAACGTTGAGCATCTGCGACATCGTGATCGCGTCGACGCTCGACGGAGGCGCCGTGTAGATGGCGTCCGATTCGAATGCGATTCGCTTCTGATTGAGGTCGAGAGGCGTCTCGAGGCCCATGGAGCTCGGCCCGAACTCGTCGTAGTCAGCGCGCTCCATGTCCCAGTGTGCGTAGAAATTCTCGTCGCTCGAGGAGATCGTTTTGAGCGCGAAGACGCCGGCCGAGTAGTCGTAGATTGTCTCGTTCGGCATCGAGGTGAAGATTCGCCGATT
Source organism: uncultured Bradymonadales bacterium (assembly GCA_964384605.1). Classification (GTDB taxonomy): domain Bacteria; phylum Myxococcota_A; class Bradymonadia; order Bradymonadales; family Bradymonadaceae; genus CAYLMO01. The sequence continues at coordinate 24,079 of CAYLMO010000066.1, read as the reverse complement.
GTCCGTCGGTGGCGACGCGAACACGTCGACCTGCCCTGCGATCTCGTTGTGGATCGGGTCAATGACGGCGGGCACGGGGTCACACTCGATCGTCTGTCGGTTGATGATACCCGCCCAGTACGAACCGCCACCGATCTCGACGCCCGTGAAGAATCGATACTGACCACCGTTTGGCTTGGAGGTGTCGTCCAGATTGCCGGTCACGACCGTTCGGGTACGGGATGCCACACCGGCCGTTCCGATGATGCCGTTGAAGATTTCGGAGAGCGCTGCCTCGACCTGATCACGCTCGTTCGACTGCAGGATGAGCGCTGGGTACCGGCACGGGTACAGGTTTCCGTCGGGCGTGATGAAGTAGTAGGTGCCGACGACCGGATAGGTCGTATCGACGCACGAGCCTCCGACGGCAGCGCGAGCACAGTCGTTGCCGCCGGGAGTGGTCGGGTACCAATCGCTGCTCAAGTAGTACTGCGCGCAGGTCTTGCCGGCACGAGCCATGTTGTTCAGCACCGTCGCGACGCCCAACTGCTCGTCGGCGTCTTTGTCACGAACGCCCACCACGTGAACACGAGGTGAGTACTTCGGATCGAAGCCAGCCGGTGAGAATGGCGGAATTCGGTTCTGGGGGTCGAGAACCATACGGTCGATCTCGGTCGTGATCGGACCGTAGGTGTATCGCCCAATGTAGTAATTGAATCCGGAGGTCAAAACCTCGGACCCAAGGCCAAATCGCTCGGGCTCCGGGTAGCCGTCGGTGATGAAGACCACGTGCTTGGCGCGACACTCTTGGAACTCGTCGTTCTGAATCGCCTCCATCCCATCCTGTCCGTCGCGGAAGAACTGGTGGATGTCGTGAACTGCTGCGGCGAGCGGCGTACCGGCACCGATGGGCTGCTGTCCGAGACGGAATTTGTCGACGTACTTCTTGAAGTCCTTCGAGAAACGAACGCCAAGCCAGGGCTTGCCTTCCGACTTCTTCTCGTCGGGATCGAGTTCGAAGTCGCTGCCGCTGTCTCGCGTGAGGTATCCGGAGTCACGGATCGCGACCTGCGTGTACGCCGAGAGTTCACCCAGGAACGTCGAGGGGATCTGAAGGTCTTTCGGACCGACCACGCGGTAGATACCCAAATCGTAGCAGGGGGAGTTTCGAAGGACGTTCGCGTCGTCGTACCAGTCGCAGTTGCCGTCTTCGTCGTTCGCTCCGGGGTTTCGGTAGAGCGTCGAGATCGGCGGCGTGCTGCCGCGCATACGGTCGTTCAGGTTGTTGTGCCAAGATTCGTCGTCGCGATAGCCGTCGAGGGCAGCGAACGCGAAGATTGCTGCTCCGGAGAGCGAGTCGAGAAGACCGTTCTTGAGCTGAGCGTCGTAGACCTCCTGAAGGTGAGGCGTCGGCTCCTGCATGTCCGGGAAGTCTTCAAACTCGTTCTCGCCCACGCAATACGGGTCGTCGTTCTGGACGGTCGCACCACGCTGTCGCGGAACGAACCAGCAACCAGGGCCGTAAACATCGGGGTCCAGCAACTCCGGGTCGGCGCCTGCGAGGACCTGTGCTTCGGTCATCAGGACCATGTCACCCGTCAGAATCTCCTTCATCGTGACGTGACGCGGCTGACTGCTCTGCTTCAAACGAGCGCGCGGCGCGCCTGGTCCCACATCTCGGACGAGCGAGTTGACTCGCGAGGCCATGAGCGAGCCGTCGGAGTAGTGCGGGGTCCATGACGACGGCAGGTCGAACGACCACGCGGGGCGGTGATAGTCGTCGCACGTCTCGGGCTCCCACGTAACGCACGGGCCGAACATCTTCGGGCCGCCGGCGTGATCGGGATCGCCGTTGAACGCGATTGCCATCGAGTCGCCGGGGGTGAACGTCGTTGGATAGTCCGCCCCGAGGAATGTCCCCAACGGGTAGTCCGTGCTGTCGCGACGCGGGAACGTCTCATCCCCGGCGTCGGTCCACTCGGTCGAACCCGATGTGTCCATCACGATCAGAACGTAGGGCAGCTGGCCGCCACCAATGGTCGTGGGGTCATCCTGCGCCGCACCAGTCGAAGGGAGCGCGAACAGGGAGAGCGCCACGAGGGCGAAGAGTGGAAAGCGTGAACGCATGGTCCAACCTGGGACGATTTGTGTTCTGAGCTGATCGTTCATCATTCGAACCCACATTCGATAGGTCCGAGGAGGACTTCTTTGCCATGTCGAGCGTACGCGACGTTGTTCGCGCCCGACCAGTCATCATCTCGTTCACCGACGCGGGCGTCGGTGGCGATGAAGGCCTTTTTGAAGCAATAGCGGCCCGAGTACCCGGGCGCCGGAATTCCGTCGACGAGGTCGCGGACCATCACGTCGAATCGCGCAGACCGGTTGAACTCGAACGTACGGTTCGAGTTGGCCGCGTTGGTGAAGAGGCCCGTCTGTTCCTTTCCGGCCGTGGTCACGATCTGAGACTGCGGGATGAAGTTCTGGAGGAAGTCGTCGTCGACGCGAAGGTATCCACCCTGGGTCGCGGTTGCGAGGCGCTCGGCCATGTCCGCGCTTCCGCCGAAGACTCCCTGCGTTCCGCCGGCTTCTTCCGTGAGCGACTGCGACTTGATCGCTTTGACGATCGACGCCGCTTTGTCGCCTGCGCGGTGTGCGAAGAGGTTCACGGCCGAAGACGAAGTTGCCTGCGCCTGCGTCCTCGTGCGGAAAACCGCCGTCTGTTGAACGCTGCGTGACACGTTGCGGAGCGCAACGATTGCGAACGCCGACAAGATCAGCGTGAGCAATATCACGAGCACCAGGGCGCTTCCCTGATTCGACTTCGGATGTCGCATCAAATGCTTCATAGAATTCACCGATAAACGAAGTTGGGAAGAGAAACGGTCGATTGCAGCGTCACGACGGGAACCGAGCCCTGAAGGCCAGGAACGACGTCGAAGGTGCGCAGGCGGCCGCCGGGGAACGCCGCCGGGTCGCAAGCACCCGCGTTTGCCGGATCACACGTGTTTCCTAGCGCGTCTTCAAACTGAAGGTGTGCCTGGTTCGGGCGTTCGGAGTCGGCGCGCAGCGTCATTCGAACGTGAGCCGTACGTGCGAGCTCCGTCGTCGGGTTCGAGACCACCTGCATGCAGTTGGCCGAGTTGTCCGGCGGAAGCCACGAGTTGCTCCACGCCGCATTCAACTGCGGCTGAAGCGCGGCTGTGGCGCAGTCGAACCAAATTTGGAAATCGACCACGCGGTCGGCGACCACCACCACTTCGTTCACGCCGCCCGGGCAGTCCGTGTGTGGTAGCGTTGCGTTGGCTGGATTCCAGTTCGCATAGTCGTTTCCTGCGTCACCAAACGCTTTCGGGGCGCAGAGACGCTCGCGAACGAGCTGGTAGTTGATGGGATCGTCTGGGTCTTGCCGTACGTGGTACCAGAACACATCGACCAGCGACGCGACGTAAGCACGGTCGGACTCGGCCGAAACATCCAATCCGAACGGAGTACCACCGCGAGCCTGCGGCGGATGGTCGGCGGTGTCGAACTGCACCGAGATGGCCGAGTTGCCCGATGGGAGCGTCGAAATGTCGCCGCTCTCGAGCGCCCGAGCGATGCGAACGAACTGCATGAAACCACTCGAGTCCATCAACCGAATCGCCCGGGTCGACCACTGGAAGTTGATCGCGTCGTAATCGCTGAAGTTGTTGAACGCGACGGGATAGGACGGATCGGTGCGGAACGGGTCGGGCACGTGGAGTTTCTCGAGCCCCTGGGCGTTCGCAGCGATGGTGCCCGAATCGAGAGTCACCGGGATGTTGGCGATCTCGAACGTAAGAGGGTTGTCGTAGGCGCCGGCGAGGACGAATCCGTCGAACGAAACGTTCGGGTTTCGGTTCGCGATGTCGGCATCCATGATCGACCGATCATCTTGCCACCCCTGGTAGGCATAGATTCCTTGAACTCGCCAGGCGGTCTCGGGTGGTTGAACCCAAACGTCGGTCGCGGCGTTGGTGGTCGACATCGATCCCGCCATCTGGATGTCGGTGCGTACACGCTCCATCGAGAACCGCAGGCGGTCCGTGGTTTGCGTGAGGCTATCGACTTCGCCCAGCACGTCTGATGAAGAGGCGAACATCACCCAGGTGACGACGAACAAGATTCCGGTCAGCGCGATGGCGACCAGAAGCTCGACGAGCGTGTACCCGCGTGTATTTCTCAATCGTTTCATCATCATGAACTCGGAGTGATTACGGTGCCGAAGTAGCTGGCGCGAAGGCCGAGGGTCTCGAGGGACTCGCCGGGGAATGAGTCGCCTGACGCATCGAGGGAGCCCACTGGAACGTCGGAGCAGCTCGAGAGCGACCCGTACGAGCCGGCATAGACCACGGCAACTTGAACCTGAATGGCCTGAGTGGTCGCGGTTGCCCCACCCAATCGCCCGCCGCGCACCCAGGCGCAGAAACGACTACCCGTGATGTTGGGATCGTCGAGCGAGTTGGCGAAGTTGAGCGAAACCGGCTGCGTGAAGAGCGAGAACCACACCCACTGCGTTTGGGACACCGAGAGGAGTGGCCGCGTAGTGCCGTCGAACGGGCTGGTCGCCGACGCATAGGCGCCGCTGGTCGGCCCAAATGGCTGATCGGGCTGGACCCGCCACGCTTGGCCTTCGACGTGAAGCATGTCCGTGATGCGACGTCCCATCTCGGCGGCTTCGGTCGCATTTCGCGCCGAAATGTAGCCCTGGAGCGTGCTCGTCTCGACCGCAATGATCGCCAAGAAGGAGATCATCAAGACGGTCATCGCGATGAGAATCTCGACGAGCGTGTAGCCGCGCGAATTCTTCAATCTTTGGAGAGGTCGTTTCATTATTGGTCCATCATGATCGAGCCGTTGTACGGCACCGAGACGCGGTAAACGTCGTAGAGGTCGCGGTCGTCGGTAGTGGCGCTGCAGGCAGCAGCCGCCGTGACGTCGGCCGACGAGGCTTCGATGTCGCCCGTGTAGATGACGAGGTTCTCGCCGTTGCAGGTGCCTGCTCCGCCGTCGATGACCCGACCGTCTCCGTCGAGGACTCGGCCGTCAGGGTTGAAGCAGAGCAACCCGACGTTGGGGTCGGTCCCGGCGAGCTGCGCCGCGCCCGAGAATCCCGCGAATTCGGTCGTCAGGAGAGGGTTTGCCGTGTCGAGGACCACTTGTTGGCGGCAGTTTCGCGCTCGACGAGCCTCGAAGCCGCCAGTACACGTCGCGCCACTGGGAGCCGAGCCGTCGTCGCACCGAAGTTGGGTGCGAAGGAGCTGAATCCGTCCTCGATTTGCGCTGGTTCCATCGCCCGGTGTGATGACGGCGTAGATCGCCTCGCCACGGCTCATCGCCTGGTTCCGCGCGGTTCGCAGGTCGTTCGCGATCTGAGATCCCAGTCCCGCGGCGGCTGCGCGCTGCGAGGTTCGGCGAACGGTCGGGGTCGCCAGAGCGGCCAACCCACCAATCATTGCGAGCACGATCATGAGTTCGACGAGTGTTACGCCGAGAGGATGACCTTTCGAATGTGCAGATGAGCGTCTCATCTTCGAATTCTCACGTTCCGAGTTATGTGTCGCATGATGCGTTGGGCCAATTGGTTACAAGATTCATTCCACTCCAAACCGAGTCCAGATCGCGGTTTGAACCACCTCAGGACACGATCGCCCAGCATCGCAACTATGCAAACTTTTCATACCCTCTGAACACATTGCAGATCGCTTCCCTCTCGGGCCCGTAATTTCTATAGTGGCGGCGCATTCTTCCCGTTCTAGGCTCGCTCCTTGCGCCGAGTACTCTCGACAGCGTTCATCACGTTCCTCGCCTTGTGTGGTCTGGGTGCCGAGGTATCGGCGCAGTCGTATCGCGTTCGCTCGCTCACGGTGGGTCGAGCTACGTCGCACCTTCGAACGGACCTTTCGACCGGCGCCCCCAGAACGTTTACGCAAGGATTGAGCCTACGCGGCTACGATTTGGCGGGAGATGGAACAGGCTCGACATCGCTCTTCCTGAGCGTGCGGTACGGGACCGACTTTGGGTTGCCGGCGGAGCTCCGCGACGATCCGTTCGTCGAATCGCGCTGGAACGAGCTCGTGCTCGACGCGGGTTGGGTGACGTGGAGGCCGTATGACGCCATCGAGACTCGACTCGGACGGCAGACGACGTGGGACGCCGCCGGTTGGAGAGACTACGACGGATTGCGGCTGGTGCTCCAGCCCGAGGTCGCTGGCGCGCAACTGACGGCCGAATTGTGGGGCGGTGCTGACGTGCAAATGTCGGCGGAGACCCGCTTTGCAAGCGATGCGTACGACGTTCAGGGACTTCCACCAAACGACCCGTTTCGAGGGTCTGATGGTCCCGGATGGACCTATGGGGCGCGAGCCGGCACGCGCGTCGACGATGGTAGCTTCGAGGTTGCCTGGGCCCGGCGCCAGTACCGCTCCGAGGGCGAAACGCGGCTAGGGTCCGAAACGGTTGGTGCCGCGATGGCGTTCAGCCCCACAGACCACCTCACCGTCGCATCGCGCGCGAGTTTCCAATCGATCTTGAATGAAGTGGACTACGCGTCGGCGGACATTTCTTGGGCCGTTCCCAATCTCGCTTCGATCGTGTCGGTGGGGGCTGAACAGCGCGTACCGTGGTTCGATTCGGGCTCCATCTGGAACGTGTTCGGTGCCCAGCCACACCAGGGCGCAAACGTCGCGTACCGGCTCGACCTCGCCGAACTTCGACAAACGTTCGAGCTACAGGGTTGGGGCCGGATCTATCACGGTGATGTCGACGCCACGGATCTCGGCAGTGGAGATGACGACGCGCAAGCGACTGGTGCTTCGGTGCAGCATCAATCGCGGTTTGCCGTGTTCGGGCTGCCTTTCCGCTCCCGAGCGTTGGTGAGCGGACAATGGAATCGCGAGCGCGCACAAGGCGGCGACCAGTACGTCGCAGACGCACAAGTCGGGGCCCAGTGGCAGCGGCCTGAGGTCTTCGTGTACCTGCGCGGTATCGGCGCGTTGGTCACCCCATCGGTCACGAGTCGTTTTGGCGAGGGGCAGGTCGGCACCGCCCTCCTCGGCCTCGACTGGGATGTATCGTTTGGAACGTTCGGATTCGCGCTCGACCTGACCGCGACGACCTGGAGACCGGCCGAATTGTCGGCCTACGCAACGTTCGAGGTGATCCAATGGCGATGAGCACGCGCAATCGTTGGGTCGCACTGTTTGCGACAGCCGCCATGTTCGGCCTCATACAGGTCGGGATCGCCGAGAAACCGGGAGCCGGACCTGCACGAACTGCGAACGACTCACCGGTGTATCGACAGGCGGTCGACCGAATTCGGTTCGACCACTCGAAGCATGCGACTACCTCGTGCACGACGTGCCACGGCGCGGCGAATACGAGCCAGCGTGCTTCAGACTCGTTGATGCCCGCGATGGAGGTCTGTGCGACTTGCCACGCGAGCGGCGAGCAGGCTCCAAGCCCCAAGCTCGAACAGTGCGGGGCGTGCCACGTTGGGCACGATGTCGAGTCGAAGAAACCGGTCAAGACGGCCGAGGACTGGCGGTCGTTCCGGCCAGCGCCGATGCCGGCGCCGAAAGGGTCGGCGCAGATTCGTTTCGACCACGCGCGCCATGTGGCCCTGGCTGCAGAGGTCGGCGACACCGAGGGCTGCGGCAGTTGTCACGCCATGGGGCCAACCGGGCCGAGCATGCCTTCGATGGCATCGTGCGAGACCTGCCATGATGGTTCCGCGGCTGGCCCATCGGCCGCCTGCGCAACCTGCCATCCGACCGACGGAAAGGTGCTGCAGACGACGCTTTCTGGCGGTTCCCTCAAGCCGACCAATCACGACGCGAATTTCGCGAAGCGTCACGGTACGGTCGCCGCGGCGGCCCCTGACGAGTGCGCGAGCTGCCACCTGGTCGAAGAAGACTGCGCGTCGTGTCACGTAGCCGCCGTGGCCAAGCCGTTCGCGGTTCACCCGCCAAACTACATGGCGATCCACGCTGTCGATGCGCGAAGCGACACCGGCGACTGCACCGACTGCCACAAGCCCGAGACGTTCTGCACGTCGTGCCACACCGAGGCCAAGGCCGTGACTCGCGATATCGGTCGACCACCCGACCGGTTGCAGTATCACCCACAGGGGTGGCTCGACGGCTCTCTGCCCAACAACCACGGCGTGATGGCCAGACGCAACCTGTCGGAGTGCGCCTCGTGTCACGTCGAAGACGACTGCGTGACTTGTCATGCCGGTGTGAATCCACACCCGCCGAACTTCGCGCTCGAGTGTCGACAGATGGCAAACGCCAACTCGTCGATGTGCCGCAAGTGCCACGACGTTCTTCCACCCTGCCTCTAGGTCGGATCGGCGACCGCCGAAAAAAATCTCGTCGGCGATTAAACTGAACGAGAATGCGTCACGAACCCTCCAGTGAATGCCGAGCGGAACAACTGGAGACACCATGCGACACCTGACTTTCTTCTTCCTCATTAGCGCAACGATCCTTTGCTCTTCGACCGCTACCGCCCAGGACCTTCCCCTTCTTCGGGTCTCCTGGGACGACCCGTTGGCCGAAGTATGGAATCCGCCACAGCCGGAGCAGGCCGTTGGCGAAACGGACCCATTCACGCCGGCCCTCGAAGTTTCCGAGCGCGTCCGTTGGTGCCAGGAGTTCAAGGTTCGGTGGAGCGAGAGCTCCGCGCGAAAACTGTTCCGCGCGCTGAAGCACAAGAACACGTCGCTCGAGCGAGTTGACCTGCAGCCTTGGGTCGACGTCCAAGTCACGTCACGCCGCGCCCTTCAGCCCTTCTCGGTGCACCCTCAGAACAGCGGGTACTCGGTCGGAGTCGTGCCACTGAACCCAAATTGGAGCTTCTCGTACGTGGTTGCGCAGACCGAGTCGGGCCCCGTGGTCGCGAGCCAGCGTTGGCCAAGCCCGGCGGAGCTCGAGAATGGCGCAACTTGCCGGCCTATCTCGTCGCGTATCGAGTTCCCGGACGAGCGCCAGATCGACGTGGCCATCGAGCCGTTCCGAATGTGGGGTATGCGAGTGGCTGACTCGCTGCCGGCCGACCGTCTCGAGGCCTCGAGCTACGAAGCGCTCGTGAGCGTCATTCGCACCACCGACAGAGCGTCGGCCGGCCGCTAACGCTCCCCGCCGCCCGTCATACCCTCGCCGAAAACGAAAGCGGCCGCCCCAATCGAGTTGGGGCGGCCGCTCGCCGTTTCAGCTTCGTCTTCCGCTAGAAGTAGTAGCGGATGTGTCCGGTGAAGTTCCACCAGTCGAAGAAGAAGTCCGGGACGATGTAGAAGCCCGGACGATACTCGAGGACGAGGTCGATTGGGATGGCGTGGATGTTGACCTGGAGGCCAACGTTACCGGCTACCGCAAGTCCGAAATCGAATTCGGAGATACCGATACCCACACCGCCGCCAGCCTGCCAGTCGAGGCTGATGTCGGCGTTTCCGACGAGCGGAGGACCTTCGATGAGGTAGTCACCGGAAAGACCGAGCGAGTTGTTGTACGACCCGCGGCAGTACCGTCGGTAGCGGTCGCAGAAGCGGCCACCGCCCCATGGGCCGCGCCACCAACCGATGTTTCCTTGAATCGATGACGTTCCCGAAAGGAAGTACTTCGCCGAGATCGGAACGGCGGTCGTACCGACACCGAATCCGAGGCCGAGATTGCCAGCCTGCTTGATAGGCATTCCTGCCTGAGCATCTCCGACTCCGAAGAGACCGACGGCGAGCATGACGACTGCAGCAGCAATTACGCGCTTCATGTTGACTCCACTTGTTCGAATATTGTTGACGCCGATTCTCCACACGTACGGCTCAGTTGCAAGTTGGAGACTTGGATTCCGTGCACAATCAGAACACCCCCGCCCCGAAATCAGTCCGATTTCGACGGCGGGCTGAGCTCGAGCCGAGGCGGGAAAACCGTGTCTGAGAGCACGTGCTCGATGGGTCGGAGGTCGACCGGCTGGCCGTGACCCGCGGCGAAATCGACCGGATAACCCGGAACTTCGCGAGAAATCTCCCACGTGGGCTCGACGTAGGCGTTCGCGATGACCTCTTGCCAAAATGTCTCGAGGATCATGCTCCGAACGACCGTCAGCTCTGTCGTCACGGATTCGGATACATCCTCATTCCACGAGCTCGCGTCGGCCTGTGCCCATCGAAGCTTGTCCGGCTGTCCCAAGTCGACGCGGTAGCTCGGAGACTCTTTGTACCCCGAGTGCAGATGAACTCGAACGACAGTCGGCGCATCCGACCTGCCGGAAACACGCCGCAGCTCGAGCATCACGCCCGGAGTTCCTCCATTCGGCAGGGAGCGGTAGTGGCGCACCAGCACGCCTTCGGAGCGCGCATCCTCCCCCACGATGAAGACTACGTCGGTCACCGGACCATCTTCGCCGCCCGGCTCGAGCACCGTCATCAACTCTCGCGTAGTGGCGCTCGACTCGGCGGGCAAGTAGCTCCGAGCGAGGTCGACCATCGTGAACAGCGATACCCAGAGCCGCTCCTGCAGCTGCGCCGAATCGACGGTCCAGACGTCGAACGCCAGGAACGCATCCATCGTTGGCGCCGCGAGCTCCGACGCGGGTGTCCACGATTCCCAGTCGGCTTCCAAGGGCTTGTCGTCCAACCCCATGAATGCGTCGCGCCCAGGAACCTCCACCGGTTCTTCGAGTGGACGCTCCACGGAGGCAGACCCCGAACACGCCGCCAGGAGGAGAGCGAGCAGATACAACATCGGTCGAAGCACGTTTCCTCGAGCGCTAGGTGTCGAACAGGTATCCGACCGCGAGCAATACGGTCTGCCGCGAGTAATCGGAACCGACACCAAACTCCTGCAGATAGACCGAGTAGCGCAACTCCACTTCCCAATCGCCGAGGAACGGTCGCGCCAGCGAGGCCACGATCGCGTTCCGGTTGTCTTCGTCGATGATGAACGACGCATCGATCAAGACCGGGTCGGCGTACGACGTGCGCTGTAGCTCCAACCGGGCGCTCGCCAGGAGGTCCCAGAAGAGTTCGGAAGTGATCGTGAGGTCCAGAATGTGGCGGGTGAGACCCTGACCGAACGAGTTGGATGTGTTGATGGCGAGAGCGTAAGTAGCCTGCGCAATCACTGGTCCACGAAAGGCCACGCTGAGCTGCCCGAAGTGGAATCGGTCCGAGCGCTCCTCAGCGGCGACGGAAGCGATGCTCGTCGAATCACTCGAGTCCACGGTGAGCCGCGGCGTATCGAAGTCTCGGTGAGCAAACGTGTACCCGAGCGAGGCCTGCCAACGCTCCGCAAACTGCCAACCGACGCTCGCCTGGCCCTCGACGTTGCTCGACGAAAACTCCGGGCTCGGCTTGTACGCAAAATAGCGCCAACCCGCGCCAGCCCTCGCGAAGACGTCACCGATAGAAAGGTCTAGGCCCCCAGCCAGTCCGCCCCGGTTGTAGTCTCGGATCGAGATGCGTTCGGTGCGGTCTTTGATGTCGAACTGGGTCCACGCGCCGACATTCGAGGTCAGACGATGTCGATATCCGAGCGCAACCTGAGTGAGCAGGGTGTCAGCGTCGGCCTGCTCGGCGAAGAACTTCCCGCCGTGATTGACGTCGAACGTCACCGAACCGCGCGAGCCGGCACGCCCTTGGAGCGCGACGTTGGCGAAGTATCGCGCGAGAAAATCGGCGCGTGCCTGTTCGCCTTCGAGTCGATTGGCGTTGGAATCGAACTCCGCTCCCGCACGCACGCCACCTGCGACGTACTGGTCTTGGGCGCTCGCGTTCGCCGAAGCGAAGCAGCACAGCAGGACCAACAGTACCGCGATGCGGCTTGGGTTCACCGAATCTCCGGAACGCCGAGGAAGTAGCCGGTGGTGAGGAACTCGAGGATATCTCCTGTCGCCGTCTGATTACGGAAAGCGACAAAGTGGCCGTCGTAGCCGTCGGGCCCATACTGCCGGCCCGCGGCGGTGTAGACGATATCGTTGGCGTTCACGTTGCCCGAGAATGGAGCATCGGCCGTTGGAACTCCCGGCACAGCTTCCGTCACCCACGGGTTGATGTACGTCACACGCAAGCTCTTCGCCATCTGCTCGAGGCCTGCGGGCGGCGTGTACGTATCGCCGACGCCATACGTGTGGAACACGTGCGAGCGACTCGTCTCGCCCTCGATTTCACGGGCCGACATGTAGACCGCGTAGTTCAACGGGTCGACCGGGTCGAAGTATCCTTGGAGCAGCGCGAGCACCGGGTGGTTGGCGTCGATGGCCGGGTCTTGGAGCACGAACTTCACCGCGGTGAGCGAGTCGACCGGAGTCTTCTTGCCGAGGAGCGCCTGAGTGAGGCTCGCGCCGGCTCCGGACAGCACGGCACCCTTCACGTCGGCATTGTACGGCACGGCGAGCGGGCCGGTCTGTCCACCTTGAGAGTGGCCGAAGAACCAAATGTTGTTCGGGTCGGCCTTGATCGGCGCGCCCGTCGGCGAGCTTTCCGCGGGAATGTCGAGCGTCTTCACGAACTCGACGACGGCGTGAATGTCGGCGGCGTTCTGCAGGAAGTTGCCCTGAGCAGCGTCGGGGTTCGCGTAGTTGAAGACCAAGTCGTTGGGGCTCGCGTCGGACCCGTTGCGACGAGTGCCGTGCAGCACCTGGTCCCAGCCGAGCACGATGTAGCCGCCGTTCTGACCGGCCTCGCTGATGGCCGAGAGGCCTTCGGAGATCTGGTTCACGTGCGACACTGCTGAGCCGTCCGTGCCGTGCGCGTACACGATCACGGGCCATCCCTCGGCCGGCATCATGTCGGCGTTCGGCACCGTCATCGCCATGCAAACGTCTTCACGGCGCACTTCGGTGGGCGACGCTGGGACGAGTCCGCCAGTCTCGAGGTACGGAGCTTCGCCCTCTTGGAACACGGGAAGGTCAAACCGACCATGCACCTCATGAAACGCGGCGTTCACGTCGGAGCACGCGATGTGAGGCGTTTCCGAGCCGTCGTTGCACGGCGAGGTAGTCGCGCCGTCGCAGAGGCTCAAGTCGGATGCGGTTGGGGCGGTCTGCACCGCTGCAGACGCCACAGCTTGCGCGGTCGACCGAGGGTTCCCGGTCGTAAACACGGCCGCTGCAATGATGGTGTTCGGGTCGATCTGCTGGTCGGCGAGATAGTCGCGGAACGGCTGGTAGGCCTGCCATGCCGAGCTGAGCGCGCCGCCCGGATCGGAGTCCGACATCACGGCCACGAAGTCCTCGTCGCGAACTGGCGTGGAGCCGTCGGCACCGCGTACGGCGGCGGTCAAATACGCCACATACGTCGTATCGGCGGCCAATCCCCCCCTCGACGGGGTGACGGTCAGCGAGTTCTGGCACAAGTATGCGTTCCGCCCCGTGTTGCTGCGCCAAGACAGCCCCGTACCGCCGCCGTAGTTCGGCGACTCTGGCGAAATGTCTCGGAACACCAAGCTCGCCACGGCTGCGTCCGCGCTCACCGACTCGAAGCTGAACGACCGGTTGAATCGGAAGATGATCGTCGGGTTGGGCGAGAACTTGTCCTGAGTCGCCTCGATCGCGTCGATGTAACGCTGTACCGGGTCGAACCCGAGGATGCCGTCGCCGGGAGTCGGGTGGCCCGAAAGGTCGATTCGATTCCCATTGCGCCGAATGTCGTTCGGGAACGGCAGCCGATAGAACTCCGTGACCTCTTCGCCGTCCGTAGGCACGTCGAAGAAGGCCTTGAAGTCGCCCGCGTCGTCGTTCGGCTCGCACTCTACGCCAGCCCACGGGATCGGGAGTCCAGCGAGGCCCGCCTGACAGATGTTCTCGGTCATGTTTCTGGGGTTCGGGTTGCAGCCGAGCCCGGCGAGGCAGTCCTCGGTCGTCTCGCAAACGCCGCCGATATCGGTCGTGCCGGTCTCTTCGCAGACGCCGCCGTTGAAGCCAGCTACAGCGCAGCGCAAGCCGCCTTCGCAGTCGGCGTTGCCTGCACACGCTTCGCCCACGGCAGCTCCGCCAGACTCGGCGCAAACACCCAAGGATGGCTCACAATAGAGGCCTTCGGCGCATTCACCCGAGGCGCGACATGGCGAGCCTCCCTGCAGCGAGCCCGCGAATCCGCACGTTCCATCGGCGCAAACCAGCCCCTCGCGGCACTGGGTATCTCGCTCACACGCCTCGCCAAAGGCCGCGCCATCGATGGTGTTGTTTGGCGCGACGTTCGGCTCGACGTCGGGGTTGAACTCCTCATCGCAACCGAACGCGATGAACGAAACCAGCAGGATGGGAATGAGGCGTTTCATGCAGAGCTCACCGTAGGAGACATACCCCTCGCCCCCACGAGGGTTTCGTCATTGTTTCGAAGCCTTTACTGCACGTTAGCGGCTTCTCGATCGCGACGCGAGCGGCGGCGCGACACGAGGAACCCAAGGCCGACCAAGAGCATCCAACCGGCGCTTGCTGGCGAATCGCCTGGCGTCGAGCAACCTCCACTCAGGAGGAAGTCTGACGAACCTCCGGAGAAGTCGTCGGATGCGTCCAACGGATCGGTTCCGTTGGCGATCTCAGCGCCATCGTTGACGCCGCCACCATCGGTGTCGGGGTCGGTCGGGTCGGTGCCGAGCGTGACTTCGTCGCCATCGTCGAGGCCATCGTTGTCGGTGTCGGGGTTGTTCGGGTCGGTTCCGAGCATCTCCTCTTCCGCGTCGGTGAGGCCGTCGTCGTCGGTATCGACGTTGCCGCCCGTGGTCATTCCCACGGTGACGTCGATGGTGGCGTTGCCGACGTTGCCGGCTGCGTCGGTCGCGACCACCTCGATCGTCGCGTCACCTTCGTCCAGACCATCCAAGTCGAGCGACCAGTCGCCGTTCTCGTCGGCCGTCGTCGTGCCAACAAGGACTCCGTCGATGAAGACTTCGATCGTCGCCCCCGGTTCGGCGGTTCCGCTCACGGTTACCGTACCCTCGACGGTGTCGCCGTCAGCGGGCGAGTCGATCGTGACGGTCGGTGCGGTGAGGTCGACATCGAAGCTCGCCTCCTCTTCGGTCGTGTTTCCAGCATCGTCGGTCGCCACCACCGAGACCATGTAGCTTCCTTCGGTGAGTTCGGTCTCGAGCGTGTAGCTCCAGTCCCCGTTCTCGTCGACGTCCACCGTGACCGAGCTGCCATCCGGCAGGGTCAACGTGACGGTGGTGCCTGGCTCCCCGGTTCCCGAAATGGTCGGGGTTGTGGTGTTCACGGCCGAACCGTCTTCCGGAGTGTCGAGGGTGAGCGCGGGCGGCGTCGTGTCGACCGTGAAGGTCGCCGAGTCCGACTCCGACCCAGCGGAAGCGTCGACCGTGTGGTCGCCCTCGGCCAAGCCTGTTGCGGTGTAGCTCCAATCGCCGTTGGCGTCGGCGGTCACCGTGACCGTGGTTTCATCGGCCGTTCCAGCGTCGATCACGAGCGTGACCTCGGTGCCGACCGGCGCCGTTCCGCTGATGACCGGGTCGGTGGTGCTTACCGAGCTACCGTCACTCGGCGTCACGATCGCAAGCGCACTTGCGGGGTCGATGGTGAACGACACGGTGTCGCTGCCGACGTTTCCAGCGCCGTCGGAAATGCTGACTTCGACGGTGTGGGCTCCATTTGGAAGCGCTTGAAGGTCGATGGTCCAGTCGCCATTGGCGTCGGTCTGCGTGAATTCTTCTCGCTCGTCGGCCGTTCCGGCGTCGATGACGACGCGCACGATGGCGTTCGGCTCGTCCGACGTTCCCGAGATGGTAGGCGTCGCATCACCAGTCGTAGCGCCCTCTGCCGGCGTCACGATGGCGACCGTCGGCGCCGTGCTATCGAGGTCGAAAGTAACCGAGTCGTTCGTGGTGTTGTTGTTGGAGTCGGTCCCGCTCGCGTCGATGGTGTGGGAGCCAGCCGCCAGCGAGGTCATGACCGTGTAGCTCCACACGCCATTCGCGTCGGCGGTAACGGTGGCGGTCTCTTCGCTCGCCGTTCCGGCGTCGACGACCACGGTGACCATCGTCCCGGGCTCGGCGGAGCCAGTGATGGTGGGGGTCGCGTTGCTGGTCGAGCTTCCGTCGGCCGGCGTCGAAATGAGCACCGGTGCGCCGACGAGGTCGACCGTGACCGTGATCGAATCGCTCCCCGCGTTACCGGCCCGGTCGGTCGCCGAGACATCGATGGTGTTCGATCCCACCGGCAGCGCGCTCATCGGCACGTAGGTCCAGTCTCCGGTAATCGGATTCGGGGTAATCGTTGCCGTCTCTTCGTTTGCGGTTCCTGCGTTGAGCACGATGACCACCGTTGCCGAGGGGTCATCGAGCGAGCCGGAGATCGTTGGGAAGGTCTGTGCGAGCGTGTCGCCATCATTGGGCGAGTCGATCGAGACCGTCGGCCCCGTAACGTCGACGCCAAAGGTCACTGAATCGCTCGCAGGCAGACCGTTGTCGCTTGCGCGCGCCTCGACGGTGTGGTCGCCCTCGCTCAACTGCCCCGAGGTGTACTCCCAGTCTCCGTTCGCGTCGGACGTCACCGTCGCGACGTTCATCCCATCGACGATGATGTCGACGTCCGTGTCGGGAGCGGTGGTTCCGGTGATTGTGGGCGTGTCGGTGGCGATTTGCGAGCCGTCGGCAGGCGCCGTGATCAGCACGAATGGCACAGCATCATCGGCGTCGAGCCAGTCTGGGATACCGTCGCCGTCGCTGTCGTCGTCGGAGAAGATGCCGTTCATGTTGACGTCTTCACTCGCCGTCGGCTTGCCGTCGCCGTCGTCGTCGGTGTCTTGGTAGTTGGGCGTTCCGTCGCCGTCCGTGTCGTCGTTGGTGACGTCGCCGTCGCCGTTGACGTCTTCGGTGCAGTCATCCACGCCGTCGGCGTCGGTGTCGCCACAGCCGCTCGTGCAGCCGGTCACATCACAGCTGATCGGGTCACCAAACAGATCGTCGGTGGTGCTGCCCCCGCCGAAGTCAGCCGACAGCTGGTTATCCGACGAGCCAGAACCAATGTAGACCGAGGCGGTCGTGCCGGGCGCGTAGCCTGCGGTCGTGAGGTCGGTCCACAGCACCGCCATGTCGATGAAGTAGTCTGGCGTATTGCTGAAATTCGAAGGAGCGAGTTCGACGCGACCGTTCGTCGTGAACGGATAGCTTGCTGTCTCGTTTTCCCATCGATCGGACGGGTCCGATACCGCGCTCGTGACCGTGTTCTCACCGATGAGGACGGCGTCCGGATTCTTGATGCCGGAGGCGACCACGAAGGTCTCGATCGAGCTCACATCGTTGTCGGTATCGATCGCGATACCCCAACTAAATGGCCGCAGTCCGTTGCCCTGGCGCGGGTCCGTGTTCACCCGAACTCGCACGAAGAAATGCGTCGCATCGGCGTAGGTGTAGCCGGTTGGATTCGCCGCATCTCCGACGAAGTCTCTCGACCCGACCGCATCACCTGCCGGGTCGCCGACTACCTGACCATTGCGCTGAATCGGCAACCATGCCGAGTCCGCCGGCCACGATTGCGCCAACGCAGTCGCGGGAAAGAGCACCGCTGCTGCAAGAAAAAAGAGACCGACACGGGACCAGTAAGCCATGTGTATGCTCCAAAGTTTCGTAGTATTTCTCTAGCTGCAGCCTAGCGCGATCAGGATTGTCGCGCTAGCGAAGTCCATGGCTGAGGTCGCCCGACTTCAGTAGGTCAGATACGGCGACAACCACCGCTCAACCTCTTCCACGGTCATCCCCTTCCGCTTCGCGTAGGCTTCGACCTGGTCGCGCGCGACCCTAGAGATGCTGAAGTAGCGCGACTGCGGATGGGCGAAGTACCAGCCTGAAACTGCCGCGCCCGGATACATCGCGAAGCTCTCCGTGAGCTCGATCCCGGCCGTCGAATCGACGTCGAGGAGCTCCCACAACTTCGACT
The DNA here is from genome assembly GCA_964384605.1 of uncultured Bradymonadales bacterium. Taxonomy (GTDB): domain Bacteria; phylum Myxococcota_A; class Bradymonadia; order Bradymonadales; family Bradymonadaceae; genus CAYLMO01. Next base: position 6,196 of record CAYLMO010000066.1, on the reverse strand, counting down.
TCTCGGTGTGGTCCGGACACGCCGGATAACCCGGAGCTGGCCGAATCCCTCGATACTTCTCGCCGATGAGCTCATCGTTGCTCAGGTCTTCGCTCTCGCCGTAACCAAAGTCGCGGCGAGCCTGCGCGTGCAGATACTCCGCGAACGCCTCGGCGAGCCGGTCGGCGAGCACCTTGAGCATGATCTCGGAGTAGTCGTCGTTCGCATCTTTGAAGCGCTTGATGTGCTCCTCGATGCCGTGCCCGGCCGTCACGGCAAACGCGCCGACCCAGTCTTCGCGCCCCGAGTCGATCGGCGCGACAAAGTCGGCCAGCGACTGATTCGCCTGCTCGGCGCCCGGCCGAATCTTCTGCTGACGCAGCATGCAGAGACGCGTGCGCTCCGAAGCACGCTCGTCGTCGCCCCACAGCACGATGTCATTGCCATCTGCGTTGGCTGGGAAGAAGCCGTAGACACCGCGCGGCTTCAACCACTTCTCGGCGACGATCTGGTCGAGCATCGCCCGACCGTTGGCGTACAACTCCCGCGCCGGCTCGCCGTAGCGCTCGTGTTCGAGCACTTGCGGGTACGGAGCTCGCAGCTCCCACGACGTGAAGAACGGCGTCCAGTCGATGTAGTCGACCAGATCCTCGAGGTTAGGCTCGACCACGCGAGCTCCCAGGAACGACGGCTCGGCAATCTCGGTCGTTGCCCAATCGATCTTGGTCCGGTTCGCGTCGGCTTCGGCGAGCGGCAGGAACTTGCTCAGATCTTTGCCGGCGTGGATGTCTCGGTCACGCTGCTGAAGCTCTTGATTGGCGGCGAGATAGTCGTCACGTCGCGATGGATTGAGGAGCGATTCGACCACGTTGACAGCGCGAGAGGCGTCGAGCACATGCACCGTCGCACCCGAGTAGACCGGCGCAATCTTCACCGAAGTGTGTTTCGACGACGTGGTCGCTCCCCCGATGAGAAGCGGCACGTTCATGCCACGACGCTCCATCTCTTTCGCAACGTGGACCATCTCGTCGAGTGACGGAGTGATGAGACCGGAGAGTCCAATGACATCGACGTTCTCTTCGACCGCGGCGGTCAGAATCTTGTCCGTCGGGCACATCACGCCGAGGTCCACGACTCGGTAGTTGTTACATCCGAGGACGACGCCGACGATGTTTTTTCCGATGTCGTGGACATCGCCCTTCACCGTCGCCATCAACACCGTCCCCTGGTGCTCGGACTCGCCTTCCGCGCGGTCGTCCTCCATGTAGGGGGTGAGGTAGGCGACCGCCTTCTTCATGGCGCGAGCGCTCTTCACGACCTGCGGGAGGAACATCTTCCCCTGCCCGAAGAGGTCGCCGACGATGCGCATACCGTCCATGAGCGGGCCTTCGATGACCTCCAACGGACGGTCGACCTGCTGGCGCAGCTCTTCGGTGTCGTCTTCGATGTAGTCGGTGATCCCCTTGAGCAGCGCGTGCGTGAGTCGCTCGCGCACAGGCTTTTCGCGCCATGAGAGGTCCTTTCCGGTCCTCGCTTTGCCCTCGCCTTTCACCGTCTCGGCGAAGTCGACAAGGCGCTCGGTGGCGTCGGGTCGGCGGTCGAACAAGACGTCTTCCACGCGCACCAATAGCTCGGGTTCGACCTCTTCGTAGACCTCGAGCTGCCCTGCGTTGACGATGCCGAAATTCAGGCCGGCTTCGATGGCGTGATAGAGGAACGACGCGTGGATCGCCTCGCGTACGGGATCGTTGCCCCGAAACGAGAAGCTGATGTTCGAGACGCCGCCGATCGTGTTGATGCCGAGCTCGTCCGTAATGCGGCGGACAGCCTCGATGTAGTTGATGGCGTACTGATTGTGCTCATCCATCCCGGTCGCGACCGTCAGGATGTTTGCGTCGTAGAAGATGTCCGAGATCGGGAAACCGACCTCTTCGGTGAGGATTTTCACGGCGCGCTTCGCGATGGCGACTTTGTCTTCGGTCGAGGTCGCCTGGCCCGTTTCGTCGAAGCCCATCACCACGACGGCTGCGCCGTAGCGGCGCACCGTGCGTGCCTGTTCCTTGAATAGCTCTTCGCCTTCTTTGAGCGAGATCGAGTTCACGACAGCCTTGCCCTGCACGTTCTTCAGGCCTTCCTCGATGACCGAGAATCGCGAGGAGTCGATCATGATGGGAACACGGGCGATGTCGGGCTCACCAGCGATGAGGCGCAGGAACTTCCCCATCGCCTCTTCGGAGTCGAGCATCCCCTCGTCCATGTTGATGTCGATGACGTTTGCTCCGCCGTCGACCTGCTGGCGAGCAACGGAGAGCGCCTCGTCGAAGTCGCCCTCCATGATCAGGCGCTTGAACCGGCGCGACCCGGTCACGTTCGTTCGCTCACCCACCATCTGGAAGTTGGCGTCGGGGCGAACTACGAGCGCTTCGAGGCCCGCAAGTCGGGTGAGCGCCGGAACCTCAGGGATTGGGCGCGGTTTCAGGTCTTTCACCGAGTCGGCGATGACTCGAATATGGTCGGGCGTGGTGCCGCAGCAGCCGCCAACGATATTGAGCCAACCTTCTTTGGCGAAGTCTTCGAGGATACCCGCCATATGTTCGGGAGTGTCGTCGTAGCCCCCGAATTCATTGGGCAATCCGGCGTTCGGATAGCAGCTCGTGTAGGCCGGGACGATCCGCGACATCTCTTCGACGTAGGCGCGCATGTCTTCGGCGCCGAGCGCGCAGTTGATCGACGCAGCGATGGGCCGCGCATGTTGAACTGAGATCCACCAGGCTTCGAGCGTCTGCCCCGAGAGGATTCGGCCCGACGCGTCGGTGATGGTCAGGCTCAGGATAATCGGCAGCTCGACGCCCTTCTCGGCGAACACCTCGTCGACTGCGACGATCGCCGCCTTCATGTTCAGCGTATCGATGAAGGTCTCGAGCAACAGCAGGTCGACGCCGCCGTCGATGAGGCCGCGCACCTGCGTCGCAAACGCCTCTCGCGCCTCGTCGAACGTCATCGCGCGATAGCCAGGGTCCTCGACGCGCGGCGAAATCGAGAGCGACTTCGTCGTCGGCCCCATCGACCCTGCGACGAATCGAGGCTTGCCGTCCCGAGCCTCGACCGCAACCGCCGCCTCGACCGCAACTTTGGCGGCCGCCAGGTTCACGTCGTATGCAACGTGTTCGAGGTCGTAGTCACCCAGCGCAATCGCGGTCGCACCGAAACTGTTCGTCTCGATGATGTCGGCCCCCGCCTCCAAGAACGACTCGTGAATCTCCCGAATAACGTCCGGGCGCGTCATGCTCAGCAGGTCATTCGCTCCGCGCAGGTCCGTCGGGTGGTCTGCAAACGGCTCGCCGCGAAAGTCAGATTCTTCCAGTTTGTACGCCTGGATCATCGTCCCCATCGCACCGTCGAACACGAGGATTCGTTCGTTCAGCGCGTCTTCGATTGTCTTGCGGTCGTGTCGTGCCATTCGTCCATCCTTCCTACGGGCACGCGCTATCTAGCAGAACCCCGCACGGTTTGGGAACCAGCGCCACGTGCAAAGGGATGCCGCGGCCGAGTCATTCCCGGCGTCGCCTACAGAATAGGACAGTCCACACGCCACGGTCCGCGATCGAACGGTGGAAACTCGCCAGTCGCGCGGACGACGCAGCCGGCTTCCGAGGTGTGTCGCGGCGGGTCCGGCGCCTCGAGTTTGGCCCCGGTATGCGGATCGATGACGTACCGCTTGCCCGCAATCATCGCCGTCAGACCGACCAACTCTTTTGCCTGCGCGCCAACGTTGGTAGCAGCGCCAGTGGCGAGGTTGTAGGCGGTCGTGCCGTTTTCCCGGTGCGACGCGAGCACCCAACCCGACGAATGCGGTCGACCGATGGAGTTGGCGAGTGGCCCGAGGTCGAGGCGCGCGGTGCGCAGATCGAGGCGGCCGAGGCGAGTGCCCTCGTCGGTCTCGACCTCGAGCGCCACCCAGGCCTGCGATGCGTCGGGCCTTGCGGGTACCGAAACTGGCTCGGTCGGGCGTGCTTTCTCGGTGAGCAACCGTGGCGCTCCTCCGCCCGGGTCCCAGATTCCGAGCTGATCACCGCACGACACCAGTAGCTCGTTTTCGCCTAGCGGCACCGAAACGACCTCGCAACGCTCGCCCGGGGAAATCACCGAACCATCGAGCGCGCGGACGCCGCCTTGCGGGGTCCAAATCGCGTCTTCGCCGACCGGAACTCCGGTGCCCTCGAACGCGACCGACTTGCCGCTCGGGTAGACCATTCGTTGTTCGTAGGCGTCGCCTTCCCAACCATATTGCCCGACGCTCGTGGCAAATCCCGCCGCCCACCGGCTCGGGCATGTGGTGCGGGCGCGAGGGGGTCGAACGATGCCGTCGCCATCGGTGTCTTGGCGAACGACCTGCACGATCACGCCACCATCGAGTGGGGGCGCACCAACCCTCCAGAGCCCCTCGACGAACTCGAAGACATGGATCCGTCGGGTCGAAAACTCGTACACCGCAGGTCGGTCATCTTTGGTGATGAAGGCGATTCGCATCTCGCCGGGGCCGTAGACCGCCTGGCGTGCGGGCAAACAGGGATTGCCGTCGTCGCCTTTGTGTGTGGCTGGGAGCTCGGTGCGTTCGTCGGTCGCGGTGTCCAATAGTTCGACCACGTCGCCCCTGCGCAGAACAAGCGAGCGCTGGCGTGGTCCGGTGGCAAGCACCTCGTCGAAGATCTCGACCGTGCCGCGCACCAGGTCGTGCACCTCGACCACTGGGTCGTCACCCACGACTTCGCCATGGTCCCCGAGCCGTGCAGTAACCTCACCGTCGCCATTCGTGTCTTTGTAGAATCGACGGAGCAGAACTGTGTCGCCGTCGGCGCTGAACCACTCGACGAAACCAGGTTCTGTCCCTCCAAACGTGCCCGGCTCAACCTCCGGCTTGGGCGGCTTTTCGGCCTTGGTCGTCGGCTTGAGCGCTTCCGGTGGAGGGCATTCGGTCGGCGAACAACCCGCCACCGCGGCGAAAAGCACGAACGCCGCTAGTTTTGGGCGCGCACTCACCCTTCGCGAAGCTCTCGATACGTTTCGAGCATGAGCTCGTAGACCACGTCATCGTTGGGCGAACTCACGTGCTGCGCAGCTTCGCGCTTGAATCCGTCGACGAGGTCGCGGAGCGGCTTTCGGAACTCCTCATCGACCGTCCAAAACAGCGCGGCGAGGCGCGAGACGTCGCCGTGCGGGTCGATGGTGTACGACACTACTTTGTCGAGGTCCGCACCACGACCAATCGCCTCGACCTGGTCGATGAAGCCACGCACCTTGGCCTGGAACTTCTTCGTGACGTCGTGGTCCTTGTGCGGCCATTCGTTGGGTTCCTGCTGGATGGCGCGGGCGAGGAATCGCGACTCGGTCAGGCCCTGGCCCATCGAGTAGTCGACGAAGATGGTGACGGGCGCTCCGGCTTGGACCTCGAGCGGCTCGCGGAACGGCACAAAGATCGATTGGAATCCGGAGTGAGCAGCGTACGCAACGTTGTTCGTGCCGAGCTCGAGTAGTGTGGTCAACCGTACGCCCGTGAGCGTGCCGCTCAACAGCGGTTTCACGATGATGGTGTCTTCGATCCGGTCTGCAAAACCAGCGCTCGTCGTGAGGTCAGTCGTGCCGAAGTGCTTCGATTCCGAGAGCACCGGAACCGTCTCACCCGGTCGTGTGTAGCGCGGTACTCGCACGGCGATTCCGTTCACTTCCGTCGGCGCGCTCGCGAGTTCGAAGAGGTGCACGAGGCGGCGAGGAAGCACCACACCTCCGTCGCGCACGACGTTTGCTCGGGCATTCGCCAGGATCGCTGCGGCCGGTCCCTCCATGAGCCACGTCGCAGCAAACGGGCAGATCGCAAGGTCGACCGGTTCGTCGAGCGCGAGCCGGTCCGGCTCGGCTCGCAAGAGTTCGACCTGCTCGGTCCACCCGTTGGTCTCGAGACCTCGCGCCACGAGGTCGAGCATCTCGCTCGACTCCTCCACAACTACGATCTTGGCGGCTCGGCCAACCACGGCATCGAGGAACGTGGCAGCCTGCCACCCCAAGAGCGCGACCGACGGCTTTCCGCCCAAGCCGTCGAGTGCGTCGGTGATGGCGGCACGCCACGCAGAAGCTCGATGTGGGTCGAGCGCTGCTGAGAACTGGAAACCGGGTTCGAGCAAGAATGTCATCGTTCGCTCTCTGTTCGCTCGCGTTGCTC
>CAYLMO010000065.1:10472-28173 GCA_964384605.1 uncultured Bradymonadales bacterium | reverse complement strand
GTTCGCGAACTGCTGCTTCACCTTGTCGTCGTAGGGAGCCGGTCCGCCGGTCTGCACGCCCTGCTCGCGCAGGTCGGTGTAGAAATTTCGCAGGCTCAGCGCTTCGCCGATGCCTGTCTCGTCGAGCTCTTTGCCATGAGGCGTGATGACGCGCGCGCCCTTCTCGACCACGCGTGCGGCGAGCGGAATGTCGGCGGTGATGCAAAGGTCGCCAGACTCGATCTCGTCGGCGATGTGGTCGTCTGCGACATCGGGACCTTGCGAGACGAGGACCACTTCGACGCGCGGCGACTTCGGCTGGTCCATCCAGCCGTTCTTCACGAAGACGATCTCGATCTCGCGCTTGACCGAAGCGCGAACGAGGATTTCGCGCGCGGCCCGCGGGAGTGCGTCTGCATCGACCCAGATCTTCGCCATTACTCGAACGCTGCCAGGTCTTGCAGGTACTGGGCGCCGGCCTCTTGGTTGGTCATGTAGAGGTAGGCCGCCCAGCCGCGGAGGCTGTGTACCGACTCGTCTTCGGGCAGCGGCTTGCCGGCCTTCAGGTTGTGCACGGCGGCGCGGAGCATGCGGCGTTTGTGGCGGGGGATGCGCGGTGGTCCGTCGCCGTTCACGATCAGGCCCGTGACCTTTTGGCGTGCGCCTTTGCGGCAAACGCGGGTCTTGTCGGGGTGCATCTCGAAGCCTTCCGACTCGAGCACGGCGCGGGTGGTTCCGAGGATGGTCGAGACCTCGGCGGCGCCCTTCTTTCCGGCCGGGAAGCTGAACGTGATGTCGTCGGCGTAGCGCGTGTAGCGCCAGCCATGTTTCTGAGCGAGGCCGGTGAGGCGTCGGTCGAGCGCGAGGCAGATGGCGTTCGTGATGCCCGGTGACGTTGGCGCCCCCTGCGGCAAACAACGCTCGCCCAACGCGAGGTAGAAGGTGGTGCCGTCGTACTCGACGACTCGGCGGGGTGCCTCGGTGCACAGGAGCGCAAGCAACAGTGCGACCTGCTCGCGGTAGCCAGCCGAGCGGAAGAGGCCCTTCACGCGACGAAGCGTGATGGTCGGGAAGAAGTCTTTGACGTCGAGATTCACGAGCACGCGCGAGTTGGTGTGTTGGCGTGCGTTGGTGAGGATCGAGCGGCCGGGAAGGAACCCGTGGGCGGCTCCGTGCACGGGGAGGTGTTCGACGATGGCCTCGCGAATCCACGACTGCGCGGCCTTGAGCTTGGGCATGGGCGCCCAGATCTGGCGTTCACCGCCCGACTTCTTCGGGATAGTGAATGGCGTGTAGTGCAGGAATTCTGCGGCGTCGCGGTGGTAAGTGAGCCACCGAAGCTCGGGGAGCGTGATGCCGAGCGCCTTGGCCAGGTCGTCGGGGGTGTTCAGCTCGGGGAGCAGGTTCTCTTTGCGGCGTTCTTCGACGCGTGGGTGGTCGAACTTGTCGAAGTCGTCGTCGTCGTTCCAGTAGATGCCGTCGCCGAGATAGACGATGTGGGTGGCGCGGTAGGCGTCCCACCCGAGGCGGTTCAAGCGCTTGCGCTCGGCGGCTTCGGCCTTGAGCTGGCGCTTGTACTCGGCGAGGTCGCGCTTCGACAGGGAGTCTGTGGATTCGTGGCGCTCGACCGCGAGTCCAGCGGCTTCGAGGCGTGCCTCGATCCAGCGAGCGTGCCCGCCGGCGGCGAGGATCTCCTTCCAGACTTCTTCGAGCGACTGTTCGGTTTCGGTCGTCATCGTTTACTCGCTGGCGTCCAAGAAGCCCTTCGACTCGAGGTCGGCGATGCGGGCGAGATAGGCGGAACGGGCGTCGGCGACGCTGTTGAACATGAGGCGCTGGAAGCGGCGTTCGGCCTGGACCCGAAGGCCCCACCGCACGCGTAGTTGCTGCTTGTCGAGCGTGACGGTGTAGACGTCTTCGCCTTTGTCGTGGCGCCTCACGTAGGTGCGCGTTTCCGCGGTGATCTTGTTGCCGCCACGGGTGGCGAGTGCGGCGCGTTCACGGCGCGCGACGAGGAGTCGGAGCGCGTAGAGGTGCGTGCACGGGCCTTCCTTCATCTGGTGCTGACGGAAGAAGGTGCAGCTGCAGTCGGGTCGGTAGAGGCGGCCGTCGGGCGTGAGCTGGAACGAGAGCTCGTACTCGCGCTGGTCCGCTTCGACGTCGACCTTGGCGTGGTACTCCATGCCGCGGCCGACGACTTCGATTTCGGAGGTCAGCTTGACCGAGCCGCCGTGGCCTTCGAGCAGGTCGTGTGCTTCGCGCTCTCGCGGGTTGCGGAACGCGATGGTGTCGTCGTCGATCGGCTGGTCGGCGAGTGGTCGGTAGCGGTAGCTGTGGGCGCTGATGTCGTAGAAGGCGAGGCCCTTGCGGCAGGCGCGCTGGAGGGCCGAGAGGACATCGCGCCCGTCGAGGGCGAGCTCCGAGCCGAGCTCTTCGGCGGTGACGACCCAGCGCTCTTGGAGGGCGGCGACGACCTTGTCGTAGGCGTCGTTCGAGTCGTGGGCGGGGAGCATGACGTCGAGGTGAACGGCCTGCGACCAGTTGCTGGCGACGAAGCCCGTGAGGCCCATCGTGAGCGTGATGGGGCCGCAGTGGAACACCCAGAAGCCGGGCATGCCCGAACCGATGAGGTGTACGTCGACCTTGTCGACGAACGGAAGGAGGCGCTGGATGGTCGAGAGTCGGCGGCGGCCCCAGATCTTGACCACTTCGGCGGTCGAACCGGTGTAGACGGGGGCATCGGCCTCGATGACGAGTTCCCACGGCTCGAGGACGAGGCGCGGCGATTCGCCGGGCGTGAGTTCGGCGCGGATGGAGCGGCCCTTCCCCTTCTCGTCGGCGTGCAGCCGCAGGTAGCGGAGGACGTTGTAGAGGTCCATCGGCGAGAGTTCGAAGCTGGTGGACGCGAGCGAGGCGGCGGACTGGACCTGCAAGAAGCCGTGGAGCCACGAATTCGGTACTTCGATGTGCTTCTCGAGTACCCCTTCATTGTCCGTCTGGAGGCCGAAGGCGTCTTTGCTCATCGCCATCGTGGTGGAGCGGCCTTCGCGCATTTGGAGAACGCCGTCGAAGAGCTCTTTCGAGTAGTCGACGTTGGTGGTGCCGAGCTTGGGGTCGCCGTCGAGTTCGAAGGCGGCCCAGTCGATGTCGAGCCGTGCGTAGGTGCCTTCGTCCTTACTGAAGACCTCGAACATCGCGCGGTCGGGGTGCGCGGTGACGATGGGGTCGAGGATCAGCCAGGCGTGGGGATCGTTTTTACGGAGCCACTCGAAGTAGGCCTTTTGCTGTTCGAACGCCGACCGCGATGCGCTCTCGCGCTGTGATGCTGCGCGCCAGGCGAGGTATGCGGAGCGGTCTTTCGGGACGTACCGGAAGTCGGATTTGACGATTTCGTAGAGGGTCGCGAGGGCTTCCCGCATGGGGATGGGCTCGCGGACTTTTCCGCGGAAACCGACGTCGGACCGGTTGGCTGCCGTGAAGAGCTCGACTCTCTCATCATCAGGCGCAAAGCGGGATTGGCCGTGATAGTCGAGATCGAACGAAGTGACGTTGGGCGGAGCTTGTTCGTCGGTCATTTCGGACCCAGGGCTGTCTTCAAGTGGGGCTAACTTTGCACAGAGAGCGGGTTGGCGCCAGCGGTGATCTGGGGGGCGTTGACGCAGATTCGTTCACGTTTGGAAACAAAGAGATTCCGGCGGCAGCTATTGTTCTCGGGCTTCGGCTGTCTAAACTCAGGTTGTCTGAAGGAACAAACGATTTCGAACCAACGACCAAAGGAGAACGACATGGCTGCTCAAAACTGGAATTTCGATCAAGCACACTCGCAGGTTGGCTTCACCATCAAGCACATGATGTTCGCGAAAGTCCGCGGCTCATTCGGCGAATGGGAAGGCAATTTCTCGTTCGACCCGGAAGATCCCGCGCACAGCAAAGTGTCGGCGACGATTCAGGTCGCGAGCATCGACACCAGCAACGACCAGCGCGATGACCACCTGCGCTCGGGCGACTTCTTCGACGTCGAAGAGTTCCCTGTGATGACCTTCGAATCGACCCGCTGGACCAAGAATGGCAGCAAGTACTCGGTCGAAGGCAACCTGACGATCCGCGACGTGTCCAAGGCGATCACCCTCGACGTCGAGCACTCCGGAACGGGCACCGACCCATGGGGCAACACCCGCGCAGCATTCACCGCGTCGACCACGATCAACCGCAAAGAGTTCGGACTGACGTGGAACCAGGCGCTCGAAGCCGGCGGCGTGCTCGTGGGCGAGGACGTGAACATCGACATCGAAGTTCAGGCTGTCGAAGCCGCGGCCGAAGAGACCGAAGCCGCCGAGTAATCCTGACTGCATTGCATTTTGGAAGCGGGCGCAGGATAGTCCTGCGCCCGCTTTTTCTCTGCCCGAGGTACACCGATGGAAACTCGAATCGAACGCGTCGAAGCCAACAGCAAAGGTGAGTTCGTAATCTACGTGGATGGCGATCGCGCCGGTGAGATGACCTATTCACGGGCGGGCGAGCAGCTGGTGATCATCGATCACACCGGCGTCGACGACGCCTACCGTGGGCAGGGCCTGGCCGCGCAGCTGGTCGAAGCTGGCGTGTTGTGGGCGCGCGAGACCGGCACGAAGATCATGCCACTCTGCCCGTACGCGAAGTCGAAGATCGACAAGACGCCCGAATGGCAGGACGTGCTCGACAGCTGAACGGCACCAACGGGGGGCGCATCACGAGCGCGGAAGTCGGCAGGAAGTCCTTTTTTCCTTGTCACCAAACCGATTTTCTAGCATCCAATACCCGTCTACTGAATGAACATTCATTCTGTACCTTAGCGAGCTGATTTAGGAGACGAAGATGGCGTATTACAACCCCCCCTTGCGCGAAATGAAGTTCGCCCTCGAAGCGATGGGCTACAACGAGGAGATTGCGACCCTCGAAGCGTACAAGGACTACGACCTCGAGACGGGCATGATGGTCGCGCAGACCACGGCCGACATCGCGGTCAAGGAGCTGCTCCCGCTGAACAAAGAGGGAGACAAAGAAGGCGTGAAGTTCAACCCGGAGACGGGCGATGTGACGACGCCGAAGGGCTTCCGTGAAGCCTACCAGACGCTCTTTCAGGCAGGCCTCATCGGCGTGACCGGACCGGTCGAGTACGGCGGTGGTGGTGCACCCGAGCCTCTCGGAATCCTCTTCAGCGAGATCGTGACGGCGACGAACAAGTCGTTTTCGATGTGCCCGGGCCTGACGCGTGGCCTCGTGGACGCGCTCGAAGACCACGGTTCGGAAGAGCAGAAGGAGAAGTACCTGCCGAAGCTCGTGACGGGTGAGTGGACGGGCACGATGTGCCTCACGGAGCCGCAGTGCGGTACCGACCTCGGCCTGCTAACGACGAAAGCGGAGCCGCAGGAAGACGGCTCGTACAAGCTTTCGGGCACCAAGATTTGGATCACGTTCGGCGAGCACGATCTGGCCGACAACATCATCCACCTGGTGCTGGCGCGACTGCCCGATGCCCCAGAAGGCACGCGCGGAATCTCGACGTTCGTCGTTCCGAAGTTTCTGGACGACGGCTCGCGCAACAACATCAACTGCACGGGTCTCGAGCACAAGATGGGCATCCACGCGTCGCCGACGTGCGTGATGACCATGGAAGGTGCGACCGGCTGGTTGGTCGGTGAGCCGAACAAAGGTATGCGCGCGATGTTCACGATGATGAACGTCGCCCGACTCTACGTGGGCATCGAAGGCGTGGCGCTCGGCGAGATTGCCTACCAGACGGCGCTCGCGTTTGCGAAGGATCGCCGCCAGGGACGCTCGCTGAACGAAGAGCGCAACGACGAAGGCTCGTCGGCAGACAACATCCTGGTGCACCCAGACGTGCGCCGACTGCTGCTGAACCAGAAGTCGACGAACGAAGCGCTTCGCGCGCTGGGCATCTGGCTCGGAATCGAGCAGGCCAAATCGGTGCATCACCCCGATGAAGACGTGCGCAAGGCGGCCGACGACATGGTCGCGCTGCTCACGCCGATCATCAAGTCGTACGGGACCGAGCGCGGGTTCGACAACATCTCCGACGCCATGCAGGTGTGCGGTGGATCGGGCTACACGACCGACTGGGACATCGAGCAGTACATGCGTGATGAGCGCATCGCGATGATCTACGAGGGGACGAACCACATTCAGTCGCTCGACCTGATCGGCCGCAAGCTTCCGCGCGGCGGTGGTCGCCTCATCATGGGCTTCCAGCAGCGCGTGAACGAGCTGCTCGAAGAGCTCGAGGGCAACGACGTCTACGCGCCGTACGTGGAGAACTTCCAGAAGGGTGTGAATCGTCTGATGCAGGCGACGATGGGCCTGATGGAGAACGGTGCCGGCGACATGGAGTGGGCAGCTTCGATCGCTTCGAACTACCTGAATCTGTTCGCGCAGGTCGCGCTCGGGTTCGTGTGGCTCAAGCAGATCAAGTACGCGGTCGAGAACGACCACCCGATGAAGGACACGAAGCTCAAGACGGCGAAGTTCTACTTCGAGTACGTGTATCCGGAGACGGGCTACTACGCGAAGCTTTGCCAGGGCGACAAGACGACGATCATGAACTTCGACGTCGAAGAGTTCTAGGGCTAGCCCCGTGGTCCGATGGACCACCTCAGAATCCGATGAACCACTCAGAACCTCCCGGGGCAACGCCCCCCGGGAGGTTTTATTGTTTCACCTGGATGAACGTTTGCGACGGTGCGTCGGAGCCGCCAAACGCCAGCCCAAACTTCGGGAACACTGCCTCGCAATCCGTCTCGCTCGCCTTCGACTGACAGTTGATGGAGTTGCCCTCTTCATTGGGCGTCAGGTCGAGATCCTCGAGCAGCTCGCCCGCATCGACCGTGAAGACGGTCGAGTCGAGGTCGATGTTGTCGCGGACGACCGTGATTCGGTTCTCGTTCATGCACATCGTGACGTCGGTGGTGCTGCCGTCAGCGAGCATGCAGCCGGTGGAGCCGAGGTGTACGCGGAATCCGCCGCCGTCGGCGCTGCCGTCGACGCGGACGAATTTGTAGCCGGCCTGCCAGTTCCAGAACATCTGAGCGAGGCTCAACGGGTCGGGTGCGGTGGCCTGGTCCTGGTGGTTGGACTCGAACGGGACGCCCACTTCGAAGCTCACGTTGACCGGCTCGAAGTCGGCGGGGATCGAACCGACCACGGTGGTGTTGGTCTCGGGGGTGCCGTTGGCGCAGGTCGCGGTGCCGTCTTCAAAGTCGAGGAGCGCGACCGTACCTTCCTGGAACGCGCCATCGTCGGAGAGTTCGAGGGCCACCTGTTCGCCGGCCGCGTCGGTGAAGACCACGTTCGAGACGAAGAGCTTGAACTCGGAGAACTGTACCGCTGTTGCGGCCGTGCCGAGGTTGTAGGTGGTGCCGCAGGCAAACGGCTCGTCGCCTACGACGCCTTCGAAAGCGAGTGAGACTTCGCGCGTATTGGGGTCGGCGTTGTTGCCTTCTTCTTCGTCGCCGCAGCCCGCAATCAGTAGCGCGCCGATGAGCGGCGTCAGCATCCATTTTTGCATCAGAGACTCGTCTCATTCGGGTGGTTGGACCGCCGGATCGTCTAGGAGTTCTCGGTCGGTCAGGGCCAGGAGGAACGCTTTGAGGTCGGCTTGTTCGGCTTCGGTGAGGTCGAGGCCACCGATGAATTCGGACTTGAAGGGGTTCAGTTTGCCGTCGCCGGCGTTGGGTCCCGACTCGGTGAGTGTGCCGCCGCGGACGTAGTGGTCGATCACGTCGTCGAGGGTGGCGAGGGAGCCGTCGTGCATGTAGGGCGCGGTGAGCTCGATGTTGCGCAGGGTCGGCGCCTTGAACTTACCGGAGTCTTCGAGCAGGCCGGTGACCTCGAACAGGCCGCCGTTTCCGGGCGGATACATGCCGCTGCCGCCGACGTTGTAGAGGCCGTTGTTGTGGAACGCGCGCTCGGTGAACTCCGTGTCGGAGTGGGTCGACGAGTCGCTGAAGTTGAAGCCGCCGTGGCAGTGGAAGCACTCGGTGCGTTCGCTCTGGAAGAGCTCGAGCCCACGTTTTTCGCTGTCGGTGAGGGCCGAGGAGTCGCCGGCGATGTAGTCGTCGTAAGGCGACGAAGCCGAGGTCAGGCGACGCTCGAAACTCGCGAGAGCTTTGGCGACGTTGTCGGTCGAGATGGGTTCGCCCGCTTCGGGGAAGGCGTCGGCGAACAGCCTCGGATACATCGGGTGGGCCGCGAGCCGGCTTGTCAGCTCGTCTTGCGAGGGCATCCCGAGCTCGACCGGATCGTCGCCGAAGAGCGGGGTGAGGAGTTGCGTTTCGAGCTCACCTACCGCGGGAGCGGCCCAGTTCAAGGTCGACGCATACGCCACGTTCGTCAGTCCCATCGAGTTGCGCGGATGCTCCTCGCCCGTCGACCCGACGGCTTTGGGGAGGCCGTCGGCGAAGCCGAGCTCGGGCGCGTGGCACGCGCCGCACGACTGGGATTCATTGCCGCTCAAGATCGGGTCGTAGAACAGATGGCGGCCTAGCTCGATCTTCTCCGTGGTGAGCGGATTGTCGTCGGGGACGCGCGGTTTGGGCAGGTTGGGGTTGAGCCACGGGAACTCGGACGCGGGCTGTTCGCTGGTCGTGGTCGTATCGCCGCAGGCAGTGAGAACAACGACGAGGCTCAGAAAGATACGCAGTTTCAACGTGGGACTCCGCTTCGCTTCGGGCGCAAAGCTAGCAGATATCGGGACGCGATTGCACGAGGCGCGCTGGTCTCGACCGGCGCGGCTACCGGCGTGAGCGGACCTTGAGGACGTAGTCGAACCCACCGACCTGTGCGTCGACCGTGATCTTGAGGAGCTGCGAGTTTGAGAAGTCGCGCGGCTGGATGATGACCGCTCGCTCGATCACCGTGTCGGTCTGCGAGCACCGGGTGTTTTGCATGCCGCACGCGTGGCCATCGAACTCAAAGTCGAGGATGGCCGAGTCGGCGCACATCGACGGGGTTTCGAGCGTGACTTCGACGATGTAGGTCGATTCGCAAGAGGCGATGTAGACCTCGTAGCTGCGGGGTTTTCCGGCGCAGACCGAGGTTGCTTCTTCGAGCTCGAAGAACTCGAGCTCGCCGAAAGAGGCGCAGCCGAGGGGAGTGAATTCGTCGCCGCCGAGGGTGTAGACGTCGGCGTCGGGGCATTCGGTAGCGGAGCATGCCAGCACCGGGTCGCCGTTCGCAGAGTTGTTCGATGGCTCAGTGGTGACGTTGTTGCTGGAGGTCGTGGCGTTGTTGCTGGAGGTCGCGGCGTTCGTAGTCGTGTCGTCGGTGCGTCGTTCGACGACGCACTGCTCGTAGGTCGAGCATTCCGGCTCGAAGACGCAGCCAGTCGCGGTGAGGGCGAGGGCGAGCATGAGGGCGTTGCGGAACGTCATTCTTGCATCGTGACCTGGAGGTCGTACTCGAAGTGGACGTTCTCACGGGCGGGTTCGATGCCGATGCTCAAGATGCCGATGGAGGGCACACCGCTCGGGCGCACGATGATGCGGGCGCGGAGCCATCCCTCGGGGGTTACGTCGCAGGTGATGTCGGTTGATTCATCCTGCGTCTCGCACCGTTTCCCCTGCATGCTGACGTTGAAGATGATGTCTTCCGGATTGCAGGGAGTCTTCGGCTTGAGGAGCACCTCGGTGCGGAAGCTCTTGTTGCGGCACTCGGCGTAGTTTTGCGAGTAGCGGTCGCGCTGTTCGAGGGCGCAGAGGAGCGCGCCTTCGACGGTTTCGTCCATCACCTTGAAGTTGTTGTCGTCGGGGAGGCAGCCCTTGGTGTCGTTGATGATGGTGTCGCCGAACGAGTCGTTGCCGTCGTCGGGGCAAGAGACGTCGAAGGGGTCGGCGATGCAGGCGTCGGGGTTGTTGTTGCCGGTGGTCGCGTTGTTGGTCGTGCCGTTGTTGGTCGTGCCGTTGTTGCCGGTGGTGCCGTTGTTGGCCGTGGTCACGTTGTTTGCGGACGTCGAGTTGTTGGCCGTGGTCGCGTTGTTTGCGGACGTCGAGTTGTTGGCCGTGGTCGCGTTGTTGGTGTCGACGTTGATGTTCGTGACCGGCGGGCCGCACTGCCCTGTGTTGCAGGTTTCGCCAGCGAAACAGTCGGTGTCGTCGACACACGAGTTGTCATCGCTGCAGGCGGTCGAGACCGCGGCGAGGCCGAGAAGAGCTGAGATGAGGAGCCTGTTCATTCCATCACCTTGACGGTCAGGTCGTAGACGAAGTCGATGTCTTGTCGGCCGCCGGAGTCGATCTCGATGAAGAACGAAGCGACCGAACGGCCGGGCCGCACGAGCGCTCGCGCCACGAATTGACCCTGGGCGTTCCAGCTGCACTCGATGTCTGAGGAGAGTTCCTGTTCGGCGCAGGACTTACCCTGGACCGACAGGTTCATCTTCATGTCTTGGATGTCACAGACTTCGACGACCGGGTCCATGATGACCTCGAGGCGGAAGGTCTGCGTGTCGCATTCGACGAAGAGCTGAGAGTAACGGTCTTTCGGTTCGAGCGCGCAGAATCTGGCGCGGATGGTCTTGTCGAGCGGCTCGAAGCCGGCGTTTTGGCAGCCGATGGTGCGCTCGTGGAAGGTCTCTGCGAAGGAGTCGTTGCCGTCGTCGCCGCACTCGCAGATGAAGGGGTCGACGACGCAGTTGTCGAATCCGCAGAACACCTCGTTGTTGGGGGCGCCGTTGGTCGATCCGTTGGTAGAGACGTTCGTCGAGGCGTTGGTGGAGGCGTTCGTCGAGGCGTTGGTTGCGCCGTTGGTCGACCCGTTGGTCGAGCTGTTCGAGGGCACGTTCTCGGCGTTCGTGCACTCACCCAGGTAGCAGACTTGGCCTTGGAAGCAGTCTTCTATCTTGGTGCACACGTTGCTGTCGCCGCAGCCGGCGGTGAGGGCAATCGCTGCCCCCACAAACATCGCTAGAAATGTCGTCTTCATCGTCGTCTACCGCTCCTGTTCATGGTGAGGACGATAGCGCAGGCGATGGGGCGTTGCCACCGATGAGGGGCTGAAACTGTCTGAAAAGGGGGCTTACAGCCCGGCCACTCGAGCTTCTTGCTGCATACCGAGCTCCCGGGCCACCAGACGCGCGATGGAGCGCATGCCGGACTTTCCGTGCTCGCGCTCGACGTCGGCGTTGTAGTTGGTGGTCCCGTTGATGTCGTAGACGTAGCGATTGCCTTCGGCGTCTTCGACGAACTCGATGCCCGCGACGTCGAGGTCGTAGTTCGACATGAGCTCGATGAGCTGCAGGACGAGTGGCGTTTGGGCAGTAATTTCGGGGCGAAGCCGGAACTTCGAGGTCTCTCCGGCCGGCTCGCCGACCGGGCAGAATTCGCCGTCGCCGACCTGGCAGACCTGAGCCGGGCACAGCTGGAAGCCGTCTTCGGTGTTCGACGCGATCGCGTACTGGAACACGCCGTCGACGATCTCGACGCGCGTGATGAACGGCTCGGGCGGCTCGATGTACTGCTGAATCAGGAAGACGCCGCCGGGATCGTCTTCGAGCGCGCCGGTCTCGACGAACTCTTCGAAGCTCTCATGGTCGCGGAAGAGCTGGATGCCGAGGCCCTTACCGCCCTGATTGTGCTTGGTGATGAAGGGCGCTTCCATCTTGCGGGCCGCCTCGACGAGGTTCTCGCGGCCGATCACGCCGATGGTCTTGGGGGTGAGGATTCCGGC
Source organism: uncultured Bradymonadales bacterium (assembly GCA_964384605.1). Lineage (GTDB taxonomy): Bacteria > Myxococcota_A > Bradymonadia > Bradymonadales > Bradymonadaceae > CAYLMO01. The sequence continues at coordinate 16,476 of CAYLMO010000065.1, read as the reverse complement.
GCGCTTGAGCGCGATGTCCTGCTTCACTTTGGAGACTTCCAGCTCGAACGCGCGCCAGCCGTTGATGACTCGGCGGCCGCTGGCCTCGAGGTGAGCGAGGTATTCGCGCATGAACTGCACGCCCCCCTGGTGGCCGCGAGTGTGCGACGAAGGAGACATCCGGTTGATGTAGACGCCATCGGCCGGTTCGGTCGTGAGGTCGAGCACGCCGCCGTCGGTGTAGACGAGCTCGTAGGGCACGCCTTCGGCCTCGAGCGCGCTCGTCAGTGGGGCCAGCCAATCGTCATTTTCGTACAGGATGTAGGCTTTCATTCGTTGCTCGCTTCGTTTGCTCGGCGTTCCGTGGTCGCTTTTTGGACGTTCGGCCGGGAGCATAGCGAGTTGTGAGAAGAATGGAAGCGGTTTGGGGCGAGGCCAGCGTGCGAAGCTTAGATGACCCTGGGACCTGGGGGTAGGTATTGAGGTGGGTCATATCGGGGATATGGGGAGGGAGATGGGAAAGGACTGGGGAAAGTCCAAGGGTCATCTGAGCTCCGCACGCCGGACGTTTTCTCTCGCCCTCAATACAAAGAACGGCGCGAATCTTACGAAGTTCTTAAGAACCCCGATTATCTTTGGCGGAATCCAGGCAGTCGGAACTAAATTCGCAATAAAATCAGCAACTTACGATTAGTTAAGAAAGTTGAGATTTTTTCGCGGTTGGCTGATTGCGTGTCCGGCGGGGATGAACCCTGGAAAACGTCCGGGGATGAACCCTGGAAAACGTCCGGGAGACCTCGAAGTCCAGTGATTCTGGGCGTTCGAGGTCTCCCGGTTCTTTTTTTGAGTGTCGGACTACTCTGGATCTTCGAGTTCGCGAAATTGCGCGATTCGGGCGTTGATCAGGCGCGAGAGCCAAACGTACTCGCCGTCGGAGAGGCCGAGCTCGAGCGCGACGTCTCCGGAGACTCGCTCCCGCCCACCGAGGAACGTCGGCGCGAGTGAAGTGGTGGGCTTCTCCTGATCGACGTTGCCGACGTGGGCGACTCCATTGACGTGGAGGCGCAGCGCCGAGCCGCCGTTGATCTCCAGCCGAACCAGTTCGACCCTTTCGATGTCTCGATACGGAACGACCAGGTCGTCGTTCACGATCTTCACGTTGTCGAGCGATTCGACGACTTGTTGGTCGAAGCGCTTCATCAGCATCGGGCGCTCGAGCTGGAGAAGGTCTTTCTCGAGCCGGACGGTGACTGGTCTTCGGATGCTCGTGATTCCCCGGAACGCCAGAACGACGAGGCCGATGGAGATGACCGTCGCGGCGAACGGCGCAGCCTGGAAGATCATGAGGACCACGAACAGGATGGCAAAGAAGAGGTAGACGATGCGGAAGGCGGTCGTCGGGGAGGCAAGTGATGCCGAGCCAACCGATCTCCAGATGAGGGCGCGCGGAGTCTCCACCACTACGGAACCTGGAAGCTCTCGCACCGTCAGTTGTGAGCCGGTCGGCACGTTCACCGGCAGCGTCGACGCATGTACGACGAGCTCGCTCTTCGTGGACAAACGCTCGAAGTGGTCGAGCAATCGCCCGAGGTCGGCCTCGCGCTCGTCGATGTCGGCTCGGGTCATCCGGCCCACGACGTAGGCCAGTCCGGGAGACGTTTCGAGGGCCTCGGAGACGTCGATTTCGAAGCCGTCGCCGGGCAGGTCGGTCGGCTTGATGCCGGTCAGAAGCTGCACGAGCGTGACGCCGAGGGCGTAGAAGTCGCTCGGAGGTTCGGCGCGCCCCATGAGCTGCTCGGGGGAGACGTATCCGGCCGTGCCGACGATGGTCGAGCCGCCGGTTTCGCGGGCCACCTCGGCCTGCACCGCTCCGAAGTCGACCAGCAGTACTCGCCCGTCGTCGAAGATGATGTTCGCTGGTTTGATGTCGCGGTGGATGACCGGTGGTTCTTGCCCGTGCAGGTACTCGAGGATGCCGAGCATTTGCTGGGCGATGTCGATGACTTCGTCCTCGTCGAACGAGCCGCCGCGGTCGAGGCGTTCCTGTAGCGACTCGCCGGGCGCGAACTCGCGGACGAGGCATAGGAGCAGTTCGCCGTCGTCGCGCTCGAGCTCGAAGTGGTCGCGATAGCCCGGGATTTGTGGGTGTTCGAGGCGTTCGAGCACGCGTGCTGCGCGCTGGAAGAGTTCGGCGGTCTTCCAGTCTTCCATCGTTTCGACGTGGAAGATCTTCAGGAGGAGCTGCTCGTCGGGATTGCTCGTGTGGCTGGCGAGCCAGGTGGTCGCCTGGCCACCCGAGCCGAGGCGTTTGGTGGCTGCGTACTCGCCGAAAGTTTCAACCATTGCTCACTCCGGTGTGTACGCGGAGTTGGTCGACGACCTCTTTGCGCTCGTCGGAATCGAGGTCCGGGAGTTCTAGCGACGAGAGTCCGCTCACGATGTAGACGCTGTCGCCATCGGCGCCGATCTCGACCAGGTCTCGGACGGAGATTTCCTGTTCTTCGGTCACGAAGCCGAGGAGCTTCGACTGGAAGTGGAGTTTCCCCTCGCCGACACGGACCTCGCGTCGGCGGTTGCGGGTGAGGTTGATGGCGATCAAGAGGAAGCCGATGAGCAGGCAGGGTAGCCCGATGGCCATCGTGATGAGCCCCTCGATCACGATCCCGAGGATGAGGAGCGCGAGGCCGGTCGCGCCGAACGCGGCGCCGAAATTCGAGGACAGGACGAAGCCCGGCCTGTTTCGGACGTGCACGGCGAGCGTGGTGTCTTCGTAGGCGAAATCCACGAGGCCGTTGTCGGTAGAGTAAGGCAGCGCGCGGACCAGCGCGGTTTGTTCCGAACGAGAACGTAGCTCCTTTTGAGCGGCTCCGGCCGAGGAGAATCGGTCGGCCGGCTTCGGCTCGAGCAAGCGTTCGATGAACCCAGCGACGAACGAGTCGAGCTGGACGTATCGGCGGAACTGCAGGCGCAGTGCGGCCGACTCCATGTCGCTGGGATGCACTCCGGAGGCCAGATAGGCGGCGGTCGCGCCCAGGGAGTAGAGGTCGCTCTTGGACGTCGCGCGGCCCATGAGTTGTTCGACGGGCACGAAGCCGCCGGTGCCGATGACAGTGGATGCTCCCGACGCGCTGGAGACGACCGTCTGGACCGCGCCGAAGTCGATGAGGTGATACTTGCCGTCGTCGTCGCGGATGATGTTCGTCGGCTTGATGTCGCGGTGAACGACCGGCGGACGGCGCCGCCCGAGATAGCTGAGGATGCCGAGCATCTGGTCGAGGAAGTCGACGAGCGAGTCGGTGTCCCATCGTTCGCCGTCGCGCACGAGAACGTCGAGGTTGTCGCCTTTCACGAAGCTCTGGACGAGGTAGAACTCGCGGGTGTCGGTGTCTTCGTGGAACGCGTCGATGTAGCGCGGAATCTGTGGGTGATCGAGGGATTCGAGGGCCTGGCCTTCGCGCTCGAAGAGCTCGATCGCCTTCCAATCGAGGGCGTCGGCGAGGCTCAGGCGCTTGAGGGCGACGGGTTCGTCGGTCTCGAGGTCGTGGGCGAGGAAGGTGCGGCCCTGCGAGCCGACTCCGATGGTGCCGTCGATGCGATATCGTTCCGCGACGATGCGGGGTTCAGTCATCGTCGACCCCGTAGGCGTGGTCGATCGCCGCATCGACGAGGTCGGCGTGATGCTCGAACACATCCTGCTCGCCGCGCTGAATGGCGTTGCATGCCCAGCGCATGGGCATGATGGCCGAGAGGTAGATGAGGCGGTCGATGTCGGCTTGGTCGAGTTTCCATGCGGTCACGCGGCTGGCGAGATCGATGGCGAACTGGAGGTCGAAGGTGGTCCCGATGCCGACGAGATCGAGGACGGGGTCGCCAAGTTCTTGGTCGGCGAAGTCGATGACGCCGGAGAGTCGAAAGGTCTCCCGGTCGACCAAGATGTGGTCGCCGAAGAGGTCGTTGTGCACGTAGACGGGGGGTTTGGACCACGGCTCGGGCAGCGGTTGATCGGCACAGAAGCTGGACCAGCGGGCAAAACGGTCGTCGGAGAGGTGTTGTTCGAGGAGGTCGAGGCCCGCCTCGGCTTCGTCGAGTGCTTCTTCCGGATGGAACGTTGTGACGTCGACCATTTCGGCGACTGCGTCGGTGCAGTTGGCGAGCTGGTCGAGCAGAACGGCAAGGTCGTCGGCGAGGGCGGGCCAGGCGTGGTTGGGGAGGTCTTCCAGCTGGTCGATTGGGGTGCCAGGCACCTTTCTATATCCGCCGAATATATACGGAAATGCCGTTTGGCTCTCACATTGATAGACGTAATCGGGCGTCGGTGTGTCGAGCGATTTTGCGAGGATTGGGCTTGTTGCGAACTCGACTCGCATCATCGCTTCGACTTCTCGTCGCTTCGGGAACCGGAAGAACCACTCGCCGCGCGCAAACACTTGATTGTCCCACCCTTCACCGATGTAGCGCACGGGGCCAGAGACGTCGGGGACGGCGGCCGAGAGGAGGCTCTCGACCATGTCGGTGTCGAGCGGTCGGTCGGCGCTCCAGGGATGACCTGGGTTCGACGTCATGCGGCTTCGGGCTCGTGTTCCTGGCGGAGCAGGTACTCGATGGCGATGAAGCCGAAGGGGATCATGCTCAGGAGGAAGTAGACGAACGGCATGTAGATCTTCATGCGCGCGGCAACCGCGGCGAAGACGAGGGCGAGCACGAAGATGACGAAGAGGACGCCGTGCGCCATGCCGACGTAGCGAACGGCCATGGGCATTTCCCAGACGTACTTGAGGGGCATCGCGATGCCGACGAGGGCCAGATACGAGAGGCCTTCGATGAAGCTGATGATTCGGAACGCTTTGAGCGCCATGGAGATCTCCGTGGTTTGAGCCCGTGTAACCTAACTGTGCCGGGGTCGATCGGGAAAGTGTCGACGAACGAAAACTTGCCTCTTGATCTGAAATCATTTAATCCCTATCTAGTAAGTATGAATTATAGAGCTTCGATCTCAAAACCACATGAACAGACGGAAGGAAAGAAGATGAACAAGCTACTTACTCTACTGATTGCCCTCGCACTCGTCGGTCTATCGGCTTGTGGTTCGTCGGTCGAATACGACGACACGCGTTCGGAAGAAGAGCAGAACGCGACCGCACAGCCGCTGAACGAGAAGGTATTCGTGGACATCACGGACTTCCGTGACCTGGTGGACAATCAGGGAGCGTTGCTGATCGATGCGCGGACGCTGGAGGAGTACGAGGCTGGCCACATCCCTGGCGCTTCGTGGGCGAACGGCGGAAAGGAGTTCCAGGATGACCTGGACATGATCAAAGAAGACACGGTCGCTCTGCAGGAGACGGCGCAGGCGCTCGGGATCAACTCGGACAAGCCGGTCGTCATCTACGGCGAGAATGTGTCGAAGCGTGCTGGTCGCCTGTTCTGGTCGCTCGAGTACCTTGGCCACGGCGAAGTTTACCTCTTCCCGAATGGCTACGAGGCGCTCCTCGCTGAGCTCGACGTGGAGCCTTCGACCGAGACCGTGACGCCTGAAAAGGGCGACTTCGTTGTGGCTCGTCGAGATTCGATCCGCGCGACGGCGGACGAAGTGCTCGCGGTCGTGAATGGTGAAGCGACGGGTGTTCTCATCGACACGCGCAAGCTCACGGAATTCGAGGGAACGGAAGACCGCGGTGACCCTCGTCAGGGCTACATCCCGAACGCGACGTACTACTACTGGGAAGACGTCTACAACGAAGACGGAACGCTTCGTGACCGCGAAGAGCTTCGCGCAGAATTCGAGCAGCTCGGATTCCTCGAGGAAGACGTCGCGATCATCCCTTACTGCCAAACGGGTGTTCGCTCGGCCACTGTTTATGCGGTGCTGCGCTGGCTCGGAATCGACTCGGCGAAGAACTACGACGGTTCCTGGTACGAGTGGAGCCGCTCGAACGACCTGCCGATTGAAGAGCCACAGAATCAGTGAGGTTGGTCAGGACACCGCGCGAACGCCGTGGGGGCAGACGCGCGGTGTCTTTTTTTT
>CAYLMO010000065.1:0-10372 GCA_964384605.1 uncultured Bradymonadales bacterium | reverse complement strand
TTGGTCAGGACACCGCGCGAACGCCGTGGGGGCAGACGCGCGGTGTCTTTTTTTTGGGCTTAGGGCTTAGGGCTTAGGGCTTGGGGCTTAGGGCTTAGGTCTTAGGCAGGCAGTAGAAGGCAATGAAGAATTGGACCGCAAAAATTCTGGGTGTGGCAGCGCTCTTGGCTTTCAGCTGGAGCGCAGACGCATTTGCGCAGGCCTGGGTGAAGCCGCCGGGGTCGAGCTACGTGAAGGTCACGGCGGGTACGTTCCAGTCGACCGGAGCGATCGATGAGGAGGGCAACTCGGAGGAGGTGCCCTTCGAGTACCAGAACAGTTCGGTCGGAATCTACGCCGAGCTTGGGCTGACCGAGTGGCTCGCCATGTCGCTGAGCACGAGCTTCTATCGGGCGGTGAACACGGTCGAGGAGCGAACGCGGTACATCAATACTGGGCCGGGGGATCTGGCGCTGGGGCTGCACACTCCGCTGTGGGTGAGTTCGCCATGCACGTCGAGTGCAGGGGTGAAGGCCTCGGTGCCGCTCTATTCGGGCGTGCTGGAGCGGGGAGCGGAGGTCGGTGGCATCGGGGTGACCGGTGCCGACCGCTACACGCCGGCGCTTGGGGACGGCAGCATCGACATCGTGCCGGGGGTGAATTTTGGCTGCGGGATTGCCCCGATCAGCGGTTGGTTCTCGCTGAGCGCGGCGTATCAGCTGCGGCTGCGAGGATTCGGGGATGGGTTCTCGTACGGCGCGAACGTGGGGTCATTCGTTTGGCCGGGGAGGCTCGCGCTGATGGTGATGGCGAATGGCGTTCAGCGCTTCACCGACGATACCGACCGACCGACGAAGAGCTTCGTGAGCGTCGGTGGCGGGACAATCATCAAGGTGTGGGGACCGCTGTCGGTGGAGGCGAGCGGGTCGTACATTCCGGCGGGAGCGTTTGTGAACACCGGGTGGAGTGCGAACGTTGGGGTGAGCTTCAATGGGGCGGTTTGGTAGCCAACCGCTTACCGCTCACCGCTTATTGCTTACCGCTCCGACGGCGGCGAATGAAGCCGACGGCCAAGAGGAGCAGCCACGCGGGGCTCGCGGCGGCGGAAGAGCAGCTGCCCTGCCCATTTACCGAGGTGCCGGGGGAATCGTTGCCGTTTCCGACAGGCGTTGGATTGCCGGTCGGGCCGAGGTCTTCCGGGTCGAGCTGTTCTTCGACCACTTCAATCTGCAAGCACGGGGGTGACTGCCCGAACGGGTAGCCGAGGTACGCGAACTCGGGGCAGAGATCTGTCGTACCGGGCTGCGAGGGAGCGGTTACGTCGAACGTCAGCGTGGTTGTCTGGCCGTGTTCGACGGGGCCGACGAGCTCGGGTTCGAGGTCGACGACGGCGAACTCTTCGGGCTGCCAGGTGATGGCGCCACGGTTGCGGAACTGGAGCACCGCGGTGGCGGTCTGGCCGACGCCAACTCGAGCGGGGGCGTCCCATGCAAACGAATCAGCGACGAGCGCCGGGGGTGCGGTCAGCAGATAGACGGCCGGGCCGCTACCGCGCATGAGGAACGGCCGAAACTCCATCGGTTCGCTGGTGAGGAGGGTCTCGGTGTCGGTGTCGACAATCGCGCCGCGGTCGAATCCCCAGGCTTCGAGTGAAGCGCCGGAGGTGATGTGGCGGCGTTCGAAACCTTCGACGACGTAGACCGGAGCACCTGTGCGCTGCAGGTCGGGGACCTGCGGTAGGGGCGCGCCGATTTCGTAGGTGTCGAGGAGGGTGTCGTCGACCGAGACGATCGCATTCGTATCGAAGCCCCAGGCGGCGAGTGATTCGGGGTTCGTGACGTGGCGCAAGACGCCGTAGGTGGGGGCCAACGTGGGTTCGGGCGGGTCACACTGAAGGACGCGTCCGGAGTTGGTCAGCTCGGAGTTTCTTCCGCCGGTGATGTCCTCGCCGTAGACGTAGACTTCGCGGGCTTGGCCGTCCATCAAGCCGTATGGCGTTGGGAGGGTGTAGCCGTGGTCGCAGGAGCCGATCGCAGTGCAGAGGTCTTCGCGGCGGTCATCGGCGGTGAGCCAGTATCCGTGCGCTCCTTCGGTGAAGACCGGACCGCCAATGCTGATGTAGACGCGGACCGGTGCGTCGGGGTCGTCGGGGTCTTGGGCCCAACCGCGGATGCCGTCGCAGTCGGCGGCGTCGAGGTAGCCAACCGGGGACTTGTCGGGCGGCGGGATGGTCGGGTTCGTATTGTTTGCGACGGACGGAGCAATCTCGATATGGAGGTGGTCGTGGTGGGGGTGCGGGCCCGTGTAGGCGCGGTGTTTGGGGGCCTCGCGATGGGCGCCCCAGGAGGTGCGGTCCCAAACGATGAACTCTACGCCGAGCTCTTCGGCGTGCGTGATGAGATAGTGCGCGATGGGGTCGCCGAGGTCGTTGTCGGCTTCTCCACCGTCGAGGGGGACGAAGAGGTCGATGGCGCGGCCCGAGGCGTGGACCGAGAGTTGCGACGTGTTGGCGGTGTTGGCGCGGCAGGCGTAGCCGCCGTAGCTCGTGGCACCTTCGAACTCGGCCCGGAGGAAGTCGGCGATCTTGCGGGTTCCCGGGCGGAACGTACCGCTGCAGCTGCTCGGTGCGCCGGAGTAAGGCAGGTACATCGTGTTGGCGATGGCGAGGATGTCTGCGGGCGGAATCCAACGGCCCGGGATGGCGGCGAACGGGAGGAACGCGCCTTCGGGGAGGATTACTTCGCCTTCGTGGTGTGATCCGTGGTCCGAGAGGAGGAACCGGCCGAACTCGAGGGACTCGTTGGAGGCCCGGAATTCGAGCACGTGCGCAGTTTCGGGGAGTTCCAGCTCGCCCTCGAACGATTCGGGTTCGCGCATGTCCTGGAGGTCGGCGACATCGGTCCAGTCGATGACGATCGCGCCATCTGCAGTGAGGGCGCGGACTTCGCCGCCCTGCAGGGTGGTGTGGAGCTCGATGTGCGAGAAGCCGGCGGCCGTTTCGATGAACGTCACGCCTTCGGCATCGCGCAGATAGACCAACTCGCCTTCGTCGGTGTCGAAGCGCTCAATGGCCGCGGAGCCTTCGCGGACGGGGTCTTGCACCTGTTGGGCGCAAGAGGCGAGGAGTGCAATCGTGAGTAGCCAGGCGTATTTCATCGTGTCTCCAGACAGTGTTCGACTGTGTTAGAGATCACGATCCGTGCCAGCTCGTGTGCGTGCGTATAGGGGCGTGACGACGGCCAGCTGTGGCTAGTGTGCCTCAGTTTGTGCGCCGATGGTCGGGACCATTGTCCCCGATCGAGGGCTTACTCGCCGGGTTCGATCGTCGCTGGCGATGGGCCGGGGCCGGCATTTCGATCGACAGCATCGATACGAATGGTGTCGGCGTATGGGCTGACGCCGACCTCCATGAGTCCTTTCTTGGTCTCGACGCGCTCGAACTGTTGTTTGTCTTCGGGCTTCTCTTCGAATTTGAAGTTGGCGACTTTCATTTCTCCTCCTTTGCTCGTGCGTTCAGGGGAGGTTCGGAACGGTCGGGCGCTCGATTTAGTTTGGGGTCAGGATTTATTTGCGGGGTACGTGAGATGGCGCTGAGATCTGGGTTGGGTACACTCGCGTCGTGAGTGAACACGGCACATTACTTTCGAAGCGCTGGTACGAGTCGCGGGGGCGTTTGTACCTCGAGTATTGGGTGCGGCTCGATGAGGGTGCGGGGCGCATCATCATTGAGGGAGAGCCTGCTGTGTTCTTCGTCGAACGGGGTGTGGAGACGAAGACGGGGACGCGCCGAGCGGTGGAGCTCGATTCGATGGAGGGGAAGCCCGTCGATGCGGTTTACTTCACCTCGCAGCGGGCGCTGATGGATGAGCGCGACCGCCTGTTGCGGGACGATGGATACCTCGCTCTGGAGGCGGATATCTGGCCGTCGGACCGTTTTCTGATGGAGCGGTTCATCACGGGCACGATGGTGATCGAAGGGGAATCGAAAGTGAGGAGTGGGGTCCGAGAGTGGCGGAATCCCTCGCTCTCGCCGGGTGGCGAACCGCACGAGCTGAGTCTGTTGTCGTTCGATATCGAGACCGAGGGGCTGCACGGTCGCGTGTTGTCGATCGCGGGGATCTGCGGGGGCGAGTCGCGAGTTTGGGTCGATCGGCCGGACCTCGAGTCGGAGCACTTCATCTCGTGTGATGGCGAGGCGGCGGTCATCCAGGCGTTCGAGGACTGGGTGCGGGAGGTCGACCCCGACATCCTGACCGGCTGGAACGTGATCGGGTTCGACCTGCGCGTGCTGCTCAATCGGGCGCAGAAACACGGGATGCGATTGAGTCTGGGGCGCGGACGCGGGCGGACGTCAGTGCGGGACACGGACCGGCGCGGTGGGATGGTCGCGGACATCGAGGGGCGGGTCGTGCTCGACGGGCGGCCGACGCTGCAGGCGAGCGGTTACTACGCAGAGCGGTACTCGCTGGAGTACACGTCGCAGACGCTGTTGGGCGAGGGGAAGACGCTGAAGAAGGTGGAGGACAAGGCCGCCGAAATCATGCGGCTGTACCACGACGAAACGGACGAGCTTGCGATTTACAACCTGAAGGACTGCGTGCTCGTCCAGCGGATCTTCGAGAAGCAGGACCTGCTGGGGTTCGTCCTGGAGCGGCAGCAGTTGACGGGTCTGGCGCTCGATCGAATCGGCGGTTCGGTGGCGGCGTTCGACTATCTGTATCTGCCGCGACTGCACCGAAAAGGACGGGTGGCGCGGACGATCGACAGTGATGCGGAGATGATCGCGTCGCCGGGTGGCTACGTGATGGACTCCACGCCGGGGCTGTTTCGGAACGTGCTCGTGTTGGACTTCAAGAGTCTGTATCCGAGCATCATTCGAACGTTCCAGGTGGACCCGTACGCGTTGGTGGCGGCGGAGCGAGAGTTGGGGTGGGACGAGAAGGTGGTGCCGCATCATCTTCGGCATGAGTTGCCGGCGCCGGAAGAGGTGCCAGGCACCCTCGTAAGTGGTTTTAGAAACGCGTTTTTTCATCGAACCGATGCAATATTGCCTGCGTTGATCGAAGAGCTTTGGTCGGCTCGAGACGAGGCGAAGGAGCGGGGCGACAATGCGCGTTCGACGGCGATCAAGATTCTGATGAACTCGTTCTATGGGGTGCTCGGAACGACCGGCTGCCGGTTCTTCGACCCGCGGCTCGCGAGCTCAGTGACGATGCGAGGGCATCAGATCATTCAGGACTCGAAGGTGTTCATTGAGCGGGCCGGTTACGAGGTCATCTACGGCGACACCGACTCTTTGTTTGTTCGTGTGGGAGACGCGGCGACGGTGGAGGGGAGTCGGGCGATCGGGCGGAAGTTGGCGGCGGACATCAACGCGTATTGGGCGGAGTGGTGTGAGCGCGAACACGGCGTCACGAGTCGACTGGAGATGGAGTTTGAGACGCACTATCTGCGGTTTTATCTGCCGACGAAGCGCCACAGCGACGAAGGGAGTAAAAAGCGCTACGCGGGATGGATCGTGGGGAAGAGCGGGGAGCCCGAGGTGGTGGTGAAGGGGATGGAGGCTGCCCGAACCGATTGGACGAAGCTGGCCAGGGGGTTTCAGCTGGAGCTGTTTCGGCGAGTGTTCTCTGACGAGCTGGAGGGGATTGCGGCCTGGGTGAAGGCCGAGGTGCAGGCGGTCCGGGCGGGGGCACGAGACGACCTGTTGGTGTACTCGAAGAAGCTACGGCGTGCGCCGAGTGAGTATACAAACACGCCGCCGCACGTGGCGGCGGCGCTGATTTTGGGCGGGAACCCTCGGCGGGTGAGCTACTACATCACGAGCGCGGGGGCGCAACCGGTGGGGCACGTCGACGCCCCGATCGATTACGAGCACTACATTGAGAAGCAGCTGCAGCCCGCGGCCGAGGGGATTCTCGACGAGATCGGTGTGTCGTTCGAGCGTATCGCCGACCTGCAGGGATGGCTGTTCTAGCGGATTCCTAGAACATGTCCTTGCATGCGTAGAATTCGTCGCAGTTGGTCGCGTCGACTTCGCACTGGAGGAACTCGTTGGAGGTGTCTACCTCGGAGACGCAGCCTTCGGTGCAAACCGGGTCTTCACCAAAGTCACCGGCCACTTCGGGGCAGATGTCTCCGATGGTGCTGCAGAGGGTCTCGCAGAGCTCTTGCTTGCGGTCGCTCGAGTTGTCGGTGGTGGTGTTGTTCGTGCCGGTGGTGGCGTTGTTGCCAGTGGTGGCATTGTTGCCGGTGGTGGCGTTGTTCGTCACGACGTTCGTCGCGGCGTTGGCCGAGTTGTTGGCGTCGTCTTCATCGCCGCAAGCGACGGCGAAGGCGAGGGTCAAAGCGAGTGCCACCGTAGTCCATTTACGCATGTTCCGTGTCCGTGTTGGGGTATTCAGTTCGGAAGCGAGTATAGCTCGACGGTGGAGATTTCAAGTTTTGGGCGGGATGTTTGGGTCAGAGGTTTGCGATGTCGAGGAGGTGGGAGCGGAACTCTTCGGTGCCGAATCCGGCGCGGTGCCAGGTGCGGGCCTGGGCCTTGAGTTCGTCGTAGCGCTGCAAGTTGTTGAGGCTGTCGAGGTAGAGATTCGCGGCGTATTCGCGGAGATTTTCGGGGGCGTTGGGGTCGTCGGCGACCGAGCGGAACGGGGCGAGTGCTTGTTCAAAGTGTTCAGCGTTCCACGCTTCGCGTCCTAGGTCGTAGCGCTCCATCGGGGAGAGTTCGTCGAGGTTGGGTTCGTCGAGGGTTGGGTTGCTCGGTTCGGGAGTGGGCTGTGGTTCGGCGAGGGTTTGGGTTGGGGGATCTTGTGGTTGGACCGGGGAGGTGGCGCAGGCTGTGAGGGCGAGGGGTATGAGGCAAGCTGGAATGATGAAGTTTTTCATAGGCTTGCAGTTATTTTCGCAACGAATTTGGTGAGCGGTCGATAACTATGAGTGACCGTAGCTACGATTCCCTGTCGGGGAAGTGGCACGCCACCCGTCGCGCGATCGGCCGAGAGCCGCGCGGGTGTAGTTTCTCCGCGGTGGGTTTGCGATAGCAAGTCTGCGGTTGGTCGGGACGGGTGTGTCTGGATGGCTTATGGCGGGGGGTCCGATAGGGGACCCGCCGCGAAGCGGTGGGGGGTGGGTTTCTACAGTTGCGCGCAAAACGCGTCAGTCTTTGGCAACGAACACCGCCACGATCGGCAGGTGGTCCGAATTCCCTCCGTCGGTAACCTTCGCATCGAGCGGCTCCAGACCCGCATACGTCACATGATCGAGCTGGCTCTTCACCTCACCGAAACTCGTGTTCCACCGCCACGTGTCCGCCCCCGGCTGAAACTCCTCGAGCGCATTTCGCAGACCACGCGTCTCCAATATCTCGAGAGCACCTCCATCGGCATCCTCGTTGAAATCGCCCGCCACGATCAGTGGCAGCTCCGGGTCGACCTCCCCGGTAAAGTGCTCGATCTCAGCCCGGCGCGTCGCCGGCGTCGTGAAGTAGCCAGACACGATGCTGCCCTCGTCGCTGAACGGCGGCCGAAGGTGAACATTCACGCCCTGCACTTTCCCCAACGGCGTCTCGAAAACCGCGTAGCCAGCCGGGAACCAAGACTTCGGATGCGCCGCCAAAACCTCATGGTCGAACGGGTACTTCGACAAGAACGCATAGCCACCCGCCCCTCCACTGTGATGAAACACCATGTGCGGATACTGCTCCGCCAATCCGCGCAGCTCCGTCTCCCACTTCGGTGTCGTCTCCTGCAGGAAGACGATGTCCGCACCTCCATTCCGGATCACATCGAGTGTGGGTCGATCGCCCGCAACTCCGTAGTTCACGTTGTAGGTCATCACGCGCAGCACCGGCCGGTCTGTGGGGATCTGAGCCGGACTGCGGACCGGTTGTGCGCACGACGAAAAGCCGCTCGCGAATACGACGGCGGCAAGGAGAACGCGATAGTTCAAGGCAAGCACTCCGATTGGGTCGAGTTTCCGTGACTCGACTATCAACGCGCCGCAACCCTTTTGGATCTAACTACTTCAAGACGGTCGCCCGATTCTTCCCAAACCGGCAACCTCGCGGTCGTCGAGCGTCGTCGGGTCGATCGACCACGCCCTTGCAAGCGCGATCACAGACTCCTCGTCTGGCAGCCTCATCCCTAGCTCGTCCTCCTCTTCGGGCGTGACATCCTCGACGCGCTCCGCCCACTCGGTACACAAGACGAGGTCCAAATTTCCCTCTTCGGTGGGTGGCTGCCCCAGGTCGAACAGCACCTCGAAGTCCGCCTCGGCGTACAGTCGAATCAGGCCGCCCTCTTTGGCCGCGCCCCACCCCACGTAGCTCACGACGCGATGACTCGCGAACCAATACGCCTCGCCGAACTCCTGGCTGAGAATCTCGAGCACCGGTTGGATCGTCTCTGCCCGATCTTCGCTACCCGACCAATTCACGGCGAGGACCCAGCCATCAATCGACGGCGTCACGAATACTTCGCGGTTGAGAAACGTCCGATTGATTCGAGCGAATGCACTCCCCCAGTTGCAGGGGTGAAACGTGGTTGCCGAGAACCTCGGGTCAGCAAGCGCAAGGGCGCTGGCCAAGGCGTCCGGCGACGGTGCGGGCACGGCGAGCCAAGAGATCTTGTAGCCAAACGATTGGGGCCGGTCAGGCGTTATGTCGATCGGCGGCAGACCTGCACGCCCAGAGAGGATGCGCCACGCCCCAAAGGCGAACAGCGCGGCGACGGTTGCGGCAATCGCGAGTTCCATGGGCACGACAGTATCTGTTGCAGCGAAGTGACGGTAGTCGAGGCGACGCAAGGTAGATCGGCAGATCGATCCGCCACCTGGGCCGGCAACGAGAGTAGCCACATTGGTCGGACCACATCATTCAGACACTCAGAATCGCGATTCTGACATTGGCACGGCGTCTGCATTAATTTACAGCGTTTGATTTTACGACGTTTATTCAATGCAGGACGACCCAATGAAACGACTCACCGCTACCCTACTTCTCGCCGGACTCGCCGCCGCTTGCGGAGAGACGACTTCCCAAGACGATTGCACCGCCGCCGTGGAACACGTTCAGGCGTGCATGCCAGGTGAGCAGATCGCGATGCCAGATAGCTGCGATGCCGACATGGCGGCGACCGTTCTGAGTCAGGATTGCGAGACCGTTCGCGCTTCGGCCGCCGACGGAAAGGCCGACTGCAATCCATGGTTCTGGTGGACCTGCACCGGCAGTAGCAGCAGCTCCGACGATAATGATGTCGTTGTCGACGCCGAACCGAATCCAGTGTCGGAAGGCCTGGTCTGCGGCGCCGACGCTCGCGACGGGGATTTCGAGCGCTACAGCGGCGGCGACGTCGACGCGGTGGTCTACGCCGATGGTTGGGTGTTTGCGGCGTTTGAAGACTGGGGTGGAACGCTGGGCGAGGAAGACGACGAGGCGTTCATCTGCGCATACGAATTGGACTCTCGCGCCTGGCTGAGCGAGGAGCATTGCTTCCTCGTCGACCAGCCCGAAACGCCGTTCGAACGCCGCAACACGGTCGACGCGATGGCGTTCGAAGATGGACTGCTCTACGTGGCGGTCGAGCGAGCACTCTGGGTCTACGATGTGAGCGACGTCGAAGAACCGATGTTCGTGGGCAGCTACCTGAACGGACGCCCGGATCAGGGCAGCCAGGTGGGCCTCTCCGGTCGCGGCATGGAAGTCCACGACGGGTTCGTCTACCTCGCCGGCGGCGGGTATATCTTGGACGCACGCGACCTCGACGACATCCGGGTCGTCGCCGAGTTCGAGGGATTCATCGACGGCTGGACCGTCGTCGACGGCGTCATCTACGCCGCCCGAGGCGATGACGGAATCGCCACGTTCGACGTGAGCGACCCGAGCAATCCCGTGCTGCTCGACAGCTACATGTGGAGCCGACCCGGCACGGACCCGAACTTCGGCGAGGCAGATTTCCGCGACATCGCGGTCGGGAATGGCTTTCTGTACGCCGCTGTCGGAATCGACGGCGTGCGAGACGACGAGAGCGGCCTCTGGATCTTCGACGTGAGCGACCCATCGAACCTGCGCATCGTGCACCAGTCCGAAGGCGCACCGCGCGAAGGTTTCCAAGTAGCGTACGCCGACGGCTATCTGTTCCACGCCCGACGCGTGGTCGACGGATTCTCCGAAAGCCACCACGAGATCGGCGTGTACGACGTGAGCGACGCCTCGAGCCCGAAGCTGGTGGAGAACATCGACGACCCACGCGGCGTGGTGAAGGACATCGCAATTGCAGGTGGGAACGTGGTCTACATCACCGAGAAGTTCGGATCGTCGAGCTGGAGCGCGGCGGACGGAATCGGAACGATTCGAAGCGCGTGCGAGTAGGAGTTCCGCTATCCGTTTTCCGCT
>CAYLMO010000064.1:26750-28714 GCA_964384605.1 uncultured Bradymonadales bacterium | reverse complement strand
AGGCCGAATCCTCCGACGCACCGAACCCGCCGTTGCGGTCCGCGAACTCACAGGGATCTTGCTCCCAGTACTCCATCAGAATCGGAGCGGTAGAGGCGTCGATCTGGTCGAACACGCCCGGCTTGAGCGTGTTCACATCTTCCGGCGAGAGGAGGGAAGGTGTGGGGATGACCACGGCGAAGTCTTCCGCCGGTCCGTCGTAGCGGTTCTGCATCGTCTGGATGGTCGTCATCCCTTCGCGCATCAACACCACCTGAGTGGCATCGCTCGTGAGGGTTTCGGTCTCCGGTACTCCGGGATCGTCGATCGGCACCATGCATCCGCACATGGCGGCAGCGGTGGCAGGAACGAGGACTGACGCGGCAAACGCGGCAGCAACGAGCTCGAGTCGTAGTTTCATAGTTGGACTCCATTTTCTGAGGACATTCATCCTCGCAGTTTTGGGAACACACTATAGATGTGCAAGCGTTGGGCCGACTCGTAGGGTGCCCTGAGAGGCTCTCAGCGAGGGTCGACCGCCCGGCGCCTCAGATTTTTGAGTCTCGAAATCGCTGCACAAAAGAAATTCGAGACCTCGACAAATTCGGGCAACTCGCGAACCCGATCGAGGTCGCGTGCATCGAAAGCCTTGAGTTGGAATTTAATGAGCGTTAAACACCGTTGTCGCTCCCGACCACTAACGAGAGTCTTACCCAATGTTGACCAATCTCTTTCTGCAGTTCGCGCTCATTGGAGCCGAATGGGTGATGTGGGTCCTGGTGCTCCTTTCGCTGGCGAGTGTGCTGGTGATGATCGAGCGCGGGTTGTTTTACTCGAAGCGTTCGCCAGACATCGATCATCTGCGCCTGAAGCTGAACGAGTATCTGGACGCGGGCGACTACGCCAAAGCGGCTGACCTGCTCAAGGACTCCGATGCGATGGAGACCAAGGTGGTGCTCTTCGGATTGCGACACCACGAGCGGGGCGCCGAAGCCGTCGAGGACCTCCTCGCCGGCGCGATGTCGACCGAGAAAAACCGCTACGACCGCGGCCTCGGCTTCCTCGGAACGATCGGAAACAACGCGCCGTTCATCGGACTGTTCGGCACGGTGCTCGGCGTGATTGGCGCCTTCGCCAACCTCGGTGAAGGTACCGAGGAAGCGGCGCAGGCTGTCATGTACGCGATCTCGGAGGCACTCGTCGCAACCGGCGTGGGCCTGCTCGTCGCCATCCCGGCGGTGATCGCGTTCAACATCTTCAAGTCCCGCATGAAGAAGTCGACCGCTCAGACGGACCTGCTCGGGCGCTCGCTTCTCAGTCACCTGCGCGCGGAGGGCCGAGATGGCGGGGTTTAGCGGCGGCGACGACGACGACATCATCGCCGGTATCAACGTCACGCCTCTCGTCGATATCGTCCTGGTGCTTCTCATCATCTTCATGGTCACCACGAGCTACATCGTGCGTGCCCAGATCGAGGTGGATCTGCCTTCGGCGGCCACCGGAACGGATGAAGTGCAGCAGACGATGGTGCTTCAGGTGATGCCTGACGGCACCTACAAGATGAATGGCGAACCTGCGACGCTCGACCAGATCGGCGCGTGGGCCAAGAAGACCATCGAGAAGAATCCCGAGCTTCGCGCCGTCATCGCGGCGGACAAGAAGGTCGAGTACGAGAAGGTCATCGACGTGGTCGACACCATCAAGCAGAACGGCGTCGACAAGTTCGCACTGAACATCGTTCGGAAGTAATCGATGCCGAGCACGATCCAGATCGACGATCCATTAGTCCGACCGAAAAGCTCGGTCGGCTCCCGCCTCGCTCTGATCGCGGGCGGGCTGATCCTCGCCGTCATCCTTCACGCGTTGTTCCTCGCCGCGTTGTTCGTGGTTGGTCCGATGTTCAAGCCCGGTCCCGAAGAGGACGATTCGGACATCGTCGAGATGGCGATCGTCGAAGAGCCCGAGATCGAGGAAGAGCCGCCAGC
>CAYLMO010000064.1:0-26650 GCA_964384605.1 uncultured Bradymonadales bacterium | reverse complement strand
GCTCCTGAAGATGCTCCGCCCGAGGCGACCGAAGCCATGGACCCGGTCAACCTCGAGGGGATGACCGCGGACAACATGTCCGACAACGGGGCTTTCACGATGAAAGTGGGGCAGGGCATCAACAAGGGGAAGATCACCAACAAGTACGTCGACCCCAACCGCTTCGGGAAGATTAAGACGAAAGAGGGCGGCACCGGCGACGGCTATGCCAAGAAGGCGACCACGACGACGCCGAAGTCGTGCAAAGACAAGAAGGCGAAGGTCCTCAAGACCTTCAAGGGCGACTACACGCCCGAGGCCAAGCGTCGCTCCATCGAGGGCGTCATCGTCGCAATCCTCTCGGTGAACACCAAAGGCCGCGTCACGAACGTACAGATCGTGAAGAGCCTGGGCGCCGGGCTCGACGAGTCCGCGCGCGACGCATTCCTGAAGTTCATCTTCGAGCCGGCTGAAGAAGGCTGCGAGAAGGTGGCGTCGAAAGTGCGATTCGAGCACGGCTTCTCGCTCGACGATTTCTAGGCGAAATCCGCTCGGCCTCCACACGCATAAAAAGCAGTAAATTGTACTGAACACTGCCTCGATCAAACGGGTGTGTCCCGCGATCGGCTTCGTTCTGTGCGGTTTTGAGGGTGCTGAACAAAAAATAGGTACTGAACACTTGATCGGTGCGAAAACGTGCACTACATTAATGTTCAGTCGTCGCCGTTTGTTCAGTGTCGCCATGGAAAGGCGCCACGGCGGCGACTCGCCTCACAAAGAGACCGAGCTAAGGAAGGCCATGTCGCTCCCAAACACCCTCAACGATTCGAACGTTCGCCGTCGCCCTCGTCGCTCCATCGACGATATCCTCGCCCGTCGTGAGGAACGCAAAGCACGTCTCGAGCGGGTCCTCCCGCCCGACTTCGTTCACGGCAGTGTGACGGTCGACGAAATCTACGCGACGTATGGCGAGGAGTGGGTCGAACAGGCCGCATTCGTCATGTTCGAGCGCAATGCCAGCGGAGAGCTGGTCCGCGCCAGCATCGCGACGTTCAGTGGTTACTTCCTGACGCTCGAAGATTGCCCAGAGTTTGAAGAAGTCAGCGTGTGGCTGGCGGAAAGACTCGCGACTCGGCGTTCGATTGTTGCCATGACCTTCGACGGTCAACCGGGGGCTTTCTCACCGCCTTCCCCTGGAGTGACGGTCCACGCCGGTCGCGAGCGCTTCCTCGGTCTGGAGCGCTCCGTGCTCCGCGTCACCCGCGACACCGACCTCCTCGATGACTGGTCCGCACGCCAAACCGATCTACTCAGCTTCATCGGGCTCTGCGCCCGGCTCGGGCTCAGCCGCCTCCACTGACCCGATCCCGCCGGCATCACCACCTTTGTGATACACCGGCCGAGGCATATCGCTTCGCCCTAACATTGACGAAACCTCGCGATTGATCGTACGGATCCGCTGCTCGGCAACATCTGCGAGCGGACTCTTCGGGTAGTGACGCAAAAAGTCCTGATACCCATCGAGTGCCCGCTCATAGTTGCCAGCCCGATAGTGGACCTCTGCCGCCTCGAATTGGTCGGTCTCCGCCATCGAGGGGCCATCGCAGCCCCACACAATCAGAATGGCCGCCAACAACGCGCACATCCGCGCGAGGCGCTCCCAATGGGACATGATCATGAGCGATGAAGAATTCGAAGGCATCGAAGAAGAGCCTGGCTCCGAGCTAAGTGCGGGCTACGTTGCGCTCATCGGTCGGCCTAACGTCGGCAAATCGACCCTGATGAACCGGGTGCTTGGCGTCAAACTCGCCATCACCACTTCGAAACCGCAGACGACGCGGAATCGAATCCTAGGCGTTCGGACCTTCCCCGAAAAGGGGCAGATCTGCTTCGTCGACACTCCGGGCATGCACGTTTCGAACAAGCGACTGAATCAACGCATCGTCGCCGAAGCCGAAGCCGCCATGAAGGAAGTCGATCTGGTCTGCCACGTTCTCGACGCCGCTGCGTTCGCCGGCGCTGCAAAACGTGGCGACGACGCAGAAATGTGGGCCGAGGAACAATTCGTCTTCGATCGTCTCGATTCGATCGAGGCCCCGAAAGTTCTGGTGCTGAACAAGGTCGACGCCGTAAAGCCCAAGGAACTCATGCTTCCGATGCTCGAGAAACTCGCCGAACGCGATTACGTCGACATGGTGCCGCTCAGCGCGAAGACCGGCGACAACGTCGAGCCGTTCACCGACGTGGTCCTCGAACATCTTCCCAATCACGGTATGCTCTTCCCGGAAGACATGCTCACCGACAAGGCCGAGCGCTTCATCGCGGCAGAATTCGTACGCGAAGCCCTCATGGAGCAGACGCGTAAGGAGATTCCTTACGCAATCGCCGTCGAGGTCGAACGGTTCCAAGACGCCGTGGATGGCGACCACCTGGAGATCAGCGTCGTCATTCACGTCGAGCGCGCGTCGCAAAAAGGCATCGTCATCGGGCAGGGCGGCGAGCGCATCAAGCACGTCGGCATCGCAGCGCGAAAAGAATTGCAGCGATTTTTCGGACGAAAAGTTTTCCTCGAGACGTTTGTGCGTGTCGAAGACGAGTGGAGCGAGAACCCCCGTGCGCTCCACCGTTTCGGGTACGAGTGAGTCAGTCATGAAACCGATTGTTGCCATTGTCGGCCGGCCCAACGTGGGCAAGAGCCGTCTCTTCAACCAATTGTGCGAGCAGGATCGTGCCATCGTGCACGACTTCGAGGGGGTCACGCGCGATCGGCAGTACGCCGACGCGGAGTGGTTCGGAAAGGAGTACACGGTCATCGACACGGGCGGATTCGTGCCGCAGACCGAAGAACCCATGCTCCAGTCGATGCGGGCACAGGCACAGCTCGCCATCGAAGAAGCCGACGTCATCATCTTCATGATGGACGGTCGAGCAGGCCTGCTCGTGGGCGACCGCGACATCGCAGGGATGCTGCGGCAGTCCGAGAAACCCGTGTTCTACGCCGTGAACAAGGCGGACAACGTGCGGACTCAGGACCAGTTCCTCTCGGACTTCTTCGAGCTCGGCGTGCCCCTTTTCGCGATCAGCGCGGAGCACGGACACGGCGTCGACGCGCTCATGGACGAAGTGGCCGAAAAGCTGCCGAAATTCGAGGGCCTTCCCGAGGACGACCCCACCATCAGGATCGCCGTGGTCGGCAAGCCGAACGCCGGCAAATCGTCGACCGTGAACGCTCTACTCGGTGAGGAACGACTGCTCACGAGTGACGAACCGGGAACGACGCGCGACGCGATCGACACCCGTATCACGGTCGAGGACCGGGACTACCTCGTCATCGACACCGCCGGACTCCGCCGTAAGTCGTCGATCTCGCAGAAGCTCGAAGAGTATTCGGTCGTGCAGGCGATCCGTTCGATCGACCGCGCCGACGTCGTCTTGTTCGTGGTCGACGCGACCGAAGGGGTGACCCAGCAAGACAAGAAGATCGCCGCTGTCGCCGCCAACCGGGGCCGGGCGGTCGTCGTCATCATCAACAAGTGGGACCTCGTCGAGAAGACCACCGAGTCGGCCGGCGAGTTCGTCAAGGAGTTCCATTACCAGGTGCCGTTCCTGGAGTGGGCTCCCATCATCTTCACTTCGGCCGCGACCGGCCAGCGAGTCCACAAGATCTTGCCGCTCGTCGACAAGGTGTTTGAACAGTACACGGCCCGGATCAAGACCTCGGACGTCAACAAGTTCATGGAGATGGTGGTGGTGCGACACAGCCCGCCTGTCTATCGCAACGTGAAGCTCAAGTTCTACTACGCGAGCCAGGTTGCGACGCGACCGCCGACCTTCATGTTCGTCGTGAACCGTCCCGCCGGATTGGCGCCGTCCTACCGCCGTTTCCTCGTGAACCAGATCCGCGAAGAATTTGGCTTCGAAGGCACGCCAATTAAGACGATCGCGCGGGCTCGCAAAGGGCACGACGATTACGATTGAGCCGCTCGCTACACCAACGTGGGTGTGATCGTAGGGAGGCGTGGGGCGGTGTCGTACACAGTTGCAAGGTTGCGCATCGTTGACTACCTTCGAGGCACCCGTGCTCCCCGAACAAGGGCTAGAAGTCTCATGACCCGTCCCAAGTCGCGACTCGTCATCGCACTCGCACTCTGTGTGGGTGGTTTGACCGCTTGTCAGGAAGTCGAGCAGCCGACCACCGTGCTCACGCAAGAGCAGTGGAACGAGGTGAAGGCGAACATCCTCTCGGAAGCTCCAACGCCCAAATACAAAGTTGGCGCCAAATTCGATGACTCGATCGAGCTCATCGGCTTCGACGTCGCCGAACCGATCGTCGCCGGAAAACCGGCCACGTTCACCTGGTATTGGAAGGCGTTGACCGACGTGGACAAGAACTGGAAGGTCTTCGTCCACTTCGATTCCACCGTGAAGCCGCTTCGCCAAAACCTCGACCACGTCCCCATCGAAGGGATGTACCCGACGAGTCGTTGGAAGGCCGGCCAGATCATCAAAGACGTTCAGACCGTGACGATGCGGAACGACATGCCGGCAGGCCCGGCGGTTCCGTACATCGGCTTCTGGCGCGGTTCCGACCGCATGAAGGTCACGAACGACGTCAAGATCACCAAAGAGAATCAGCCGCGTGTGGTCGGGCCGACGCTCACCATCAAATCGGATGGAGCCGCCGCCGCAAAGCCGACCGCACAAGCGAAGCAGCAGTACTCGCTCCGGAAGCTCCCCGCCGCGGATGCCACCGATGTGGTCATCGACGGCCGCATGGAAGAGGGCGCATGGCGTAAGGCGCCCGCACTCAAGCTGTCGCCGTTCCCCGGCGCTCCCGAGCTTCCGACCAACCTCCGCGCGTTCATCACCGACACCGACCTCTACATCGGTGCCACCATGCAAGACACGCGCATCTGGGGCGAACGGAAGAACCGCGACGACGAAACGTGGAAAGAAGAGGTCCTCGAAGTCTTCATCGACACCAACGGCGATGGAAACGACTACCTCGAGTTCCAAATCACCCCGCTCGGCACGGTGTTCGACGCCAACTTCAAGCAGCGCCTCGGCCGCGGAACCGGCTCGCGCGAAGACCAGATCAACACGGCGAAAGCCTGGAACATCGAAGGGCTCGAGACAGCCGTCCACGTCGACGGCACGCTCAACAAAGACGACGATCAAGACCGCGCATGGTCCGCTGAGGTCAAGATCCCGCTCTCCTCGATTCCCGGTGTCGCCGAAGGCGGCCCCAACGCAAACGATGCGTGGGCCGTGAACGTCTACCGATTCGACCGACCCGCAGACGGCAAGACCTTCGCATACGCTTGGAGCACCGAGCCTCGCGGAGACTTCCATCAGGTCGATAAGTTCGGCACCTGGCGAATCGCACCCGCCGTCCAGCTCAAACGCCCCGTCATCACCGACGAGGTCATGGAGCAGATCAAACGAAATGTGGACCTGAAAGTCCGCAAACAGCCGGCCCCCGCGCCGAGCAATCAGAAGACAGATACGCCGAAGCCCGAAGGGGGAAACGGCTCTAACGACGGTTCCGAATGATGGGGGGCTCCCCGCGTTCGTGGCTTATGCACACACGAGGAAATCATGGCCAGTGACAAGAGAAAGCAGTCTCTCTACTTCCCCGAGGAGTACCTCGACGAAATCCGCAAGGAATCCCTGCGACAGGACCGCTCCATGTCGTGGTTGGTGCAGAAATCGTGGGAGATTGCGCGCGAAACCATCATGCAGTTCCCATCGGCAAACGACTTCCTGCCGGGCGAAGACGACGACGAACGCGGAAAGAACGAGTAGACCTAATCCTTCTCTTTCTGCGCTTCGCGAAAGGCTTTTCGGGCGTCATCCGCAATTCGGGGATGGCGCCTCATTAGCTTCTTGACCGACTTCTGGTCGCCCAACTTCGACAACGCAAACGCCGCGTGCTTCGCCAGGAACATGTCGTTCTCGGCCGCCTTCACAATCGCGGGACCATCGTCGAGCGATGCAAGCTCGCCGAGGGCCCGCAGCGCCTCGCGCCGAGCCATGTGGTCGCGACGAGCATCTGCTGCGATACGCAGCAAATCCGGCACCGCCGGCTCATAGCCAATTCGGCCAACCACCTCGAGCGCAGCGACCTGCACGTTGACGTCTGGGTCACTGAAATAGAATCGCCTCAGCAGCTCCCCTGCACCCGCAGAATCTCGCCAGTTCGTCGTCGCGACGTTCCACACCAGCGTCCGTCGTCGCGTGTCTGAGAAGGCTTTCCGGTCCTTCGCCACCCGTTCCAACTCGGCGAGCAACCACTTGCGCCAGGCGTCGCCGTCTTTGCGGACGTTCGTGGCCAGCTCCATCCATGCCGATCGCTCCTCTGCCGAAACATCTGCCTCCATCTCCATGATGAACGGCTCGATCTTGGGGAACGCGGCGAGGGATACCCGATGACGTGCGGCTGCACGGATTATCCAGGGGTTGGCTTCTCCGCGCTCGTGCGCCTCGTGCAACAACTTCCCAGCGAGTCGCGTCGATCGAAACGCATCCAGAATGCGTGCTCGAAGGAACCGGTTCGGGGTCTGTTCGAACAGCTTCTGTACTTCGGTCTCGATGGCAGTTCCGCCAACCTTCGCGGAGAGATGGAGCAAGAAATCGATGTCTGGCGGTGGCGCAGCGGGATCTACATTTCGAAGGCGCCGTACCAACGCCAGCCGGGAGTCATCATTTGCCTCGAAGCCCTGCACGAGGGTCGGATTGTGCTCCCAAAGTAGCCGGACGTAATCCTCATGCTCAGCCGCGGAAAACGCATCCGACTTCTCCAGTGGGTCGGAGGCGTGGTCATACAAGAAGTGCAACGCGAGGCGCGGTGTGTAGACCAGCTTCTTGCCGTCGAACCACAACCCGCGCCGGTCCCCGCTCCAGTTCTCGAAATAGTAGCTCCGCTTCGGCCAATCGGCGCCGTCGACCATCGCTGCCGCGAACGAGTGACCGAGGTGCGTCGGGTCGGGCTCTTCACCCATCAAGTCGAGCAGGGTCGGGATCAGGTCGATGTTTCCGACCGTCGTGTCGTGCACCGCACCCTTGCCGTCCGGCAGGCAGATCGCGAGCGGCACGCGAATCTCGCTGTCGAAGACCGTCGGCCCATGCGTCGGAACGTTGTGGTCCCCCAGTCCTTCGCCGTGATCCGAGGCGAAAACGATTGCGGTCGACTCGCGCAGCCCTTTCAGTTTCAGGTCCGTCACCAACTTCGCCAATGTCCCGTCGAGCCACTTCAACGAGCGACGATAGCGCTCGCCCTCTGGCATCGTCTTGGGTAGCAGCCTGTCGTCCCAGCCGGGGCGATGGACCGCAAAGAAGTGCACCCAGGCGAAGAACCGCTCGTCGCGCAGTTCGCTGAAGAGCTTGGTCGCCGAGGGGAGCACGTCGCTCTGAAGCGTCGAGTCGTACACATGCACATTCTCGAACCCATCGAGCAGCTCTGTAGCCGCCGTGTGCTCGGTGTAATCGAAGTAGTTGAGGACCGATGCCGCCGGCGTGATGCCGCGTTCGTCGAGTACGAGTCCGAGGGGATAACCGTCGATCTTCCACGAATTGCGCGACCGGAACGTGCTCGGGATCGATTTGTGCGTCGCCGACGAAGGGGAGTAGGCCCGTTCGAACGTGTGGCACGTGTCCAAGAAGTCGTTCAGGAATGGCGTGTCTTCGGCGGTCGCGAATCGAGTGCCGTTTGCCGGCCGATTGGGTGGGATCGCGTCGAACCGGAGCGTGTCGATGTAGAACACGACCACGTTGTCCACCACCGCGTCGCCTCTCGGGGCAGGGGGGAGCGGATTCGAGCGATCGATCGAGTCCGCTGCAACGAGGGCCTCCCCTTCAATATTCGAGATGCGCGACGGCGCGAGGAGCTCCACCAACGTCTCCGCCGGACCCTGGCGCAGCGTGAGCGCCTTGCTCATCGATTCCGTCTGGCCAAGCCACGTCGCGGTGAGACCAACCAGCAAAAGGGCCGAGACGGGCGCGACCGCACGTGGTGGCTGGAACGAAACCCGGCGCACCACGTTCGAAAGGCCCGCGACGGCGAATCCTACGCCAGCAACGCGCAGGCCCAGGTGCAAGAAGTCGTACGTTTCAGGGAAGGCGACCACGTCGGCCGCCAGGAGGGCTCCGGAGAGCACAAAACAGCCAGCCGCGA
Source organism: uncultured Bradymonadales bacterium (assembly GCA_964384605.1). GTDB lineage: Bacteria > Myxococcota_A > Bradymonadia > Bradymonadales > Bradymonadaceae > CAYLMO01. The sequence goes on along the minus strand of CAYLMO010000064.1, from coordinate 18,498 downwards.
ACAGGAGCCGCTCGAAGTACCGAGTTGCGAACGCCATCGCGCCGGCGAACACGGCCGATCCGAGGGCGAAGACCGGGGGAGCGAACGGCGCCCAGGCCTGGGTCTGGGCCCACGCCCCCGAAGTGGCGTCTGCGCCGACGAAGTACGCGAAAACGCCAAACCCCGCCCCGACCAACGCCGGCCCGATAAACCGACCGAACTTCACTTCTCGCCGGTCTGCGACGTGTCCGATGAGGCCCGGCACAAACCAGGCCGTCGCCAAGAGCGCATGCGCCCCGAGCAGCGCCAAGACCAACGCCAAACCAGGTGCGGGCACGCCCGAGCGCAGCAGTGGCTCGGTCAGTAGCGAGAACCCACCACAAGCCAGCCCGGCGAGCAGTGGGACCAAGACCGTGTCGAAGACTCGGTTGCGATGTGTTTGCGGCTTCCCCGACATGTGGCGTCTTAATACTTGAGGAACAGACGACCTAGCGAAGGCGGTACTCTAAGGCAGGTTCCGCTGCGCTTCCACCAGACGATTCGCTGGCGAGCAGGCCCCTCAAATGGTAGATCCCGCGCGTTCCGACGCGATAGGCACGACATGCTCGAAAACGTAAAGACAGTTCATCTCATTGGTATCGGCGGTATCGGCGTTTCGGGGGTTGCCCGAATTCTCCACGGCGATGGCTACGAGGTCCGTGGATCGGACGTGCGCGAGAGCGCGATCACCGAGGCACTGCGCGCCGAAGGGATGGACGTGCGTATCGGGCACGACCCGGCACACATCGAAGGTGTCGACCTGCTCGTGCTCTCGACAGCCATTCCCGACCACAACGTCGAGCTGGTCGCCGCTCGCGAAAAGGGTCTGCCGATCGTGCACCGTTCGGAGATCCTGAACGCCCTGACCCGCAATCGACGCGTCATCGGCGTCACGGGAACCCACGGAAAGGGCACCGTCTCGTCGATGATCGCCTGGATCCTCGAGACTGCCGGCTGGAACCCCGGCTTCGTCATCGGGGGCATGCTGAACAACTTCTCGGTCAACGCCCGGGCGGGCGGCGGCGAGTGGATGGTCCTCGAGGTCGACGAGAGCGACGGAACGCACGAGAACTTCGAGCTCGACTACGTGTTGTGCAACTTCCTCGAGCTCGACCACCTCAACTATTACGACGACCTCGACGACATCGTTCGAACGATGATTCGCTTCGTCGACGAGAATCCTCGCCTCAAAGAACTCTTCCTGAACCTCGACTGTCAGGGCAACCGCCAGCTCGCCGAAGAGGTCGCGCTTCGACCCACTGGATATGGCGTCGAACACGACACCGAGTTTCGCGGTGCACTTCTCGGCGACGGCCAACTTCCGCTGCGCTTCGAAGCCACTCAGCGCAAAGAGACCCTCGGTGAGTTCGAGCTCCCGCTGCCGGGCCGCTACAACGTCGTCAACGCCATGGGCGCAATGGCCGTCTGCCGCCGCATCGGCGTGCCCATCGAGGCCATTCGGGAGGCGCTTGCGACCTACAAAGGACTCGAGAACCGATTCACCATCGAGCAGGGCGGGGGAGTCACAGTCGTCAAAGACTACATCAGTCACCCGACCGGCATGCGCAAAGTGCTCGAGTCGGCAAAAGACCTGGTCGACGGCCGCGTCATCTCGGTGTTCAAGCCGTACCGGTACACGCTCATCAAGTACCTGCAGCACGAGTACGGAGCCGCATTTGCCGGCAGCGACGAGGTCATCATCTCGAAAATGTATGCGGCTGAAGAAGACCCGATCCCCGGTATCGATACGATGACCGTCGTGGAGCGAATCCGCGAAAACGGCCTCAACGTGAAGTACATCGAGGACCAGAACGACATTACGCCCTACCTGCACGAGATCGTGCGCCCCGGCGACAAGGTCATCTTCTTCGGCGGCGACGACTACTTCCAGATGGCCGACGGTTTCGTGGCCGAGCTGGCCCGGCGCGCCGGTCACGTGCAGGACACCGGCGGCCACCCTCGCGTGAGTGGACCTCTGGCGACGGACGCGGAATGAGTCGATTCCTCGAACGCGAACGCTTCGCCGTTTGGGGCTTGGCGCGCAGCGGAGTCGCCGTCGCGAACCTCCTCGCTCGGCACGGAAAGTCGGTCATCGCGAGCGATATCGCGCCCAAAGAAAAGCTCGCCGATGCCCTCGAGGCGCTCGACGACCGTGTTGAGGTTGTCTTCGGCGCCAACTCCATCGGAGACGCCGAGGTTGTCGTGGTCTCGCCCGGGTTGCGCCCAGGCCTGCCAATCTTCGACACCGTACCCGCGCACATTCCGGTGGTGAGCGAGGTCGAGATAGCCCGCGAAGCGTCGGACCACACATGGCTCGGCATCACCGGCACCGACGGCAAGACCACCACCACCGAACTCACCACGCATCTGCTCGAGACCGCTGGAATTCCGGCCGTCGCGGCCGGGAACATCGGCACGCCGCTCAGCGAAGTCGTGGATACTCTCCCGGAAGGAACGGTCATCGTCGCCGAGATTTCGGCGTTCCAGCTGTGGAGCACGCACAACTTTTGGCTGTCAGCCGGCGCGATCACGAACATCGCCGACGACCACCTCGACTACTTCGAGGGCGATTTCGACCGATACGCAGCCGCGAAACTTCGCCTGCTCGAGCGCTCCGGCTCCAACGCCACGGCGGTCGTTCCGGCGGATGACCCCCGGCTTGCCGCTTTCGCCGAGTCTTACGAAGGTCCGGTGGTTCGTTTGAGCGCGTCGGATTCCACCGCCGACTTCTACTTCGACGGCGAAGCCATTCTCCGAGATGGGGCCCGACTGTTCGAATGGAGCGACGCTCCATTCATCGGGCGCCACAACGCATTCAACACGATGATGGCATGGGCGCTGGCGTCGAGCGTCGGTGCGACCGACGAACTCCTCGCCGAAGGCGTGCGGTCGTTCGAGCCGCTCCCGCACCGAATCGAGCCAGTCGCGACCATCGACGGGGTTCGGTGGATCAATGATTCCAAGGCGACAAACGCACATGCCGCGATGGCGGGCCTCGAAGCAGTCGAGGGCCCCCTCGTGGTCATCGCCGGCGGGGTCGACAAACGTCTCGACCTGGAGCCGTTCGCTACCTACCTGACGCGTCGAGCTGCGAAAGTCGTGCTGATCGGTGACATCACCGAACGCCTCGGCACAGCCCTTCGCGCCGCAGGCATCGCACACGCCCCCGAGACGGCGAACTCGCTGCAACACGCTGTCGAGCTCGCCAAGAAACAAGCAACGCCGGGCAGCACCGTTGTGCTGAGCCCGGCGTGTTCGAGCTTCGACATGTTCCAAAGCTACGCCGACCGCGGAAATCAGTTCCGCGAGATCGTTCGGTCGATGGCCTAGGCCTCTTCGACCGTAACGAGCACCTGACCTTCTTCGACCGCGTCTCCTTCCGCCACGTGAATGGCCTTCACGACGCAGTCGTACTCGGCGCTCACGGGCATCTCCATCTTCATCGATTCGAGAATCACGAAGTCGTCGTCTTCTTCGACCTCTTCACCCACCTCGACTTCGATCTTCCAGACGGTGCCGGTGATGTGCGCTTTGATTTCTTCGGCCATGTTCTGTCTCCGCTTCAAAGTGATGCCGCATGGTGTCCCGCGCGGCGAAACGCGTCAACGATCCACCGGCTATTTGCCACGCGACTCGAGCCATGAGGTATGGACGAGCCCTTCGACGAAGGTTGGGTCGTCGAGCACCTCCACGTGCATCTTCAGGTTCGTGGTGAGTCCGTCGATCGTGTAGTTGCCCAACGCTTCGATCATTCGAGCACGCGCGGCATCGCGCGACTCTGCGTGCGCCACGACTTTGGCGACCATCGGGTCGTAGTAGGGCGTCACTTTCCAGTTGGCCTTCACGCCACTATCCACGCGAATGCCTTCGCCCTCGGGCTCTTGGTACGCGCCGATCTCGCCCGGTGCCGGCATGAACATCTTGTCCGGATTCTCGGCGTACACACGGCACTCGATCGCATGCCCATCGATCGACAGGTCGTCTTGACCGAACGCGAGCTCTTCCCCCGCGGCGACTCGAATCTGCCACTCGACGATGTCGAGCCCGGTGATCGCCTCGGTGATTGGGTGCTCCACCTGCAGGCGAGTGTTCATCTCGATGAAGAAGAACTCACCCTCGGGCGACACGATGAACTCGACCGTTCCGGCGTTGACGTAGCCGGCCTCTTTGGCCAGGGCCACGGCCGCCGAAGTCATCTTCTCGCGAAGTCCCGGGAACTGCGTCATCGCCAATGATGGCGCCTCCTCGATGACCTTCTGGTGGCGTCGCTGCACCGAGCATTCGCGCTCGAACAGGTGGAGCACGTTGCCGTGCGAGTCCGCCAGTATCTGAATCTCGATGTGGCGCGGATTCTCGACGTATCGCTCGAGGTAGATCGAGTCGTCGCCAAACGCCGATGCGCCTCGACGTTGGCACTCGGCGACCGCCTTTCGAAGCTTCTTCTCCTTGGTCGCAATTTTCATCCCGATGCCGCCGCCACCCGCAGCAGCTTTGACGAGGAGCGGGTATCCGAACGTCTCGGCGAACGCTACCGCGGCCTCTTCGTCAGCCACGGGACCGTCACTCCCGGGCACCACCGGTACGCCCGACTTCACGGCAAACGCCCGCGCTTCGGCTTTGTCGCCCATCAGCTCCATGCTCTCGGGCGACGGCCCGATGAACGTGATACCGGCGTCTTTGACGGCGCGGACGAACTCCGAGTTCTCGCTCAGAAGTCCATAGCCGGGGTGAATCGCGTCGCTTCCCGTTTCGCGAGCGACCTCGAGAATGCGCTCGGCATTCAGGTAACTTTCGGTCACGTGCGCCGGACCAATCGCGACCGCTTCGTCGGCGAGGACCGTGTGTGGTGCGCCGGCGTCGGCCTCGCTGTAGACCGCGACGGTCGCGATTCCGAGACGCTTGCAGGTCCGAATGATGCGAGCGGCAATCTCGCCGCGATTTGCGATGAGAATCTTCGAGAACATCATGACTCCAACAATCTAGTACGTATCAAAAAAGGCGCCGACGAACTCGGCGGCGCTCCTTGCACAACGAGCTCCGTCGCCAACCGAAGTGGCCACCGAGCGAAGGATCGTGGTCGAAACGTCACCCGCGGCAAAGAGCCCCGCGACGTCTGACTGGCCGTGCCGGTCGACGATGACGAATCCTCGTTCATCGAGCGATACCGCGTCGGGCAACTTCGGCACAACTGGTTCGACTCCGATTCGCACGAAGACGCAGGCGACCTCGTGTGTGACCCGCTCCCCGGCGGTGTCGCAGGTCACGATGCAGCCGTCTTCTTTTCCTTCGATGCCCACAATCTGCGTGGGTATCGGGAGGATCGAGATTCTCTCGTGACCTTCTACTTCGCCAATGTAGGCCTTCCTGGCGCGAAATCTGGCCGAGCGACACGCCATCTTCACTTCCGCCCCGACTTTCGCGAGCCGAATCGCGTTCTCGAATGCTGCGTCGCCGCCGCCGACGACCATCACGGGACGCCCCGCGAAGCGGTCGGCGTCGCGCGCAGCGGATTGACTCACCCACCGACCGATCCCTTCGGCTTCCCCGGGAACCCCCAGCCGGCGGTACCGAGTGCCGGTTGCGACGATCAATGCATCCACCGTCGAAGACTCGCCCCCGGCCGAAATCAGAAATCCATCGGCCGCAATTTCGACCGAATCGACGTCCGACCGATGCGCCCTGAAGGACGCACAGCTCGCTTGAAGATGCGTGGCGAGTTCTCGGCCGTTCTCGTACCGAGCAGGGGGGAGGTTTGCGATCGGGTTGTTCACGTTGTGCAACATGCCGCCGAGCGCGGCCGAACCCGCCCACCACTCGAACGGAACATGAAGCGACTTCAGCCACATCACCGCAGAGATGCCGGCCGCTCCGCCACCGATCACGCCTACCGTGCCGGGCACGTCGCTCAAATCGGTTCCTCGCTGCGCAAGAACTGCTGCAGTACGAGTGCGCGCTCATCACCGCGCTCGAGGTCGCCGCGCGACGCGATCGAGACGTACTCGGCGCGTTTGCGCGCTCCCCGCATCTCCACACACATCTGGCGAGCTCGACACCGCACCAGCAACCCCTCCGGGCGCAACTGATCCTGCACGGTATCCGCGATCAACTCGACGAGCCTTTCCTGGACCTGCGGACGATTCGCAGCCCAGTCGACAACCCTCCCGAACGACCCAAAGCCGGCCATGTGCCGACCGGGAACGTAGGCGATGTCCACGGTCCCGAAGAACGGCATCAAGTGGTGCACGCACATGCTCTGGAAGGGGAGGGCGCAGACAATCACCGGGTCGGTGGCATCACGCTCGAGCGAAAACACCGACATCGACGGCGCCGGAGTTCCGGCCGAGGCGAACAACGATTCGAGGAGTTCGGCGACTCGTTCTGGCGTTCGCGCGAGCTCAGGGTCCGCCGATGCGTCCAGCCCCAGAGACTCGAGGAACGCGCGTGCACGTTCGACTGCGTCAGTCATGGTTTCGCCTAAAGGAGTGAGCCAGTGGTGGGCAGCGCAATGCCCAGATGGTCGAACGCCGCGCGTGTCGCGACTCGACCTCTCGGTGTCTTTTGGATGAACGCTCGCTGAAGAAGGAACGGCTCAACGACCTCTTCGATCGTGTTCTTCTCCTCACCAATTGCTGCGGCGAGCGTCTCGAGCCCGGTGGGGCCTCCGTCGAACTTCTCGACGAGCGCTTCGAGGTACAGGCGGTCGAGGTAGTCCAGCCCCATCGGGTCGACGTCGATCTTCTCCAACGCGTACGCCGCGAGGTCCTCATCGATCGTATCGAGTCCGTCGACCACGGCGTAGTCACGCACCCGGCGCAACAACCGGTTGGCGATCCGCGGTGTGCCTCGACTCCGCCGCGCAATCTCGAGCGCGCCGCCGTCGTTCATCCCTATCTCCAAGATCGCGGCAGACCGCGCCACGATGATCGCGAGTTGCTCCGGCTCGTAGAAGTCGAGCCGCGCGACATACCCGAATCGATCGCGCAATGGAGCGGTCATCAAACCGGCTCGCGTCGTCGCGCCGACCAACGTGAACGGCGGCAGCGACAGCTTCATGCTGCGCGCGTGCGGCCCCTCACCAATCACAATCTCGAAATAGAAGTCTTCCATCGCTGGATAGAGGTTCTCTTCGACCACCGGGTTCAGTCGGTGGATCTCGTCGATGAACAGTACGTCGTGTGCCTCGAGTCCGCTCAAGATCCCTGCGAGGTCGCCACTACGCTCGAGCGCCGGGCCGCTCGTCATGTGCATGTTCACGCCCAGCTCGCGGGCGATGATATGCCCGAGCGTCGTCTTTCCGAGCCCTGGTGGACCGCTGAACAGCGTGTGATCGAGCGCCGTCTTTCGAATCTTCGCCGACTCGACCATCACGCCCAGGTTGTCTTTGATCGACTGCTGACCCGTGAACTCGTCAAATCCATTCGGGCGCAACGAAGCGTCGGCGGCATCGTCGTCGCCGATGGAGGTGCTTTCTACGAAGGAGTCCCGTTCGTCGCTCATGGCCTCACCTTAGAGCTTCGCCGCAATCTTCAAGGACTCCCTCAGGAGTTCCTCGAAACTGCGCTCATCATCGGCCGACAACTCGAGCTTGTCGATCACCTTGTCGACCGCGTTCGGCTTGTATCCGAGGTTCGCCAACGCCGACGCGAGGTCCGCCGCGAGCTCCTTGGCTCCCTCGTCCGCCACTTGAACATGCGGCTGAAGGTCCTGCGGCAAAGACTTAAACTTGTTCTTGAGCTCGAGCAGCAGTCGCTGCGCGGTCTTCTTGCCGATCCCGCTCACGCGCGTGAACTGCGCGATATCATCCGCCGCAACGGCCTGCACGATCTCGGGTACCGAGAGGGTGCTCAACACGCTCAGCCCCGTACGAGGGCCCACCCCCGACACGGCGATGAGCTCTTCGAAGACCGAACGTTCCGCGGCTGTCGCGAACCCGAAGAGCTGAATCGCATCCTCGCGCACCGACGTGTAGACCGTCAGCGAAATCGCCCCCGCGTCATTTGGCTTCAGACGCCCAGGCGTGCCCGCTGGTACGTGAACCTGATAGCCGACCCCGCCCACGTCGACGATCACGACATCCAGCGAGACCGGCTCCATCACTCCTGTGAGTCGTGCGATCATCGCGATGCTCCGCGGTCGAGTCGAGCTTCGAAATCGAGCATGTGGCAGTGGCAAATCGCGACGGCGAGCGCGTCGGACGCGTCTTCGGACAACTTTGCGTCGGGAATGCTCAGCGCGAGCTTGACCATGTGCGCCACGTCTTCCTTTCGAGCGCGACCATGGCCCGCCACGGCTTGTTTCACCTTTGCCGGAGCATACTCGGCAACGTCGAGCTCCGCGTGCCGCAGCGCGAGCATCGAGACACCGCGTGCATGGCCGAGCTTCAAGCTCGACATCGCGTTGCGAGCCGTGAAGATGCTCTCCATCGCCGCTGCGCTGCACTCGAACTCCGACAGAATGTCGCTCAGTGCGCCGTAGATGACTTCGAGCCGATCAGGAAACTCGCCCGCGCGAGCCGCGTTGATGCGACCGCTCGCCACGTGCGTCAGCTCCTGCCCCTTCTTTTCGACGATTCCGTACCCGGTGTAGCGACTGCCGGGATCGAGTCCGATGACGTACAAAATGCCTTCCGTGGCGGTGAGTTTCGAGGACTTAGGTGTAGGACGACGGCCAGCAATTTTCAACGCTCGGCCGCGTTCGCTCACTTCTTGTTCGGGTCGGCGAGGTCTCGCAGCGAGCGCCCCGACACGCGTCCGGTCGGCGAGTCGTCGTCGAGCGGCTCGATGTCGCCCGCCGGGATCTCCACCGGGCGGTCCCATTCGATCTCGGCTGTCGCGTTCTCGGACGGGTCGCCGTCTTTGTTCACGTCGCGCATATAGCCGCTGGGCGACAGAATTCGCGGGGGAGGCACATTGGGATCATCTGCCGGCGGGCCACCGCCGTCACGACGCAGCGTTGTCGAAGTGGGCGCAACCGCCCAGTCTTCGAGGTCATCCTGGTACGTACCCGAACCATCGTTGATGAACTGGCCCTTTCGGAACGGGTCGTCCTCGGGTTCTTCGAGGCCGTGTTGTGGATGAAACTCGACGAACTCCTCGCCCGACGAACTTCCTTTGATCTCGGCGAGGTGTTGCAAACCGGTCGCCTCGATCGTGGGGCCGAGCAACGAGTTCATCTCCGGGAAGTCTGCCCCGGCCATCTGGAACAGCTGGCGGACGACATCGCGAAGTCTCGTCCGTGTGAACCCCGGCACTTTTCTACTCACGAACGTGCGAAGCTCGGCCGCCATCTCCTCGGCCACCTGATAACGTTGCCCGGGCCGCGGCTGCAGCGCGCGAGCAACCACGTTGTAGAGCTCGTCCGGGACGTCGGGTCGAATCCGTCGCAGGTCCGGAACAGCGCCCGATTTGATGGCTTCGACCATTGCTCCAAAACCGTTTCGGTCGGAGTAGGCTGGTGAGTTGGTCAGCAGTTCGAAGAGCGTCAGCCCGGTGGCGAAGATGTCGCCGCGAGCATCCTGCATGTTGCCCGCCGCATACTCGGGCGGAAGGTACTGCAGCTTTCCTTTGATGACGCCAGTCCGCGTCTCGTGCCGACCTGCCATCGATGATCGCGCAACCCCGAAATCAGTGACCTTCACCTCGCCGTCGAAGCCGACGATGATGTTGGGCGGCGAAATGTCGCGATGGACGAGCGAAAGCGAGGTGCCGTCGGGTTTCGTGCGCGAGTGGACGTAGGCCAGAGCCTCGCAGACTTCGGCGATGATGTACGCCGCGATCACGTCAGGCAGCCGCACCTGAGTCGACTCGGCCAGGTCGAGTATTCGCCGCAGATCTCGCCCGTGAACGTAGTCCATCACGATGAACGAACGCTCGGCGGTCTGCTCGAAATCGTGCACCGAGACGATGTTTGGGTGATCCAGCTGGCTCACGATGTTGGCCTCGTCAGCCAACATCTTCATGAGTTCGGGGGCATTCTCGTTCACATGATGAAGCACCTTCACCACGTAGAACTTTCGTAGCCCGGATCTCGACTCCCGCACGGCCAAATAGATCTCGGCCATCCCGCCGGCGGCAATCCGCTTCACGAGTGAATAGTTGCCGAGGCGGTCGAGCGGGCGACCAGATGCGGAGGTGTTTCGCGACTTCATGTACACGTAATCCGTTGGACCCCAGACATACCACGACGACCGCCGCGTCGGCTACCCATCGACCCCCAATTTCCCGCAAAAAGTAGTCGCCGTCGCGTTGACGCACACCGTTGGGTGCGGCATAAACAGCCGCGTAACGCGCTGTTTCCCCGGATCTTACGATGGCCGTAGCAAACTTCGTCGAGCTCGAAGCATGCATCGAGGACTGCCTCGCTTATTGCGAGACCAATCCCACCCAAGACTTCGTTCAGTACTATCATCCGCGCCTGAAGCAGGCGGACGCCAAGTTCAAAGAGGGCATTCTGGTCAGCGATCAGCGCTTCCGCGAGTGGACTCAGGAGTCCATCGCCGACAAGCTCGCGTGGAAATCTCTCGGTGGCGCGCTCAAGGCTACGCAACAGTATCTCGCGCGCGTCAACGCGGTCGGATATCCAGAAGAGACCGTGCTCCACTGGGATGCCGGACTTCTCAAAGCCAAAGTCCAGCAAATGCTCGAGTGGCTTCGTGCACACGCCGAAGACGTCGAAGACGCTGCGACCCATATCGAGAAGATTGAACGAGCCCTCGAAGGTGCAGAGAAGCAGCGCTTCGACCGCGACGAAGCGCTCGATGATTACACGCGATACGCACAGATTCGTTCGGCCGCTTTCGGAACGCTCGGCGCCACACTCGCCGACTTCCGAAAGGCGATGAAGCGCCAGATGGGCAAGCACGACGAAGGCTATCGAGCCATCCGGTGGCCATTCTCGCTCGCTCCGGACCGTCCCGTCCTCTAAAGAGTCATCATGCGAAATCTCGACAATGCAGTCGCGATCGTCACTGGAGCCAGCCGCGGAATTGGTCGCGAGCTGGCTCTTCTTTTGGCCGAGGCCGGCGCACGCGTCTGGGCCGTAGCCCGACCCAGCGACGAACTCGCCGAACTCGATCAGGTCGACGGAATCACAACGTTTCCCGTCGATGTCACCGAAGACGCCGAGGTCGAGGCGTTCGCCAAAGCTGTGCTCAGTCGTGACGAGACGATCGACATCCTCGTGAACAATGCAGGCGTCCTTGGGCCACGTGCGAATCTAAATGAGGTGTCCATCGCGAGCTGGAAGCATACGATCGACGTAAACCTTCACGGCACCTTTCGCGTCGTCTCCGCGTTCCTGAACGACGTCGCACAAGGCGGTATCATCGTGAACGTTTCGTCGAGCGTTGGCCGGGTAGGGCGCGGCGGATGGGGCCCCTATGCGGTCTCGAAGCATGGAGTCGAAGGGCTCACCGGCACGCTCGCCGACGAACTGCGCGACGCAGAGGTGACGGTGGTTTCGCTCAATCCAGGCGGAACGGCGACCGACATGCGCGCCGAAGCCTACCCTCAAGAAGACCCGGCCACGCTTCCCACTGCGAGGAAGGTGGCCGAGACGTTCGTCGAAGTGATTCGGAACACCGATCTCGACGATACGGGCGCGCAGCTCAACAGCCGCGACCTCTTCTAGAACCTCAGTTCAAAGTTCGACGCGACAGAACTGCTCGTAGTCGATGAAGCCGGTGAACTCGGCGTCGTCGCGGCACACCGAGCACTCCGGGTCGCGCTGCAGCTTGAGTTCGCGGAAGCTCGTCTTCAACCCGTCGAACGCCAAGAGGCGGCCCTTGAGTGGTTCGCCGATGTCGAGCAGAAGCTTCACCACTTCGATGGCCTGCAGCAGACCGATGATGCCCGGAAGGACGCCCAAGACGCCGGCTTCCTGGCACGAAGGCGCAAACTCGGGCGGTGGCGGCTCGGGGTAGAGGCAGCGGTAGCACGGCCCGTCGTGCGGGACGAACGACGTCACCTGGCCTTCGAATCGGTACACCGAGCCGTGAACGACCGGGATGTCCAGGTGCACGGCCGCATCGTTGACGAGATAGCGCGTGGGGAAGTTGTCTCCGCCATCGACCACCAGATCGTAATCGCCGAACACCTCGAGCACGTTCTCGCTCGTGAGCCGGTCGTTCCAGGTCTCGATCTCGATGTCGGGGTTCAGCGCCAGCAGCGTCTGCTTGGCCGATTCCACCTTGGGCTCACCGACCCGCGCGTCCGTGTGCAGGACCTGCCGCTGCAGGTTGCTGCGATCCACAACGTCACTGTCGATGATCCCGAGCTTTCCAATGCCAGCCGCTGCCAGATAGAGCGCGGCAGGGCTTCCGAGACCACCGGCGCCCATCATCAAGACCTTCGATTCCAGCAGCTTCTTCTGACCAGCCTCGCCAACCTCGGGGATGATGAGGTGACGGCTGTACCGCTGAAGTTGGTCTTGCGTCAGGCTCTTCGGAATCTTGAAGTCATATCCCTTCTGTTTCCACGCGCCGAAGCCTCCCGCGACTGACTCCACATTCTCATACCCGAGCTCGCCCAGTGTTTTCGCGGCGAGCGCCGAGCGGGTGCCGCCAGCGCAATAGATGATGACCGGCTTGGTCTTGTCGGGAACCGATGACTCGACCCGGAGGTCGAGCAGGCCGCGCGGGATGAAGACCGCGCCCTCGATATGGCCATCGGCGAACTCGTCGCGTTCGCGCACGTCGAGCAGCGTAAAATCGTCTTTCGAATCGATTCGAGACTTGAGCGTCTCGACGTCTGTCTCGCGGATCTCGCTTTTGACCCGGCTGAGCAGTTCACTGAAGCTTGGCATCATTTCTCCTCGATGATGTGCGGCATACCCCGCACCGAGGGGAATTCATACTGAATTGATAGGGTATAATCAAACCGAGTGGCGCGAACGGCGTTACTTCTCGTCTTCGTCGCCTTTCTCGTCTTCCTTGTCGCGTTCGGCGTCTTCGGCCCGTTGGTCGACTTCGTCCGAGAGCTCTCCGATTTCGCTCTCCACTTCGTTCACCGACGCGCGCCGGTCGATGCTCTTCACGGTGTCGTCGAACGCATCCTCGAGCGAATCGGGCGTGGAACGCTGCAGCAGCTGTAGCTTTCGGATGAGGTTCCGGTCGGCCATGAAGCTCAAACCGCGCAGCGCCGTTCGTCTCACGTGCTCGTCCGCGTTCTCCTTGACCACGTCGAGCAACACGTCGGCTGCCGCCGTCGTCCGCCGACGCCCCAGGGCGAGCAGGGCGCGCGTTCGCAGTGATTCGTTGCGGCGGTCATCGAAGATCTCCCTCGACGAACCCTTCCGCGCGATGTTCGACAGGCGTTCGAGCGAAGCTTCCGAATCGGCGAGCCCGAGCAGGTCGATCGAGTGCTTCACGATCAGGAAATTGGCGTCTTCGTCGTCCAGAATCTGAAAGAGAAGGCCATCGCTGATGGGTTGCTCGGCCCGTTCCAGCGACTCGGTGATGAGGACCGCGCGCTCACTCGTCGGGTCCCGCGCGATAGAACGTTCCAAGAACTCAATCACCGACTTGTCGCCCGATTCGGCGAGCAGGGTGAAGCCGTCTGCTAGCCCTTGGTTCCAGGTCTCGCGATCGACATAGACTCGGACTTCGGGCAGCGACGCCGCACTGTCCTCTCGCTGACGAATGGCCGAAATCGCCGACAGGCGAACGTCCGGGCTTTGATCCCCCAGGGCTTTCTCGACGGCCCGGCGCGCCTCGCGCCCCTCGTATCGCCCCACGGCTTCGACCGCTTCTTCGCGGCCAAGCGGGTCTTTCGCTTCGTTGATCACCTTGACCAGCCGCGGAACCGCGCCTTCGGTCTCGTACATGCCGAGCGCGCGCAGAATCAGCAGCTGGCTGCGACGCGACTCGCTATTGTCGAGCGCACGAAGCAACGACTTCGAGCCGGTCGCCGTACCTTGGCCCCGGTAGAACTTCTGGCGGCCGACCGACGTGATGACACGAAGCGCATCGTATCCGCGCGCCGAATCTGGCTCCGACGCGATCGTCTCAAAGAGGGTCGGCAGCAGCGCGTCGCCCCCGCGAGCCACCGCCCGAGCGCGCTCGTTTCGCAGGCGCGAACTCCCCTCGCCGAGTTCGCGCGAGAGTTCGCGACGATGCTCGGTGGTGCCGAGGCGGCCCACCAATCGAACCAGATCGATCTGTTTGCGGACGTTCTCGATCTGTTTACCGCGGTGCAGGTTCATCAAGCCCTCGGCCGCGCCTTCGCCATGCGGCACCAACGAACGCTTCACCAGCGGATAAGAGCGGTCGGTCTCTTTCACCGACTCGAACAGCGTCACCAGAATGCTCACGGCTTCTTCGGACGGAAGGCCTCGAAGAAGCGGAACCACTCGCACTCGGTCCTCTTCGCGACCGGTCTGGAGCACGCGCCGAAGCTGCTTCACGAGCTCGTCGCCGAGCGGACTCACGAGCGTCGACAGCCGGCGCGCCCGGCGAGGGTCATCTTCTTTGAGGAGCATTTCGACCGTGACGAGAGCAGCAACTTCGGGCGGCAGGCCGTGGAGCTCCGACACCGGTGTAATCTCGGAAATCGCCGTGTAGTCGCGTTTCCACGCTTCTTCGCCGAGCGACTTTCGCCGCCCCTCGCGTGCCTCCAAGATCGCCACGCTCAGGCAGTTCGTCCGAACCGCCTCGGGAAGGTCCACGATGAAGCCGCCACGTGCCTCGAGCGTGCGAAACGGTACGTCGGGCAGGTCGACTTTGTAGCGTCGCCCCTCGCTCAGGCTGATCAACAGCCTCTTCGGGCGTGAGAACGCTTCGAACTCTTCTTCGCTACGTCCGTCGCCCGGAAACACTCGCAAGGCGCGGAGCTTCAGCGCAGGGCTGATTCGGGCCGTTACAAACTCGCCCCGGCCAAGACCTGGCGCACCTTCGGTCCATGCTGTCTTCACGTCGCGATCGCCCAGTTCGATTGGGCGTGGAGCCGATCGGGCGTCGTCTTGATTGCGGCGGTCGCTCGATGCGGAGAACCAGCCGTAGAAATTGAGGTACGGCGACGGAGCGAAGGGCTCATTCGGTAGAGACGCCTTCGCTTCGACCGCATCGACCAACAGCGGGTCGAGCGCCAGCCGCGTGCGAAATGCAATTTTGCGGTCGTCGAATACTTCGAAGGAACCGAGCTGCGCGCCACAGAAAGAGGTTCGATCCGAGGTCTTCAGTCGAACGAGCCGAGTCGCACCATCGACTTCGCGCAGCACCAGGCGGTCGCCACCGTCGAGCGGTGTCGTCTTCGTCTCGGCCAGGAGCCGCCAGCGGGCTGATTTGTCGAGTGAGTTCTTGCCGTACGCCCAGGCCACCTGCCAACTCTCGGCGCTTGGGGGCGCCTCCACTCCGGGTGCGGGGCTGGCCTCGAACACGACCACCGTCGAACGCCCCTGATCCGAAACGAGGACGTCGTAGCCGTAGTAGTCGGCGCCGGCCCACTCCGGGAACTCGTTCAGCGTGATGGTCTTGGATGTCGAACGATCGACGAGTCGCAACGACCATCCGGTCGCCTTGGGCGCGCGGTGAAGCACCACCTCGACCGGAGGACGCGCCTGAACGCGCCGGCGGAACCGGATGATGTCAGCCTCACCGATCCCTTCCTGCGCGTATGCAGCTGATGGAAACGCCAGCACCACGACGAGCGTGGTTGCCGTCGTGACCAAGGCAAGCAACAGTGCGGTGAGCTGGGTCTTTGACACGTTGTGCACCGAATCCTATACCGCGGGCGTCCAACCCGGACCATGGAACCTGCATGTCGCACGTAACCGAAAACGACCGTCGCATCATCCTCGCGAGCGGTTCTCCGAGACGTCTCGAACTCTGCCGGCAGATTGGCTTCGAGCCAATCGTCGTCGTCAGCAACATCCCCGAAGAGCGCGCTTCTGACGAGTCGCCGGCCGAGTATACGCGCCGCCTCGCGAGCGACAAAGGGGCCGACGTCGCCGAAAAGCTCGACGGCGACGCCGATGCCCCCGACTGGATCCTCTCGGCCGATACCATCGTCGAGCTCGACGGCGACGTCCTCGAGAAACCGGCGGACGAGGACGAAGCGGTCGAAATGCTGCTCCGCCTCTCGGGCCGTGAGCATCAGGTCATCACCTCGTTCGCATGGCGCAGCCGCGCGACGGGACGCTTACTCGTTCGATCATCGACCGCGAACGTGTGGTTTCGCTCGATCGACGAATCTTCGGCCCGCCGCTACGCGCAGACGGGTGAACCGATGGACAAGGCCGGCGCGTACGGCATTCAAGACCTCGGCGGCGTGTTCGTCGACCGAATCGATGGATCCTTCTTCACCGTGGTCGGCCTTCCGATCGCCGAAGTCGTAGAGGCCCTGCGCAGCATCGATGGCCTTGGACCTTTCCCATTTCGAGCAGACTGATTTGAGCTACGACGACCAAGAACTCCTCGGCCGCCTCGACCAAGTCCGGGCGAACATCGCCGCTGCCGCCGACCGGGCAGGGCGGTCGGCCGACGACGTCACACTGGTCGCGGTCTCCAAAACGCACCCTGCATCGGCGATGCGCGTGCTCTACGACGCGGGAGTCCGCGATTTCGGAGAGTCCTACGCTCAGGAGTGGGAAGAAAAAGTGTCGTCCATGCCCGACGACGTCCGATGGCATTTCATCGGCCACCTGCAATCCAACAAAGCACGCGTCGTCGTCGATCGTGTCGACCTCGTGCACTCCGTCGACCGAAAATCGCTCATGAAGAAGCTCAATCGACGCAGCTCCGAACCGGTCGATTGCCTGCTCCAGGTCAACGTCGGCGACGATCCAAACAAGGGCGGAGTCGCTCCCGACGCGGCACTCGAACTGCTAAAGTTGGCGCGCAACTATCCCGATTTGAACGTTCGGGGCATCATGACCATCCCTCCGTATGGTGAACCTGAAGAGACCACTCGTGGTCGGTTCCAGACCATGCGGCGCGTGTTTGGCGAGCTGAAGGATTATCTCGCCGACGTTGACGAGGTGGCGTCTGAGGCTTTCGTCCACCTGTCGATGGGGATGAGCGCCGACTACGCCATCGCGGTCGAAGAGGGCGCCACGATTGTTCGTGTCGGCACGTCGCTCTTTGGCGAGCGCGACTACACTTGAGAGAGGCACCGATGGATCTCGTGCAATTCGACATCGTCCTTGTGGGCTGTGGCCAGATGGGGAGGGCGCTCGTGGCTGGAGCCATCTCGAGCGGAACGGTCAACCCGTCCCGTGTCAGGCTAATCGACGCCCATGCTCCGGCCGCCGAATCGTTCGCGGCCGAGACCGGTGCGTCGGTCGGCTACGAGCGACGAGAACGGCCGATCTTCTGGATTCTGGCGGTGAAGCCGAAGGACATGAAGGACGCCGTTCGAGGTGCCGAGTTCGCGCCGGGCGACGTCCTCGTCAGCGTCGCGGCGGGCATCAAGATCGAACGACTCGCCGAATGGTCCGACGATGTTCCAATCATCGTTCGCACCATGCCGAACACGCCTGCGCTCGTGCGAGCGGGAGTAACCGGCGTGATGATCGACAGCAGCGAGGATTTGCGCGCCGTCGACACGTTCTTCGCGGCGGTCGGCGCCGTCGTGCACCTCGACTCCGAAGACGAGTTCGACGCCCTCACCGGCATCAGCGGGAGCGGTCCCGCCTATATCTTCACGGCCATCGAAGCGCTCGCCGACGGCGGCGTCGCGATGGGGTTGAAACGCGCGTCCGCCGTGAAACTCGCCATCGCCACCATCGAGGGCGCCGCCGCGCTGGCACGTCAGTCCGACGCGCACACCGCGGACCTCAAAGACCGCGTCGCAAGCCCCTCGGGCACCACAATCGCTGCGCTCGCCGCGCTCGAACGAAATGGATTTCGGAATGCCCTGATCCAAGCAGTCACTGCGGCCGCGGAGCGATCCAGGGAGCTCGGGGACTGACGATTTCTTGCCGTATCCCACATCCACGGTAGCCTTCGTACATGTTCGATGAACGCGCCATGGAGTGGGCATGAAGTTCAGTAGCGACGATATCCTCGCACAATCCTTCGAATCCAAACTTCGCGGGTGGGACCCCGCGCAGGTTCGCGAATTTCTCGCGAGCGTGGCGCGTGAGTGGGACCACATCGTCGAAGAACTCAAGTCGTTGCGCGTCGACAACGAGCAGCTGCAGAAAGACCTGCGCGAGTACCGCCGCCGCGAAAAGGGGCTTCACGACGCCCTCGAGATGGCTCGCCAGATGGCGGAGGAAGTTCGGCACCAGGCCGAGCGCGACGCCGAACTGATCGTGGCTGAGGCCGAACTCAAGGCCGAGCGGATGCTGAGCGGTGTCGAAACGCGAGTGAGCGATCTGCGAGCCGAGATGCTCGAAGTTCAGCAGCAGCGCATCCGGTTCGAGGCCGAGCTGCGCGCCGTCCTCGAATCGCACCAGAAGATGCTCGGGCTCTTGAGCTCGCCCGAACATCGTGTGGAAGAAGACGACATCGTCGAGGCCCACACCGACCCTGACCTGCCTGAA
>CAYLMO010000063.1:0-29366 GCA_964384605.1 uncultured Bradymonadales bacterium | reverse complement strand
CTCCGCAAAATAGAGCGCGACCAAACTAGTGTATGTGGCGCGCTCGCGCTGCAGTTGGTACGCTCGCACTCTCCTACGGGGCTGAGAGGGGATGGGACGAGTCGACACAATCGAAAAGACGTACTGCCCGGAGTGTGGGGGCGAGTTCGATCCGGGCACGAGAAACTGCCCCGAAGATGGGTCGCGACTCTACTCCTACAAGCTACGGAACGAGGACAACGATCCGCTGGTCGGTGAGACGGTCGACGACCGCTTTCTGATCGACGGTGTGATCGGCGAAGGCGGGATGGGCCGTGTGTATCGCGGCGTTCAGCTGTCGGTGCAGCGCCCGGTCGCGCTCAAAGTACTCCGTCCCGAACTCATCGACCGCGAGAACGTGATTCAGCGGTTCCTTCGCGAAGCTCGCGTCATCTCTTCGTTCAGCCATCCCAACATCGTGAATATGGTGGAGTTCGGTCAGGACTCCGAGCGAGACCTGCTCTACCTGGCGATGGAACTCTTGGACGGCGTTTCGCTGTCGGAAGTTCTACAGCGCGGTCGCGCGCATCCCAACCTGGTCTGCGAGATTGCGATTCAGGTGTGCCAGGGGCTCGCCGAGGCGCACGAGCGCGAGATCGTGCACCGCGACCTCAAGCCCGACAACCTCATGATGATCCCGATGTCGGATGGCTCCTTGCAGGTGAAGGTGCTCGATTTCGGCATCGCCCACGCCGTGCAGGGCGAGCAACGGCTGACGTCGACCGGGCAAGTGTTCGGGACGGCGCACTACATGGCCCCGGAACAGGCCGGCGGGAACATGATCAGTCCCAGCACCGACGTGTACGCGCTGGGTTGCATCCTCTACGAGATGGTCTGCGGACAGCTGCCGTTCAATGCAGCTTCGGTGATGGGACTGCTGGTCGCGCATGTCCAACAAACCCCTCCCCACCTGAACGAGCGAGTGGTCGACGAGGACTTCCCGCAAGAGATGATCGACCTCGTCATGGAGATGCTCGAGAAGGCTCCCGAAGACCGTCCGGCATCGGTCATCGAAGTGCGCAACCGCCTCGAGGAAATGCGCACGGAGCACCGCTGGGGACCGCTGCGGCTCGAGCGTGGGAAGACGCTCGAGGCGGCGCTCACCGAAGGGTGGCTGCGCGGCTCGATCACGCCACGACTGAGCGAGACGAGCGACGCGCTCGAGCGCGTGACTGGTGGAAGTGCATTCGAAACTGCCGAGACGGCGGCGCACCCCTCGGCCCCGAGCATCGAAGACGTCCCGAACTTCGAAGAGGGCGCGACGATCCCGGCGCCAAAGAAGAAGGCGCGCGTTGCAACGACGCCGGAGAGCCTCACGAGACCGGACGTTCCGCCTGTCGCGAGCGTCCCGCCAGTTTCGGATCCATCGATCGAGATGGTGATCGCAGAACAGCAAAACAAGCGCCTGTACTTGCTCGCCGCCGGCTTGTTGTTGGCGGTGCTCGTCGTGGCTGCCGTTCTGCTTCAGGTTGCCAATTCGATGGGTGACTCCGAGGCGCTGGGGGCTGCGGGCGCCGATGCAGGAGCGACGACTCCGACGGCGCCAGTCGCCGACGCGAAGCCGGAACCTCCGACGATTGCTGAACAAGACGCTGCTGCTGGAGTTCAGCAAGTCGACGCAGGTATGGCGGCGGCATCTGAGCCCACCGAAAAGGTGGAGCAGCCCGAACCGCCTGAGCCTTTGAAGACTCCGACGGCCAAGCCGAAGCCGAAGCCGAAGCCCGAGAAACCGATTCCGAAGCCTGAAACCGAGCCGGAAAAGCCTGCAAAGCCCGAGAAGGACACGCTCGTCGCGCCAGCACTGGATCTATGATGAAGACGCTCTCCTCAGCCGCTATCGCGCTCGCCATCGTCCTCTTCTCGGGCGCTGCGCTCGCGCAATCGAACACGGCGCAAGCTCAACAAGCCTACGACGATGGCGCCGCGTACTACGTCGAGGGCGAGTACGCGCGGGCGATTGTGCAGTTCAAGAAGGCGTTCTCGCTGGTCGAGAATCCGGTCTTTCTCTTCAACATCGCGCTGGCGGAGCACAAGCTCGGTCGGGCCGACAAAGCTGTCGACGCGGCCGAACGGGCGCTGGGATACGACGCCCTCGACGATCGCACTCGCTCGGTGGCTCAGGGGCTGGTCCGTGGATCGACGCTCTCCATTTCGGCCCGAGGCGTGGCCGAAGGGATGAAGTCGGCCGCCGCAGTCGCACAGTCCGAGAGCGAGAACACCGGCGAAGTCGGTGAAGGTGGCATCGTCGGAACGGCGCCGCCGGCCGAATCTTCGTTCGGGGCCATGGGCTGGGCTGGCGTCGGTCTAGCCGCGGTCGGCGCCGGGGCATTGGTCTGGGGGACGATCTTGAGCATCGACCTCGACGACCGGTACCAACGGTACAACGACCCGACGCGAAGCAACGCCGCCGAAGCAGCGGAGCTGAAGGAGAGCATCGAGGCCGACCGGCCGCTCGCGCTTGGCCTACTCATCGGTGGTGGAGCAATCGCGGCGCTTGGGGCGACGCTGATCGTGCTGGAGCTGGGCGACGACGAGGAGCCCGTCACCCTTCACGTCGACCCGTCGCCGGACCGGCCAACCGTGAGCATTCGAGGCCAGTTCTGATGCTGCCCGACGTCATCGCACGATCGTTTCCCGAGGCAAACGTGGACCTGCCCGGCAATGCCGGCTCGTGGGGAGTCGTGTCGATCGGCGAACCGGGCACGGACACTCCGCTCGGCTTCAACCCTCAGAATCCGCTGCATCTGCGGCTGGAGTTCCACGACATCGTCGAAGAGCTGACGCTAGGCGACCGTGTGTTTACGCCGCCAAGCGAAGGTCACATCAAACGTCTGCTCGACTTCGCGAAGATCGCTCGTGGCGTGCGCGTGGTGTACTGCCACTGCGTCGCAGGCATCAGCCGTTCGACGGCCGCGGCGTACATTCTGCGGTCGCATTGGGGCGGGCCTGGCAGTGAGGCCGATGCCCTCGTCGATGTGTACGCAGATCGCCCCCAGGCCTGGCCGAACCAGCGGATGGTCGAGCTCGCCGACTCGCTGATGAATCGCGAAGGCGTGTTGATCGACACCCTCCTCGCCTACGACCGCTAACGGAAAGACAGCATGGACTGGAACGAGCGCTACGCTCTCGATGGATTCGTCTACGGCACGCGTCCCAACGCGTGGCTCGAGGAGTCGGTGGGTGCGCTGCCGGCGGGCGGCACCGTGCTCTGTATCGCCGACGGCGAGGGGCGAAATGGGGTGTGGCTGGCGGAACAGGGGTTCGAGGTGACGAGCGTCGACCAATCCGAAGTCGGGATGATCAAAGCCGACGCGCTCGCCGCCGAGCGTGGGGTCGAGCTTCAAACGGTCGTCGCGGACCTCGACGCGTGGGACCTGGGGATCGAGAAGTGGAGCGCGATCGTGTCGATCTTCGCGCACATGCCGAGCGATATCCGCGAGGGTTTGCACCGACGAGCAGTTGAGGCGCTCGAGCCGGGCGGCGTGTTTCTGCTGGAAGCGTACACGCCTCGGCAGATCGAGGGGGACGGTCGCGGAGGCCCGCCAGTCGTGGACTTGATGATGTTCGCATCGTTACTCGAGCGAGAGCTGAAGGGCTTGGACTTCGAGGTTCTCGAGGAGACGGTCTACACGATCGACGAGGGTGAACATCACACCGGAGACGCCCATGTTGTGCGGGTGCTCGGGCGGAAGCCGACCTCTTCCGGCTGAACGGTTGGCCCGGAGCGGGGGATCGCGCCACCGGCTGTTTCTCGACGCCTTTCGAATATCCCGACAATCGGCACGTCTATCCAACCGCTATGAATAGACACTTCCCAATCATGCTCCTCGCCGCAGCTGCGCTCGCCGCTTGCAGCACGCCGATCCCCGAAGAACTCGATCCCATGGTCGAGCTTCGCCCCCGGACCTTCGAGAGTTGTGCGGAGCTCGAGGCCTTCCTCGACTCGCAGCCGTCGATCCCCGGGCACGCGACGGGCCATACCGGCGTCCCGTTCGACAATCTCGGGTTCGAGGATGTCACGAGCTTCACGCATATCGCGTCAGACGATGACTTCATCTACACCGCCGAGGGCACACGTTTCAGCATCTACGCGGAGCGCGACCAGATGGCTCGCGCGGTGGGAGCTGCCGTAGTTGGCGACGAGGAGTTCGGCGACCGAATCTTGGGCGTGGCAGTCGACGGATTCCAGGCGGTCGTGTTGGTGGGAATGTCGCAGGAGTCGGCGCCGCTGCGGGATACCGTGCTGCCGTCGCGCCCCATCGACGCGGCGATTCTGCGCGTGATGGTGTTCGACATCACCGACCCACGCAGCCCCGACCTGCAGCGTTCGATCTTCATCGATGGCGGGCTCGACCGAGCCTGGATGGTCGATGGAAAAATCACGGTGGTCGCCAACACGGGCTTCCACAATCCATCTGCGTCGGAAGGCCGCGGTCGCAACCTGCCAGCGTCGTTCCCGTACCTCTACGATCTCCACATTCCGAGCGGTGATGCGTGGGTTCACCAGGACGATCCCGTCGCATTCTGCACCAATGCGGTCACGAGCAACGTAGCGACCTCGTCGGGCGCGAAGATGCTGGTGACGTTTGATCTCGACGACGAGCAGCCTGGCCTCTCGAGCTCCCTTTTGCTCGACTCGGCCTCGCTGCGCCACGCAACGCGCGACGCCGCGGTGTTCGCGAAGGCCAACGGCTCGAGCCAGGTCACGGACCGCGTCGAGGGCACGTACCTGTACCGCTTCGCCACTGATGGCGCGGTCGCCCGTATCGCCAACTGGACTCAGGTCGACGGCCGCCTCGCGGGCTACTCGCCGATCGACGAGCGTGATGGCGAGCTGCGAGTCGGCATGAAGGACAAGTTCTGGCGGCTGTCGGTGCCCGACGGCCCCGGCCCGCTGGAACGAGACGAAATCGTGTGGGGTTTGTTGCCACGTGAGGAGGTTCGCGAGTGGCGCTTCCGGGGTGACCACGCATTCGGCATGTCGGTCGAGTACGAGGAGCGTAACTTCAATCCCCATCGCTGGATGGTCTGGCGGCTCGACCCGAGCGCCAAAGCACGACGTGCCATCGGCCCGGACATGCCGCCTGAGCAGGTGCCTGTCTCATTCGAACTCGTCGACTCGAACGAGCTCGCCTACGTCACCAAAGAAACCGAGACGGAGCGCCGCGACGGCGAAGACATCCCGGTCGAAGAGCATTTCCGGGGGCGAGTCGTGAACCTCGATTCGACGCCCGCCAAACGTGTTGGCGCGTTCCAGTACACCGCGGACGTTGGTGGCGGATCGAACTACGGCGGACGCGTCTTCAAGTTCTCGAATGCACTTTACGGCACCGAAGTACCGAAACTTGGGCAGCTGACCATCCATCGACGTACCGAAAATGGGGTCCTCAACCCTGCGCAGAACGTTGACCACGTCGATATCGACGGGGTCGCGCGTCCGATGCTCGAGCTTCACATGTACGGCAACACGCTGTGGACGCTCAGCGAGGTCGCCCTGGCGCTGGTTGACATGGAGACGGTCGGCGTGACCCACTACTACGACCTGTAGACTCCAGCCCAAGTTGCACGATGTCTGTGATTCATGTCGTCGGCGCCGCGATCGAGCGCGACGGAACCATCCTCGCCGCCAGACGCAGTGCGCAGATGAGCCTGCCCGGCAAGTGGGAGTTCCCGGGCGGCAAGGTAGAAGCGGGCGAAACGCCCGAAGCGTCGCTCGCCCGCGAGCTTCGCGAGGAGTTGGGCATCGAGGTGGAGGTCGGCGAATTCGTCGCCTCGGGCGAGGTGCCAAAAGGTGAACGAGTGATTCGGCTCGACGTGTATCTGTGCGAGTGGACGAACGGCGAGCTGGTCGCGCGAGAGCACGACGCCCTGCGGTGGATTCGGCCCGACGAGATGCATGAGCTAGAATGGGCACGTGCCGACTGGCCGGCTGTTCGAGCGCTTGGCGGCTGGGTCGCAGATGACACGGAGGAGCCATGAGATTCGCAATCGCTACACTGCTGCTGACGCTCATCGCGGCTCCTGCGGCCGCGCAAGCCCCGCCTGCTCCGAGGTACCTTCCGGGCTGGGCCGTTCGTACGGCGGCCGAGAGCGGCCTCGATTCGGTCCACGCGTGCTACGTGAAGCACGTTCCGGCCGAGAGCCGCGTGGGCAATGGTGACAACGCCCGAGTGAACTTCATGTTCGCGCCGTCGGGTGCGGTCGATTCGGTCAGCTTCGCCGACACCACCGTCACCCAATCCGACGCCCGCGACTGTATCCTCGCCGCCTTGCGAGGTGTGCGCGCGCCGATTGCGTCGGAACGTCCGACCGAGGTCGTCGTGTGGTTCGGTCTGTCGTCTGGCCGCGAAACGACCACGGTGAAGGTCGAGTCCGACCCGAATCAGCGGCTCACGTCGAAGGCGGTCGTCGATCGGGCCCGCACCAAGATGGACCTCTACATGAAGTGCTACACCGACCGCCTCGACGCGCGACCAGACCTCTCGGGCACCGTGAAGTTCGAGATCACGGTCGGGGCCGACGGACGAGTATCTTCAGTGAAGGTCTTGGAGTCGTTGGACGGTCAGGTCGACGAGTGCATCTCGGGCCACATTCGGGCGCTGTCGTTCCCGGCGCCGGGCAAGGACGCGCCGGTCATCGCGACGCTGCCGATCACCTTCAAGACGAAGTAGCGCCTAGCCTTCCGCCAGCTGCGAGAGTGCAGCCTGCCAGACATTGCAGTTGGCAGGACCGGCGAAGATTGCCTCCCATTCGGCGTTTCGCCACTTGAGCTCCGCGCCGAGATCCAGAACGACCGGAGGAACCTCTTCGTCGTCTTCGCAATCCTCGAAGAACGGCAGGAGCTCGCCGGCGATCCAGCGGTCGAATTCGCGAAGCTCCTGACGCATGTTGATGCCCTCGAGCAGCTCTGCGAACGAGACGAGATCGTCCCATGTGGACGCGCCGTCTTTCGCGAGGGCGCCTGGCGTTGACCGCCAGCGGTCGATGCGGTCTTCGATGCGGAGGAATTCGAGCCGGTCGGCCATGCGGAAGCGAGGCCAAACGTGCGATTCGCGGAGCGCTACGATGGCGGCCTTGCCCACCTCGAGTCGTGTCTGCACGAGCTCGGCGCTGGGCGAGCCGTCGAAGCGGCCCCAGCTGACAATCGCACCACGGAAGGCGGAGTACGCCTGCCTGGTCTCGAGCGCGACGCCCGGCTCGAGCGCCCAACCGAGCTTAGGTTCGCCGCCAAACACGCGGCACATCTCGCGTTCGACCGTGACCATGGTGCGTACTGCCGTGCCCAGCACTCTCGCGCAAAGGACGGCGGCTTGCTCGTTGGTCGTGGAGCTTTGTGTAAGGGGGTCGAGCGACGAGCGGAGCTCGAGCCCGGCGAAGTAGAGAACATCTTCGGTATCGTCGGCCTCGAGGTCGGCCGGGCGGCAGGCATCGATGAGCCACTCGACCTCGTCGAGCGCCGCGATCGCGTCGGCGCCGACGTTGCGCACGTTGTTCACGAAGACATTGCGGGGCTTTTCCTGAGTGTCGTGAGTGCAGTCGTCCACGCGCGCCAAAAGCGCACGAGCGCGTTCGACCACTCGCTCAACGGTCTCCAAATGCGTGTTCTCTGAACTTTCGTTCCCCAACGACAGCATCCCCTACCTCGTTACTGACCCAGTCTCCCCACTACTGAAGACGGCACGTATTCGAGATCTCTTTAGTAAAGACGACCGCTTGCGCGGAGGTGGATCATCCACCGAACAGAGACTTGAAGAACGCAATGAGCTTGGCGAAGAAGCCTTTCGGCTCTTCGGGCTCTTTCTTTGCGAGCGCGGTCTCTTTGTCCGACGACTTCTCCTTCTTGGAGTCCTTCTTCGCCGGTTTCGGTTCAGATTCCTTGTCGTCGTCCTTTGCTTTGTCGTCTTTTGAGGCAGGTTTTTCGGACTTCTTGGGCTCTTCGGCCTTCGGTTCTTCGGCCTTCGGTTCTTCGGCCTTCGGTTCTTCGGGCGCGTCAGCTTCAGGCTCGTCGGCTTGTGGCGCTTCGGGTTCGGGCTCGGGCTCTTTCGCCGCCTCATCCGCCTTCAATTCGGCGAGTGCTGCGAGGGCACGTCGGAGCTCGATGCCACCGAGGATCTCGCCCGCATCTTCGTTGCCGTTCAGCTTCGAATCGGCCATCTCGGACGCTTCGATTCCATCGTCGAAGTGGCTTCGTTCCGCAGCGATGCCAGAGACATCGGTGCCGTCGAATTCCGACCCGGTGTAGTCGGCCATGTACGACTCGATCGTGAGATCGGCGTTCTTCAGATTCGAGCCGCGTAGGTCGGTCATGTTGATGGATCCGACCCGGACGGTGGCCGCTTCGAAGTTCGATTCGGCGTGCTCTCCTTGCTCGATGTGAAGCGCATGAATTGAGGCGCCGGCTGCATCCACGGAGCCGCGTGAATGCATGAACGTCGCGCGCTTCACCGAAGCCGCGGCCAGGCTGATGTGTGAGACGTCGCAGTCCCAGAACCAAACGTTGTCGAGCGTCGCCCCGGAGAAGCTCGCCTCGCCCAGCTCGCAGCGGACGAAGTGGGTGTCTTTCAAGGTCTTGCCGTCGAACGCAGCGCCTTTCAGGTCGACCTCGAAGAAGTGCGTGTCTTCGAGGTCGACGTCGCCTGGTTGGTCGGCCCGCAATCCAGTGACGAGGAACCAAGGCGCGTTGTGCTCAGCTGCACGAGCAGCGGCGTCGATGCCGTCGGCGAGGCAACGCGAAAGGGCCGTTCCCGGGGTGGTCTCTCTGATGAAGCACTTTGTCAGCGGGCAGTCGTCGAGGTTCGCGTCATCGAAATTCGCGCCCGACACGTCGCACATGAACATGCGACCCGCGATGGTGGCCTTCGAAAAGTCGGCGTTCGGTGCATCGCACCGCGAAAAAGTGAGGTCTGTTCCGTTGGACTCCGAGAAGTTCGAGTTCGTGAGATCGCACCGGTCGAAGATGACATTCTCGAACGTGACCCCCTCGAACTGAGCGCGGCGAAGGTCGCAGCGGTAGATCGTGCAGTTCTTGAAGGTCGCCCCCTGAATCTGCCCGTCGCGTAGGTCGAGCCGGGCGAGCGTACAGTCCGTGAACGTGGCGTCGATGAGCTCGGCGGCGCTCAAGTCGACGTCGACGATCAGTGCTCCCTCGAATGTTGCTTCGCTCAGCTCGGCCGCGGGCCAGAAGCGTGGGTCATCCGCACGTTCGCGTCCCTCAATCAAGCTCCACGGAAGGTTCTCGTGGGCCATCGGAATCCTCGTGATGTCAGGCGGCAAAAGAGTTGTATGGGCGCATTGTCGCACGCGTATTCGACCGATGTCGAGACCGAGTTTACACCGCGCCGGATCTGCTCGATTGGCGAGAATCCGGCCCACGAAGTAGGCTATCGACGACCCGCAAAGAGACACCGATATGCCGCTCGAAGAATTCTCGGAACTCTCGGACTACCCCATCGATCCGGCCGCCGTTCGACTGCTCCCCCGTGCGTTTTCGGAGCAGCACGAGGTTGTCGTGCTCGAGGCGAGTGACGACCCCAATGAGCCGGTCGTCGTGGCGATGGTGCGCCCCGACGACACGCCGACTCGCCTGCGCGTGGCCGACTTCCTGGCGCGAGCGATCACCGTCAAACGCTTGAATCGGTACGAAGTCACGCGGGCAATCGCGACGGCCTACGGCGACATCGACGACTCGTTCCACACCGTCGTGAAGCGCAAGGTCGGCCCCGAGAGCACCCCACCAGAGCTACTCGACGACATACTTTGGAACGCGGTCAACAGCGGCGCGTCCGACATCCACATCGAGGCCTTCCAGGGCGACGTCGACGTGCGACTGCGCATTGATGGCATCCTCCACCAGGCTTTCACGCACGTGAACCCGCGCACGGTCGACAGCGTCGTCTCACGCCTGAAAGTCATGGCCAACCTCGACATCACCGAGAAAAGACGCCCCCAGGACGGACGCATTCGCTGCGGGATCGACTTCCCCGACGGCCGCAGAATCGTCGACTTCCGCATCAGCGTTGTGCCCTCGCCCGCCGGCGAAGACGCGGTCATCCGCGTGCTCGACGCCGACACGGGGCTCATCCCCGTGAGCGCACTCGGCATGGAGCCTGAGATCGAGGCCGACCTCATCAGACTGCTCGAGAACCCGGAGGGACTCATCCTCGTGACCGGACCGACCGGAAGCGGCAAGACGACCAGTCTTTATGCCGCCCTCATCGAGGTGAACGACGGACGCCGAAAGATCATCACCGCCGAAGACCCGATCGAGTACTACATCGAGAAGATCAACCAGAAGCAGGTGAACGAGAAACTTCCGATGGCCACGCTCCTGCGGGCGCTCTTGCGGCAAGACCCCGACGTGATGTTGGTGGGTGAGGTGCGCGACCTGGAGACCGGGTCGACCGCAATCCACGCGGCTTCGACGGGGCACGTGGTGCTCGGGACGCTTCACACGAGCGACGCGATTGGCGCCGTGCCCCGGCTGCGCGGTCTCGGGCTCGAGAACTCCGAGATCGCCGACGCACTCCTCGCAGTTCTAGCCCAGCGGCTGGTCAGGCGGTTGTGCGCAGATTGCGCCGCCCCGAAGCCTATTGATGGCGAGTGGGATGAGCTGTTTCGCGCGCGACTGGGAGCTGCCGAGGCGGCGGCTCCGGTGGGTTGCGACGAGTGTCATCACACCGGATATCGCGGACGAGTCGGCATCTTCGAGTTGCTGATCGTAGACCGCGAAATGCAGTCCCTCATCGCTGACGGCGCCCACACCGGGCCCATGAAGGAACACGCGGCCGCTCACGGTTTTCGAGGGATGCTCGACGACGCGCTCGACAAGGTACAGCGCGGCGAGACGTCACTTGACGAGCTGCGGCGAGTCATCCCCTATCGTCACTTGATGGTCGCGTCCGAAGAGACCGGCTAGTCATCCACCCGGGCGCTCCTTCAGCAGGTCCCGAATCTCGGTGAGCAACTGAATGTCACGCGGGGGTGCGGCCGGCGATGCTGGGTCTGCCTCCTCCTTCTCGCGACCTTCCTTGATGCGATTGACCGCGCGAACCAGCGCGAACATCGCGGCCGCGATGATGAAGAAGTTGATGATCGTATCGATGAACGCGCCATAGCGAATCACTGGCTCGCCCGCCTCTACTGCGGCTGCGACGGTCGGATACGCCTTGTCTGACAGGACCACACCCAGATTCGAAAAATCGACCCCTCCGGTGAGGTATCCAATGGGCGGCATGATGAGATCACTCACCAACGACGTGGTGATCGCGCCAAATGCCGTGCCGATCACTACGCCGATGGCGAGGTCGAACACGTTTCCGCGCGTGACGAACTTTTTGAATTCTTCTCGGGTTTTTTCGAACATGGTGAATAGCGTTGGAGTCGTGTTTCCAATGCTACGATGAGCACGGAGACGTTTTGGGAACGAGCACGTGGCGATCTTTGGCCCTCACACTCACTCGTGAGGATTACTCCAGCCCCTACCTAGACCGCGTCCGGGACAAGGTCCCACAGACCGGCGAAGGCGGGCTAGAAGCGGTTCAGCGCGAGATCGTCGCCGAGATGGCGTACGCGCTGCAGCGAGCCGAAAGAAAGATCATCGAGGCACTCCTCGAATGTGATCTGCGCGCGTTGCACTGGCTGGAAGCGCCGGACGATATGATGCGCGAGCGGCATGCTACCGAATTTGCGTCAGCGCGCGAGCGTGCCCGGCGCGCCAAGTGGGAGTACATGGTGCATCGCGAGGCGATCGGCCTGCTCTGGACGGACGAGATCGATCGCGAGTTTCCGATCCCGCCTGCGCTGGCGCTTCACGCCGCGACGCTCGACTAAGTCACACCGTACTTCTTGAGTCTTCTGAAGAGCGTCGCGACCCCGATGCCCAGTATTTCTGCAGCCTCGTCGCGTGTGTCGGCTGTGGCGACGACCTCGAGAATCTTCCGCTTTTCGACGTCGGCGAGGGTCTCTTGTGGCGGTTCGATGAGGTCATACCTCGATTCGATGACGGCGCGCTGCGTGACCCAGTCCTTCAGGCGTCGACCGTGTGCGACGCAGTGTTCGTCGCCTCGGCCGATGCACGACTCTTCGATGAAGTAGAGCGGCTCGTCGGCGATCGTCGATAGGTAGCCGGACACGAATCCCGTGGTGAAGTCGCAGTCCGAGCGCGCGGGTTCCTGATCGATCGAGCCGTACCAATGCACCTCGAGAGGGCCTCGGTTTTCGCCCACGTTGCGGGGGAGCGCAGCTTCGACGACCCCGAGGAGTCGGGCGACGGTTGCTACGGAGCGTCGCCGTTCGATGGCGTCTTCGACGGTGTCCGGGAGACCTTCTGCGACGTCCGCTCCCGCCGCCCATCCGGCGAGGATGACGGCGCTTTGGGCGGCGTCTGCTCCGGCTCGTCGCTCGACGGATCGTCGGAGCGTTGCGAGCGCCGACGGCGGGAGAAGCGCCACACGAGCCCCTCCGAAGCCGTATTGCCCACCTTCGTTGAAGAGTTGCGCGTAGTGCTCCAACAGGAGCTCGTGTGCCCGCATGACTGCCTCATCGTGACCTCGCTATCATGTTGATAGCGTCTCACGGGATCGGGCAGACCACCAATTTTCCCTCGAACACCGAACCGGTAAACACCTCCTCGCCGTTTGTCCATGCGACCGAGGAGCCACTCATGAGGGTGCCGTCGTCGAGCCAGATTTCGTCGAGTTCGAACTCATCGCCGGCGCCGGGGCGAATTCGGAGGACCTGTGAAGGGGACGGAACCGCCGGGTCCTTGGCGTGCTTGGTGAAGGTCAGGAGCTTGGGGTGAGCCGCAGTCCACAGATTGCCCTGGGCGTCGAAGTTCAGGTTGTCTGGGGCAGTTTCGAGGTCATATGTGGCGACGGACTCGAGTTCTCCGGTTTCTGGGTCACGCGCCAGTTTGCGGACGAGAAACCCGGTCGTTTCGGCGATGTAGACGTGTTTGCCACCCGGTTCGACCGCAACTCCGTTGGCGTAGCGAGAACCTTCCCAGGCGACATGGAGGGAGCCGCCGTCGCCGTAGATGACGTTGCCTGCGGGGATTCGAAGGTAGTCTTCGAGCGTGCGCATGATGCCGTGGCCGTAGCCGTGGTCGTTCGTGGTGTAGAACGATTCGGGGCCGACGGGCGCGACGTCGTTTGGCGAGATGAGGGCGTCGCCGCGCGTCGAAGAGATGTGTTTGAGGTCGCCGTTTGGCGCGACTTCGAAGATCTCGATCGAGTGGACCGTTTCGGCGGCATCGGCTTCTGACGCGTCGGGAACGCCGCTCCCATCACGGTGATTCACGACGAAGAGGCGTTCCGAATCTGGGCCGGTCCACAGGCCGACTCCGTGCGGCTGAAACGAGAAGCCGAGGTCGGGAGTGACGTCGCGCAGGCTGCGGTCTTTGGGGTCGACCAGATAGATGCGGCCACCCTTCTCGGCGTCTCGAAAGTCGGGGGAAGACACGAAGAGCGTGCCATCGGGCCGGTCGATGAAATCTTCGGTGCCGCCCGCGAAACCCTCGATCGTCTCGCATTTGGCCCGGCTGTGCGGCTCGATCGTCCTGAACTCGCCAGCGATGGTGATGGTGTAGACGACGAGAATCACGACCCCGAGGGTCGTGCTCACAAGTCCAACGAGTAGAAATCGGCGTGCTCTCTTCATAGTGGCTCCGGGCGCGCCTGAAGGATGCGGCACCGGACGAATCGGAGCAACGGGCGCGCCGTCGATTGTTTGCGCGTGGCGGATTCGATACGTTCGATGCTGTGCATTCACAGTCGAGAGCGAGGAGCCCCATGTACCGACGGTACCGGTGGTGCGTATTTCTGTTCGTCCTAGCCTGCGCCTGCGAGGCGCAGCCGGTCGAGTCCGAGCGTGTCCTTCAAGCGCTGGATGGCGGGGCGGACGGCGGCGATGCTGGGGTCGAGGAAGAAGACCTCGGGCCGGCGCCCGCCGGGCCCGAACGAGTGACGCGGGGTCTGCTGACGCTCTGGCGCTTCGACGAAGCGGGTCAAGGGCTGGAGTCTGATGACGGTCGTGTTTCGCTCTCGTTGGAGCAGCGACCCGACCCGGAGGCGACTGCGGACATGCTGGCGGAGATGACCGCGACGGCCGAAGGGGTGTCGGCCGTTTCGGGCGGTTACTACCTCGAACAGGTGCCGGCCGAACTCTACGACGCGATGACCGATTCGGACGGGTTCACGGTCGAGGTTTGGGCGCAGACGGCGGACGACACTCAGACCGGACCGGCCCGAATCTTCACGCTTTCGCAGAGCTCGAGCCTTCGCAACCTGACGATTGGCCAGCAGGGGGAGAACCTCTCGGTTCGCCTGCGTCATGCGGGGACGAGTCCCGACCCGATGGAGCCGGAGCCGTTCCTGAATGGACTCCCGGACCTTCAGGTGCCGGGTGCGTTCGGTGGGATGCGACACCTCGTCGTGACGTTCGACGGGTACGTATTGCGTGCGTGGTCGGGCGAGGCGTCACGGTCGGTGGCGAGGCCGGAGGGGCTCGGCAATTGGGATTCGGCCTTCGGAATGGCAGTCTTCAACGAGTTCGAAGACAGCCGGCAGTTTGCCGGAACCGTGGCGCTCGTGGCGATCTATGACCGCGCATTGACGTCGGACGAGATTCGGCAAAACCGGATCGCCGGACCGCAAGGAGGGCAACCATGAAACGCGTACTGGTCTGTCTGGTTCTGGCGGCCGTCGGCTGCGGAGATAGTGCCTTGTCGGTCGTGGACGAGGAGCCCGACGCCGGGGCGAATTCGACCACCAACAATGTGGTCGCGAACAACGTCGTGGCGAACAATGTGGCGACGAACAGCACGACGCCGTCGACGGGCTGCGTGGTGGTCGATGGGAGCGTACTGGCGGCGGACGACGCGGCGCTGGAGCCGTATCGCGGGGCGCGATGTGTGCGGGTTCGCGGCGACGTCATCCTGACCGACGAAGTCAGCGACCTGGCCGATCTGGGGTTCGAGGAGATCGGCGGTGACTTGCGCATCTCCGGCACGAACATCACGAACGGTGGGATGTCCTTGCTGCTGCGCGTGGCGGGGTCGTTGGTCATCGAAGACAACTCGAGCCTGACCGTGCTCGACGGGTTCAGTCGGCTCGATGAAGTGGGCGGGAGCGTGGTGGTTTCGAACGCGCCGGTCGAACAGATCGTCGCGTTCTCGCGGCTAGGTGCGGCGAACGCGCTGGTGCTGAAGGACTTGCCCAACCTGACGTCTGGGAGCGGGTTTGGTCGGGTACGAGTCGACACATTGGCGATGTACGAAGTGGACTCGCTCGACTCGATGGAGGGGATCTCGCGGCCTGGTTCGGCGGCGAGCCTGCAGATGTACGGGAACGATCTGGCGGAACAAGCCGGGACGGGGGAGCGAGTGCGACGGTTGGAGCTCGTCGGGAATCCTCAGCTCTCGCGGCTGAACGTGGCCTTCGATGACGCCGAGGCGACGGAGCTGATCGTCGCGCAGAACGATGCGCTGGGCGAGTTCGTGGCGGCCGGGGTGACGACCGTGGGGCGGGCGTGGGTGCTCGGCAACGGGAGTATGGCCACGGTGTCGTTTCCGGACGCTGTGTCTGCGGTCGAAGAGATGCGTGTCGAGAACCAACCTACCGACGTCGTGACGGCTCCGGCGCTGACGGATGTAGAGAACTTCGTTCTCGACGGTTTGGCCGTGCAGCTCTTGACCGACTTGGGGCTGATTCGGGCACGTCAGGTGGTGGTTCGAAACAACCCCGAACTCACGAGTTTGGCTGCTCTGTCGAGCCTGCAGCGCGCTTCGTCGCTGCTCCAAATTTCCGACAACGCAACGCTCGGGACGATCCAGCCGCTGCGAGGGATGACGTTCATCGGAACGCTGCGGGTTCAGAACAATCCGATGCTGCCGGAATGCGAGGTTTTGTTGGTGCGCGCTTCCACCGGGACCGTGAATAACGTGGTTTCTGATGGAAATGACCCCAACGCCGCATGTTTCTAGGGGATCCGCTTGAATTCGCTTCTGCGAACGGGTTAGAAAATCGCGTCTTGAAACCCTCATTACGGGAGAATCATGAAGCGCATCTGCTCGTGGACGAAGATATTGGCGGTTGCCGGCGTGACATTCGTCGGGTCGACCGGCTGGGCACAGGCTGAAGCTGACAGGGCTGCGGTCTACGTTCCGGAAGACAAGATCAAAGAGATCGACATCGAAGATCGAAAGGGGGTCGACGGCCTGTTGTCGGTCAACGGCAACGTCAACCTGGTCCAGAACGACTCGGTTGTTGGACAAGTCGACGGTTTCTCGCTGCTCTTTGGTCTGGGCATCAAAGGCGGAATCGACTGGATCAACGGACGACACGAGTTTCGGAACACGCTGACGATTGACGAGTCGTGGGCGCGCACGCCGGTGCTCGACGAGTTCGTGAAGAACAACGACGAAATCGCGCTCGAAGCGCTCTACAACTACTTCTTCCTCGACTGGGCGGGCGCGTTCGCGCGGCTGCAGTTCACGTCGGCGCTGCTGCCGACCGAAGACGTGCGAGCCGAGCCGGTGACGTTCGTCATCGCGCGAAACGACGGCACGACCGACACGATCGCCGACACGACTCGTGTCGAACTGGCGGATTCGTTCGAGCCGTTCTCGATGTATCAGTCGGGCGGTCTGTTCGCGGAGCCGCTGCAGAAGGATGCGATCTCGATTTCGATCCGAACCGGTATCGGTGCACGTGAGACGTTCGCCGACGGCGTGCTCGTACTCGACGATGACGACGCTACCCCCGAGATCGAAGCGAAAGAGCTCTCGAACGTGTTCCAGGGTGGTGCGGAAGCGTTCCTCGGGTTCAGCGGAAATGCGTACGAGAATCGACTGTCGTACGAGGCTGGCGCGAGCGTTCTCGTTCCATTCTTGAACAACGACGACCAAGGCCGGTCGGCGGGCGAACTGACGCGCTATGCGGTGACCGCCGCGGCGAACTTCAGCGTGTTCTCGTGGATGGGTCTCTCGTACAAGCTGAAGGTCATCAGTGACCCGCAGCTCTTGGAAGAGGTGCAGATTCAGAACAACCTGCTGCTGAGCTTCTCGTACACGTTCGTGGAGCGGAGCGATCCGCCTCCCGCGCCGACGCCGGACCCGGCCGAGGAGAAGCTGAAAGAGGCTGAAGCACAGGCGGAAGAGGCGAAGAAGCGGGCCGAGGAAGCGGAAGCACGTGCGGCGGAGGCCGAGAAGCGTGCGGCTGAGGCGGAGGCTGCGGCGCAGGAAGCTGCGGAACCTGCTGCGGAGCCTGCGGACGATGGTGCCGGAACGGACGGTACGGACGGAACGGACGATGGTGCCGGAACGGACGGTACGGACGGAACGGACGGAACGGGCGGCACGGACGATGGTGCCGGAACGGACGGCGCAAACTAGAAGTTGATTCGTCAACGCTTTCAGTAGGTTGCGACTATTTTCGCAACAATATCGGTCTCCTGCCGATAACCGAGAGGCGGTTCCCATTGCGGGGCTGCCTCTTTTTCTTTCACAGGAGACCAACATGTCGGACCCAATTACCAAACTGCGCGCTTCTGGCGCGTTCGTGTCGCCATCGGAGATGAAGCCGGTGCCGGAAGTGCTGCCTCCGCGGAGCGTGGAGATTCACGGACATCCCGTGGTCATTGACGACGCGGTGGACGCGTATTTCTGGCCGCACGTGGCGTGGCTGCAGCTGCGGCCGTTCGATCTGCAGATCGCGTACGTTTCGATGCTCGAGCACATTCAACGTGATGAAGGGCTGTTCTTCGGCCTGGAGTCGTACCTCGTGTGGCGAGCTGGGGCGGGAGCGGTGCTGCTCGGGTGGGTGGAGCGTCGAAATGCGGCAGATGCACTCGCGGAGATTGCGCACCTGCAGCTCATGCGGTCTCGACTTTTCGAGCGTTTGGGGCGTGTCGGTTGCAACCCTCGCGATGTGGAACTCGGGCTCGTCATTGCCTCGCCGTCGCTCTCGGCGGGGGACCTCGTGGAGCACCCGGCGGTGGATGAGGTGGAATGGGTTGGGCCGGCGGAGCTTGGAGAGCTGGGCGTGCGGCTGGACGAAGCGGTGGAGGCCGGGCGGCCGCCCGTTTTGGCGATCGAGCAGTTGATCGCTGCGACTGGGGCGCTGCTCGACCACGAGTTTCCCTCGCAGGCGCTCACGCCGTTCCCGCGACGCTGTTTTCCGGGGCTCTCCCGGGCGTCGCGGGCGGCGTAGCGGGCGTGTGACGGCTAGATGGTTTTGGCCTTCTGAACGAGGCTGACGAACTCCTTTCGGGTCGACTTGCCGCGGGTCGTCGCTGCCGCAATCTCTTCGATGAGGTCGTACGAGATCTTTTCGGCGTAGGGGGACTCGCGAAGCTTCTCGGCGAAGGCCACGACGGCTGCTGCGAACTGATAGTCCTTCGAAGCGTCGCGCAGATTCGTCTTCACGTCGGATTTGGCGAGCGGGAAGGCGCGTTCGACGGCTTTGGTGCCGCGCGGGGTCTTGTTGCGCACGCGCACCGTCGCGACGTTGTCGGGGAGGTCTCCGATGGGCGCTGCGAGGTCGATCTCGTAGATCGCCGTCACCGTGTGGCCTGCGCCAATCTCGCCGGCATCGACTTTGTCGTTGCGGAAGTCCTTGTCGGCGATGTCGCGGTTTTCGTACCCGACGAGCCGGTAGCGGGCGACGGCTTTCGGGTTGAACTCGACCTGAATCTTCACGTCCTTTGCGATGACCTGGAGCGTTCCGTCGAGCTGCTGGCCGAAGACCTTCTCGGCCTCCTTCATCGAGTCGATGTAGGAGTAGTTGCCGTTCCCTTTGTTCGCGAGCTGCTCCATAAGAGTGTCGCGGTAGTTGCCCATTCCGAAACCGACGGTCGACAAGGTGACGCCCTTTTTCACGTAGCTCGAGATTTCGTCGAGGATTTCGGAGTGCGTGCGCGGTCCGACGTTTGCGTCGCCGTCGCTGAGGACGATGACGCGGTTCTCGTGGTCGGCATTGAAGTCGGCCATCGCTAAACCGTAGGCGAGCTTGAGACCGTCATTCATGGCGGTGGAGCCGCCGGCGCCGAGGCTGTCGATGGCGTCTAGAATCTTCGACTTCTTCGCGGCAGGCGTTCGATCGAGCACCTTACGCGTGTTGCCGGCGTAGGTCGCGATGGCAACTGTGTCGCTGGGTTCGAGATTCTCGGTCAGGAACGACAGCGACTGCTTGAGCAGTGCGATCTTGTCGTGGCTACGCATCGAGCCCGATGTATCGACCAGAAAGGTGAGGTGCACCGGCTTGCGGTCTTCGTCCCGGATCTGCTTGCCCTGTACGCCGACGCGGAGCAGATAGCGGTCCGAGACGCCGGCGAGTGGGGTTGGCGCGGCTTCGAGGTACACCGCGAAGGGGTCGCCATTGGTCGGCGGCCGATAGTCGTAGCTGAAGTAGTTCACGAACTCCTCCACGCGAACTGCCGCTTTCGGGGGCAATGCACCGCTCTGGAGCTTGCGACGCGCGATGGTGTAGCTGCCGGTATCGACGTCGATCGCGAACGTCGACTTCGAGTCCTCCGAGGCGTCGACGAACTTGTTCACCCCGTGGTTGGTGTACTCCTCCGAGGATCGCACAGGGTCCGGCATTGGGGCGACCTGAGGGCGACCCACGGCGCCTCTTCCGCGCACCTGGACGCTCCCTATTCGGACCTGTGGAACACTGACTCGGCGTGAGCCGAGGTTCGATGCCCCTTTGCCGTAGCCGTAACCGCTGGAGATTCCGCCTCCACCTCTTGCACTGCCAGACAACCCAAGGCCGCCGAGGCCTTGTGCGTCGGCCGAGCCCTGCAGGTTGCCGAGCGCCTTGATGTTCGAACCAGGCGCGTCCTGATCCGCAAACACGTCCTTCATCGGCCCCGTCGCCAACCTGTCATTTTCCGCCGGCGGCCCAACGGCCTCCGCGTCACCACTCACCGGCCCAACACTCTCCTCTCCCTTGTCACCCTCCAAGACTAACTCTTCACTCTCCTCCTCACCCTCAAGCCCCTCATCAACCTCCTCAGCTTCGATTTCCGTCCGCTCCACGGGCGACTCGGACTTCTTGTTGGAGTCGTCACAAGCGCCCGTAATGGCGACAGCGGCGCAGATTGCTACAATGAATCTCTTGTTCATCACTCGGTCCTTCGTTTGCGTTGTTGACGCTCTGAAAGACAGGCGCCGGCCTCCGAAGTTCCATTCAATCCCCCACCAAGCCCAAAACTGCGTAAGCCTTGGAGACTCGCATTAGTCAGTTGATAAACTCGAACTTGTCGTTTTTTGAGGGTCGAGAATTTGCGTGACCTGCGATCGACTTTGGGTGCAGGTAACGTTTTTCGAGTCGATTTTCTTGGGGAGCCCGTCGGTGCGCAGAGTTGGCCGTCGACGCGAATGCGTTTGAAAGTCGATGTCCTCGGCGACGAATCTGTCGGTGGCTATTCGCGCTGATTCAATCGAATCTCGTCGGCCTGGACCTGAGAAACGTACCGCAGTTCCAAGCCACTCTGGTCGCGCCTGCGAACTTTGGCCGTGTATTGCTCGGAGTTCGCAACGGAAACCCCGGCTTCCCGAGCGAGCTTGTACGTACCCGGCGGAAACACGACGTTCGTTTCGCCGTCCCGCAACCGTTGGAGCGCTCTTGCATACCAGATTCGCCACGCTCTCAGATTGTGAAACTCTCGAGCCTTTTGAGCGACGTTGGTGCCGACCATCACTGCACGACTATGGTCCGCTGTGGACCCGCGGCGCTCCTCGAAGTCCGGCATCTCGGCCTCCACCTCACGGAGCGTGCGATATCCGAGCCCTTCCTTCTTCCGGGCCTTGTGAATAACGCGCAGTCTCTGATTCAACCTCTCGGTGGACTCCTTCTCGAACTCTCGAGCGCTCATCGCACTGGATTGCAGCGTCGGGACGCAGAGTTTGAGCTCTTCCGAAGCATTCCAAGTTCGCTTCTGGAACCAGAAACTGGGGCGGTCGACAGTGATTGGGCTCGTCAGCCATCGGCGCTGACTGAATGCTCCGTCGAACTCCTCCGGCCGACGCCCAAACCCAGCATTCACGCCGTTCGTCTCAACGTAGAGCAGCTGATCGATCTCAGACTCTTCGTCCAGAATCTTGATGCTGTCGCCGACGGAGTCGGGGCAGAATCTAGACCCCTTCAGGTCCCAGTGAGCGTTGACGAAGAGCGCCATATTGGAGCGGACAAACTTTCGGAATTCGACCAGATCGAACGGCCGGTCGGGGTCGGGCTGAGGCCGAACGATGATGTGGATGTGGTTGGGCATCATCGCATACGCCACGATGCCTATGTTGTAGCGACGTGCTGCCGTCGCGAGGATGAACATAAATGCCTGCCGAACGAGTGCATGAGCCCAAAACACGGGGAGTCCGTCTCGCGTGTTTCGAATTTCATGTCGGTCTCGATCGGGCAGAACCGGTACTGGAGCGGTCATGTAGCCTCCTGGCAAAGAAAACCGTGGGTCGTGAATTCGACCACTTAGGTTTTCGGCCGCTCGTCCGAATCGTTGCGTACTTTTTTTGAGATGTGGTTTTTTGTCTGCCAATCACCAACGAGGAATTGAGAGGATTGGCGAGAGTGAGTGGGGAGAAGTTGTGTGAGTCTTAGAGGAATACGAGGTAGTCGGCGGTTTGGTGGGATTGGAGGGTTTGTAGGGGTGGGGCGGGGGACTGCATGGGCGAGACGGTGATTACGAGCGCGGAGGGATCGCGGCGGCGGATTCGTGACGGGATGCCCCAGTTTCGTTCGGTGTGGCCGCGGCCGGCTAGGATTACGATGGCGGAGAGATCGGGCCGCGCGGCGAGGAGGCGATAGGCCGAGTCGGCCATCGTTTCGTCCCACACGACCTGGGCCTGATAGAACTTTTCGAATTTGGCAGGCTCCATCGCCATGCCGTGCGATTCGAAGATGGCGCGCATCCATTCACGGTGGGCGTCGTTGGAGAGGTCGAGGTCGACCAAGTCTTGGGCCATTTCGGGCGGAAGACCGTCGACGCCTTCCTTCGAAACGGCTCGCGTAAGCTCGCGCCGGGCGTTTAGCGCCACGATCGGCGCGCTGGCCCGGCGGGCCTCGCGGAACATCGGCGTGTAGAGATATGCCGGGTATCCCCACCGAGTCTCCCATTCCAGCAGCTCGAGAAGCTCTTCCTCGCCTACCGCGCCGGCGACGAACGCGTCGAGTTGGTCTTGGTAGGGGCGCGAGACCATCTCGAGACCGAGTGCCACCATACCTTTGTGGCGCTCGAGCATTGCCCGATAGATTCGGTCTTGTTCGGCGTGGTCCGGGACCACGGGGTGCGACTCGCCCACGACGACGTACTTGGCCTCGGCGAGTCGAGTGTAGAAGGTCTCCCGGTCGATCTTTTTGCCGGTGGCGAGCTCGTAGATTCCGGGTTCCCAATCGACGTCGGTCGAAGGCGCACTCTCGGCCTGCGAAACGGGCTCGGTCGCGGTAGAGTCTCCCCGCGTCTGAGGGCTACCGGCGCAGCCGATGAGAAGAGCGAGACATCCGAAGAGTAGGATTCGACTGATGAGCAAAACGAGACCTCTGAACTTTGAGCGGTGTGACCACGATGAGATGCTACGACGCGCCGAAGCATTTCGCGACAGCGTGAAGACGCGGCGCTCCGTCCGTCAGTTTAGTTCGGATCCGGTCTCACTAGATGCCGTGCGAACCGCAATACATGCGGCGGGTCAAGCTCCGTCGGGTGCCAACAAGCAACCGTGGACGTTCGCGCTCATCACCGATCCGGAGATTAAGCGCGAGATTCGGATGGCGGCCGAGGCGGAAGAGCGCGAGTTCTACGCGCGCCGGGCTCCCGACTCCTGGCTGGAAGATCTGGAGGAATTCGGGACAGGCCCCGAGAAGGATTATCTCGAGACCGCGCCTGCCTTGATCGTGGTCTTCGCACAATCCTCCGGCCCTGCTGGCGAGCAGCACTACTACGTGAAGGAGTCGGTGGGACTTGCCGCAGGTTTTCTCCTCGCAGCTCTCCACCGCGCAGGGCTTGCGACCCTCACGCATACGCCGAGTCCCATGGGTTTCCTTTCGGAGATCCTCGAACGTCCGAAGAACGAGCGCCCCTTTTTGTTGATTCCGGTCGGCTATCCCACACCCGACTGCGAAGTGCCCGACATCGAGCGTAAACCGCTCGAGGACATCCTGATCGAGTACTGACGGAAGCGTGCATCGTCGTTGCGATTTCGCGGTTCGTTCACCTATAACAAGAGCGCTCTCTATCCGGGGTCCTTCCTAGAGTGTCATGGCGCCTAATCTGCCCAGTTTGAAGCCGGGTGACCTGGTTGCAGGTCGCTTCCGCATCGTCGAGATGATCGGCTCGGGCGGATTCTCTGTGGTGTATCGTGCCCACCAGGAAGGGATGAATCGTTTCGTCGCGCTCAAGGTCTTGAAGCCGACAGCCAGTAACGACGCCAAGATCGTCGAGCGTTTTCGGCGTGAAGCGCTGTATGCGAGTCACCTCTCGCATCCGAATACGATCACGCTTTTCGACTACGGGACGACCGAGAACAACCTCTGTTACATCGCGATGGAGCACCTGCAGGGGATGGATCTCTCGGCAGTGGTGCAGCAGCACATCCCGATGGAGCTCAAGCGCGTCTGGAAGATCCTGGTTCAATCGGCACGCTCACTCGCCGAGGCCCACCGGCTCGGCCTGGTTCACCGGGACCTGAAGCCGGAGAATATCTTCCTGTGCCAGCGGGAAGAGGGCGAGTTCATCAAAGTGCTCGACTTCGGCGTGTCGAAGGCGATTTCGAGCTTCGGCGACGCCGGCCCGGCCACGCTCGCGCCGCTCACCCAGGAGGGCACGGTCTTCGGAACGCCCCTCTACATGGCGCCCGAGCAAGCGATGGCCGAGACCATCACCCCGGCCGTCGACGTCTACGCGCTTGGCCACATCGCCTACGAAATGGTGACCGGATACGCTGCGTACGACGGTTCGAACAACGCGATGGACGTGATGCTGCGGCAGATCAACGATCCGCCGCTGGCGCTCCCCGAACCGTGGGACGAGACGCCCTTCAACCAGCTCATCACCCACTGCACGCAGAAGGATCCGGCGCACCGAATTCAGAACGCGACCGCCCTTCTCGACATCCTCCTCGGCGACGAATTCGAACCGTACTTCGATCCGACCGAGCGTCCGACGACGCTCACGACGCTCACTCGAACGCCAGCGATCGCCTCGACCCAAGAGACGCAGCCCCTTCTGAACGACAAAGAGTTCGAGCGCGTCTATCGCTGGGAGCTCGACGTCATCGAAGACGCCTTCAACGAGGCTCAGAAGCAGCGCGATGTACGCCTCGTCATGGTTCGCGGCAAGCCGGGAACCGGTCGTAGCAACCTCGTCCGCGCCTACATCAAGCGCGCAATCACTCGGCCTGACGTCACGGTGCTTCATCGCACGCAAGACAGCGACGCCGACGCTGGACTCGAGCGCGAGCTCTCGGTGCTCACCGGCACTCCGCTGGCCGGCGAGGGTGTTGGCGAGGTGAAGCGAATTCTCCGAAAGATCTACGGGGATGACGACGACTTTTCGCTCGATGCCGACGAGCTCGGTACCGACTCGCGGCCGCTCGGTACGTTGTCGACCATCCGCGACACGATGTTGCAGCGGATCGGCAAGCCATTCCGCGACCGGACAGACTCCAACACGGTCATCTGGGCCATCGAGAACATCGAGCGTCTCGACACGCTGACGCTTGCGTTCCTCGACCGGTTCTTCCGCGACCTCCACAGTCATCCGGCGCCGGTGCTCATCCTCGCGACGGTGTATCCGGAGGACCTCAAACGTCGCAGCGGACTTGTCCGTTACGTCCAGTCGCTTCTGCAGTCGCAACGTCCGATCGGGCGCCAGCTGAGCCTGATTCCGCCGGACGAGAAGAAGCCCGACGAGTTGGATGACGTGCTGGCGAACATTCCGAAAGATCTCCCGGTCGACGGTTCGTATATCGGGGCAGATGCCGGCGATACGGTTGACGATCTCGACGACTACGCCGACGACGCGACCGACCGGATC
The DNA here is from genome assembly GCA_964384605.1 of uncultured Bradymonadales bacterium. GTDB lineage: Bacteria > Myxococcota_A > Bradymonadia > Bradymonadales > Bradymonadaceae > CAYLMO01. Next base: position 4,307 of record CAYLMO010000063.1, on the reverse strand, counting down.
GCTGCTCCCGAAACGGCGCAGCTCGGCGAGGCGTTCGACCGGATCATGGGTTACCTCGCGCAGCTCGGCGATGAAGTCCCGACGGACCTGTGGAAAATCGTCTACGCCCGAATCCTCGACACCGACCTGGTGCGCGTGGTCGACATGATCATGGCGCAGGCGGAGCGATTCGGCATCTTGCAGCGCGTCGACGACACCATTCGATTCGCCAAGCCCGGCTTTGCCGAGATGTTGCGCGAGGTGTTCGAAGACCTCCCAGGCGCGGCCGAAGCGCACCGGCAGCTCGCGGAGATCATGGAGGGGTACTACGAAAACCCCAACCACGAGACCATCAAGACCATCTCGAACCATTGGCGCCTCGCCGGTCGCCCGGTTCGAGCAGTGCAGATCCTGTTCGACGCCGGCCAGCGGGCCTACCAGGGGCTCGACCTCGACGCCGCCCGCGAATACTACCTGCGCATCCAGAAGATCATGGAGATCGAGGCGCAGCGAATCACCGCGACGGGAGGCATCCTCCCGTTCGACAAAGCACAACTTTGGTTACGGTTGGGCGAAGTACATGGTGCACTGGGAGAGCACGGGGCCGCAGAAGATGCGCTCAACAAGAGCATCCAAGAAGCCGACGTCAACGATAAGAAAATTTACGCTCGCGCACATAAGCTTCTGGGCGACCTCGCCTCGACTCAAGAGCGCTACACCGATGCGCTGAAGTATTACGAGAAAGGGCGCGACGGATATCGCCAGCTCGGACAAGCGCGTCCATTCGTCGCAATCACCGCCGAGATGGGTCGCTGCGCGCTGCAGCAAGGCCGCGCCGGCCTCGCCGAGGACCTCTCGCGGCAGGCTCTCGAGATGGCTTCGAAACTCAAAGACGAGCGCCTCGTCTCGCGTATCGAACGCAATCTCGGTCAGGTGCTGGTGCGACGCGGACGCTTCCTCGAGGCGATCGAACACCTCGAGGCCTCCATCGAAGGATTCGAGTCTGCCGGCCGCGAATTCGAGGTCATCGAGAACCTCGGCGAGCTGGGCAACGCCGCGTTCGCGAGTGGCAAGTTCGCCGATGCGAGAGAGCACTTCATTCGCAGCATCGCGCTGTCGAGTTCGCTCCACGTTGGCACACCGCACCAAGCCCATCTCGGCCTTGCGCGCACCCTCGCCGGACTCGGCAACCTCGAGCAGGCCGAAGGACACATGGCCGAAGCGCTCGCCCACTCTGGCACGACCAACGAGCTCGGCAAGATGGCCGAGGTCCACCTGTACCTGGGCGACCTCTTCCTCGCTCGCGGCGATCACGCCAAGGCCCGCGGCCACTACGACCGCGTGAACGAACTCTCCAAGTCGGTCGGTCAGATCCGCACGGGAATCGTCGCGCTCATCCGCCACGCCTACGTCGCGTTCGACCAGGAAGACGAAGACACCGTGTACGCGCGCCTGATGGAAGCGATGGAGCAGGCGCAGTCTGTCAGCGACCAAGAGAGCGAGCTGCAGATTCGCGCGCACATCATCTACACGCAGCTTTTGACTCACGGATTCAAGACCCGCGGCGACACGTTCTCGTCGTTGTTGAACTCGAGCGATGAGCTCAACCTCAATAAAGCTGCGGTGCTCTGCTACCTCTTCAAGGCCGACGTGGCCGCCGCCCGGGGCGAGTTCTCCGAGGCGCGAGAGCTGCTGCGATACGCTCAGGTCGGCGCCGCCCAGATCGGCGACTACGCGATGGTCATCCCGATCGCCCGCCGCAACTACCTGCTGCAGAAAGAGCAGGGCCAGCTCGGCGATCCGCATATCGGTGCCGGCCATTGCATCGGTGCGCTCATCCCGCCAGAGGTGGGTGTTCGCCGCTTCAAAGAGCTGCCCAAGGCCGTCGATTGAAACGTCTCGCGCTCGCAACGCTCCTCGCGTTGACCGCCTGCGAGGCCCCCGCTCCCGCTCAGAAAGCCGTCGAAGGCAATGCCGGAACCTTGTCGTGGGCCGTCGGGTCGACGAAGGGCGAGATCCGCCTGAGCCGCGTCGAGAACAAGCTCGAAGACGGTGTCTTACGGATTCGAGCGTGGGGCCCGACCGCCATCGCAGACCCATCTGGCGCACCTCGCGTACCGGTTGTGCTGTACGGCGAGATACCAGCGGGCCGCGACGTTGCCAGCGGAGATGCCGGTGGGTTCGGAATGACCGCGACGATCCCCAACGCCCAGGTTGGCGACGGCGAGCCCGTCCCGATTTTGAAGCTGATGGCGCGCGACGCAGCCGGCATCGATGCGGACTGGGAGTGCCGCACGAAAGGGCGTCGCGAGATCGTGTGCAACAAGGTTCACGTGATGCCGTCGGCGCCCGAAACGGGAGCGTTTCGAGCGGTTTTCGGCTTCAACTGAGACCGTTCAGGACGCGCACGCCGCGGCGATTGCGCCAAACGAGTCGGCCTTGAGGGAGGCTCCGCCAACGAGCGCGCCGTCGATGTCGGGCTGCGCGATGAGCTCGGCGATGTTGGCCGGCTTCACGCTGCCTCCGTAGAGGATTCGCATCTTCGCCGGAGCCGCCGAATCGTACAGCTCGCCCAGCAGTTCCCGGATGATCGCGTGGACTTCCTGCGCTTGCTCTGGAGACGCGGTTTCGCCGGTTCCGATGGCCCAGATGGGCTCGTAGGCGATGACGACGTCATCGAGCTGAGCGAGCGACACGCCCGAGAGCGCGGCGCGAACCTGCATCGCGACCTTGTTCTTCATCCAGCCCTGTTTGCGCTCGTCGAGCGACTCGCCGATGCAGACGATCGGCTTGAGGCCGGCGGCGAGTGCTGCGTGGACCTTGCGGTTCACGCCTTCGTCGGTCTCGGCAAAATACTGGCGACGTTCGCTGTGGCCGAGGATGACCCACTCGCAGCCGGCGTCTTGCAGCATGGCCGCCGAGAGTTCGCCCGTGTAGGCGCCCGAGTCGGCCCAGTGCATGTTCTGCGCGGCGAGGCCGACGTTCGAGTCGGCGACGACGCCGGAGACGGTGGTGAGCACGGTTGCGACCGCGCCCACGACGATGTCGACATTATTGAGGCCGGCGGTTGCCTCGACTACGCCGGCGGCCAGTTCTTTGGCGTCGGCGATCGACTTGTTCATCTTCCAGTTTCCAGCGACGAGCGGTGTGCGCATGTCGAACTCTCAAATTGATAGGAGGGGTTAGCCTTCGGCGGCGCGCATGTTGTCGAGCCGGTCGTAGTGTCGGTATCCGATGCTCGTGAGAGCTTCGGCGGGTGCGAGCCCGATGTCGACGAGTGTTTTCGTGCCGTACGTGCCGGCCAAGACGGGTGGCGAGTAGTTTCGGATCGACTCCGCGTTTCGGAACTTTTCGAGCGGGAAGAGGATCTGGTGCGCGTGCAGGTGGATGAAGTGCGCCATGGAGACGCGGGAGTATCCGACCGATTCTGGCGCCTTGATGACGTGTGGCGTCGCGAGGAACGTGCCGCCCGTGAGGATTTCGAGTTCCTGGCCGACCTGCGCCACGATGCAGCCTTTTGGCGGGCGTCCGGGGACGAGCTGGCCGGCAGGGGTCTCTTCGGTCGCGCGGGTGCGCAGGTAGAGGCCGCCGGCGGCGTCGGGCTTTTCACAGTAGGCGCCCTCTGGGTCGAGGAATCGACCGCCAGGGAGCAGCGTGAGCAGGTTGAAGTCGGTGTGCTCTTCACCCCAGAGGATGCCGGTGCCGATCTGCTCTTCTTTGAGCGGCAGGTAGCGGAGCGACCGGGTGACATGTGGGCCGCCGTAGACGGCTTGTTCAAAGGCGTACGGCGGGATTCCGAGCGCGCGGGCCGATCCTCGGAGGAGTGCGAGTCCGATCTCGTGGAGGGTGTGCCCAATGTCGAGGTAGCGGTTTTGGAAGTCGGGTGCGTCGGTGGGCCAGATGTTGGGGCAGTAGATTTCCGGGTACTCCATGGCCGCGAGCTCATCGAGCGGTTCGGGCGCGGCGAAGTAGCACTCTTTGAAGTCGGGTTGCCCGCCGGCCGCGACGGCCTTTTCGGTCTCGGGGGGAGTCCAACCGCGTTGGAACCAGATTTCCGGTCGCGAGAGCTCTTCTTTCTCTTCGGTGGGTCGGTCGGTGAACTCGATGAAGCTGTCGTAGAAGCTCTCGAGTTGGTCGGGCTCGATGCCGTGGTTGCGGATGTAGACGAGTCCGTAGGTGCCGAAGCCTTCGAGGAGTGCGGCGGCGGCGCGTTTTTGTCGGTCGGCGTTGGGGCTCGAGAGGTCGAGAAGGTCGACCACGGGGATCTGGCTTTCGGACATTTCTTACGACTCGCGGGTGGGGTGTTTGGGCGGGCGGAGGATAGCGCG
>CAYLMO010000062.1:0-29670 GCA_964384605.1 uncultured Bradymonadales bacterium | reverse complement strand
CATCGAGGATTTGAAACGGCCGGGTTTCATCATCTCCCGGATAGATTGTGTCGATTTTGGTCGACATGGCGAGCCCCGACGATGTGGTCTGGACTCACGGTAGGCAGTGGGGAGGGGCGGGCCAACGTACCGAGTTAACTAAATCGGAATCCCGTCAAAACCGGCTATTGCCTCGGACGTGATGACCAAAACCTCCGGCTGGCGCATTAGAAAAAGGTAGGCTGTTGCCTGGTCCTTTCCCCACTCCATTCGTTGCACATCACCGTCACACCGCACTCGACGCCCGGTGCACATGAAGCTATTTTTGCGGAGTCTACTGGTCAGCTGGATCAACCTATCGTCCTCCAACTGGCCAAGCATGCGCGTCATGATTAGCGCCCCTCGCATTTGGAGCGACCGCTTCGATCTGTGCGACACAAAACTGACGAGTTCTTTCGACATCAGCTGCATTGGCTCGTCTTTCGGAACCCCAAACCCCATCGCTACCCTGAACTTGAGCAACCAGATCACGTCGGCACCAAGCAGTGCCTCACACCTCATGCGCTGAACCTGGAGCACATCTTCGCTGGCAACCAATCTCCAAGAGCTGAGAATTGATCGAGCTTCTGCCACATCCTCTTGAAGGTCGAGCAGATCGCGGTTTTGGGACATGGTTCGATGGAGAGACTCTATCTGATTCTGGATATTCTGTGTGTTGAATATCTTCTGAGCCGCGAGCGACGAGTCGTGGTGGGTATCCGACTGATGAAGGCGCCTAAGACCAACAACCGCGCCCAAGCAGACAACAGAAAGCGTTGCGAAGCGATAGACGAATTCCACGAGGTCCGGTCTTTCCCATCCAAAGGCAATGGTTAGTGACGTGAGAAGGAGCAATGAAGAAACTGCAATACCCCATATCCAAAGCTCGTCAGAATCGCCCATGCCGACTCCTCCTCAATGCCGCGTACATCTCCAACTCGCGCCGATCGACCTGCGCTGACGAGAACTCCGGCAGCGCGATGACACCGTCGAACGGCCCGTTCGCCGCGTCCCGCATCCCGAGGTAGCATGACTCCGGGTCGGTATCGGCGAACGCCGCCGGGGTGTCCTCGAGAATGATGACGCCATTCAGCATCACCACCCGCTTCGTTCCGTTCTGGAACGCGACCAGGTCGTGCCAGTCCCCCACAGTGGGCGTTACACCGAGGTTGATGGTGTTGAACACGCCCCCAATGTACGACTGCAGTAGCAGGTCGTTCCCGGCGCCGGTGTTGATGACGTAGGCCCGTAGCGTCGCCCCAACGGTCGCATCCAGCTTGGCGAACAGATACCGCGCCGTACCGTCGATGACGTCTGGCCGGAACAGCACGCCGAACAGGTAGGAATCCCCAAACGAGTATTTCCCGGAGATGAGCCGCTGCGGAGTACTGGCCCCCGCGAACGCCACTCCATGGACGCCTGGCGCCACGACGTCGCGCAGCATCTCCGGGTCCGCCGCGTCAGACTGGAACCGAAACAGCGCGCCGTCCGGCTCCCACTCGTCGACGGCCGACACACCAGACCCGTCTGTGGTGTCCACATACATCCCCACCCACTCATCGCCGCGCACCTGCAGCTCGGCGAGCCAGTTCTCGATCGAGACCATCTTGGCCTCATGCGGCACGATCTCGATGACGCGGCCGTTCGACGTCGCCGACTTCGCTCGAGCAGCGATTCGCCACGCCTCGACGCCGGGACCAGGGGAGCGCTCTACGACGACGAACCCGCGACGGCGCTCATAGGCCGCACCGCACGTAATCTCGACCGTGTGGGAGGCTGCGCCGGCCGCAACGCCCCCGTCCGTCAGGTCGTACAGGGTGAGTTCTACAGTGACGTTCTGCCCGTACACCTCGAACTCGAGCACGTGAGCCGTATCGGCTGGCAAGGCCGCCTCGAGGCCGTCCGTCTCCACTCGCGCAGGCCAGACAATCGGAGCTCGCGCGTCGAGGTCCTCGCCTCCGGACCCGTTCGTGACGGCGTAACCCACCTGGTTGGCCTCGAACGGCGTCGGATAGCTCCAGCCAACGACCGAACTACCGCGGCGACGCTCGGCAGTGTTCACGCCGTCGACGATCTGCGTGAGCGCCGAGGCGAGGATGGGCTCGTCCTGCAAGAACGTGGCAGTCGACGGAACGAGGAGTTGTTCGGAGACGCGCCTCATTTGGGGTCCCAGCGCCAGTCGGTGCAGTACTGGTCGCGATCAGATTTCGGGACCTCCTGCGTGGTGATGTCCCAACCCTCGGACTCGGTCTCGACCGGGACCCAGATGTGGTAGCGGAGACACTCGGAGAAATTGCTGCAGATGTGGCAGTTCTCGAGCCCATCACTGTGACCGGCCTCGTTCGCGTAGAACGCGTCCGTTTCAGCCTCTTCACGCGTCGGCAAACTCTCCGTCTCCGGTTCGTCACCGCAACCCACGAACGTCAGAGCCAAAAGCAGCGCAATTACCTTCATCATCTCAAACCCCTGAATAGAGTGACCATGCGAGCAGCTTAACGGCCTGACGACCTTTCGTCACGGTCTCGGAAGGTCCGTCCGGGTCGAAGAAGTCACCGCGCGGCACGGTTTCGGCAACGTCCGGGTCTAAGAACTCCGCGACCTCGCCGCTCGGCCCGTTCGTGACCTCCATGTCCAGTTCGACGCGGAACGGCAGCTTCCCATTCACCCCGGTGTCGAGCAGGTCGAGCGTCACCACGTTTCCCTCGAGGGTCAGAAGTCCCGTGTCGGCCGGGTACGGGCTTGACCCTTTCGGCAGGTAGAGCAGGCCCTCGTCGTGGCAGGCGCCGACGCCGAGGTCCGACTTGGCGAACGAGTAATGGGCGCAGATGAGGTGGTGTGCCGCGAAATCGCCTTTGTTCGTGAAAACGTAGCGGAGCTGACGGGTGATGTCACCCGAATCGAAGATGAGCGCAGGCACCGCGCCCGCTTCGTCGGCCGCCTGGTAGATGCGCACGGTGAAGGTAACCCACCCCCGAACTGACTTGTCCGCCGTCTCCGTGTAGCTCTCGTCCTCCTGGTACTGCCCGGTCGTGTTGTAGAGACCGGAGACGAGCATCCGGAGAGACATGTCGTCGAGTCCGGGATTCCAGCTGGCGACCGTCCGGTCGATCGCCGTTCGAACGCCATTGCCCACCACCGTCGGCCACGGATGCACGAAGTTCCGGTCATCCCACCACTGCTCGCCGTCGACCTCGCCGCCCTGCGGTCGCCAGCCCATCGGCCCGAACGCGAGCAGCTCGCGCCGGCTCACAATCTCCACGATGTCGGCCGACAGGTTTCGCGCCACGCGAGCTCGCGTCTCCTGGTATGCCTGGAGGTCACTGTCGGGGGTGCCCGGCTGGCCCTCGGAGAACGTGTTGTCGAACTCCTCGCCGACCTGCATCGACCCCCACTGGACGTAGGAGGCCGCGCCTTTTTGGGCGAGCGCGACCTCCTCGTCCGGAGCGTTGGGTTTCATCGGCGGCCAGACCCTCATTTTCTCGGTCGACTCCGCGAACGTGTGGCCCTGAATCGTCGCGATGATCTCGTTGGAGTCGTTCGTCGTCAGGAACGTCGCCGACACCTCATTCGCGTTCGCGGCCGGTCCCGGTGTCGCGGCACTGCCCGTGTAGAACCCTGCCGTGGTCTTGACGAACGCCGGGGTGCGGAACGACACCAGCGACGGGCCACCGTACCAGTTGGGGTCGGTGCCCATCTGGATGACGTGCTCGGCGTTGGATCGAATCTCGATGATGAGCCAATCCCACGCGCTCGTGCTCCTCGGCGGCTCGAGGTCGAACGACATGTCGAGGTAGCGCCAGTCACCCAGGAGGAACGAGTTCGTATACTCGCCGGTATTGCCGAGCAGCCGAGCGCGGATGTCGACGGCAATGGGCGGCCCTTCGATGGGGTCCTGATCGAGCAGGGTGTTCGACACCCGCAGGTAGCGCGCGAGCGTCACTCGCGTCAGGCGCGAATTCTTCCAGAACGGGACCACCACACAGGAACGATAGCCGCCAACCGACGCCCACGGCCGATTCCCGAGGTAGACAGTCGGGTCGGTGTCGAAATCGCCCAGAACCGTCGCGGAACAGGGGCGGTAATGCTGACTCATGAGGTTGTCGACCTCAGAGCGGAGCGCTCGGAGCGCGTGGGTCGATACCGGCCGGTCACCACCAAGCAGCTGTGTGTGCGGCGCGATGAACTGGTCGGGGAACAGCGCTGTTCCCTCGTCGACGTCTCCGAACCCGCCGGGGTCGGACCACACATCAGGACCGTCCTGCAGCGCGTCTCCGATCTCGCCGTCGATGTCGGCGATGTAGGCATAGAATCGGCGCGCGAACGACGTAGGGAACCACTGCGAGCCGCCGGTTGGCCACGTGAGGTTCTCGTATTCGTCGGGGTCCGCGAGCGCGAGGAACGCCCCCTCACCAGAACCATCCATACCGGGGATGTCGCGGTTCAGCGTGACCTCGCGAGTCGTGTCGTTGACGACCGTGACCGCGAGACCGCCGGGGTCTCGGAAGTGGCGTTTCCCGTCACGTTGAACGAGCCACAATTCGTCGCCTGGCGTGAACCCAACCCCGCCCTGCAGGTCCGGCATGCCCGAGGCGAGGGTCATGGTCGCCGGCGACAGGATGTCGTGCACGAGGACCTGACCGCCCGGAGCGATTACCCGAGGGAGCACGTCGTTCGCCTTCCAGTTCTCCATTGCGAGGGTGATGTTGGCGTTTCCGGTCTGGCGGTTCTGCTCGATGGAGATGACCCGGCCAACGAACGCCGAGATCGCGTCCTGCGGGTAGACGCGCTCCCCGGCCGGCCCGATGAGTTGGTGCGGCGCCTCGGTCACCAGGCGCAGCCAGTCTCCGGGGTCGGGCAATGGCCGGCGGGTGAACAGTCCAGCGGTACCGGGGAACGGATGGTCATGCTCGTAGGGGGCCTCCAGCGTCAGCAGGGGCGCGAGGTTCTGTTTCTGTCGGGCGAGCTGCGTCAGGAAATCAACGACGTCGCGCCGGAACGCGTCCGGATCCTCTCCGGCTTTCGCCTGAAGCTCGAGGTCGTAGAACCGCGGCTCCTGCGCGAGATTGGACGCGTCTCGCCGGTCCTCCTCGATGATGGTGAAACTGACGATATCGGGGTCGTCGTCGACCGGCGTCTCGCCGACCCGAGCTCCGATGCGCGGTACCGATTCCGTGTTGCGCTGGTTCAGCGTGGTTGTGTTCGGCGTCGGCCATGTCCAATGGCCTCGGTTCATCAGGTCGTTCATCGCGGCGATGGAGAACGGCCGCAGGGATTTGAGCGCGAGCAGGCCGCCCGACGTCGGAATCACCAGTCGACGCATCACGAGTAGCATTCGCCGCACGACAGTCTCGCTGAATGCGAACGGCTCGTCGCCGCGGATGAGCTCGCCGGAGATTCGCGCGTCCTGCAGGTCGATCTCGCGTTTCCAGCTCGCCATATCGATGACGCTCGCCGGAATCCCCAGACCGACGTTTGGCCCCAGCACGTCGAACGTCAGGAAATTGCCCGGATTGTCGGGGTCCTCCGGGTCATTGGACCCATCGCCCGACTGGGAGAGCATGAGCGCGAGCGCCATAGAGATGATGTTGCGCTGACCCCCGTAAATCCCCTCGAACGAGGTCTGCGTGGTCGAAACATCTCCGGACCCGACGAGCATCTCTCGACATTCGGTGTCCGTCGGTACCGGCCCCGAGTCCTCGGAATGGTAGGAGAGATATTTCGACAGCGGGCCGAACACGTAGTCGCGACCATCTTTCTCGAGGCGAGCCACGACGTCGCCCACGCGGACCCAGATGCGACTGATGTTCGGGTTTACGAACGAGATGTTGCGGAACCCCTGATTCGCGTCGGCGCTGATTCGCCCGGAGATCGTCCCGTCGGCCTCGTACGTGAGTGCGCCCGCGTCGAATCGGAGTTGGTTTTGTCGCGCGAAACCCTTCGTCTCGATGAGGGCGGTGAACACGTCCAGCGCGTTGATCTGAATGACGGTCTGCTGCGGGTTTGTGCGAACCGTTTCGACGAGACAAACACTGACGACGGTCGAGAACTCCTGCACCATGTCGACGCGGTGGAGCCTGACGACCCTGCGTTGGTGATACGGGACCGAGACGTAGACGCGATCGCCGATGGAGTGCGGCCGCGCGAGCGTGCCACCCCAACCTCGGACCACAGCGAGCGTCCATACACCGCTGGCGAGGACGGCCGACGTGACACGCATCGTTTCGTTCGAAATGTAGATGAAATCGCCAATCGCGAACGTAGCGCGAGGGTCTGTCACCTCGATGACGTCGCCGGCGAGCGGCACATCGGCGCCCAGTGTCGTCCCGAGTACTCCGCCCTGGCCGGTCTTGTCGAAGAACAGCTTCAGATTGTCCGGCGTCGCCGTGATCTGGGGCGAGAATCGGTCGAGGTCAGCCTCGCCGGTCTCCGGATCGAAACGCTGGGTGAACCCAGACGGAAGTGACTCTTTGAGGAGCTCCGCGTACCCGTCGTAACCGACCATGATGTCGGACGGGTCCTCGCCGAAATACCACATCGCACCTTTCTGGGCGGCTGCACCGGCCCATCGGGCCGGAATCCCCTCGAGGGTAACCGCCCAGGTGATCCGTCGACTTCGTTCTTTGGGCATAGGTCATTGCCTGTAGGTGCCGAGTCCATTTTCAATCCAGAGCGCGAACTCGATGCCGTAGCGCTCGCCGCCCTGCTGCAGTTCGACGACGTCGTCGAATTTGAGGACCTCGCCGGAGTCGAGGAACGTGCCGACCTCCCACGGGTGCGTGGTCAGCGCGAGGTCCTCGGCTCCCTCATCGTAGACGACGAGGATGTCGTGCCCCTCGGCCATCGATTCCCACAGGCTCTCGAAATAGTTGCCGTGGTCATTCAGACCCATGTTGGCGACGCGAGCGTAGGCGGCCTCGTCGTTCCGGTACCGGCGGACGTGGCCGGCCGCGAGCCAATTGAATACGAACGGGCGAATCCGGTCGGTCCGGTGGGTGATACGGAGTCGGGTCGGACCAGCGGAACCCGCCGAGGCGCCGACCTTCTCGGGGTTCATGAACTTGAACGAGGTTCGACGAGGAGGGACCCAGTCGCTCGCTCGTGTGAACGCACTGTAGAGCACGGTCGTTGCCGGCGAACCCGTAACCACATCGGCGTCGCCTCGAAATCCGAGCAGCTCCGGCGGGAAATCCCACAGCGGATCCGTGAATTCCCAGCCAAACTGCGCCGGAAACCCGCCGTCGTCCGTTCGTCGAAGTGCAAGACCCCGTTTCCCCTGGTTCGGAGACTCGGTCGGTGGTCCTGCGATGAACTCGTAGGTGCCGTCGCACCCCGACGCGTTGATGGCGTCCTCGATCAGCTTGTATAGCGACGGAAATCGGGCGCCGAGAACCGGATCGATGCCTGGCTCTCGGTACGGCCAGTAGAGACCGCTATCGAACTGCAGGTCGAGGAAGTAGCCGATGCCGTTCTCGAGGAACTTCAGACCGTCTGACGTCACCCGGTATGGGTACATGAACCGGTCGCGGTTGGAGATGTCGTCGCGTGCCCTGGTCATGCTGCCCTCAGTCGCGTGCGTCGATTCACATCAACCGTCCGCTCGATGCGATTGGCGATGCGAGCCTCTTCCTCGAGGAACGTATTGCCGGTGAAGTAGTTGTTCACGGTCTGCCCTGCCGCCCTCGTCTGACGGAATGCCTCGACGTAGGCTGCGGTGTTCGCCTCCTGAATTCGCGCGATGTCGACACCCCCTCCACTGCTCGTCATGGCCTGCGATTGGCTCGCGGCTGCAGCGCTCGACCCCGACTTTCCACCGCCGCCGGCACCGGTCGCGGCGATCACGCCGAACGTCACCGCCGCGGCCTGGTGGGCGACGCCGCCGGGAATGTTTCCCGATCCGAATGCTGCCAGCGCGGCCGCCTGCTCGAAGATCGCGCGGATTCCTGCGACTTCGCGGAAGCCGAGTCCCATCGCAGTCAGGAAGGAGCCGGTCGCAGCCCCCGAAGCCGCGACGGACTTTTCGAGCGCCTGTGCGGTCGAGTCGCCGGCGGCCCGCATCTCTTGGAACTGGCGAGTAACCTGCGCGAGGTCGTTGACTAGTTTCGACGTTGCAGCACCAGTTGCCCCGCCAACGCTCGCGAGGGTCTGCACCACGATGTCGGAGACGCGTTTTTGTTGCGCCAGCGACGCTTCGAACTGCTTTTTCTGACGTTCGGCCGCAGCGGCGTCGGCGGCCCTCTTTGCCTCCGCGCGTTGCCTCTCGATGTCGGCCAGCTTGGTCTGGAACGCAGATTCGGCCTGGTACCTGCGGAGCGCGAGCTCCTCGTCGGTCAGGTTGGTGCCCAGAATCTCTTTCGCGGTGTTGAGTCGCGCGAGCTCGAGCTCGAGCACCGCCCGCTTCGTCACATCCTGCTGTTGCAGTATGGCGAGCTCCTTCTCGGCGATCATCGCGCGAAGGGCGACCGCGTCGGCTTCCTCTTTCGTTCGCTTGGAGTCGAGACTGACGACGTTGCTGCGGTTGTTCCCTCGCCCACGCACACCGTCGGTGGCGCTCGAGTTCTCGGTCACCTTGGCGAGTTCCTCGCGCTCTTTCTGGACGCGCTCACGCAGGTTCTCGAGCACCTCGCGCGTACCGCTCGAAATCTCAGGCGCACGCTCGATCGCCGCGATGATGTCGCCGATGTCTCCGGAGATGTCGTCGATATCGGTACCGATCGACATGAGCGCATCGCCGCCGAAGTTTCGGAGCGCGACCCCGGCTTCGTCGATCGGGCCCTTCGCAGCCGCGAAGGCTTTGCCGAGGTCCTCGTCGATGATGCCTGCGAACTCGACCGCGAGCGCGCGGGCGGGCTCGAGCACCTCGATCATTCCGCCGAGGACGGTGGTCGTGAACCCGACGATCGCCTTGCCGACGATGGAGAGGACGTTGTTCCAGATGGTGAACGCGTTCGCGACAAGGCTAACGTACGTCGCGACGCCGGCGATGACCGGCGCGCCCTTCTCGGCGACCTCGATCGCGGCGACCAGGTATTCGAGACCGGTCCCGACAGCGTCCCGCAACCACTGGCCCCAAGCTTCCGCGTTCTCGCCGACCGCGGCCTGCATATCGAGCAGTATGCCGGTGCCGAGCTCGAGGACGGGATTAAGCGCTCCGGACTCCACAATGACGCCGCCGAGCGCCTGCTGGGTGTCGCCGATTGCGTCGGTGAGGTTCTTCTGCGCGCCGAAGAACCCTACCGCCGCGCCCTGGGCGAGCCCCGCGTACTGCTTGTCGAGAAGCGCGGTCGCCATCTCCGCGCGCTTCGTCTGGTCGGTTGTCTTCTGCAGCTCCGTCAGCGTCTCTTTCTGGACGCCGAGAACCTTCGATAGCGCGGTGACCTCCCCGGTCTTCGCCTTGGCGTAGAGCTTCGACGCCGCCTCGCCATCGATCTGGCGCTGCTCCGCAATCCCGAGAATGGTGTTGAGGTCGTGTTGCGCTTCCTGCTGCGTCAACAGGTTCGGAATGAGATCCTGATAGGTCGAGAGCGCGTTGGAGACAGCCTCGTCGCCGAAGTTCGTAGACGCGGCGAACTGGCCGATGACGGACTGCATATCGCCGTAGACGGCACTGATATCCTCACCAGCAGCCGCGGCCGCGCCGAGCGAGTTGGCGAGACGCTTGTTGACCCCGTGCTGCTCTTCGTATGCGTTCGTGAGTTTCTGAGCGATGGCGTACGCGGCTGCAGCAGCACCGGTCACCGCGACGATGCCGGCGACTGCGGCGGCCGCACCTGCAGCCAGCGCGCCGCCCATCGTTCCGCCAAGTTTGCCGGAGCTACCGGCGAGCGCGTCCGTCGACTCGCCCGCCTCGTCGGTCTTCTCGCCAAACCCACCAACAGCCTGATCGGTTTTCTTCGCCTGGTCCTCGATGGACTTCAGCGCAGCGGTCGCCTTGTCGACGACCTCGGCCTGCCAGATCAGCTGTTCAGTTGTGGCCACGTCTTCACCTTGTCATGCCGGCTCGTTTCAGCATTTCCTGCTGAATCCGCTTCTCCTCTTCGTCGAGGTACGTCTTGAACTCCTTCTGATTGCGGTAGTAGCCGACCGTCGCTGCGACCTCGCTCATCCAGTACGGCAGCTCGATCAGGGAGGCGCCACCCCGCTCGACGAATCGGGACCATTGGGAGTGGAGGAGCTCGGCGGCTGAATCGACGTCGAACAGGTTGCAATCGCGTCCCCGCTCGGGTCGCTCGAGTAGTCCGGCGACGGTGTAGCAGGCGTCGCACTTGCAGGGGTCGTCGAGGTAGAGTCGTCGGCAGAGGACGTCGAGGGCTTTTTTTCGGCCTCCGAAAGCGACACCGACTGGACGATTTTGGTTTGAAACTCGATGAGCTGACCTGCGTTGAGGGTATCGACGATGTCCTCGCGGTCCTCTTCCGTCAGCTGCTGCCAGTCCGTCACCGCGTTGCCGTCCGCGTCCTCAAACCCTTCGACCTCCGTGATGTGTGCGTGGATCAGGTCGGCGAGGGGCTCGATGTCATCCGGACCGAGATCGAGACCAGGCATTTCCAGCCCTGCGGCATTCGCTGCGGCAACAATCTCCGCGTAGGTTTCCGAACCCGTCAGCTCGAGCTTCTTATTCAGATCGGCGAGGGCAACGTGATACTCGGTGAGGGCCTTCCGATAGCCGGTGGAGGCGCGCTCGAAACGAAGAATGTGCTTCGTCTTCGGGCGCCGAAAGGTGAACGAAACCGGCTCGCCGAGAAGCGTCGTCGAATAGACGCCCCCGTCCTCGCGAAATCGTTTGATTCTGATTGCCATGCGACCTGTCTCCGTCAGGTGTAGATGAACTCGTATTCGTTCTCGCCGGTCTCACCGACGTCGAACACGCCATTGCAGGCGTAGGGCAGATCGAATCGATCATCCCCGCGGCTGTAGCTGGCGAACTGGCATTCGGGCTGCACGATCTGAATGGTGTCGGTGCCGTCCGTGAAGGTGTGGTCGAGCGAGAAGACCTGCGCGTCCTGAATGAGCGGGAGCGCGGTTTTGAGCGTTGCCGACCGACCCTTGAGCGAAAGGCTTCCGGGCGGGCGGCTCGTTCGTTGAAGCTCGACCAGGTCGACGAGACCGGTTGCGTTTGCAACCTCGTCGGCTTTGATCTCCCAGCCGGTCGAGAGCGACCAGGCGATGACCGGGAATGGCGCGGCATCGACGAGCATCGTCTGCCCAACCGCTTTCATACCCAACTTGTTGCCCGAGTAGGCCTCGGGAAGAGCCGGCTCCGTGCCGGCCGCCGCGAACGTCGGGAAAGGCGAGTACAGGCCGGTGCCGGTGAACGCGCCCATCAACTTGCCGCCAGCCTCGTACGAGAACTCCGCGTTGCCCCGAATGCCGGTAACTTTGTGGGCATAGACCTCGCCGGTCTCGCTATCGATCTCGATGACCACCAGCGTCATCGACGGCGTGAGCGTCATCCGGGAACCGGTGACCGGCGTGATGCGGACATCCACGGCCGGGGCGACTTCCACCTTGTGGTTCGACGCACGGAATATTGCGGCGTCGGCAGGCTCAGTGCCCGCGGCCCCAGACTTTCCGGTCAGCTTCCACGTGATGGAAACCGCGGTCCGGTCGCCGAAGTGGAGCTGCCCCAGCTTGGAGTGGACGGCGAGAATGTCCGGGCTCTCGATGACCCCATCGGCAGGGGTGATCTGAACGTCTTCGACGGCGAGCCACTCGGTGGGGTCGACCCCGCCAAACGCGTCGACGCCATAGCTCGTTTCGGATTTGATTGCGACGAATTTTGCGCGCTGCAGGCCCATGTCTCACTCCTGTTGGTGCGTTCAATCTGGCGCGGTCTCGCGACCGCCTCAACGTACCGAGCCACGCGCCCGGTTGGTCATGTCGTCCATCACCGAGCGGCTCAGTGCCTCGGTTTGCTGCTGTGTCATCTGGCGCGGGTCCCGGCCGGGGAAGTTCTCCCCAAACGGGTCGACGCCGCCCTCGGCGACGTGAGCCGCGTAGGAAAGCGAGGACCCCACGCGGACCTGATTGCCGTTGATTTCGAAGATGTGGTTTGGGTCACCCTCGCGGGTGAAGCTCGGCTCGAGCACGGGTCGGTCGGCCTCGAGGGGAACCGTCGAGTCTCCGAGCTCGCGCTGCTGCTCGAGGTAGCGCCCTGAGAGCGGCGCCCACGGCGAACCGCCATGACCGCCGGCGGTGTCGAATTGCCGCTGAAAATGGTCAAGCGCCCAGGGGTGGACGACGCGACGAAACGTCGGCGCCGGATCGGAGATAGCGGCCCGGAGGCCCTCCAGCACCGACAACATGCCGCCCACCCCGGACATCGGTCAGCCTTTGCGCGCGGCCCGCCGCTTCTCGGCGAGATCCGCGCGCTTCTTGGCGGATTCTTTCAACTTCTCCGCTGCCTCTTCCTTCTGTCGCTTGCGCTCCTTCTTGGCGAACTCGGCGACCTTTTTGGACTCCGCTTCGAACTCCGCGCGGGTCGAGACGTGACCGGCCTCCTTCAGTGCGGCGAGCCTTGTTTTGTCGACGTCCTCGAGGGCTTGACCCATCGATTTGCCGTTGATGACGACTGGGGCGCAGACGACCAGGTCGGTCGGTTTGGGCTGTGGAGGCTGCTCTTCTTTGGTTTTGTCGGACTTGGCCACGGTATCTCCTACAGGGCTGGGTTCACCTTGATGTCGATCAAGGTCTCTTGTTTGACTTCTACGATCTGGGACGCCTGACTGACCTGCCCCAGCGTGTTGATGGTGATCGCGGTTGCGTCGTTCGAACGGGGGTAGAGTTCGTGCACGTTGACGGCGTCCGCGGTGTTGCGCGCCAGGACATCGACGACGGCACCCTTGTAGAGCTCGGCGCGCTCCTCGAGCCACTCCTCGGCCGTCATCACGCGGCCCTCGGGCGTGAGGGCATTGTTGGGAACGGTCCCCGGAAACTTGGTGATGATCACCACCCGGAAAAGCTGGGTCTGCGACGCAGCCATTTTCCCGCTGGAGTCGGCCGACTCCCAGACTTCTGGTGACGCGGGCGATTCTTTCACGATCCAACACGCCACCTCGTCGATTGTCAGTTCTGCGAACGCAGTTTCGAATGACGAGCGCGAGCGGATGTACGCCTCCGGAACCGGGAGAGGAAACGCGGGATTCGCTGCCTCTAGCGACGCGAGCTCGTCCGGCAGGTGGGCCACCAGGGTGGCGATGATTCGCTCGCGAGCGGCCCGAACTGATTTGGAGAGGTCGATGGGTGGCATCAGAACCTTTTAGGGCGAGCGGGATCGACGACGGTCACCCGTTCAACGTCAGGATCGACGGACGAGTACGTGACACCCTGCGGTGGGTCGCTGCTGCCCATCCCGCCCTTGAGCGTCTGGAAGAACTGGCGCTTTTGCTCCCACTCCTCTTTGTAGTCCGACGCGGACTGGGGATTACCTCCCGAGACCGAGAGGCACTTCCATCGCGCATACGCGACGATTCCCTGCACCGCGATCCGCGACGCGTCCGAATCGAGGTTGGCCGGGTCGATCTGCCGCGATTTCATATACGCGTTCAGTTCGCCCGCAGCGTCCTCGATGTAGCCCCGAATCTTGGGCAGCGTCAGGCCCTGCCCCTTCTCGGTCACTCGACCGTCAGGATAGGGCAGACCGTCGAGCACCTTCGAGTCGGTGACGCCGTGCACTGTCGAAACGTTCGCCACGAATTAGCCCAGGTTGAAGATTTCGACGAGCTTGTTCATGACCTGAGGCTTCTTGCGCGAATCGAGCTCGACACCCGCTTCGCCCAGCACACTGACGGCGGCGTTGTAGTCGTCCTCGTGGAGCGCCGCCTCGGCGCGCGAGCGGAGGTCATTGGCGATCTCCTTCCCCGATTCGCTTGGGGTGTCGACCTTGCCGGCGAGGACGTCGGTCGGGTCGAAGCCGGCATTGCGAATGGCACGCTCCAGATTCGCTTTGGCCTGCTCCGGTGTCGTTCCCTCGAGCTTATGGCCGTGCTTGACGAGCACATCTCGGTCCTTCCCGGTCAGACGGATGAACCCGCCAGTGGGCACCAGCGCTTCGCCTTGGCCGTTGTCGAAGCGAAACGCTTCGCCAAGGTTCACGTACAGCGTTCCCGAAGTTTTGACAGCCTCTCGCCGAGCCGCCTTCCGCTCCGCCTTTTCTCGCCGATACCGCTCATTGGAATCCTCGATGATGATTCGCTCGGGGGACTCCGTCACTTTCGCTTGCTCAGACATGTTGCTCTCCGGTTGTTGAGTTGAATTTGCGGGAGGTGGATTCGAACCACCGACCTTCGGTTTATGACCGACGAGCTACCGCTGCTCCATCCCACAAATCGCCCGAGTTCCGACGCTCGAGCTCGCCCGGCCGAAGCCGCGGTGGGATCAGGCGAGCGTGTTCTGGAACACGCGAATCAGCCCCTGGTGACCGACTCGGAAGCACAGGTCCTCGGCGACCGCCAAGAACTCGACTTCCTTGCCCTCGTCTTCGTAGGCCCACGACCTTTCAGCCCGAAGGACAGCGCGTCGAATCGTGTCGGGGTTTCCGACCATCGACATGCCCGCCAGGATGAATGATTTGTCTCGGTACTTCGCGTCCGAGATGACGATGTTCGTGATCTGGCGCGCAGCAAACCAGCTGCGGAGCTCCGCATCGCTCATGCTGTGCTGATTGAGCGAGTTCTCGGCGAGATTCGGATTGCGCAGGTGCGCATTCCAGACATCGCGGCAGCAGCCATACGTGTTGCCGCCCGTAGAGATGACAGCATCCTGCAGGTACTCCTCGAATGTCTTCGCCGGGGCGGCCGCGTTGAATTCGTCGCCGGCCGGGAGCACGACAACGTCCGCGAGCGTGTCGTCGCCAGCCGAGCCGTTCCCCAGAACGATGATGCCGTAGTCTTCCTCGATGTTGGTCTTCACCTGGCGCCGAACCTTGGCCTGCAGCCGGCGGACCCAACCATTGCCCTCGAGGTCGGCCTGCGTCAGCTTGTCCTGGTGGTCGATCGGCAGCGCACCCTTGTAGTACTGGATGGCGAATGCGACCTCGTCGACGGCGTCCTGAATGAGCGTCGGATCGTCTCCGGGAGCGCGACGCGTGTTGATGTTCTCGTCCCCGAACTCTTCGGCCTCCGGCAGTCGCGGCATAGTGCCGCTCTTCTGGCCTTCCGCGTCGAAGAACGAACTCGCGCCCTCCGCGATGAATGCATCGGTGTCCGACCGGTTTGCCCGGAGAAGCACCATCAGACGCTTTTTCGTAAGTTGTCGAGTGATTCCCATGATGCTGCTCCTTTGGCGCTACTGCGCTCAGTCGATGATGATCTCGATGAGTCGGTCTGCGGCGACGGTGCCGCGGTGAGTCACGCGACCTTCCGCGGTGCCGGCGCCGAGGACGACGATCTTGCCGGCGCCGTCGATTTCGAATTGGTTGCCACGGGTCGGCGTGGCGTCGGCGGCTCGGCACATGCATTTGCCTTTCATGGCGACACCCATCGATTCGCCGGCCTTCCCGTCGGTGAGGGTGACACCCCAGTTGCCGCCGATAGTGCCGTCAGCGCCCACCCAGATACCGGCGTCAACGTCAGCCGGAAGGCTAGGAATGGTGTCGGTGACAGTGCTTTGAACTTGGTTCGACATGGTGTTCTCCTAATCGGCCTTGAGGCCGTGAATGGGTTCAGTAGCCAGCCTCGAACGATGCGGCGAGCGCTTCCTCCTCGCTCGCCCCCGCCTTCAGCTTCTCCTCGATGATCTGGTCGGGGGTCTTGCTCTCCTTCGGAGGCCTTGGGTTCCCGGGGGTCGATTGGCGGCTGAAGTTGGCCTTCGCCAGCGCGTCGAGGCGGGACAAAACCGGACCCATGGCCGCGGTGACCGCCGTCGCGATCATCTTGTTCGCGGCCGCCACATCGAGCGGCGGTTCGTCTGCGGGCTCCACCGGCTCGGCGGGTTCCTCCGCCGGCTCTTCAGTGGGCTCTTCTTCCGGCTCCTCGGCGGGCTCTTCCACCGGCTCTTCCGGCTCCTCGGTGGGCTCCTCGGCCGCGAGCTTGGTCTCGATCGACTCCAGTCGCGTGCCCATCGCCTCCATGCCGGTGATGACCGGCCCGAGGGCTTCGGTGATTCCTGCGGTGAACATCTCCGAGATCTGTTCCTGGTCGTCTTTGGTCAGTGCCATCTTGGTATCTCCGGTGAGTTTGCTCAGACGCCCACGGAACGGGGCGAGAGTGTTCGAAAGTCGAATGTGAAGGGTTTCCTGAAGGGTTCCGAGCGACTGAGCCTTCGGCCAGCCTGTGACGCTGATCTCGCCGAAGACAGGTCCGTAGACGCTGCCCCGTTGGGTCGGGAACTTCCCGAACAGCCCGATAGAGAGGTATTCGTGCGCTCCGTTTTCGACGGAGGCTCGGACGTCGTCGCGCCACTTGATTCGAGCCCAGTTGCCGAGCTTGCCCGGCATGAACTCTCCGAACCGAACCTCTTCCACGCGACCCAGCGAAGGGCTCAGTGGGTGATGCTCGCTTTTGACAGGCGGGCGCCACGGTGTGGAGTTGGTATCGGCGGCAATCTCGTCGAGCTCGGCGAAGAGCGCCTTGTTCTGCTCGGCGACGTGTTGGACGAATTCAGCGTTCCAGTCGTGCGTGACCTCGAGGTCTTCGTCGTAGACCTGCCCGACCGGCATGACGAAAACCCAGTGGTTCCCATCTGACGACATCAGGCTTCGGCTGTTTTGACTGACCTTGAAACGCATCGCGACCCACGCAATTGGTTACGTGGGCCACGATGAATGGAGGGGGTGAGAGCTACAACGTACCGAGGTTACGCAGCGCGAGACATCGCGTCGTTCAAGGCGGCCGCACCTCGCTCCTTGGCCTCGGCTAGCAATGCAGCAGCGCCGTCCTGCGGAAGTTCTTCGACGTCACCTGCCTCTTCGGCCGAAACTGCGCCGTCCCACTCCTCCTGAGTGATGGGATCTAGACCCTCGAGCGCGCGCAGTTGGTTCTCGTCGCGAAGAGTCCAGTGGAGCATTCGCGATGCAACGTAGCTTGCCCAGCGCTTGTAGCGTTCAGGGTCTCGCGCTTCCTGCGACGTCGAGAACCGGGCCTTAGGCAACGGGTAGACGGTGGCTTCGCCGAACATCGACTCGGCAATGACTGGGATGACCTCCTCGTTGATGAACCCGGCGAGCAGCAGCCCGTAATGGTGGGCGGACTTGACGTGGTTGGCGTCCTTCGACTCCGCGAGCGCCTTCGAACCGTAGTCCTGGAACCCGATGAGATTGCCCTCGGCCGAAGCCGGCATCGCGATCTGTTCGTCCAGCCAACGGATGAACGGCTCGAAGTCTGGCAGGCCGTTCGCGGGTGCATACCAACGGAACGTCTTGCCCGGTGCGAGCTGGATGACGGTGCCATCCTTCCAAGACATGTTCTTGAAGATGTTGACGGTCCGCTCGCCCTGGTCGTTGTTGCCAGATGCGTTCGGTGCCATCGGGTCCTGCTCGATGACCTTCGCCCCCAACCCGTGGACCTCGTGCGCGAACATCATGATGTTCAGGAGCGTTCGCTTCATCTCGATGAGGGTCGCAACGCGCCGGACCTGCGCGATCCCTTCGAGGTTCATCCCTGTGCGCATGTGGGAGTAGAGTGCGATGTTGCTCGCGTCGAGTGTGAACCGGTGCTCGCCCGTATCGAACTGCGCGGCCAGAAGCTCCGTCTCCTGGTCGTTGACGATCCATTCGTCGAGCGCGTCAGATCGCACATAGGCCAGCTCAGACAGGCCGCCCTCGGGTTTCATGACCCGCTCCCACAGCGAAAACCCGGTATTGAAGCAACCATCGATGAACTCGAGCTTGACCTGGTTCGTCACGACCTCGTCGACATTGGCTGCAATCGCTGCGGCCTGTTCAGCTGCGAGCTCGCGTTGCTCCTTCGGCACCCGCTTGCTTGGCTCGACGGTCATGTAGCCGCTGACGAGCGCCTGATAGACGTTGTCTCGGCCCTCTCCGAACACGGGGTCGGTCGAGTACTCCTGCAGCTTACCAAGCCGGCCGGAGCGGCCGCGGGCAATCCCGGGCATGAACTCGGGGTTGTACTCGGCGTTGACGAGCTCCCCGCCTTCGAATTGGTCGCCCGGCCGGGTCGTGCGATTGAACGTCGCCTGGTCGAGTTTGCGCCGGCGGGCTGCCTCCATCTTCGACGCCACACCGAAGACTCGTTCACCACGGACAAAGCTCGCGCCACGTCCAAACAGCGAACGACGGAAGGCGCCCACACACCGCCTGCGTGTCTGCTCGATGCGGTAGTTCGCCTCCCATTCGTCGACCTTGGCGGCGCATAATGAGTAAAGAGGAATGACGGTGTCTTCTTCGGTGGCTTCGACTTCTTCTAGTTCGCTCAAAACGTGTACCCCTTTGCAGGTAGGTCCGACTTCGGTGCCGGGAGTTGAAGTGGTTCGGCGTCGAGCTCGCGCTCGATCGTCCAGGTCGGGTCCTCGATGAGGGCCAACGCGTCCGCACGGTCCGGACTGCTACGCATCTTCTTCTTCGACTCGAGCTGCAACTTTCCGCCCGGCATGTGCTTGCGTGACGTGAGCTGCCGCATGAGTTCGTAATCTTCCTCGAGGACCTTTCGGCCGTCGGGTGTGACCCGCTCGACGGGTGGAATGCAGATGAGCTCGTCGACCGGATACGGGCAGCTCTCGGGGTCCTTCCAGTACTCGAACGTCTTGCGAAAGCGCTCGCGGAGCGAGAACCAGTGCAGTGTCGTCATGTTCGCAAACTGCTCGGCCGCAGGACGGCCCATGCGACCCCAAACCATGCCTTTCGGTGGAGGGTTCTGCCCGTGGACCCCGTAGATGTCGTAGATTCCGCCAGCAGCTTCTCGGATCGGGTCCTCGAACTCGATTCCGATTCCAGCGCGGTCGAACACGAGCCGCACAACGCCCTTTTCGGCGGCTGCGCGATGTACGACGACGGCGGCGGTCTTGGGCAGGTAGCTTTTCCATTCCTGCAGCGGCGTGAGGACCCTCGGACCTTTTCGGACAGCAATCACTGTGGGGTCATCACCCTCGCCACCGACGTCGACACCCGCGACGGCAGGGCCATCGGCCGGGAGGTCGACGTTCTTCGCCGCGTTGACCCACTGCATCTCGATGACGGCGTTCTCCATCGCCATGGAGTCGTCGCAGCCGAACTCCTGTGCGAAGAGCATGTCCCCGAGCTCGTGCCGCGTCTCCCGCTCCCAGACCGACGTCGCCTTCGGATTGCCTACATCTGCCGGATCGTCGACCTTTCGGGGGTCGTGGTACCACGGGAAGTACAGAACTCGGTCCGGGTCGGCTTCTGCGAACGTGTCCTCGAGTTCGTGGAAGTATGTGGCCGGCCCCTGCGACGTTCCAAAGTAGATCGCGCAGTTCGTGTTGCCCTTAATGGCGGAGTGGCACGCCTGGGCACGAGGAACGACCGAGAACTCGTCGGCAAAGTAGATCGTCGACCGGCCGCCGCGGCCCATCTGGTCCCCGGCCTCGCCTTTGATCTTTGCGCCGTTCTCAGGGTTGCTGATGAGGAGCTCTTTGAAGTGCTTCGCGAACTTGAAGCCCTTCGGCCGCATCCAGCCGGGCAGATTCTCGAGGATGAGGCGGACTTTCTCGAGCAGCGAGTCTGGATCGCCCAGTGTGTGGACCTGCCCCTCCTTCTTCGACGAGTAGAACACCTGGGTTCGCGGCTTGAATAGCCAGAACCACGCACCGATCAGCGTCACGATGACCGAGAGGCCAACGTCGCGCGACTTCTTCACCAGCCCGCTCGTCTTGCCCTCGAAACGGCGCATGATCCACTCGACGACCTCACGCTGACGGTCCCAAAGTTCGATTGGGATCTTGATGAGGTCCTCGAGGCGAGGGTCGACCGACCAACCCCAGTGCTCGATGAAGTAGACACATGATTCGGCGCACCGATCCATCTCTTGAGCGCGCTTTTCGTCGGTGTCGAGGCCGCTGATGAGCCGAATTCGCTTGATGAGGCGGCGCTGAATCTCCGGATCGTCGATATCGGACTTCCAGCTGTTCCGAAACTCACCCCACGTGCCCGACACGAGGGCGTCATAGAGCGACCCGAGGGCGTCATTCGACATGTGGACGAGGTTTCCAAGCAGGGTCGGAAGCAACTGCGCGCCGATCTGGTCGATCGCCTGTCGCGCAACCTTCGCAATCTCCTCCCGAACCCGGTCCCGGACGACCATCAGTCCTCCGTGAGGAACTTCGCGAGCTTCGACATGAGGTCGATGAGCTCCTGAGGCGTCTTGTCAGACAAATCGAAGTCCGTGACCTGCCCCTGGAAGAGTTCGCGGGGGTCCTCGACGACCTTTTTGCGCTGAGGGCCGAACCGGTCGATGTAATCCTTGATGGATCTGGGATCACCGTCTAGGGCGGACTGCAGGAGAGCGTTGAAGACCAGGTGGAGGTGGCGCGCGCCTTCGATTTCGGCTTTCGCGATGGCGCTCTCCCGCAACATGCGCCGTTCCTCGGCCAGTCGGTCCCAATACTGGGCGCGACGCTCGACCCAGTCGTACTTCGACGACCATTCCTCGAGGGTGCGGAGTTTCGTCGGCGTGTCGGGGTAGTAGGTCCGGGCCACAAACGCCAGCGAGACCGTGGGACCCGAGTCTCGGTAGTGCTGGAAGGCCTCGTAGGCCGGGTCCGTCTCGCCGTCAATGCGCGCGCCGGGCTGAAGATCGTCAGACATGACCGCACCTACCGTTGTTTCGCCGTCGAACTACCGATGTGCCGTGAAAAAACGCAGATTTTGTGTCGAGGGTCTGTCGCGAACGCCGAGCGGACAAAGTCGAGTTGCCAGTTTTTTGAAGGGGGGGGCTCATAGCACCCCCGGAATGGCCTGCTGGGACTCAGTGCTCAAGCGTGATGGCCTCGAGCGGCCGAGCGGCTGAGACAGCTCTAGCTCAACGAGATTGAGTCGCTGAACCCGTACGAGTTTGGCGAGGTCGAGCCCATGAAGCTCGCGCTCGATCCGCTGACGCATCGCCACGAGCGCCTTGACGCGCAGTTCGCTGGGAGAGTTTGGGTCGGGGAAATAGTCGGCGCGAAACAGCCGGGTCGTCCGGCCGTCGCAGTCGGGCCACTCCCCCTCGATTCGATCGCGTTGCCAGATGAACCAAGCAAATACACAAGTCACGCGCGCTGCGGCGACGTGTATCCGCTGCTCGGGCACACCAAGTGTGCGGCTCAGGACCGCAGCAGGCTGCCAGGCTTCGATGTGGACTTCATGATGCATAGGTCACGCATCGCGCGACCTGAGACTTCGGCACCAGCAGCCTACAGCAGCTAGATCATGCAGGCAAAACCAACTTGAACACGTACGGCACGTTGCCCATCTGCTGAACGAATCCAGCACCTTGAGCCCGGGTCAGTAGCTCGTGTGTGGATGGCGTGTCGAGCCCGATCATCTCGCCCAACTCACACGCCGAAACCACCGCAACCCACGCGGTCCTGTCGGTAAATACCGCGCCGACGAGCAACATCGCCGCCTTTAGCTGCGGTTCAAGATCTTGTTCAGTGGCGATGAAGTGCTGCCAAGCCCAGTAGTAGTCGTCGTCGCGCACGTACAGGGGTGAATCCGAGCCGGCTCGCATGCCAACAAGGTGGACCGTCGAAGAATCAGGAGAGTGTCCGGCCCTGATCAGGTCATCCATCTTGCGCAACTTCTGGGTGATTCGCTGGTCGGGCGTTCGCTCGCCCAGCTCCCACTTAGCAATGGCTGACTGGCTGACGTCCAAGTACTCGGCCATTTGCATCTGAGACTTGCTCAACAAACCCCTGATTCTTTTCAGCAATTCAGAATCTTCCATTCGTGGCTCCTGGTGGGTGTGCTGAGCGTATTTGGATAGACGTTCGGGTCAACGCATTTATTCGGTTGACGGTACCGAGTACACCGAGTACATTCCGTACATGGACATTCGCACCCTCAGAAATTGCGTCGGAATGACGCAGTGCCAGTTCGCAGAACACATCGGGCTCTCACAGGCCACTGTCAGCAAGTGGGAGCGCAATGGACCGCCTGATTACGCAAGTAAGGCCATTCAGCTGGCGGCCGCGAATGCTGTAGAGATCTGCTTCACGCCAACGGAAATTGCGGCCTCTTTGAGGCTGGGCTTATCGGGCTTAATGGACTTGCTTGCGTCAGGCGCAGGTCCAAACTTTTTTCGCCTGCCGAACGGCGAGATCCGAATCCGTCGCTCGGACTACGAGGAATGGCTCAAGATAAAGATCGAATCCGGCACAAGGCGTGCCGGCTAACACTGCACACTATTTCAGTGTGCAGAAGGATGGCGGAAACAAGACCTGAGGCTTCGGCACCTCGGAATCGCCATCCGAGAGCGAGGTAGCTCAGCGGAAGAGCGTCGGGCCGATAACCCGGAGGTCGCAGGTTCGAATCCTGCTCTCGCTATTGCCCAGGACGGGCGTGACAATAAAAGCGAAACCCCCGGCGGGTCGGATCGCCGAGGGCTTCATAAGACCTATCAAGGAGGTCTCAAATGCAACATCAGACTACCGATTTCGCCACGGAAGGCAAGGCGCGGATGCCCGGCTCAAGGATGAGCCTTCCTTCTTGCTTCGAAAACATGACCACCACCGACGCCGAGAAGAACCAGTTGTTCGCATTCTGGATCGACTCCGGCGAGGACCCGGCAGTCGGCATCAGGACCGGCGCGTTCTGGTTCTGGAAAAAGACCGGCAAGGTCCCAAACCCCAACGTGATCAGCTACTGCCTCGCGGCCGAGACCACATTCCAAGCGCTCTGGGCGACCGGAGGAATGCGCACGTACTGGTCGTGGAACTACGCCATGCGCGTCGAATTCTGCACCGAGCGCGGCCTTCCTGAGACCGCGTGGTTCGACGACGAACGCGCCGACCAGTTCCGCAAGTGGCTGCGCCTGAAGGCTCTGGAGGCAGGCCAATGAGGTCGTCGCCCTACACCGACTACCGGGTGGTCACCGTCACCCGCGAGGCATACGAGCTGGTGCGGGACTGGTGGTACCCGGCCGAACACTGCCACACGCAGTCGGTGAACTACGGAGAGGCGTCGTTGCTCCATTGGAGCATCACCAGCCACCTCCGGCGATCGCCTCGATCCGCGAGTCGCGCAATGCGCGAGGTCGCGAAAATGAAACCCACCCAATTCATGAACCTGATGAGCCTCATCAACGACGAGAGAGAGACCAACATGAGCCAAATGACCGTACGCGACACCGCCCGTGGCCTCCTGGGCGAGCGATTCACCCAGTTCACCAACTTGCTGCCTAGCGAGGCGGCGGCCAAGCGGTTCTGCTCCATCATGGTGCAGCATGCGGAGGACGAGAACCTCGCAAAGGTCCTCCGTAATGAAGTCGGCCAGAAGTCGTTTGTGGGCGCCGCACTCCAATGCGCCGAGTTCAACCTCGAGCCGGCACTTGGTCAGGCGTGGTTGATTCCGTACGGCGGGGTCGTCCAGTTCCAGCTGGGCTACAAGGGCATGCTCGAGCTGGCCTATCGCTCGGGGCATGTTGCCCGAGTCGACGCGCAGGCTGTGTTCGCAAACGACAAATTTGAGCCGCTGCTAGGCGAAGGCCGCGTCATCCACACGCCGCCGCGGTTTGGTGACCGTGGGGAGGTCGAGGGGTTCTACGCCGTCGCCGAGCTCGTCAGCGGAGGCAGCGCAGTCGAGATGATGTCGCTCGAGGAAGCGCACGCCCACGCTCAACAGTACAGCCAGACCTACGGGACGAAGCACTCGCCCTGGACGACGGCTTTCAACGAGATGGCGAAGAAGACGGTGCTGAAGCGCCTTCTGAAGTCGCTGCCGGCGTCCATTCAGGACTCGAGGCTGGCGTTTCTCGGAAAGGACGTGGTGGTGCTCGACGACCAACAGGAGGTCATCGACATGGGCGATGCCCAGATCCTGAAATCAGCTCAGGCTCCCGAGTTCGAATCGGCTCCGAGCGATGAGGCTCGTGCCGTCATCACGGAGTACTGGAACGGCGACCACGAATCCGCGCGCAAACTCGAGGGCGAACTCTCCAAAGCGCAGCTGAAGTGGGTTGAAGGATGGTGCGGCCGCAACCTCGAGGAGGCGGCGTGAACCAGCTGCAGCAATTCCAATTCGAATCGAACGAAATCCGGGTGCACGTCGATGAGACCGGGTCGCCTTGGTGGGTGGTCGCGGACATTTGCCGTGCGCTCGGAATCAGCAATCACCGCGACGCGGCAAGTCGTCTACCTGAAGATTGGAGGGGCGTCGGAAAAACCGACACCCCCTCGGGACCGCAGCACATGGTGACCTGCAGTGAACCGGGGCTGTATCAACTCATCTTCCGAAGCAACAAGCCGGAGGCGCAACGCTTCCGCGAGTGGGTCTTCGAAGAGGTGCTGCCAGCCATCCGCGAAACGGGAACGTACACACACCCGGCCGCAGGCAACCTGGGGGTTCTGACCGACGTCTCGCGAAAGCTCGCAGGGGTTGCGACGGACCACGAGCACCGCATCTCCCGTCTGGAGCGTCGCGTCGAGCGCCCGCTGTTGCCCGCCGACCTCAACGTCGATGAGGTTCGCAAGCGCTTCGCTGGCGCGCTGCGCGACGCCATCCGAGACAGCGGCGACACGGAAGGGATGAGCAAGAACGCCAGTGCGGCATATCACCACGGCATCAACTCGAAGCTGAAGAACGTGGCGTGCAACGCGAAGCGCGAGAACTGGGACCTCGCGAAGTTCCGCCTGGCGGTCGACTACCTGCTGGTCGTCTACGGCTACGACATCCGTTGGATTTTCGGGTCCAGCATGGAGGCGGCATGAGCGGCCACATTCAGTGCGAGTG
Source organism: uncultured Bradymonadales bacterium (assembly GCA_964384605.1). Lineage (GTDB taxonomy): Bacteria > Myxococcota_A > Bradymonadia > Bradymonadales > Bradymonadaceae > CAYLMO01. The sequence goes on along the minus strand of CAYLMO010000062.1, from coordinate 4,817 downwards.
CGGCTCCACGAACGTCAGCGTGACCGAGGAGCGGCAGCGGGCGCGACGCATCGTGCGATGTGATTCGTGCGGACGTCGGACCCTCTACCGCTACGGCTACCAGTGGCCGAAAACGGGTCGCGCTGTGCGTCTGCACGCAGACCCGCCAGGGTGCGAGGTCGGGCGATGAGCGCTGTGAACGACGCGAACCGCAAAACCGAAGCTTTGTTCACAAGGGTTCGCAGAAGGCGTGAAGAGCTCGGTCTGACGGTCTCCGGTCTCGCGGAACTGCTCGGGTGGTCGAAGGGCTACGTGTCCATGCTCGAGCGTGGTGAGCGAGAGCTGCACCCCGATCTCTACGCCGAAATGACCGAGGCGATGAACGGCCTCGAGCGAGAACGTCGTGAGCGCGCACCGGCCGTGAGGGCGGCTGTGAATGCGATCATGAATAAACCCCACCTGGTGGCACTACGCCGTGCCAGCGGGCTTTCCACGGCCAAGCAAGGACGCAATGACATTCAGGATTTTCGAATGGGTGCGAGCGGTGAATGAGCGAGTCGAAAACGAGGGGCCTCGATCGCTTGCACTGGCGCTCATTGAGGCGTCGGACTCGAGGACCGGCCGCGTAATGGTTTCGCAAGGCGAGCTCGCGAGCCGAATCGGTCGGAGTCGCCGCGCGGTAAACGGGTGGTGCTCGGAGCTATTGGATGCTGATGTGCTCCACAAGCAGGGCCAACGATTCCTGCTATCCATACCCCAATGTGAGAACGAGCGTTCTCAGTTTCAATCCGACGAGGTGAGAACGAGCGTTCTCACAACTGAGAACGAGCGTTCTCAGTTGGATCAGTTCTCAGCCGAGGTAGGTGAGAACGAGCGTTCTCAGCAGGTGAGAACGAGCGTTCTCACAAATGAGAACGAGCGTTCTCACAACTCTACCGCACCTTTTTCTCTACCAAAGAATAGTAGCAGCGGCAGTGAGATCGAAACTACGTCGCGCGAGACATGGACGGGGGAGAGCGCAATGCCGGAAATCGACGGGGACATGAAATCGGTTCTGCACGCGCTGGATTCGATCGGTCGATACAACACCCCGTTTGAGCACATCGACGAGTGGCTCGAAATGGCACGCGCTCGGTACCCGGACCCCAAAACCGTGGTCATCCAGCACGTCGAGGAGCTCGGCGAAACCTACCGGCACTCCAGGCCACACAAATTCTCGCACATGGTCGTCGACCGAATCAGGCGTGGAGCAACCTCAACCGCCACGCGATCGTCTCGACCGGTTTGCCCCCCATCGGACGCCTATGGCGACGAGGACGAGGTCCCGTTTTTCCCGGAGGAAGGCCAATGAACCATCCAGCAACGTGCTGCTCGTGTGGCTGTCAGACCGACTCGAACATCATCGGCGTCGATTTTCTTCGCGACATGGGTCTGTCGGCTCGAGCCACATCGATGTGCGAGGCCTGTCACGACGAGAGCCTTTCCGAGGCATACCGGGACGAACACGTGCAACAGGCCGGTTCGCTGCTCGAGCGGTCGAACCTGCCCCCTACCGTCCCGGATGTGCCGCTCTCGGCTCAGTTCCGGCACTGGCTCGATGGCGACATGCCAGGGGCGTTCTTCTACGGCGTCACCGGTGTCGGGAAAACGGTCCAGTGCTGCGCGTTGGCTCGTGAGTGGATCGAGCGTACCGGAACTGCGGCACTATACCGGCTCGAGGGCGACATGTTCGATCGCCTGAGCGACTACGACCACGGTGACCCGAGGGAGGAGTTTCGACGACTGAGAGACGCCGGGTTGCTCATCATCGACGACCTGGGCACCAGCAGGTTTAGCGATTTCAAGGCCGACGCGATGTTCCGCGTTGTCGACGCTCGATACCAGGACCAGCGAAAACGAACGGTGTTCGTGACCAATCTTGCGCCGAACAAGATCCGCAAAGACGCGCACGACCCCGCAACGCCGTGCCTCATCGACGCCCGAGTTTTCCGGCGCATGGGGGACCTGTGCGGAGCATTCAAGCAAATCAAGGGGCCGAGATGACACATGGAATCTGCGAAATCGTATGTGCGCCTGACTGCCGAGCAGCTGTGCGTGAGGCCAGGCGAATCGAATCGCTCTCATCGTCGATCGCCACCCGAGACGAAGTTGACGCTGCGCTACGCGCGAATCGAATTCTTCTTCGGCGCGGCGCCGCAATCGAACGCGCCCTCGATCTCCTCGACGACAACAACCTCGACCAGGGCGACGGGATGAGCGTCGACACGATGCTGACCGCCATTCGGGAGGCTCGAGAAGTGCTGGAGATGGGCAAATGAAAGAAAGGGATTTCGTGAAGGAGTTCATGGGGCAGGTGGTTCTAGGCCCGGAGCTCGTCAAATTCGACAGCTGGGAAGGCAGCAATACGCACATCAAATACCTAGAGCGAGGTCGGATTGTCGGGTGGGCTGTTGGAATTCGGAACGTCTATGACATGACGGTCTCATGTGGACGGGATGAACCCACACCCCGAAACACCTTCGGGAATCACCACCGGGTGGCGCTGGTCGCAACTCGACCAGGGCGAAAGCCGCGATTCGTTCTGGTCGATAAATTGGAGCTCGCGCCCGACGTCGACCCGTTGGCGGTGTTGGCGGTGAACAAGGCGGAGCACTGGTCGGAAGGCGCCTCATGACTTCACCCACCGGCCCTTCTCATCCCTCGGCATCTGCGATGCGATCTACTCGAGATTCACAAACACGAAACCCCGGAGGACATCATGAGGGTCGCGCGTGAAAGACGCACTGCAGCCGAGGGCGGACGCGCCGTCGGCGGGGTGGAACTCCCCTGCAGCGGACCCGCAAAAGTCAAAGGGCCACCCACCCTCAAAGGGGGCGAATCAGGTGGCGTTTGGCGAGGTCCTAGACCGGTCTAGGAATGGTGCTGAGTGCGTTTTTCGCCTGCACCATACGGGCGCCCGTTGCAGGTTCGAATCCTGCCCTCGCCACTGCGCGTGACCCCGGCCATACGGGGTGAGGAGTCGAACCTTGCAAACGACGTGTAACCCGCGCCCACGTAAACCGGGTAGGCGCTCGGGCCAACCGAGATAGCGGGCCACCGGCGAATCAGGTGGCGTTTGGCGGAGAGGTCGTGGTGCAACACGACCGGAACCGGCACCAGAACTGACGGGGTTCGTCACCCCAATCCAGCGCTGAGGCCGGAGCAGGTTCGAATCCTGCCCTCGCCACTACGTGCGGTGACAAAACGTCAGCGGTGAACCGGTCAAGCGGCCCGCGGTGTTCGCGTCCAAAGGAGCCGCGCGCCCCTCGGGTGGTCCGAGGGGAGTTTTGAGAGGAACGGTATGAAACGACTGCATCAGGAAGAGGTGAACGAGATTCACGCGCACGCCAACCAGGGCCGCAAGGCCACTGCGATCGGCAAGGCGCTGGGCATTCCGCCCGCGACCGTGGCCTACGTGCTCAAGCACCGAAAACCCACGAAAGAGGTCCCCTGCACCAAGTGCGAACAGAACCTCACGCTGAACCGCACGCGACGCGTGAAGGGCCTCAACAAGACGTACAGCCTGTGCGTGACGTGCCACCACTGGCTGTTCGCACCGGCCAACTATCACGAGGCGCGTGAGCGCTTCCCGGGGGTGTTCTGATGCAAGACACGACGATGATCATGTTCAGCGCTCGCCTGTTTGCGTGGGTGCTGGTGTTCACGGTGGCGCTCGGTCTCGGTGCGTTGCTCGCCGCGTTCGTGGGCCAGATGCCGATCGAGTGGTGGTCCGCCCTGCTCCTGCTGGCGTTCATCGCTGTGCGGGTCGGAGGTGCGCGATGAAGGCGGCCCGCAAGGCGCTCGAAGGGGGTGAGGCGTGAGCGACGAGTTTACGAGCGAGTACGACCAGCCGGATCGCTGGGAGGGGTGGGGACCACCAGGCGCGGATGGCTGGGAACGCGAAGCAAGGCGGAAAGAGAAACAGCTGTACTGGCGTGAGAAGCGCATCACCGAGTTGGAGGCAAAGCTTGCCGAAATGAGCGAATCCGCATCGATGGCGTGCGAGGAACCATGTGGCTCGTGCGGCGGCTGCCTCTACGCGGATGAGGTTCATGGATACACAGGAGAAGAGTCGTGAGCACGGAATCACTGATCGAAGAAGCGCAGGCTATCGATGCCAACATCAACTCGAGCCTCAAAGAAGGTCGCCGAGTTCGGCCGGCCGGGTGGGAGCCGACACCAAAGTCGGAGCGCAAAGAGTGGCGCCCAACTGGATGGACCGCGTTGTCGAACATCGAACAGCTGACGGGCAAGCCGTACTCCACGCTGCACAACATGGTGAAACGCGGCAACGTTGTTGACGGTCTGGTCATGGAGTCGCGGCCAGCGACGAAAGAGGACCTGGCCGCTCTGCACTTGGACAGGCGAACCAAACATCTGCATCGGCTGGTCGAAGCTCGAAGCGAACTTCCAGCGACCGGCGCTGACGAGTACCTGGTGCCGGTGGAGGCGCCGAAGGAAAAGCCCGACGGAATCAAGTTCGACCACAACAAACCTCAGCCGCGGCTACTGCCGATGCTTGGGCTCGGTGCTGTGATCGATGTGCTGACGTTCGGCGCGAAGAAGTACGCGCCCGACAACTGGCAGATCGTTCCGAAGGCGCGCGAGCGCTACACCGACGCGCTTCTTCGCCACGTTTTCGCATGGATGGCCGGCGAGACGAACGATCCGGAATCAGGACTGCACCATCTCGCACATGCGGGGTGCTGCGTCTTGTTTCTGCTGCACTTTGAACTGGGGGAGTCGTGAGCGAACGACCAGAAGCAACACCCGACGCTCTCTCGCTCTACGCCTCCGCA
>CAYLMO010000061.1:7691-31000 GCA_964384605.1 uncultured Bradymonadales bacterium | reverse complement strand
CGCATGAAGCAACACCGGGGCGAAGCCCCACTTTCCGTGGCGTCAGCCAGCACACACCGGCGTAGCCACTCTTGCAAGCGGCGCCGGACGGATATGCGTCTATTCTTTCTTCATGCCCAATGCCTTCCGCATTCGCTCTTCGAGCCGGAAGGTGAGGTAGGCGTCGAGAAACTTCGGATCGTCGAGCAGTTCGCATGCGACCAACTCGACCCAGATTCCATCGCCCTCGCCACCTGAGAGCCGCTTGGGGAACGTCTTTCGTGGCCAGATGACGTTGATCGATTCGGCAACCCACACGCGGTCCTTCGGCTTGATTTTGCCGACGAACTCCAGCTTGTCCGGAGCTTTGCCGCCGTAGAAGGGCGTCACGTTGGTTGCGGCGAGGCAACCTTCGTCGGTGAGCTTCAGCAGGGCGTGGGAGTTCTTTGCGGTGATGTCGTAGCGGCCAACGACCTCGCCTGCCTCATCGTAGACCAGCACGTTCGAGGTGCCGCCGATGAGCTCCAGGATTTCAGCGTTCTGCACCGGGACTTCGACTTTGTCTCGCCCGTCGACCGAGACGAAGAGCGGTTTGTCGCCGAGATTCAGGGCGTACAGTTCACCAGACCCGTAGAGCGAGGAGCGGTATCCGAACCACCCGACGCCCGAAAGCTGGCCGACGAGGCCGATGGCGAAAGCACCGACCAAGACCAGGACGCCGATAATGGCGAACGTCTTGAATCGAGAAGGTGGTTCGATCAGCTGCAGGTCTTCTTCGCTCATGCGTTCTTGTACCCCCGGTGCTGCGTTTTGTCACCGGGACGAAGCCCTTGCGGGCCGACTGTCGAGGCCAAAGAACACTCAGTCGGCGTCGAGGAGTGGAGTCGCTTCCGGGCCGGGCAAGGCGTCGCGTTCCGCGCGGCCTCGCCGGGTCCATATGAGGGCGAAGAGCGTCACGAAGATGAAGATTGGCTTGGTGGTCAGAAAGATCACGATCCAGTCGCTGATGCTGATGGCTTGAATGAAAGCGGACCACGCTTCGAGCACGATTCCTCCGTGTGTCGTTCGTCACCTAGCATCTCAAAATTTGCCACGATGGCAAAACGGGGGGACGGTACGAAACGATGCCTGATGAGCCGCTTTTGGTGCGCCATGCGCCCCGATCGTTGACGATTTCGACGCCAATGGCTTAGGTTCGCACCCAGATTGCAGACGTCTAAAGACAGTCCACACAACGTGAGCTCGCTCGATGATTCAGTGCCCAAATTGTAAAGAACAGATCGCCGATGACTCCGCGCATTGCGGGTTCTGCGGACACCAACTCAAGGGTGGTGCAAGCAAGACGATGTTCGGAATGGCGCCCGTTTCGGCCGACGACATCGAGGGCGTGAAGGCCGCCACCGAAGCGGCCAAAGCGGCGGCGGAAGAGGGCAAATCGCTCGGCGGAATTCCCAAGCCATCGGTGCCGCGTCCGTCGGGATCGGATGGCGGTTCGAAGCCGACGCTTCCGAAGCCAAGTGGGCTCAATCTGCCGAAGCCGAGCGCAACGCCGGCTGCGCCTTCGGGTCCGGGCGGCAGTTCGCTACCGGCGCCAGGTGCAGCACCTGCTGACACGGAGCCGACGGCTGCCGCAGACGCTGGCGTGCCGCCGGACGAAGCCAAGACCGAGATGATGGCGCCCGTGCCCAGCCACCCCGCCCCCGAAGATGTGGGCGATACGGCACCGGCGACCCCAGCCGCCATGCCTCCCACCGAGATTCCCGCCGACGACGCGATTCGACCCGCGCCGAGCCCGACTCCGATGTGGGGCGAGCAGGCGCCGGGCAACGCGCCGGCTTCGGACGATTCGTGGGGCGATTCCGGCACTCCAGAAGTCGCATCCGACGGCTCATGGGGCGATTCCGGAACGCCTGAAGTCGCCTCCGACGGTTCGTGGGGCGACTCCTCTGGGCAGGCGACCGCGGAAGCTGGTGGACCTTCAGCGTGGGGCGACGAATCATCGCTCCCGCAGACAACCCCCGACGCCCCGATGGCCGCGGGCGGCGGCGGAGGTGGTTTCCCACCCGACAAGAGCAAGAAAGACGAGCAGCAGAAGATGATTCTCTACATCGCCGGCGGTGTCGGCGGTTTGATGTTCTTCTGCTGCGTCCTCAGCATCATCCTGCGATTTGTGGTGGGCTAGCCGGCCATTCGGTCGGACCATCCCAGACCACCTGACCGACGGGCACAGCTGCCGAAAGCAGGTGGCCCGTCTTCAGTGTCCAGGTGCGCAACGACCACGCCCCGTCGAGGCCGTGGTCGAGGTGCCAACGCGCTCCGTCATCGCGAAAAACGACTGACGAGAGCGGCGTGTGCAGCCCCTTTCCAGTCGATTTCAGAACGGCTTCTTTGAGCGTCCAAAGCTCGAAGAAGCGCACGCGTCGTGCTTCCTCCGGGTACTGCTGCAGCGCGAGGCGTTCAGCGCTGGCGAAGAATCGCTTCGCGACCGCGTCGAAGTCGGTCGACCGCCACGGCGCTTCGATGTCGACACCGAGCTCGACTTCGTCGGTGCACAGAGCGAGCGCGACGGCACCGTTGCTGTGGCTCAAATTGAACGCCGGTCCGCCAGGCAGGTAGGGCTTTCCGTGCTCCCCGACGACGACATCGCGTTCGACAATGCCTCGCGCGTCGAGGCGGTCGGCGAACAAGCCGCGCGAAGCGACGAGGTGATCACGCGCATCGATGTGCGTGAATCGGTCTCTCCGGTTGCGATCTGCGGTCGATAGTGCTCCTTCCCCTCGCCGCACAGCGTCGGCGTCCACCTCCCGCCACGCCAACTCGATCGTCACTTCGTCGCCCATGACCGCATACACACTTCTTATTGGTTCGGAATGTTGCGCAGATGCGCATGATCCCTATCATTCGACGTCTTGACTGTTGACGCAACGGAACGAAAATTTCCACCGACGAGCGCAATTCAGGCCGAACGGTGAGGGGAGCCGAGTTTATTGAGTCTGCGCTCATCGATGAGCGGTTTGAACTCCGAAAGAACCTCGGAGAAGGCGGCTTCGGTGTGGTCTTCGAGGCCTGGGACCGCGAACGCCGCGCCCGAGTTGCACTCAAGGCACTTCATCGGGTGAACGCCACGAGCGTCCTCCGCTTCAAGCGGGAGTTTCGAACGCTCGCCGATTTCAGCCACCGAAACCTCGTCCAGCTCTACGAATTGCTCGCCGATGGGCCCAATTGGTTCATGACGATGGAGTACGTCGACGGCGGCGACTTCATTGAGGGTGTCGCGCGCTATATAGCCGATCACGAGATCGAGAATTCCAAGCCGCTCGCCGAGACGATGGACCTCGAAGTCCCGTCGACCGGTCCGCTCCCGACGATTCGCCATCACCTCGAGGTCGATTGGGAGCGGTTGACCGATGCTACGCGCCAGTTGGCGCTCGGTATCGGTGAGCTTCATTCGGCGGGAATTCTTCACCGCGACATCAAGCCTTCGAACGTTCTGATCGACCGATCAGACCGTGTGATCTTGCTCGACTTCGGGATGATTCAGGAGCTTCGTCCAGCGACCGAGGCCAAGGCGAACGGGGGCGGCTTCATGGGCACGCCGCACTACATCGCCCCGGAGCAAGCGATGGGCAAAGAGGCTCAATCCGCGTCGGATTGGTACTCGGTCGGCGTCATGCTTCACGAAGTGATGACCGGCTATTTTCCCATCGACGGCCGCACGAGCGTGCAGATCATGCTTCGCAAGCAGGTCGAACACACGCCGGAGCGCGACCGTTTCTCGCCGGAGGCGCCAGAGGAGCTTGTCGAGCTTTGTCGCGACTGCCTGAGTCTCGACCCGGACGCGCGTCCGAATGCAGATGAGGTCCTCTCCAGGCTGACTGGCGACGGGTACACCGCGGCCGATGTGACCGGCGAAGTCTTCGTCGGGCGCCTCGACGAGATGGCCGAGCTCGATCACGCACGTCGCGCGGCGCGGTCGTCACGCCAGCCGGTGATTTCCGACATCCGTGGTGCCAGTGGGATGGGGAAATCGGCGCTCGTTCGCGAGTTCTTGGGCAGGCTCGACGAAGATGTCGTCGTGTTGCGGGGCCGGTGTTACGAGAGCGAGAGCGTGCCGTTCAAGGCGCTCGATGGCGTCATCGACGAGCTGTTCGAGTACTTCAGGCACCACGCTGATGCTCGCAAACTCTTGGAAACGGTCGATCTCGAATCCATCGCGCGACTGTTCCCGGTCATGGCGAAGCTGTTGCCCGACGGAGACGAAGTCGAGCACCTCGAAGGTGACCAACTCGTCGCGCGGCAGCGCGGTTTCCATGCGCTTCGGAGTCTCTTCAACGAGTTGTGTCGCGACAGGCAGGTCGTGGTGTGGGTCGACGACGCGCAGTGGGGTGACCGAGACTCCGTCGCGCTCATGAGCGTTCTGATTCGAGGCGAGGGGCCTCCTCCGATTCAGTGGATCCTCACGGCTCGCGCCGAGGACCGAAACGAAGGTCCGTTCCTCACGCAGTGGCGCGAACTTCGCGGCGACCTGTCGGACCGGATCAAAACCGTCGATATCGAGGTCGGAGCGCTGTCCGAAGCGGAGTCGATGGAGCTTGCGTCGACCCTCCTCGGAGACGCCGCGGGGGAGGTCGGCGAGTCGATTCAGCGCGAGGCGAATGGTCATCCGTTCTTCATCGACGAACTCGCTCGCCACCGCGCTTCGCGAGTGCGAGTCGACAGTACGATCACGTCGCTGGACGACCTCATTCGGTATCGCTTCGATGCGCTCGACGAGTCCTCGAAGAAGCTGCTCGAAGTGGTCGCCGTGGCGGGGCAGCCTCTCGAGTGGCAAGCGGCGCGAGAGGTCGCGCGGCTAGGAGACGAGGCGCCCTCGACGTTTGCGCGGCTACGAAACGAGCGACTCCTTCGGATTCAGTCGCTCGAGTCGGGCAACGTCGTCGAGGCCTATCACGACCGGATTCGTGAGACGGTTCGCGACACGCTTTCGGGCGACCGTCGGCAGTCCTACCACCTCAGTATCGCCAATTCGCTGCTCGAGTTGGCGCCCGGCGACTACGACCGGCTTCGAATCCACTACCGAGAGGGTGGAGATCGTTCCAAAGCGTCGAAGTTTGCCCGCGCCGCGGGTGACGCCGCCGTGGAAACGCTGGCCTTCGACGAGGCAATCGATGCTTACGGCGAAGCGCTCCAGCTCGGCGAGTGGTCCCGCGAAGAACAGTTTTCGCTTCACAACGACATCGCCGACGCGAACGCCTTGCTCGCCCGCGGAAACGAAGCGGCCGACGCGTTCCGTAGCGCGGCGAAGCTGGCGCCAGACGAAGAGACGCAGGTCGATCTGGAGCAACGCGCCGCTGAGCAGTTGATTCGCTGTGGTCAGCTCGAGCGAGGGATGACGGCGATGTCCTCCGTTATGGGGCGGCTCGGGGTCGCAACCCCGTCGAACGCGATGCTGATCCCTTCGATCATTTGGGGAGCGATTCGCCTGAAGCTTCGTGGCGACGAATACGAAGTTTCACCCGACGGGGTGAGCCGCATGGAACGCGCGCGGCTCGACGCATTTTGGGCGCTCGCGAACTTGATGGCGACGATCGACGTGCGGCGGGGCGCCTACTACCAGATCGTGAATCTGCGCGAGGCCCTCGACTCGGGTGACCGCGTCTCGATTTTGCGCGCGCTCGGCCTTCAGGCCGTGCACGACGCGACCACGCCGAAGCAGCGCGACCGGGCGCCGGTCCGAATCGCTGAAGCGCGGTCATTGCTCGAAGACGTCACCGAGAACCCGGCGTTCCACGAGTCATGGCTGGCGTTTGCTCAGGGGCTCGTGCACTACATGGCCGGCGAGTTCGCCGAGGCAGTCCGCTGGTGCGAGGAGGCGGTCGACATTCTCCGAACGCACCGCCTGTCTACCCGCTGGGAAGTCGCGTCCATCGAGACGTACAGCCTGCAGGCGCTGTTCTTCACTGGAGACCTCGGCGGATTCCGCGACCTCGCCCTTCGCATGATCGAAGATGCGGAAGCGGCTCGCGACTTCCTACACCTCATCGCCGTCGGACTGTGGGCTCACTATGTGGACTTGGCCGACGCAGACCCCGACGCGGCAATGGAACGGCTCGATCGAGCCATCGGTGGCTGGTCCGATCAGGACTTCCACCTGCAGGACTTCTGGTACCTGAAGGGCTCGGTGAACGTCGCTATCTACCGGGGCGAAGGCAAAGCGGCGCTCCAGCGTGTGCATGACGAATGGTCCGATGTCCGGAAGGCTTTCATTTTGAACTCCGAGACGGGTCTCGTCACAGCATGGGATCTACGTTTGCGCGCGGCCATCTGCGCGGCAGTGGACGGCGATATCGCGTCCGCGCGCCGGGAGTTTCGGCGCGCGAAGCGGGCCCTCTCCAAGTGGAGCCCAGCTTGGGGCATGGCGATTATGCAGCTCCACGAGGCCGAGATTGCGGTGCTCCAGGGTTCGGCGAACGCGGCGGACCTTTTGGCGAGAGCGGAAGCGGCCTGCGACGATGCTGGGGTGCTCACCTATCGAGACGCTGCTCGCGTGCTTCTCGGGCGAGTGGTCGGCGGCGATCGCGGCGACGAGATGAGGCGTGCTCCGCTCGGCGAGCTCGAGGCCGCCGGGGTGAAATCCCCCGAAGCGTTTCTCAGTGTATTCGCCCCGGCCCTGCGAAGATTTCGAGTGTTGCTCGATGAGCCGACCGGCTAGAATCGCCATGTGGTTCCAACAGGTTTGAAGGAGGGGCATCGCGATGAAGCGAGTCGTAGTCATTGGCGGTGGTGTAGCTGGTCTCACGGCTGCTCACGAACTGTCCGAGCGTGGATTCCACGTCACGGTTTTCGAAGGCAAAGAGATCTTCGGCGGAAAGGCGAGAAGCCTGAGGGTGCCGGATTCGGCTATCGACGGGCGTTTGCCGCTCCCTGGGGAGCACGGTTTCCGGTTCTTCCCCGGATTCTACCGGCATATCGATGACACGATGCGCCGCATTCCGTTCGGCAACAATCCGCGGGGCGTGGCGGACAACATGGTTCCCGCGACGCAAGCGCTCCTGGCTCGGGCAAACGGCGACGAGCTCATCATGCCGGCGCACGTCCCGAGGAGTCCCGAGGAGATCGAGCAGCTCTTCGACGCGGCTTTCGGTGGCACGCTCGGGTTCTCCGCTTCGGAGACCGTCTACTTCGTACGCCGAATGCTGACGTTCCTGACTTCGTGTGAGGAACGGCGTCTGGGACAGTTCGACCATGTCTCTTGGTGGGACTTCATCGCCGCAGACAAGCACTCCGAGGCGTACAAGAAGTTCCTCGGTCAGGGCATCACGCGGTCACTCGTCGCGATGCGAGCCGAGATCAGCTCGACCCGGACCATCGCCTCGATCTACCTGCAGATGATGGGCAATCTCTTCTCCCCCTTCGAGTGGTCCGACCGCCTGCTGGACGGCCCGACGAACGACGTCTGGATCGACCCGTGGGTGGATTTCCTCGAGCAGATGGGCGTTGACCTGCGACTCGGTGCCGAGATCACGAAGATCGAATCTGACGGAGCTCGGTGTACGTCCATCACGGTCAAGGAGGGAGGCGTCGAGCGCGAAGTCGTCGCGGATTACTATGTGGCCGCGCTTCCGGTCGAAGGCATGCTCCCGTTGCTCACCGAAGAACTCCTCGAAGCTGCGCCGTCGCTCGCTGGCCTCGAACACCTCGAGACGAGGTGGATGAACGGCATTCAGTACTACCTCGACAAAGACGTTCCGCTGGTGCGAGGTCACGGCATTTTCTTGGACTCGCCGTGGGCAATCACGACGATTTCTCAGGCGCAGTTCTGGGAGAAGTTCGACTGGCCAGGGTGCGGCGATGGGCGCTGTGACGGAATCATCTCGGTCTGTATCTCCGACTGGGACAGTCCTGGGCACAACGGAAAGAAGGCCAACGAGTGCACTGCGCAGGAGATCGCCGACGAGGTGTGGCTGCAGATGGAGATGCACCTCAACGACGACGCCATGAAGGAGCTGGACGCCGCGAATGTTCTGACCTGGTTCCTCGACGACAGCGTCGTGTTCGAAGCACCGGACAAGCCGGTCAACACGCAGCCGTTGCTCGTCAACGTCATGGGCACGTGGGACCTGCGGCCCGAGGCCGACCTCGGCATCCCCAACTTCTTCATCGCTTCGGACTACGTGCGCACCAACACGGACCTCGCGACGATGGAAGGCGCGTGCGAAGCGGGGCGTCGGGCGACCAATGGAATCTTACGGCGGGAGGGGCGCGACGACTTCGCGCACGTTTGGGAGCTCGAGGAGTGGCCGATGTTCGCGCCGGCCAAAGCCATCGACAAGCTGCGATACGCGGCCGGAAAATCCAATCTGATCGACAACGACCCCGCGGCCAGCGGCAGTTGAACAGGCTGGTTGCAAGTCATGCCATCGAGGCGTAGCGTCGCTCGACGAACAACGACGCGGATTTGCTATGTCTCCATCCATCATCGCGGCGATCGTTTTTGGATCGCTGTTTCTCCTCTGGGTGCTCGTGAACATGAAGACGTCTCGGCCAGACGGCCGGTACGTTGGGAAGGTTCACCCCTACCGGCGTGTGATGTGGTTCATCATGCCCGATGCGAACGGGTCCGCGGTGTACTTCGACGAGTACATCGACGCCGAACCGATCCTCGATTTCCTCGAGAAGACTCCGGCCGACGCGAGCATCACGCACTGCACGGTCGCGGCGGCCGCGATGGGCTTCGCCGAGAACCCCGCGATGAACCACTTCATCAAGGGCTACCGGCTCTATGAGCGTGACGGCATCCACCTGTCGTTCTCGATGAAGCGGAAGAAGAAGGACAAGAAGGCCAAGCTTTCTGCGGTGAAGCTCCATATCGACGACGAGATGACGTTCGCCGACCTGTGTGAGCGAACGAACGCCTACATCAACCGTGAACGCTCCGGAAAGAAGACCTACGCCGACAAAGAGTTCGACCTCCTCACGGCGATGCCTCGCCCAATCTTCCATCGTGCGGTCGCGCTCCTGAAGCAGCTCGACTACTGGAATCTGGTGCCTGGCAGCTTCCTGAAGAATGACCCGATGTACACGTCGATGTTCATCGCGAACCTCGGGTCCGTCGACATGGGCGCTGGCTTTCACCACCTCTACGAATGGGGCACCTGCCCGCTCTTCATGATGGTCGGAAAGATCGAGGAACGCCCCTGGATCGTCGATGGCGAGATCGTGAAGCGCAGAGTGATCCACGTGCGATTCACGTACGACGAACGGATCGACGACGGGCTTACAGCCGGTCACGGAATCCGGACGTTCAAAGAGGTGATGCTCGAGCCGCACAAGCACCTTGGCTGCCTCGCCGAAGACGGAAGCGACGCTTGGCCGCTCGCCACGCCGCGGTCCGAGAGAAACTACGAAGCCGCCGCAGCTGAGTAATGCTGCGTATCTGGTCGGAGTTTCTGCCGTATTCGGAGGCACGCGCGCCAGCGGTGTTGGACCTCCTCGAGCGGCATCAGGTGCATCCGATCTTTGCGGTTCGGCCCGACGCTGACCTCGGAGAATTGAACGCTCTCTTGAACGCGATAGCGTCTCGCGGGCTGAGCCCCGGAATCTGGCCGCTCCTCGCAAAAGCTGATGGGTACTGGGCGAACGAGTCCAACGCGGACGCATGGTTCGAGCGAACCACTGCGATTTTGGACGCGCTGGATTCTCGGCCGGCGTGGGTGGCGGTCGACCTCGAACCACCTCTCGACGATGTCAGTGAGATGATGCGCGAGATCTGGCGATTGCCGGTCGCGCTGGCGCGTTTTGCTCGACGAAACCTCGATCAGGCGCGATTCGAGCGCTCGGTTGCGCGATGGAACGAGATCGTTCTCGAGCTTCGGAAGGGTGGTTCGAAGACGTTGGGAATCACGGTCCCGATCGCTGCGCACGACCTCGATCGCGGCGGTTCGTTGTGGCAGGACCTCTTCGAGACCCCTTGGGCCGCCGTCGATTTCGACCGTTGGGGCGTGATGGCGTACAACTCGATGATTGCGGGCTACTCGCGAGGTCTCGTGAGTGTGGAAGACGCACGGGCCGCGCACGACCGGTTGATTCGTCGGTTGGTGCGGGGGCGTGGGGCCAGCGACGCGCATGTCTCCATCGGCCTGACCGGTCCGGGCGTGCTCGGGGACGAGCCCTTCTACGAAGTGCCCGAACCACTGGCTGCTGATGCAGGGGCGGTTCGTAGCCGCGGTATCTCGGACATTGGGCTCTTCTGCCTCGAGGGACTTCTCGCCCAGGACGATCCTGACGCCTGGTTGACCATGGTGCGCAACGCAGCGCCGATGGTTCCGCCGGCGACGCGGCGCTCTCGCCTTCTTCGGTCGCTCGGGCACGTTTCGCGCCGCATCTTGGAAGTTGTTCCGCGCACCTGACCGTGCCGCCGAGGTCGAAAGCCCTCCGTTTGACGCTTCCTCGCGATCTTTGGGGTCGAGAACGGCTCTCGGAGTTGAAATTCGCCCCACATTTCATTACGTGTGCGGCATTCTTACGTACTGCCCGGTCAACATCGGCGACCTCGCTCGATGGCAAGTCGGGAAAAGCAGCAAAATGGAGATGAAATGAAAAATTGGATGTTCCGACTGGTGCTTCTGTTTGCGGTGGTTTCGACCGCATGCGGTGGCTGTGACGACGAAGTGAGCGGTGGCGGCGAAGCTGGCGAAGCTTGCGAGACCTTCGAAGACTGCGCACAAGGGCTTTTCTGCATCGACGGTGTGTGCGCTGAAGACAGCGACCTCGACGGTGTTGCTGATGCGGATGATAACTGCCCGCTGGTCGAGAACGCCGATCAGGCTGATGCCGACGGCGACGGAGTTGGCGACGCGTGCCAACCCGATCTGGCCGACGACGCTGATGACGACATGGTCGTCGACGGCGAGGACAACTGCCCTGACGTCAGCAACCCGGGCCAGACCGACACCGACGGCGACGGCGAAGGCGACGCTTGCGACGACGACGATGACAACGACAACGTTCCGGACACCGCAGACAACTGCCCGCTGACGCCGAACTCCGACCAAGCTGATCGCGACGGCGACGGCAAAGGTGACGTCTGCGACGACGACGACGGCGACGGCATCTTCGACAACGAAGACAACTGCCCCGAAACGTCGAACCCGAACCAGTCGGACCTCGATATGGACGGCATCGGCGACGCTTGCGACACCGACCGCGATGGCGACGGCGTCGAGAACGGATCCGACAACTGCCCCGACACCCCGAACGCTGGTCAGCAAGACATCGACGAAGATGGCACCGGCGACGCTTGCGATCCCGACACCACGCGTCGCGACGGCTACCCGACCAACGCCGCGTGCACCTACGCCGCACCCGTCGGTCAGTTCACGCCAGCACTCGAGTGGAGCCTCAGCATCGGCGCCAACGACGCGTACCCAGACCGCAACCAGGTCATGATGACCCCGGTCGTCGCCAACCTCACGGACGACAACGCTGACGGCGTGATCGACACCCGCGACATTCCTGACGTCATCTTCACGACGTTCTCGACCCTCCCCGACCCGCAGGGAAGTGACTTCGACCTCGCGTCGTACGGCGTGCTTCGTGCGGCTTCGGGCGACGGTTCCGGCCTCCTCTGGAGCGTCGGATTCAACGAACTCAACCTCCCAGGCGACGCAGGCGTGCTGCCCAGCGGCTCGCTCGCCGTGGCCGACCTCGATGGAGACGGAACGGTCGAGATCGTCGCAGGACTTTGGAGCGACTCGGCACCGGAGCTCGGCGGACTCGTGGTCATCAGCCACGAAGGCGTCGAAGAGACCCGCTCGACGTTCGACAACGGCGGCATGATCGAAGCCTACGACCGACCTCGTCAGTTCAAAATGTGGTGGGGCGGACCTTCCATCGCAGACCTCGAGGGCGACGGCTCGCCTGAGATCATCATCGGCGCAGTGGTCTTCGACGAGACTGCGAACCTCAAGTGGAACGGCAACGACGCAGTTGGTCTTACGGGACCTGCCGGCGAAGGCATCAACTGGCGCAGCGGCTCCAGCACCAACGACACGTACACCGGTACGCTCAGCGCGGTCGCCAACCTCGACGGCATGGGCGCTCAGGAAGTGGTCACTGGTCGAACGGCCTACCGCGCCGACGGCACCGTCTACTGGGAAGCCGACGCAGGCCTCCCCGACGGATTCCCGGCAGTTGCCGACTTCGACGGCGACGGAACTCCCGAGGTCGTCGTTTCGGCCAACGGAACCGTTCGCATCCACGACGGAGAAACCGGTGCGCTCGTGTGGGGCCCGGTGGTCATCGCGGCGCGCGACGACCTTCAGCCTGGCACCGCCGACCTCGGTGCAGCTTGCACGACCGACGCAGATTGCTCGTCGCTTCGCTGCAGCACCGGCGGCACGTGCCTCAACGGTGGTCGAATCGGACCGCCGACCGTCGCTGACTTCACCGGTGACGATACTCGCGAGATCGGCGTCGCCGCTCGCAACCGCTACATCACTCTCGAAGTCGACCTCTCCACGCCGAACCCACGATTCGACCAAGTCCGACTTTGGGCGAGCGAAACGCAAGACCAGTCGTCGAACATGACCGGCTCGTCGGTCTTCGACTTCGAAGGCGACGGCAAGGCCGAGGTTGTCTACAACGATGAGCTCAAGCTGCGTGTCTTCGACGGCGCTACCGGCAACGTCCTCTTCGAGCAGGACAACACGTCCTACACCGCGCTCGAGTACCCAATCATTGCCGACATCGACAACGACGGCTCCGCCGAGATCATCGTGTCGACGAACGACTTCGAGTGTGGCTCGATCTTGAGCTGCACCCCCGGCTTCAGCGGCATCCGCGTCTTCAGCGATGCCAACGACAACTGGGTTTCGACGCGTCGAATCTGGAACCAGCACACGTACCACATCGACAACATCGAAGAAGACGGCAGCGTGCCTGCAATGGAGGCCGCTTCGTGGCTCTCGCACAACACCTACCGACTCAACGCACAGACCACGATCGACCCGCAGGCAGCGCCTGACCTGACGCCCGACGAAGCTACGGTTTCGGCTGACGCATGCGACATCGACCTGAAGGTTTGGGTCGTCAATGGCGGTGCAGTTCGTGTCGGTGCAGGACTTCCGGTCACCTTCTACGACGACCAGAACGGCACTCGAACGGCCATCGGAACCGCTCGCACGCTGCTTCCGCTCGAGCCTGGCGATGCTGAGCTGGTTCGACTCGAGGTCGATCTCACGCCTGGTAGCTACAACATCGTCGTCGCAGTCGACGACGACGGAACCGGCGCGAGCACGCAGAACGAGTGTATCGAAGACAACAACGAAGTTGTCGTCGGCCCGCTCAGCTGCCCCTAAGAGTCGCGCTTGATTGTTGAGGACGCCCGCCCGCGCTAGTCGCCGGCGGGCGTTTCTATTTTCGGCGGAAGTTCACGGTCCGTGCGTGGGTATCGAACCCCGAACCGAGCGAGCTAGAACGGAAGGTCCAAGTGCGTACCTGCTTCTCGACGCAGGTCCCAACGCCGTCGTCGAAGTCGTTCTTGGTCAGCTTGAAGAAGTCGACCTTGCCGTCGGGGTTGATGCGAATCTCGAACGACACTCCGCCGGCCTGTTCCGGGTCCTGGCGCGCCTCGTAGCACTGCACCAGCTTCCCCTGGAGCTTTCGGGCCCGCTTCTCGATCGACGTTCGCGTACGCAAGCTCAGCATGCCACCTGTTTTCGCCTCGGACTTGGTGGACTGGTTGTTCTTCGGTACCGGTTTGGCGGGTGTAGTGCTCGCCGCCTCGTCGGTCGACGGAAGTGACGCCGCAAAGACTGCCGCGTCGAACTTCAGCGCTTCGGCCTGCTCGACTGCTGCCGTCCGAGTGGGTGCCAGCTCGCCTTCTTTCGCAGCCAGGGCGACACCTGCGATGGAAGCCGCGATGGCATCGGCAATCTGGTCGTCTGATGGCCCCAGAGGAATCGGCTCGGCCTCCGGTTCGAAGATTGCGTTGCGAACTTGGGGCAGGGCGAGCGCACCGGTCGCGAGGAGTAGAACGAGCGCCCCGGTGATGAACAGTGTCGTCCGAGTTTTCCCGTCGCTGCGTGGCGCCGGAGAGCGAGTATCGGCGAATGGAAGTTCGTCATCCTGGTCCCAGGAGATCTTCCGGCTCGCCAGAAGCTTCCGCTGAACCTCTTCCCGCCGCTTGTCGAGTGCCGAAGAATCGAATCGACGCGTTCCGCCATCGGGATGCTCTCCCGCGAGAAGCGTCGCCGCGCTGAACGCATCGACGGCCTCAGTGTGTTCGCGCATCCACTCGAAGACTCCATCGAGCCGTTCTCGAACGACTTGCGGGTCTTCGGGACGCTCTTCGGGCGCAGTGGCCAGCAGGTCCATCACGAGCTCGGCGAGCGGCTCAGGGACCGGGATTCCGTGGTCTTCGATTGGAATCGGAGGCTTCGAGATCTTCTCGACCATCAGCTTGATGGCGGACTCCCCCTCGTAGGGCAGGCGACCCGTCAGGAGCTCGTAGAGGATCACGCCGAGCGAGTAGAGGTCGCTCCGCTGGTCGACACCGCCGACGCTCTCGCATTGCTCCGGACTCATATACTCGGGAGTTCCGAAGACCTGTCCGGTCTTCGTGACCGGCGTGTAGTCCGAGTCGAGCTGCTTCGCGATGCCGAAGTCGAGCACCTTCACGAAGATGTCGTCTGGAACGTCGACGAGGAAGACGTTGTCGGGCTTGAGGTCGCGGTGCACGACTTGGTTCTTGTGGGCGACTTCGAGCGCCGCACAAATCTGAGCGCCGACCTTCACGATCTCCGGCAGTCCGAGTCGAGACGTCTCGAGGCGCTCGCCGAGCGAAACGCCGTGGAGATACTCCATCGCGATGTAGAGCACCTCGTTGGCGGCTTGCCCATAGTCGTAGATGGTCACAAAGTGTGGGTGATGAATGGTCGCGAGAATGTTCGCCTCGCGGAAAAACCGCGCCACGAACTCTTCGCTTCCGGCCAGGCCCGAGCGGATCAGCTTGACCGCGACGATGCGCTCCATCGTGACCTGACGGGCCCGATAGACCTCGCCCATCCCGCCTTCGGCGATCTTCTCTTCGATCGCCCATCGACCGTCGAGAATTTGCCCGACCACGCGCGACGCCTGGTCGCGAAACACGCGCAAGCGAGTGCCGTCGTCTTCGCAGACGTCGACCTCGTCGTCGAACTGGCGCATGCATTGGGGGCAGATCTTCATCAAATCCTCGTCCCCTCATTCTGTGCGACGATACGCCGTATGTCACGAATCGCGGGCTTGAAATTACGATCGATTCGGCGCTAACACTCGGGCCGTGATGAAGTTCTACCGAAATGTCGTTTGGATCGTGCTGCTGACCCTCTTCGGATGTGAGGCGGCTCCAGTTTCGCCCGGACCCCGACCTCGAGCTTCGGTGTCCATCGCATACGGTCACGCGGCACAGGATACTCTGGCGTGGGGCGAGTCGCAGATCGACGAGGTCGTAGTGGTCGTGAGCGCGGTTGAGCTACACGCTTGTGCGCCGCAGAAGTCGTCGTTTCGCTTCGAGCTGATCCCGAGCGCCCATGCCCACGTTCCGTCGAGTTCGACGCGGCTGGGGGTGCCTGGGGCGACCGCACTGTTCGACGGTCGCGAGGGCTCGCGGGTGGTCGGCGAGCTGGGCGTGCCCTTGGAGACGTTCTGTGAAGCGTGGCTCATCTTCGCGCCCGCGGATGACGACGTCATGAACGTGACCTCGGTGGACGACTCCAACCTTGTCGGCTCTACATTGGTCGCGGTCGGTTCTGACGGCGAGATTACCTCCACCAGCGCGGTTCGCATGGTGAAGGTCGCGATCGACGACCCCAACAAACCGCGACCACTTTCGTTCGACAAACCGGGTTCGGGCCCTATGCTCCTGTTCGATTTGGCGATCGAGCCACTCGAAGAAGGCCATGCGCAAGACGAGCTACTGGCTGAGCAGCTGCTGAACCAAATCACCGTTTCGATGCGCCGCTTCCACGACGGAACACCATGAGTCGCGCCCAACCAGATTCGCTTGTCCTCGTCTTCCCCACCCCCTGGCAGGGCGATGAGTCGCGACTGCTTCGCGAGGTCCACGAGGAGTTCTGGATCGAGGAGCTCGAAATCGCTTGGTCCGAGCCGGGGAAAGCCGGGACCATTACGCTCGCCGACGGGTTCGTCGCTGACCTTCTGGTCGAGGAGCCGATCCCCGAGCTGACTTCGCTCGCGGGCGCGACGATCGAGCCATACGCGGCGTCGGAGCTCGCGATGCTCGAACAACATGTCTCGGTCTGGCGGGTGACGCTGAGCGGCGGCTCGCCAGAAGGACGCGAGAACGCGAAGCGCGGTGCGATGCTGATGTCCACCTTCATCGAAGCGGGAGCCGCGGGAGTCTTCCTCCCAGCGCTCGTCAGGCTGCACTCGCCCGGCACCGTCAAACAGCTCACGATGGACTTGGACCGGCTCGAGAATCTCACGACGCTGGTGGTCGGCGCGTGGCATGCCGACGATTGGATGATCACGCGCGGCCTGACTGCGTTCGGCTTGCCAGAGCTCGAGACCCCCATCGATTCCGGATTCAACGCGTCCTACTTCAGGTTGATGGACGCCGCCGCGGGAATGCTTGGCCAGAACGCGCCATTCCCTTCGGGCTCCATGCTCGACATGGGTCCCCAAATGTACACCCTCGCCGATGGTCCTAGAGGGCCGAAGGACGAGCAGGTTCCTGTCTCAGGACACTTCGGAACTCAAACCATCGTGCCGGCATGAGCCGTTTCGACACACTCCTCTCGAAGCTTCCCGCGCGTGCAGCAGGCCATGCCTGGACCATCGCGCCGTCGCTCGCGCCGGTCGAGTTTCCGGCGCCGCCGGCGCGGAGATGGGAACGTTGGTTCGAAGACCCCGACGTGGGTCAGGTGGCGATTCATGGGATGCATCGAGGGCTGGCTGGTTCGACCGAGCTAGTCGTGTTGGTGCATGGGCTCGGCGGCGACCCGGACTCGACGTATCTGCAGCGCGCGGCCCTTCGGCTCGACCAGTTGGGGCTCTCCACGCTTCGTGTCGGTCTTCGCGGGAGCACGGGCTTCGGCCGCGACTACTACCACGGCGGCATACAATCCGACCTTCGAGAGGTCCTCGCCGACGAGGCCTTTGCGCACTACGAGCGAATCTGGGTGATCGGCTACTCGCTCGGCGGTCACATCGCGATGTCGACCGTGACGACAGATGTCGATCCGAGGGTCCAGGGCGTGGCTGCGGTCTGTTCCCCCATCGATCTGGAGGCGGGACAGAAGGTCATCGATGCCCCGCGAAAGTTCATCTACCGAGAGTACATTCTGCGCGAATTGCGCATGATGTACCGGGACATCGCGAAGCAGCGGACTGTCGACACGCCCGTCAACCGGGCACGGTCGATCAAGTCACTGCTCGAATGGGACGAGCTCATTGTCGCGCCCAGGTGGGGCTTCGATTCGGCGCGGCACTACTACCGATCGGTGAGCGTTGCGCACAAGCTCGACGAGTTCACGGTGCCGACCCTGCTTGTCTACACCGCGCACGATCCCATGATCGCGGACTTCACCATCGAAAAGCACCTGGGCGGAACGCACCCGAACTTCGAGGCCATTCGCCTCGCCGACGGTGGGCACGTCTACTTCCCGAGCGAGGTCGACCTTGGGGTTGGCGGTGAGAAAGACCTGATGGACCAGATCTTACGATTCTTCGACCGGCACTAGTCGCGCGGGCGTTGCCACCAGAGGCGATAGTCGCAGTAGTCGGTCGCCCCGGCGTCGCACAGGACCTGCTGAATCTTCTCGGCTTTCGCTGGCTCAGGTGGGCCGTACGTCCCGTTGCGCAGGTCGCGGATGAGCGCGTCGCAAACGCGCAGCTTCTTGGCTTTGCACATCCGCTCGTATTCGTTGCGGACGACATCGTCGGACTTGGCTTCCTTGCCGAGCATCTTGGCTGCATCGACGCATGATTGGTCGGCGCCAAGATCGCATGCCTTGGCGAACATCTCGCTTGCCGGCGGGCTCTTGTAGAACTTGATCTTCTCCTGAATCTCCTCGGCCCCCCAGGCTCGGTTGCGTCGGTAGTACCCGACTCCCGAGCACCCCCACGGTGACTTCTGCTCACACGCCCAGGCGTACCAGGGCAGAGCGAGCTCCCAGTCTTGGGCGAGCTCCAGCGCGCCGCTGTTCTTGGCTCGTACCTTGGCGGCGAGGACACAACTCAATGCGTCGATTTCGCACATCTCGGCGAGCTTGGTGGCGAAGTCTTCGTCGGACATTTCACCGCGCGCCCACAGGTCGAGCGCGACGGTGCGAGACTCTCGGAACCACGCGTCGCTGAACTTCGTGCGCCAGTAGAGCGTTTTGTGGACCTGGTCAGGGTTCTTGTACTCGTCGCAGGCGGCCTTGAAACCGAGCTCGCAGATTTTGGGCAGGCCGTCCCAATCGTCCTGAATGGCGCCCGGCAAGATTGCCCAGCACGCCACGAAGTCTCCGTCGAGACACCGTTTGCGGGTTTCTTTCTCGGCGGGGCTCCGTCGTACGTCGAGGCCAGCGATGCTGACGACGTCGCACGCCGCTGTGTCGCCTTGCTTGCATCGTTTGGTCGCCGAATCGGTCTGCTCCTGGGTGAGGAGTACCGCTTCCGCTGAAGACCACCAATGTGTGTTGCCGACGGCAGCGCACGCCCACACCACGCCTTCGTGACAGGCATCGGCGAGCATTTGACGCCCGCGAACGACGTCTTCGGGCACGCCGGTGCCTTTCATGTAGCGCCAGCCAAGCGAGGCGCAGTCTTCCTGGTTGCCGTCGTGACAGCCCTCTTCGAATCGCATGATCCAGAGGTCGTCCCGAAACTGCGGGCCGATCCATGCGACGAACGCCAAAAAGAGGCCGCCCACCGTCGCGAGGACAAGTGGGCGGCGAATGCGTTCGAGCAGCGGTGGGAGTTCCTCGCTCACTCGGTAGTGGTCTCTTCCTCGATGACCTCTTTCTTCTCGATCGTCACCGGGCCGTCGCCAACGGGTTTGCCGTTGACTTCGGTGATGGTGAACTCGACGCGACGGTTCTGCTCGCGGCCCGACTTGGAGTCGTTCGAGGCGATCGGCTTCTCTTCACCGAAGCCTTCGGACTGAAGTCGTTCGGCTTCGACGCCAGCGGCCGTGAGGAACTGAACCACTGCGGCAGCGCGTTCTTTCGACAGCGCGAGGTTGCTCGAGTCGGAGCCACGCGAATCGGTGTGGCCTTCGACGAGGATCTTGGTGATCTGCGGGTTGGCGCGGAGCACCTGAGCGACCTGGTTGAGGATGTTGAACGAGATCGGCTTGATGGTCGACTTGCCGGTGTCGAAGTAGACCTTCTCGAGGATTTCGATCTTCTCTTTGGTGACGCGGACCTTGGACTTGCCTTTGTCGGGGCAGCCGTCTTCGTCTTCGTTACCGTTGATGGTCTCTTTCTCGTTCGGGCACTTGTCGTCGGGGTCGAGGACGCCGTCCTGGTCGTTGTCGCGGTCGGGGCAGCCGTCTTCATCTTCGAAGCCGTCTTTGTCTTCCGCTTCATTCGGGCACTTGTCTTCCGAGTCGAAGATGCCGTCGTTGTCGTTGTCGACATCCGGGCAGCCGTCTTGGTCTTCGAAGCCGTCTTTGTCTTCCGGCTCGTCGATGCACTTGTCGTTCTCGTCGAGGATGCCGTCGCCGTCCTTGTCGAACTCGGGGCAGCCCTTCTTCTCGACGATTCCTGCGTCCATCGGGCACTCGTCATCGACGTCCAGGACTTGGTCTTGGTCGTTGTCCGGATCGGGGCAGCCGTCTTCGTCTTCGAAGGTGTCGGCATCTTCAGGCTCGTCTGGGCATGCGTCGTCGGAGTCGTTCACGCCGTCTTGGTCGTTGTCTTCATCCGGGCAGCCGTCGGAGTCTTCCCAGCCGTCTTTGTCTTCGGGTTCGTCGGGGCAGCTGTCTTCGCTGTCGAGGATGCCGTCGGAGTCGCGGTCTCGGTCGCGCGGCGTGTAGCCGATGCTTCCAAAGATGCGGAAGTCGGGCGAGCCGACGCCTTCGGTGAGGCCGGTACCGCCGCCCACGTTGGCGACGACGTTGTTCGAGAACGTGTACTGCAGACCCGCGAGCCATTCGGCTGGCTGGCCGCGTCCGTCGTCGACGTTCACCGCGATGTTTTCGGGGTCGCGGTTCTCGGCGAGCTGGATGTCACCGAACACCGAACCAATTGCTTGAAGGCCTTCGACACCGAGCGGAATCTCGAGGCCGCCGTTCCAGCGCACGACGTCGTCGGCGACGTAGTTCTGGGCCGCGCGCTCGGGGCGGATGGCGTACGCCACGTTACCCGCGATCGCGAAACCGGCTTCGTGCGTCCAATCGAGCGCAAGTCGCGGTTCGACGCGAATCTCGCCGTCCGAGTTGAGCTGAGTGTCGCCCATCGGCAGGAAGACGGTTCCGAGGAGTGCAGCACCAAAGCCGCCAGCCCACTCGGGGTTGATGAGTTGGACTTTCGGGACCACGCGCAGGTCGGCGAGCGTCACGGCGTCGAGGGCCTCGTCGCTTCCGAACACTTCCAGCGAATCACCGTCCTGATAGAGTACGATCGGGAGCACGAAGCCCAGGTCGACCACGTCGAAGAAGCCGACAGCACCCCACAGCTCGCCTTTGAACTGCGAACCGATGATGCGCGACTGAATCGTGGTCGTGTCGTTCTCTTCGATGACCAGCTGAAGCGGGTCATTGACGTAGTGCATGAAGAGACCGAACGACGGTGCCAGGTGCGGCAGCGTCTCGGACTTGGCCGTATTCAGGATGTTGGTGCCCTGTGAGGGCAAGGGCTCAAATCGCTCCACCTGAAAGTTGGTGTCGTTGAGCGCTGGAGTCTGCGCATTGACCGGAGCTGCAGCGACAACAACCAGCGACGCTGCGATTCCAGCCAGAAAACGGGCGAACCGGATCGTATTCATCAAGCCCTCGATTGAATCGGGTCAGGAGAAGCGTTCTACAACATCAACTTCTTGGAAATGCTCGGCGCGAGAGTAACCAATGCTTGTTGGACGCTGCAAGTAGAAGCGTTGGTTCGTACATCTTTCCTGCCGCGTTGAAAATGTGCTAGCCCTCGCACGGAAGCGAAGCCGTAGAGGACTACATGATTCAGACCATCGAAGAGATTTCGGAAGCCATCACGCAGCTCAAGGCCGACGCCCTCGCTCGCCTCGAAGTTCCCGGGGATGTTGCGGCGTCGATTGGGCTCGCTGCGCCACCCACCCCCGAGATGGGTGACCTCGGCTTCCCTTGCTTCGCGCTGGCGCGGCACCTGAGGAAGGGACCGCCCATCATCGCGCAAGAGGTCAAGGCTATCATCGAGGAGCTTGCCGGCGACGAGCCGCTCTTCGCGGAGTGGAAGGCCGAGGGACCCTACGTGAACGTGGCCTTCGAGCCGGCCCGCTTGAACGCGATCGTCATCGAGCAAGCGCTCGCCGGCTCGTTCGGAGCGAATTCGGTCGCCGAATCGAAGCACTGGATGGTCGAGTACTCGGCGCCAAACACCAACAAACCGCAGCACCTCGGGCACGTCCGAAACAACCTGCTCGGCTCGGTTTGCTCGTCGCTCCTCGACTTCGTCGGGCACGACGTCACGCGCGTCAATCTCATCAACGACCGCGGCATTCACATCTGCAAGTCGATGCTCGCCTACCAGAAGTTCGGCGACGGCGAGACGCCCGAGAGTTCGGGCATCAAGGGCGACCACCTGGTCGGCAAGTACTACGTCGAGTTCAACAAGCAGTTCAAAGCCGAGTATGGCCAGTGGCTCGAAACCGACGCCGCACAGGCCAGGTTCGACGCGTGGAAGGCCAACCTCGCCGACGACGCGGACAATTCGCGCGACGTGTTCGCAAAGAATTACGAAGACGCCTACTTCAACGCCGAGTCGGAGCTCGGGGCCGAAACCAAGGCGATGCTCCGCGCGTGGGAGGCCGGCGACGAGGAAGTGCTCGCGCTTTGGAATCTCATGAACTCGTGGGTCTTCGACGGCTTCGCGCAGACATACGAGCGCATGGGCGTCGAATTCGACCGCGTCTACAAAGAGTCCGAGACCTACCTGCTCGGTAAAGACATCGTCGTCGAGGGGCTCGAGAAGGGTATCTTCGAGAAGATCGACGGTGGCGCGGTGGTCTGCGACCTCGAAAAGATCGGCATGACCGGTCAGAAGGTCCTGCTGCGAAGCGACGGCACGACGGTCTACATGACGCAGGACCTGGGCACCGCGCTCGCGCGATTCGACGAGTACGACATCGACAAGATGGTCTACTGCGTTGGAAACGAGCAGGACTATCACTTCAAGGTGCTGTTCGGGATTCTCGGGCTCGTCCGTGAAGAGCTCGACGGGCAGTTCTTTCACCTGTCCTACGGCATGGTGGAATTGCCGGAAGGCAAGATGAAGAGCCGCGAAGGCACGGTCGTTGATGCCGACGACCTGATGGCCGAGACGATTGGACTCGCCCGCGAGGCCGTCGACGAGCGCTACACCGATATCGACGAAGCCGACGCGGCGCATCGCGCCGAAGTCATCGGGTTGGCGGGTTTGAAGTACTTCGTGCTCGACTTCAATCCAAAGACGACGGTCCACTTCGACCCGAAGAAGTCGGTCGAGTTTCAGGGGCGAACTGGCCCGTACTGCCTCTACAGCTACGCGCGCGTGCAGTCGCTCATGGCCGAGGTTGGCGGTATGCCGGAGCTCGACGACGCTGGCCGCGCTGCGGCCCTCGCCGCGCTTTCGACACCGATCGAGCTCGACGTCGTACGCGAGCTACAGGCATGGCCGGCTGCGGTCTTGGGCGCTGCCGAGTTTTTCGAGCCGAGTCGGGTCACCGAGCAGCTCTTCAAAATCGCCAAGTCGTTCAGTACTCTGTACAACGATCGAGATCATCGCGTGAAAGAGATCGACGGACCGCGTCGAGACGGACTCCTCCTCTTGTCGGAGGCCGTTGCTCGTACGCTCGCGACCGGGCTCGAACTGCTCGGCATTCATACACTCGAGAGCATGTAGGCGAACGACCATGACCAACGAAAGCCAGAAGCTCTTCATCGCGGTTGGAATCTTCGTCGCTCTGTCACTGATCGGGTTGGTCTACCTTCGGCAGAAGGACGACCTGGCGAGCAACCACTACAAGCTGCAGGCGCTGAAGAAGTGCGAGCAAATGGTGGAACGAGAGCCCTGCGAAGAGCGAGTGGAGAAGGAGCACATCGGTTGCTACGACGCCTGGATTGTGCGGCGCGAGGGCGATGTGGATGGATACGCGCGTTGTATGGGCATGCT